>NZ_RAPO01000003.1:0-600000 GCF_003610195.1 Halopiger aswanensis | reverse complement strand
TCGGGATCGATTTCCTGCCCGATGAGACCGCCGCTGAAGGCGACGAGGCCGCCGTAGCGCTGCGGGTTGCGCGCGACGTACTCGCTCGAGAGGCAGGCGCCCTGCGAGAAACCGAGCACCACGAGCCGCTCCGTGGGGATGCCGGCCTCGTTCGCTTCGTCGATGGCGTCCTCGATCGCCTGCAGGCCCGAGGTGCGGCCGGGCTCGTTCTTTTCGACCGGCTCGAGGAACGAGTTCGGATACCACGTGCGCCGGGCCGCCTGCGGGGCCAGTAGCGCGACGCCCTCGCGGTGGAGTTCGCTGCCCATCTGGACGATGCTGCGGGCCGTCGCGCCGCGGCCGTGAACGAGGACGATCGCGGCTTCGGCGTCCTCGAGGTCGGTGCCGGCCGTCACCAGTTCCTGCCCCTGATGGGGGTTCTCGCCTTGGTGGCCGCCGCCGCGGTTCATTCGACACCACCGACGCCGGCGCTGGCGTCGGGCAGGTCGTGTTTGACGACCTCGAGGCCGAGGTCCTCGATCGCCTGCCGGAGGTGTTCGTCCTTGGCGTACTCGGCGCCGTCGGCCTCGCGCAGCTCCTGAGCTTTCGCGAGGATCTCGCCGCGGCGGTCGTTCGGAATCTCGTACTTGTCGGCGCTCAGTTCGATGACCAGCCCGTTGTTGTCGCGGGTGTAGATCGAGTGGAAGATGCCCCGATCGAAGACGTTGTAGCCGTGGCCGGCCTCCTCGAGAGACTGCATGATCTCCTCGTACTCGTCGGGTTCGACGCTGAAACAGAGGTGGTGGACGGCGCCGACGCCGGCGCGCTGGCCGCGCGCGGAGGGACGGTCGTCGCTGACGAAGAAGGTCAGGATGCGGCCGTCGCCGGTGTCGAAGAACAGGTGGGTCTGGGAGGGGTCGTCGAGGTTCGGCTGGCGCAGCACCAGCGGCATCCCCAGGAGATCCCGGTAGAATTCGACGGTGTCCTCCTCGTTGCTCCCCCAGATGGTGATGTGATCGGTGCCCGTCGTGTGGAACGGGCTATCGGGGAGTTCGGGCGTGACCGGCGTCGTGGATTCGGATTCGTCGGACATGGGAGTTTACTCCGCGACCGCGTCGCCGAAGACGCGCTCGGCATCTGCGGGAACGTCGAAGTCGTGGTAGTGTTCGCCCTTAACGGCCGAGAGGATGTTGAGTGCTGCGGCGGCGCCGTCGCCGACGGCGATCGCGGCCTGCCACTCCTCGGGACGGACCATCGCGCCCGTCGCGTAGACGTTATCGACGCTGGTCTCCATGTCGACGTCGACGTCGACCACGTCCTCCTCGGTGAACTCGCAGCCCAACTCGTCGGCGATGTCGCGGTTCGCACCCGTCGCGAGCACGACGTAGTCGGCCTCGTACTCGCCCGCCTCGGTCGCGACGACGAAGCCGTCGGCGGCCTCGGTCTCCTCGACGCTCGTCACTTCCTCGCCCTGCCGGCGGTCGACGCCGAAGCTGTCGACCTGCTGGCGGGCCGTCTCCATGAACTCCGTGCCGCCGACGGAGCCGATGCCGAGGTAGTTGAACAGGTGCGCCTTGTGCATCCACGTCGCGTCCGTGTCGAACACCGTCGTCTCGAGGCCGTTCTTCGCGGTAAAGAGGGCCGCGCTCAGACCGGCGGGGCCGCCGCCGACCACGATCACCGAAGCGTCGCCGTCGTCCGCAGTCTCGGTTGCGTCGTCGCTCATACGTGGTTGTATCTTGTTACTGCAGGGGTAAGAACCCAGCAGAGACGCCGACGCAATCACGTGACACGGGCGTTAGTGGGGCGGCGCTGACCACAGCCGGCGGAGGGACGGAGGGACGGCGCGGACGACGAGTCAAATTCGGCCCACGGGCCCACGGATCGACAGTCGGGCGGGATCTTCGATCCTCGAGGGGACAGAAAGAGAGCGAAACGCCGGTTGCGCGACCCTGAATTGTGGGTTCCCTGGTACCGAACCACATTCTCTGAAACCCGTGTGCTAGCACGTTACAGGCCCTCTACGCCCCAATCTATCACTTTCGTACGCAAGCTCAATCGGTTCACGGGGATAGGCGCTACACTTCCGGTACACACGACGCACCACGTCGGCACCGAATGCGGTACAGCGCAGTGCGATATTCGGTATCGGTGCTGCCACAACTCGGCTCCCGCCGTCCCCCGACGGCGCTCGAGAGCCACCGCTTCACACGCGCAAGAGACATCCATGAAAACCAGCCTCGAGGTGGAGTACTGGGTCGTCGACGACGACGGCGACCTGGTCCCGCCCGACTCACTGCTCGACGTCTGTGACGGGATCGACCCCGAGTTCGTCGAGCCGATGCTCGAGATCAAGACAACCCCCTGTACGTCGATGGCGGAGCTCCGCGCGGAGTTTCGCGATCGGATCGCGACCGTCGTCGAGGCGGCCCGCGAGCGGGGAAAGCGGCTCGTCCCGCTGGCGACGCCGCTGTACGCCCCGCCGTCGGAAATCCCGTACCGCGAGAAGCAAAGCACCGACCTCCAGCGCCGGATCGTCGGCCCGGCCTTCGACGACGCTCGGGTCTGTGCCGGGACGCACATCCACTTCGAACAGTCGAGCGTCGTCGACCAGCTCAACGCACTGACGGCGATCGATCCCGCGTTCTCGCTCGTGGCCAGTTCGTCCCACTACCGCGGCGAACCGATCCTCGAGTGCGCCCGCCCCTACCTCTACCGCCGGTCTTGCTACGGCGCCTGCCCCGACCAGGGCCAGCTGTGGCCCTACGTCGATAGCGTCGCCGAGTGGGAGCAACGGATGGACGACGCCTTCGAGACCTTCCGCGAGCGCGCGATAGAGCGCGGCGTCGACCCGGCGGCCTTCGACGAGGAGTTCGACCCCTACGAGGCCTGCTGGAATCCGGTCCGGCTGCGGCGGGCGATGCCGACCGTCGAGTGGCGCTCGCCGGACGCCGCGCTGCCGAGTCAGGTGCTGCAACTCGCCGAAGAAGTCCGCTCGATCGTCGCGCGGGCGGACGCTCGCGGCACCGCCGTCGTCGACGGCGATCCCGATCGCGCCGGCGCCCAAACGAGCGGCGATCCGGACGCCGACGGCGTCCCGCTCCCCGCGTTCGACACCGTCGAGGAGGTTACCGACGCCGCGATCTACGACGGCCTCGAGGACGCGAACGTGCAAGCGTACCTCCGCAGGCTCGGCTTCACGCCGTCGAAGTACGAGCCGCTGACGACGCAGCTTCCCGACGGCCAGCTTACCGAACGGCGCGCCAAGCGTCTGCGACTCGCGGCCGCGCGGCGTCTCGAGGCCGATCTCGAGCGGCGCCGCGTTCGCGCCTGAAGCCGTTCGGATCCGGGCACCGCTGGCTACGGAGGAGCGACTTTTGTCAGACGATTCACCGGAGTCGTTAGCTCATCCCCTCGAGCCAGCGCCGGCCCGTCCGCAGGTCGGCCGGCACCGCGTCGCCGAACGAGTACCGCAGCCGCTCGCCCTCGCAGGGGTTGCCCATCGCGACCTCGATCGTCGGCGTACCGCCCTCGAAGACAGCCGTGCTGGCGGTGGTGAGTTGGCCCATCGCGTACTCGCCGGCCTCGGGTTCGGGGTGACGACAGATCGAGTTGTCGCCGGGGCCGTGCTCGTGGTCGCGGGCGATCGTCCAGAGGTCCTCGCGGGTGAGCGGTTCGAGGTCATCGAGCAACTCGAGGGCGCGACGGCGTCGCTTCGTGGAACTCCTGGCCTCGGTCGACTCGGCGATGACGAAGTGGTTCGTTCGGGTGGCGATCGGCCCCTCGTCGGCCGCGATCCGCTCGGCAGCGGGGTCGACCTCGAGCAAGACGGCATCGGTCTCGTCGGCGAGAAACAGCGTCTGGCCCATCAGGTGTTTCGTGGGGTGGGACTCGAGTTTTGCGCGGGCTGCGTCGACGGTCGCACACTCCTCCAAGAGCGTCCGGATGACGGTACCGTTGCGCAGTTGATCCTCGGGGTCGACGTCGGCGGACTCGCTGTCGATGTAGGTATTTGCGGCGACCAGTCCCTGATCGTTGACCCCTTTAAACATCGAAATCGTACCGCAGGTATCGATCGTCAGGATGCCGTGATAGTCGTCGATCGGCGGCTGTTCGACGATTGACTTCGGGCGCAGGCCCCGCCCCGCGATGTCGCGGTTCTTGAACACCAGCGGGCCGGCGGCGTCGGCTCCGTCGGCGACCGACGACTCGGCCACGAGCGCGTTCGTACACCCCTTCGGGTTCTTCTCCGAGCAGGGTTCGGGGCCCTCGGCCAGTTCCTCGCACAGTTCCGAGTACGCGAAGACGTAGACCTCGTAGACCGGCGCGTCGACGTCGAACACGTCCGCCATCGCTTCGTAGGCCCGCCGGTAGCGATCCGGCAGGCTCTCGCGGCTGCGCCGAGCGTACTCGAGCAACGGCTCGAGGTCGACGCCGCGGGCGTCGATGAGGGTCTCGAGTTCGTCGATCGCCCACCCGACGGCCTCCCGTTCGGTTTCGGCGCGCCGGCGGGCCTGTTCCGCGAAGCTGTCGACCTCGGGGACGGTCGCGGCGGGGTTGGTTGCGGTGTCGTCCATACAGGTGCTGGTGGCTCGAGGCGTTTGGGGAGTCGGCTTGAAACGATTGGGGCTGCCGGAATCAGTGGCATCCGCGCTGTTTTTGCCAATGTGTAACTCCGAGAATAGCAGTTGTAGCGATTCCATTTCCAAATATGCGTACACAAACGTCTCGCGAACGCTAGTCGGAGCGACCTCGAGGTATACTGGCACGGCCTCCGCCGGTCGAACTTCGTTTGCTCGGCCGTCGCGATCATCGACGACCTGGTACTCGACCCCGGCCAACTCGAGAGCGTCGAAGACGTGGCTATCTTCACCACGGTGATTGATCGCGTACACGGTCGGTAGTCCTCTTCGGCGATCGATCTGCGGGAGAAGACGTTCGCGATGAGAGCGTTCGGGCCAACGAACTCCGGGTTATCAAATTCGTACTCGAGCCACCTGAGTCTCGCGCCGTTTCGACCGCATGAACCGGATCGGGTACCCCACTGTCGTCGATCCACGTCCGCAGCCGCGACCGGGGCAGGTCCAGAGCCGATGCGGTTGCCGCCGAGCCTGCGTCGTGCTTGCGTGCGTACGCGAGCACGTCGTAGCACTGCTCAACGACCGACGCCGCGTCCTCGTAGTAGCCGCCGCCGTAGGTGCGCGCGAAGCCACGCTCGGTCGGTAGTGGGCCATCCACAGTCATACAATTCCGTCACGAAAGACGTATCAAGTAACTACTGACTCGAGGGATAGAACCGAAATCACAAGACGGCGTTGCTTCAAGCCGGTGCTGTAGATGTTCTACAGGCGCCTAATTATCAGACCTGAAAGCGTATATGACCGTCTTTTCGTTCGATCGAATACACTATCGGGAAATTATATATACCCCGCTTCCACTGGTAGTTATCAGCGCCAAATCGGAGCGGCAAGGAAGGGTGCAACGGGATGTGTGTCCAATCCCCCCGTGCAGTCGGTGGTACCTTACCACTGTGTATAATCCTTCCGACCGTTCACGGCGCATGAGAATACATGGATCTGAAACTAATGCGTGACAAACTGGTCGGATCGGAAGAACAACGCGCCGTATCGCCCGTTATCGGCGTCATCCTCATGGTGGCTATTACTGTGATTCTGGCTGCCGTGATCGCGACATTCGTCCTAGATATGGGTGACAGCATGGGCGAAGGTTCCGTGAACGCTGCTGTTGATACTGATGTCAGTAACACTGACGGAGAAGTAACGTTCACCCTTGAACAGGAAGGGAATGCTGAGGAGTTCTACATTCGTAATGGCACTGGGCTTGATGACAGCCACCCCGACGTTAGTAATGGAGAAACAGAACTTAGCTTTAGTGGCGTCGGGAGTACTGTGACGATTGGGAACAGTACCTCGACTGGCCATCTTCTGGATTCTGGTGAAGTGAACATCGTTGCTGTTGACGGTAACGCTGAGACCGTTATTGGCTCTGCTGAGTGGGACTTCTAAGCAAATAACCACTGATTTTTTGGGCGTTGTATCGCATATGCGGCTACTTAGCTGGTCTTGTCTAGAATAACAGGAGCACTGTTTCCATCAGATCATAGTATATAATCCGTTCTAAAATACATTTCATCCGTTTCGATCACATATCGATCGCCTTGACGAGTTCGAGTTGCTACTTGCCGTCGTCCACATGCCGGATATGAATGTGAAGCTCTTCCTCGAGTTCGCCGTCTTCGTTCACCAACCCCTCGACACGGAGATCGTCTTTCGGGAGCGTCACACCGAGTTAGTTCTGGTCCAACTGGCAGAGTTTATTCAGCGCCATAGCAGCGGCGGCAACCCGCTTTGGTACAAATGGTGGTGACTATCTGCGATACCAAGGTTGTGCCACGGTTTTGCTGAGGTTTTCGTAGGGGCGGGTGCGACCGCTCGCCGTCGCACTATGGCAACTCGAGTGAACATCGGTTCGATGAGACCGAGCGGACAGAATGAAATCGACCTGATCGACGTAGCGGCGCTGATCTTCCTGCCGTTCTTCGCGTCGCTGATCTTTGGCGTGTTCACGATCAGTATCGACGTATTCGGGGGCTACAACCTGACGGGAGCAATCTGGACCATCGGGGCGCGGATATCTCGGTGGCACTGCTCGCTGCGGTCTTCGCGATCTCGTGGGACATAAGTCACGGCCGGTACGAGCTGGCGGCGATCGTCGCGTGGCCATTCCCGATGGTATTCCTGACGGTCGTAATCATGGCGCTTCAGGGTGGATTATGAATGTAGACAGCCCACGGCCCGCCAAGACTCGGATAGCTGCTCGAGGCGCGGCGTTCTGATTTGGAATATCGCGAATACGGACGATAGTACCTTTCGAGTGGACTTCTTGAGAGAAGTTCTAAAACGATAGTTTTCGGACGGGCACGATGGGATTTGAACCACGCCGTCGGCTCGCGTTCGCTCGCCGCCGTCTACTTCAACCCATCTCCGTTCGTGATTCGCTCCTCACGTCCGTTCGTCGCAGAATCACGGGCACGATGGGATTTGAACCCACGACCGTCGGATGTCTTCCCCCATCGCAGACGCGACGAGGATAGAAGTCCGACGCTCTTATCCAGACTGAGCTACGTGCCCTCGAGCACATATGACGGATCGACCGGCATAAACAGTGTGGATTCGCCGGTCAACGCTATCCGTGCACACGGTACAGCGACGTGACGGAGGGCAGTCGGTTCGCCAGCCAGATGGCAACCGGCAGGCCGACGATCGTCAGCGCGCACAGCACCGCCAGATTCGCCTAGAAGAAACTCAGCCACCAGCCCACCAGCACGAAGTACAGCACCCGGACGATCAGCGGGTGCTGCCCGCGGGCCTGCTCCGGGTCCAGCCGCGAGCGCGGTTCCTGTACCGTCAGGACCGCCGGCACGAGGTTGATCAGCATGATGCCGAGGGGTGCGAGGATCACGGTCACGTGCAGGGCCCACGCGATGGTGACCACGATCGGCGTCGCCCACCAGCCGACGAAGACGAACCAGAGCGCACGAACCAACAGCGGTCGCTGTGTCATACCCCGACCGGGACGCGACCGACGGATAGCGGTTTCGAAGGGGCCGGCTCGAGCACCTGCGTCTCACCACCGACGCTATTCCTGCGATTACACTCCGAGGAATCGCAGGAACAGCCCGAGCAACAGCAGGACCACGCCGATCGTGGTTCCCACCAGCGGCGGCAGGACGGGAATCGGGATCGCGATCAAGAGGAGGGCCGCGAGGATCACTTTCGTCGACAGCCGCATACGGGAGGCGTCCACCTCGAGTCCAAAAGAGGACGGGGCTCGAGGCGAGTCGGGCTCGCCGCTGTGCTGGGAGGCGGCCAGCCGCTAAGACAGGAGCGCGTGGGTGATGATCTGGAACGGAAGCGCGCCGAGGATGACCGCGAGGAAAAGCGCAAAGACGGTGTTTTTGACCTGGGTTTCGTACGCGTCGGGGTCGCTGCTGTGTCCGTCCGCGGGTCGAAGCGCCCGTAACAGCGACGACTCGCTCCGGGAGCGTAGCTGCCGTTGCTTCCACACCGACCAGACGGCGTATCCCAGCACCGAGACCCCCGCAGCGGTCTGCGAGACGAGCTACACCCATCCCGTGAGCGGCTCTTCCAGGTGCGGTTCGTCGACGAGCGGCTCGTCGGCAGCGAGGAGCAGTTGGCCGACGAGCCCGAGAACGGACAAAAAGGTCGCCACGATGGACCCGATCGCGGCTCTGACGAACACGCCACCCACATCCGAGGGGTTTCGTATCCACTCCCTGATCGTCCGGTCGTCGGCGTCGTCGGAGTCGTCACTGTCCCCATCCAGCCGGATTCGCATGACCATGGCAATCGACCAGTGTCGATACGTTGTGATGTTGTCAGATTGAACATTACTATTCGACACGACGGACGATCGACGCAGCCGCCGCGACGGGAGCGACACAGTCACTCGAGCGCGACGATCGCTGCCCTCTCGAGTCGCCACTCCGACCATCCACCGCGGGTGGAAAAAAGGGGCGCCCAAGCTATTCTCGTCGAACACCGTCGTTCTCGAGTCGGGACCTGCCTGTGACGAGTCGGAGACACAGTCCTTAAGCGGGCAACGCTGCTATTCGGACTCGATGCACGTCATCGGAACGGTGGGACTGCCCGGCAGCGGCAAGGGCGAAGCCGCCACCGTCGCACGCGAGGACGGAATCCCGGTGGTGACGATGGGCGACGTCGTCCGCCAGGAGACCGCCGACCGCGGACTCGACCCGACGAAAGACCACGGAAAGGTCGCGCAGGCCCTGCGCGACGAGAACGGCCCGGCGGCCATCGCCGAGCGCTCGCTCCCGATGATCGAGAACCGCCTCGAGGACCACGACACCGTCCTCGTGGACGGCATCCGATCGGACACCGAGGTCGACGTCTTCGAGGAGCGCTTCGGCGACGATTTCATCCTCGTCAGCATCGAGGCCCCCTTCGAGGTCCGCGCCGAGCGGATCGACGCCCGCGGCCGCGATGCCGGCGAGAACGAGGGCGGCGAGCCCTTAACCGCCCGCGACGAGCGCGAGCGCGGCTTCGGGATGGACGACGCGATGGACGAAGCCGACGTCGTCGTCGAGAACACCGACTCGCTCGAGGCGTTCCACGAGCGGATGCAGACGATCATCCGCGAGGGGCCCGAAGCGCTCGAGGGCGACGGCGCCGCCGATAGCGATAGCGATACCGATACCGGAACCGAAACCGACGACGAAAGTACCAACCGAACCGAAGCGGAAGCAGACCCATGACCGACATCTACCGCGTCGACGTCGAGATCACGGCACCGATCTACGACACCGAAGTCACGAGCCGCGTCGCCGACGCCGTCGCCAACATCTTCCCCAACGCCGACCTCGAGGAGGAGTTCGGCGAGATCAGGGCCGAGGCCCACTCGATGGACCACTTCTCGGACCTGCTCCATCGCCAAGAGATCCTCGATACCGCCCGCGGCGAGTTCTTCGCGAACCGCGAGGGTGACACGTTCTCCTTCGCGCTCAAGAAGCAGGCCGCCTTTATGGATCGGATCAACTTCTCGGTCGGCGAACCGGACGAACTCGGCGAGATCAACGTCCGCGTTCGCGTCGAGGAGCCGTCCGTCGAAGAGTACATCAATCAGATCGCGCCGCCGACGGAAGACGGCGAACCGGTTACGGGCTGAACGACCCGCCTGCTGTAGTTCTCCGATCCGCCGATCGAGTCGACGGACGACGACCAAACGCGGCGAGGGCTCGAGTATCGCAGTCGCCGCGGTCGCGGCTCAGGTGTACTGCGCTGCAGTTCTTGCGACCTCAATCTGCGCAGGCGCGAGCATCCTCCAGCGAGGCCTCGGCCTCGTCGCGGTGCTGGCGTGCGGCGACGACGTCCCGCTCGGCCGCCGCAGCCGAGGCATCGGCGAAGCTCCCCGCCGCGGACTCGAGGTGGCCGCTCTGACACAGCGCCGTCGCGAAGTACTCGACCAACCCCTCGGGGGCGTCCTCCTTGCCGCTCGAGAGCGTCTCGGCGGCGGTCGCGAACTCCTGTTTCGCCGCGGTAAACGCCATCTCGGCGTCCTCGTGATTCCCGTTGTCTGCCTTGGTCCGCCCTTGGTCGAGGTACTCGTAGCCGCCCAGCAGCGTCTCGTACCCCGTGGCCAGCGTGACCTGGGAGTCGAGGACGTCGCCGAGTATCGACGCGCCGGATTCGATCTCCGCCCGGTCGATCACGGCCAGTTCCTCGAGACGAGCGGCGTCGAGCGACATCAGATCGGACGTGGCGGCGTCGAACTCCGACTGGGCCGACTCGAGCGTCGCCCGCCGGTCCTCGACGGTCGTCACCGCCTCGTCGAGATCCGCGCTGTCGTCGCTCTCGAGCGCGCTATTGACCTGTTCGACGTCCTCGACGAGCGCGTCGTCGGCGACCGTCGCGGTGACGTCGGTCAGCGTCTCGAGGACGCTCGCGTAGGTCCGCAGCGCCTCGAAATCGTCCTCGCGGCCGTCCAGTTCCGATTCGGCGGTCGAAAGGTGGTCGCGAGCCCGCTCGATGTGGTCTTGGGGCTCGGACCCGTCGAAGTCGACCGCCTCGGGGTTCTCGAGAGCTTCCTCGTCGACGTTCAACGCGAGCGCGGCCCGGTTCAACTGTCCGACCGCCCGGTCGAGTTCCCGGGGGCCGGTTCGATCCTCGACCTCGACGTCGGTCCCGTCCTCGCCGCCGAGGACATCGAGACATCCTGCAAGCGCGGCCGTGCCCAGCGCGGCGCCGGTGCGGGCCAGATACTGTCGCCGGTTCGTCGCCATGATACTCGAGGCTAGGTCTAGCCGTTCTTTAATATGGCGACCGGACTGTCACCGAAACGAACCGTTCGGCGGGTGAGGCGGTGGCTCGAGGACTATTCGCTGGTACGGGTCGAATTGCAAGCGATGCAGACTCAAGAAGGGACGAACGAGCGAGATAGAATAGCCGAATCGCAACTCGAGCGGCGACTTATCCGAACGGCCCCATGCCGCCCATGCCACCGCCGCCACCGCCGCCGCCCTGCTGTTGCATCTGCTTCATCATGCGCTGCATCTCCTGCTCGGAGCCCATGCCCTGGAACTGCTTGATCGTCTTCTCCATCATCTTGTACTGTTGGAGCAGTTCCCGGACCTGTTCCTCGCTCGTTCCGGAGCCCTTGGCGATGCGTTCGATCTGGCTGGCGCCGATGGCCTTCGGGTACTCCTTCTCGGCCTCGGTCATCGAGTCCATGATGACCGAGAACGTCCGCATCCGCTCCTGGGTGACGTCCATCGCGTCGTCGGGGAGCTGGTCCTTGATCCCGCCGCCGAAGCCGGGGATCATGTCCATCACCTGATCGAGCGGGCCCATGTTGTTCATGGCCTCCATCTGCTTTTGCATGTCGTTCAGGGTGAACTGGCCCTGGAGCATGTCCTCGGGGTCCCAGTCGTCCTCTTCGATCTCGGTCTGCTCCATCGCGCGCTCGACGCGCTCGGCCAACTGGGAGAGGTCGCCCATCCCGAGCAGCCGCGAGATGAAGCCGTCGGGCTCGAAGCGCTCGATGTCCTGGACTTCCTCGCCGGTCCCGAGGAAGGCGATCGACGAGTCGGTCTGATCGACCGCGGTCAGCGCGCCACCACCCTTCGCCGTACCGTCTAACTTCGTGATGACGACGCCGTCGATGCCGATCGACTCGTCGAACTGCTGGGCCTGATCCTTCGCCCCTTGACCGATCGCGGCGTCTAACACGAGCAGCGACGTGTCGGGCTCGACGACGCCCTCGATCTGCTCGATCTCGTCGATCAGGTCGTCCTCCAAGGCGTGGCGACCGGCGGTGTCCACGATGTGGACGTCGGCTTCGCTGGTTGCCTCGAGCCCGTTGCGGGCGATTTCGACGGGGTCGTCGTTGTCGGGGTTGCCGTAGAAGTCGACCTCCGCGCGCTCGGTCATCTCCTCGGCCTGTTCGTAGGCGCCGGGCCGGAAGGTGTCGGTCTGGATGACCGCCGGGCGCAGCCCCTTCGTCGAGAACCACCAGGCCATCTTCGCGGCGGACGTGGTCTTACCGGACCCCTGCAGCCCCGCCAGCAGGATGGTCTGTTCCTCGAGCGGGAGTTCCGTGGAGTCGCCGATGAGATCGACCAGTTCCTCGTAAACGATACGGAGGACGAAGTCCCGCGCGGGCGTGCCGGCGGGCGGCTCCTCCTCTAAGGCGCGTTCCTTGATGTTGCCGGAGAGTTCCTGTACGAGCGAGATGTCGACGTCGGCGGAGATCAACGAGCGCTGGATCTCCTTGACGATCTCCTCGACGTCCTCCTCGCTGATTCGTGACTTCCCGCGGAGTTTGTCGAGGGTGCCCCGCAGAGAACTCCCGAGATCGTCGAGTACCATTTGCTCGTTCTACGGGACGACGGCGTTAAAGGTTTTTTCTACCCCGGATCTCGGTTCGCGGCCCGAAATCGCGGCGATATCGGCCGCACCGGCGCGAACGAAGGGGTGGATATCGCCGATTCACGGGACTGTAAGTGCGCGACCATCACAATCGATCGGTATGGAATACACCACCCTCGGCTCGACCGGGATGGAAGTGAGCGAGCTCTGTCTGGGCTGTATGAGCTTCGGCAGCGAGGAACCGTGGATGCTCGACCGCGAGGAGAGCCGCGAGCTCATCGAGCGCGCGATCGACCTCGGCATCAACTTCTTCGATACGGCGAACGCCTACTCCGACGGCGAGAGCGAGGAAATCCTGGGCGACGTGCTCGCCGACTACGACCGCGACGAGATGGTCGTCGCGACGAAGGTCCGGTTCCCTTCGGGCGACGAGCACCCGAACGCGGCGGGCCTCTCGAGAAAGACCATCGAACAGGAACTCGAGGCCTCGCTCGATCGACTCGGCATGGACACCATCGACCTCTACCAGACCCACCGGGTCGATCCGAACACGCCGCCCGAAACCACGCTCCGCGCGCTGGACGACGCGGTCCGGCGCGGGAAAGTCCGACACGTCGGCACGAGTTCGATGTACGCCCACCAGTTGGCCGAGCGCCTCCGGACGAGCGAACGCGAGCACCTCGTTTCCTTCGAGACGATGCAGAACCACTACCACCTGGCCTACCGCGAGGAGGAACGCGAGATGCTCCCCCTCTGTGACGCGAACGATATCGCCGTCATCCCGTGGGGACCGCTCGGGCAGGGCTACCTCGCCCGCCCGGTCGAGGACCTCGAGGCGACCGAACGCGGCGATCCGGACAACTTCCACAACCCCGCGCCGGAGTACGAGCGCGGCGGCGGCCGCGAGATCAACGAGCGGGTGCAGGAACTGGCCGACGAGAAGGGCGTCACGATGGCCCAGATCGCGCTCGCCTGGCAGTTCCAGAACGAGTACGTCGACGCGCCGATCGTCGGCACGACCAGCGTCGAGCACCTGGAGGACGCGGTCGAGGCCCTCGAGATCGACCTCTCGGAGTCGGACGTCGAGTACCTCGAGGAGCCCTACGAGCCCCAGCCGATCATCGGGATCGAGTAACGAGGGATCTGGCGGAGCAGGACGACACAACCGTCGCCGCGCGACCTCACGCGAGCGTCTCGACCAGTTCGTCGAACGTTTCGATCGTCAGATCCGGCTCGCCGTCGAACGGCCCCCACGGCTTGCCTTTCCGGTCGACCCAGACGCTCTGCATGCCGGCGTGGTTCGCACCGCGGACGTCGTACCAACCGGCCGCCACGTGGGCGATCTCGTCGATCGGCGTCCCGGTTCGGGCCGCGGCGTGACGGTAGATCTCGCTGTCGGGTTTGAAGGTCTCGACCTCGTCGGCGCTGATGGTGTCCTCGAGTAACTCTTCGATGTCGGCGTGTTCGACCATCGACTCGAGCATCTCGGGATTGCCGTTCGAGAGGACGTAGCAATCGTAGCCCGCATCGACGAGCCCCTCGAGGCCGTCGCGGACGTCGTCGAAGACCTCGAGTTCGTGGTAGACCGCGAGGACCTCGTCGCGCTCGTCCGCCGTGACGGCCGCGTCGTGGGCGTCCAGCGCGTACTGGAGCGCGTCGCGGTTGATCTCGTAGAAGGGCTGGTAGGCGTCGATCTGGTTGGCGACGAAGGCGTAAGCCAGCGATCGGGTTCGCCAGCGCCGGGAGACGGCGTCGGGATCGTCGACGACGTCGGCCAGCGCGGCGGTGGCTGCCTCGACGTCGACCAGGGTGCCGTACGAGTCGAAGGTGATCGTCGTGACGCGGTCGGGATCGAACGACATACGGGACGGACCACGACGAGGGTGATAAGGGTTCGAGGCGGTCGTCGGCGTTACCGTTGCGGAACCGGCGGCTCGGACTCGAGACGAGACGGCCCGCGCGGCCGACCGCTGGCGATGCGTATTTCACTCGCGCGGCGAGAAGTGACGGGTATGACGGACGGAGACGAGGTCGACGCGGACGACGCCGAATCGGTCGACCCGAACGAGTACGACGCCCTCGTGGACGCGGACGTGACGACCTGGGTCGACGAAAACGGGCTCCACATCGCCGAGGACGAGATCACCGGCGTCTCGAGCCAGGGCCAGAGCGAGCGCGCGGCCGTCGCGAACCTCGCGGAGGCGGTTGGCTCCTACCGCGACGCGCAGGAGGACACGACGGGCGACAACTGGCTCTGACCGCCGCGGGGGCGCGGACGCTGCGACGACGCGGCACCCGCCGCCCGTAGATGTAAACCCCACCCGAGCGAACGACACGGGTGTGTATGACCGTTGACGATATTCTCGTCCCCGTGGACGGGAGCGACGCCGCGACGGCCGCGTTCGACCACGCCCTCGAGATCGCCGCGGACATGGGCGCGACCCTCCGCGTGCTCCACGTCGCGGACACGGCGATGCCGAGCCTCGCCCGACTCGGCAGCGGCGTCGCCGACGCGCTCGAGGCGGAAGGCGACGAAATCATCGCAAACGCGCGCGAGCGGGCCGAAGAGCGCGGGATCGACGTCGTCACCGACGTTCGGCGGGGCGAACCGCGGGAGGAAATCGTCGCGGCCGCGGCCGACGCCGATCTCGTCGTGATGGGCGCCCACGGCTGTCACGGGATCGGCGAGTACGTGCTCGGCACGACGACGGACTACGTGATCAACGTCACCGAGACGCCCGTCCTGTCGGTTCGGGCGGCCGAGGGCGTCACCCGATCGTATCCCTACGAGGCGATTCTCGTTCCGACCGACGGCAGCGACCACGGGACGGCGGCGGTTCGATTCGCCGCGCAGGTCGCGGCCCACACCGGCGCGACGCTGCAGTTGCTGTACGTGATCGACGAACTGCCGGAAGTGGAGGAGCCGGTTTCAGACGAGGTCGCTGCCGAACTCGAGGAAAACGCCACTGCGATCCTCGAGGCCGCGACGGCGGCCGCGACGGAGACGGGGCTCGAGGAGGCGTCGATCACGACGACGGTCTCGAGCGGCTCCGTCCCCCACGAAATCAGGACCCACGCCGACGCCGAGGCCGTCGACCTCATCGCGATGGGGACCCACGGCCACACCGGCCTCGATCGGCACCTGCTCGGCAGTTTCACCGAGCAACTCCTGCGCAGCGCGCCGGTCCCCGTCCTGACCGTCCAGCGGGGCGACGAGTAACCCCGCGGCGCGTCGATTCTCGAGTATCCGTCCGCGGACCCGCAGAGCAACACCGTTTCGGCACCGCCCGCACCGGCCTCCTAAACCTTCGGTAGCCGTGTCGCCGTCGGAAACGCGAGCCCACTGTCGATACCCGTCGCCGTCGAACTCCTCGAGGATGACAGCATCCGGAACGCACGTCGCGGCCGACGACGAGGGCGCGGCGGCGCTGGCGACGGTCCTCCGTACTGCGGAGGAGAGCGACGGTACCGTCGCGCGGACGGACGTCCGCGACGACATCGACCGCGAACACTGGGGCGCGATGCTCGAGCAGGGCGTCCTCGTTCCCGTCGACGGCGAGGATCGGTTCGTCTTGAACGACCCGACGGCGGTCAGGGAAACGCTCGACGGCCGCGAGTTCGACCCGCCCGAACCCGAGGGATGGTCGCGGCGCGACGTCGCCGCCGGCATCGGCGCGCTCTCGCTGGTCGCCGGCTATCAGGTGTCGGCGATTCGCGACGGCGTCGCGGCGGCTCTCGATCTCGCGATCGGACCGCTCGCGGCCGCGTTACCGTTTCCGGTCGTCGTCCTCGCGCTGGCGGTCGCGACCACGTTGGCGACGACGCTCGTCCGCCGCCGCCTCGAGCGGCCGGACACGGGCGCGTTCAGGCATCGGACGCGGGAACTTCGGGAGCGGCTGGCCGCCGCTCGAGCGCGCGGGGACGAGACGACGGTAGAGCGACTCGCCGACCAGCGCCGCGACCTCGTCGGGCGGCAGGCGCTGCTGTTGACCGACCACCTGAAGGTGCTGGCGTGGACGATGGTGCTGACCGTCCCGGTCTTTCTCTACCTCTCGTGGCTGGTGACGGCGCCGGCCCACGCGACCGCGCCGCTGGTGACCGTCGCGCCCGTGCTCGGCGATATCGTCTGGACCGCGCGGATCGTCGGGCCGGTACAGGCGTGGATGGCCTGGTACGCGCTGTGCTCGCTCGTCTCGAGTCTCGTCGCTCGAGGCGTCGGTCGGGTCGTTCCCGCCGGCTTCGAGGGACGTCCGTCGTAGCGAGTCCGAACCGCGACTCGAATCGTCGAGTCGAAACGGGGGCCATCGGAGGCCATTCGGGAGCAGGTCTCGGTTTTACGCGTCCGTCCGTGGTGGAACCAGTTCATGGACCAAGACAGGGACGAGTACGATACCGTCGTGATCGGCGGCGGGTCCGGCAGTCAAGTCGCGACCGCGGCGGCCGACCGGGGCCTCGAGGCGGCCGTAATCGAGCCCGGACCGCTAGGCGGGGCCTGCATCACCCGGGGCTGTGTCCCTTCGAAGGCGCTGCTCCACCGCGCCGACCTCGCGGACGAGGTGCGACGCGCCGGCGAGTTCGGGGTCGCGGCCGACCTGAAGGACGTCGCGTACGGCGAGATCACGGACGCGATCCACGACACCGTCTACGAGAAGGCTGCACGACAGGACCGGTCGCTCGAGGAGAACGAGAACGTCGCGCTCTACCGCGGCGAGGGGCACTTCGTCGATGAGCGGACGATTGCCGTTGAACCGACCGGCGATAGCGGCGAGGGCAGCGAAATCACCGGCGACGCGATCATCCTTGCCGTCGGCTCGCGGCCCATGGTGCCGCCGATCGACGGCCTCGAGGACGTCGACTTCCGCACCAGCGACGACGCGCTCTACCTCGAGGAGCGGCCGAACGAACTCGCGATCGTCGGCGGGGGGTACATCGGCGCGGAACTGGGCTACTTCTTCGGCGCCGTCGGCACCGACGTCTCGATGATCGGGCGCAGCGAGCAGTTGATTCCGGGCGAGGACGACGACGCGAGCGCCGTCGTTACCGACTCGCTCGCGGACTACTGCGAACTCTACACCGGCTACGAGGCGGCGGAAGTCTCGCAGAACGGGGACGGTGGCGTTACGATCACGGCGGAACCCAGCGACGACGATAGCGGCAACGGTAGCGACGGCGACGCCGTCGAAATCGAGGCCGACGACCTCCTCCTCGCGACCGGGCGCCGCCCAAACACAGACACGCTCGCGCTCGAGGAGACCGACGTCGAAACCGACGACAAGGGGTACGTCGAGACCGACGCGCGCCTCGAGACGACCGCCGAGGGAATCTGGGCGTTGGGCGACATCGTCGGCGAGCAGCCGTTCAAGCACGCGGCCGACTACGAGGCGGAGATCGTGATGGCGAACGTCCTCGACGGTGCTGGCCGGGAGGTCGACTACGGCGCGATGCCCCACGCGATCTTCACCAGCCCGCAGGTCGCCAGCGTCGGGCGAACGGAAAGTAAACTCGAGGACGAAGGCCGCGACTACGAGGCGACGACGGTCCCGTTCGACGCCGCGCCGCTGGGACTGATCCTCGGGGCCGACGACGGGTTCGTGAAGGTGCTGGCGGCGCCGGACGGCGAGATTCTCGGCTGTCACGTCGTCGGGCCGCAGGCCTCGACGCTGATCCAGGAGGTCGTCGTCGCGATGGACCGCGGCGACGGTACCGTCGACGACGTCGCCGAGCCGGTGCACGTCCACCCGGCGCTATCCGAAGCGATCTATACGGCGTTCGACGACCTGTCCTCGAGCGAGTTCTCGACGGCGCCGGACTGGCGGGACGTCGCGCCGAGCGGTCGCGGGTCGGGTGAGGAATAGTACCTCGAGGACTCGAGGGGCAGCGAAATCGGGTTACCAGTTCCAGGGACCGTGATCCGGATCGATCTGGCGCTCCCGCCGGTCGATCGAGTCGATCAACTCGCGGTCCTCCGCGTCCAACTCGAGGTCGGCGGCGGCGAGGTTCCCCTCGAGGTGCTCGCGGCTGCTGGCCTTGGGGATGACGGCGACGTTATCGTGATCGAGCAGCCAGGCCAGCGAGACCTGGGCCGGCGTCGCGTCGTGCTTCTCGGCGACCTCCCGAATTTCGGGGACGTCGAACACCGCGCCCTGGGCCAGCGGCGAGTAGGCGACGAACCAGTAGTCGTGTTCCTGCGCGTGCGCGACCAGGTCGTCCTGGGGAAGCAGCGGGTGCATCTCGGCCTGATGGGCGAACAGCGGCGCGTCGAGCACCTCGAGGGCCTCGTCGAGCAGTTCCGGCGTGAAGTTCGAGAGCCCGACGTTGCGCGTCGTGCCTGCCTCGTAGGCCTCGTCGTAGTAGGGCAGGATCTCCTCGTGCTCGTAGATCCCGGACGGCCAGTGGACGTACAGTAGATCGACGGCGTCGACGCCGAGGCGCTCGAGGCAGCCGTCGATGGCCTCGGGGACCTGCTCGGGTCCGGGCGGGACGTCGTGGTGGACGGTCTTCGTCGAGAGGAAGATGTCATCGCGGTCGACGTCGGCCCGTTCGATCCCCTCGCCGACGTACGCCTCGTTCTCGTACACCTGCGCGGTGTCGACGTGGCGGTAGCCGACCTCGAGGGCGGTCCGGACGTTCTCGGTCCACTGCTCGCGGTTGTCGTCCGAGTACGTACCGAGACCGATCTGCGGGAAATCGTCGCGTGGCATCGCGTCGGGCTTCTCGAGAGGGGCGGTTTACTCTTCTGCTTCCGGCAGTCCGTCGGTCTCGAGGCTGCCCCTCAGCAGCGGTGCCTCCGGCGTCCCCGGCGACACGGACGCGAACCGATGCGAACGCTCGAGGACTGACGGGCGCTCGAGAGACGGATCGGAGACCGTTCCCTCTCGGATCGTCTACGCCATCCCCCCCCCCCACATTTATAAGCAAACGCCCTCTGGCCGATTTTCCAGATTCGCGGTCGTGTGGATTCTACGGCCGACGAGAGCACATTCTCGCCTCCGGAGAATTGCCGTCTATTTATATAGTATCTTCCGCCCTCTATAGGAGTAGGTGAAGATATAATGGCAACTGAGAAGATGACTGTCGGTGCGAACGTATTCGAGAGCAAGGTCGGCGGCATGACGGTCCGCGGGAAGGCTCACAGCCTGAGCGCGTGGTTCGTCCTCGCGCTGCGGCTCATGATGGGCTACGCGTTCCTCTACGCCGGCCTCGGCAAACTCCTGGCCGCGGAGCCGTTTAGCGCCGAGGGGTTCCTCCTCTACGGCGTCAACCAGGCCTCGCCGCTGGCCGGCCTGTTTACCTGGATGGGAACGACACCCTGGTTCGTCGAGTTCGTGAACGTCGCCGTCCCGTTCGGACAGGTCGCGATCGGCCTGGGCCTGCTCGTCGGCGCGCTGGTCCGCCTCGCGGCCTTCTTCGGCGCGATGATGATGTTCATGTTCTACTTCGCGAACTGGAGCGTCGAACACGGCCTCATCAACGGCGACTTCGCGTACCTGCTCGTCTTCCTCGCCGTCGCCGCCTTCGGCGCCGGCCGGATCCTCGGGCTCGACGCGCTCATCGAACGGTACGAAATCGACGGCCAACCGCTGCTCGAGAAGTACCCGAAACTCGACTACATCCTCGGATGAGTCGCGTTTTCCGTTCCCCTTTCCTTCGGTATTCGAACGCCAACCGCGAGTGACGACGATTTAGTCCGCGGTCGACGACTCCTCACTTCGACTCGAGCGCTGGCTTTCCGTTCCGCCCTCGAGGACGGTCTCCGCAGTCTCTCGAACCGACGACCACAGCTCGGAGAGTCCGGACTCGCGTTCCCGTTCCGACTTCGCGGGCGGGCGCTCGATCTCGACCTGCAAATTTCTGTGCTCGTCGAACTCGACGGCGAGCCGCTCGAACCGGGCCACGTACTGCGAGCGGTGGTGGCCGCCCGGCCGGAGTTGGATCTCCTCGCCGACGAGCGACGTGTCGGTCAGCCGGTCGACCTTCTTGTACGTCGTCGAGAGCGGCACCTCGGCTTCCGCGGCGATCTCCTTGACGGTCATCGGCTCCTCGAGAACGGCGAGGATGTCGCAACAGGCGTCGTCCTCTAGCGCATCGATGACGCGACCGGGGTCGGCCGCGCGATCGATCGACTGCCCTTCGCGTGACATTCGTACCGTCCGATTCGAAGGTGACCTATTTGAGTCATCGGGTGGCAGTTCCGAAATCGAGAGGTCGCCTCACGCCTCGGGTGCGCCAGTCTCGACCTCGCCGTCGCGTTCCAGCCACTCCGTCAGGCTGCCCTCGTAGAAGGCGACATCGTCGTAGCCCAGCGCCGTGAGGACGACGTAGGTGTGGCTGATCCGCCGGGCCGTGTTACAGTAGAGGACGATCTCGCGGTCGCGCGTGATCCCGTGGTCTTCCAGCAACGCCTCGAGTTCGTCGGCGGGCTTGAGCCGCCGCGTGTCGTCGTCGATGACCTCGCGCCAGTCGAACAGTACGGCGCCCGGAAGGTGGGCGTCCGCGAACTCCTGGTCCTCGCGGGTGTCGACGAACAGCGCGCCGCGCTCGAGGGCCGCTTCGACCGCCTCGTAGTCGACGAGCGGGCTCTCTGCGGCCTCGAGCGGGTCGGGCTCGTAGTCGGTCGGGTCGACGTCGGGGACCTCGCTCGTGGTCTCGTACTCGCGGTTCCAGGCGCTGTAGTCGCCGTCCAGCAGCCGCACGTCGTCGTGGCCGTACTCGAGCGCGGTGAGCACGAACCGGGCGGCGAAGACGCCGTGGGTATCGTCGTAGGCGACGATGGTGTCGTCGGGCGAGATACCGGCCTCGGAGAGCAGTTCGGCGAAGGCGTCGGCGCCCGGCAGGGTGCCGCGGTCGACGTCGGACTCGTCGCGGTAGCTGTCGAAGGGAATGTTAACGGCGCCGGGAATGTGCCCGATGCCGTCGTACTCCCAGGCGTCCCTGACGTCGACGATACGTACCTGCGGGTCCTCGTCTTCGGCCTCGAGTCGCGCTGCGAGCCAGTCGGGGGCGACGACGACGGATTCGTCCATTACGTTGACGATGCCGCTGTGGGTCCCACAACCCATCGGTCCCGGCACGTCTCCCCTCGGTACCGAGATTCCGGCAATAATTTCTGGTTCAGGGGCCCGACCTCCACCAGCCCAACCGCTCATATGTCGGCCCTATGTATAAACCGCTGTCAGTGGTCGGCGGCGCGGCACCCGCGGTGACCGTTCGCGCAGAGTACCAGCAATACTTTCCTGAACGATCGACTGGTGTCCGAATTGTCCGGTTCGTGAGCCACTATGACCCTTGGGTCCCTTCATGCACCTATGGCAGACGACTACGCCAAAGACGTACTCGTGGACGCCGATTGGGTCGAGGAGCGCCTCGACGAGTTCCAGGACGACGACTCGAACCTCCGACTCGTGGAGGTCGACGTCGACACGGAAGCCTACGAGGAAGAGCACGCACCCGGCGCGATCGGGTTCAACTGGGAAACGCAGCTCCAGGACCAGACCCAGCGCGACATCCTCGAGAAGGAGGACTTCGAGGACCTGCTGGGCAGTCACGGCATCAGCGAGGACGACACCGTCGTCCTCTACGGTGACAACTCCAACTGGTTCGCCGCCTACGCCTACTGGCAGTTCAAGTACTACGGCCACGACGACGCGAAGTTGCTGGACGGCGGCCGCGAGTACTGGCTCGAGAACGACTACCCGACCACGGACGAGGAGCCGGACTTCTCCGAGACGGAGTACAACGCCGCCGGCCCGCGCGAGAGCATCCGCGCCTACCGTGAAGACGTCGAGAACGCGATCGAGCGCGGCGTTCCGCTCGTCGACGTTCGCTCGCCCGAGGAGTACAGCGGCGAAGTGCTCGCCCCGCCGGGACTCAACGAAACGGCCCAGCGCGGCGGCCACATCCCCGGCGCGAAGAACATCTCCTGGGCGGCCGTGACCAACGACGACGGCACGTTCAAAGACCCCGAGGAACTCGAGGAACTCTACGCCGAGGAAGGCATCGACGGCGACGAGACGACCGTCGCCTACTGCCGCATCGGCGAGCGCTCCTCCGTCGCCTGGTTCGCCCTGCACGAACTGCTCGGCTACGAGGACACCGTCAACTACGACGGCTCCTGGACCGAGTGGGGCAACCTCGTCAACGCCCCGATCGAGAAGGGTAACTAACGACAGCGTAGTCGTTCGAAGCGATCAGTTTCATTTTTGATGCGAGTCGACGTCCGTAGCCGTCGCTCTCGGTACCGTCGGTACCGGGATGTCGACGCCCTGTTTCACGCGACGCGAGCGTCCCTGACCCGCTCGGATCGGAACCGTTACTGCCCTCGAGTTGGATTTCCAAGGTGATGACCGACGACTCGTGGCTCTCGAGTCGCAAAGCGACGAACCAACTGCTCTGTGTGGGGATCGTCGTCCTCGCCGCGGGGTTCGTCAGCATCGGCGAGGGATACGGCGGCTTACAACCAGTCGCAAAACTGCTGCTGATGGTCGTCCTCGCCGGTTCGGTACTCCTCGTTCTCGGGTGGCTCGTCAGTCCGCGGCCAGCCGACGTAGAGCGTACTCGAGACGGCGACGGATAGGTAGCCAGTCGCCACCTCGAGACCGCAAACCACTGCCGATGACGATAGGCCTAACTCCCGGCCTCCCGAACGACCGTCCATGACCGACGCCGACGCGTTCGTCGAGACCGTTCAGGACGAGAACCAGACCGAACTCTCCCGGCTCGGCTCCTCGAAGTCGCTGTACGCCGACACCGGCGGCGATATCGACACCGAGCCCGTCCTCGAGGCGACCGCCGACGCCGAGCACGCCGCCTGGCAGACCTTCAGCGGGTGGGCCGACGACGAGGACCACGACGCCGCGCGCGAGGCCTTCGAAACGACGGCCGAGGAGGAACAGGGTCACTTCGAGACCGTCCTCGAGGAACTGGGCGACGAGGAGTACGAGCCCCAGAACGTGCCCGCGCTCCACGAGTACCTGCGCGGCCTCGACTCGACCGTCGACCGCGTCGGCGCGCTCGTCGGGCGCATCCTCGCGAGCCAGCGCTCGAAGGATCAGGTCGTCGGCTTCTTCGTCGGCGACGCCAGTCCCCAGACCGCCAGCGTCTTCCGGGAGTTCGGCGGCGATCTGGACGCGCAACTCGAGCGCGCGACGGAGTTGCTCGAGGACGTCTGCGAGAGCGACGACGACTGGGCGCAGGCCGAGGCGGCCGCTAACGGCGCGATCGAGGCCGCCTACGACGAGTACGTCGAGAACATGGAAGCGATGGGCGCGAACCCCAAGCCGGTCTGCTGATCCCCGCGATCTCGAGCCGGAGGCCGAAACGCCGCCGTTCCGGTCACTCCCGCCGTCGAATGGTGCTCCTGATCTGACTCTTGGGTACCCACTCGTCCGCGAGTCCGACGGCCCCCTCGCGAGTCTCGAACTGTCGGTACTTCGCTTGCAGCCGCTGTTCTAACTCCTCGCGGCGGTCCGCGTCGGCCCCGGTGTTCTCGAGGCCCCGCTCGAGCGAGCGGATTCCGTGCGCGAGGCGCATCAGCGCGTGCGTCGCCGCCGAATCCTCGACGAGAATCGCCTTGTCGGTTTCGCGGGACAGACGGCCGACGAACGTCGTCGGCGCGTCCCCGTCTCCGTCCGCACCGTCGACCTTCTCGTCGGCCAGCCACTGCGGAAGGTGGAGGAACAGTTCGTCGTCCTCGAGTAAGTCCAGCAGCTGCCAGATCTGACGCGTGTCCTGTTCGTTGAGCAGGCCCCGGGCTCGGGCCTCGGACAGCGTCACCGAATGCGACTCGAGGTCCCGCGCGTGCCACTCGCGGGCGAACGCGTCGTAGTCGGCGTACTCGGTAATCACGTCGCTCACTACGGCCCGCCACGGGGCACCGGCGGAAGTAACCCCTGCTTCCGGGCGCGTCGGCGGGCGACTCGGGCCTACACCCCTTCGACCGTCGAGCGGAACGCGCGGATCGACTCGAGGGCCTCCTCGACGTGAGCGGCGACCTCGCCGCCCTCTTCGTCGGCGATGTCCGTGAGGATGTGCTCGTGGCGCGCGAGTTTGCCGTGGTCCGGGCCGCGGTCGGCCGTCGCCAGGGTCTCGAACTCGCTCGATTGGTTCTCGAGGCGCTCGCGCGCGTCGTCGTTGCTGGTCGCGTCCGCTGCGGTCTGAAGCGATTCGGCTGCGTCTGCGAGGTTTTCTCGCGTCATATACTGACGTTCGGCAGTCGGTACTAAAACGGTTTCAATAATCCCTCGCTCGCGGGAACACCCGGATCGCTGTCACGGTGCGGGAGCCGTCAGTCGACGCGTTCGATCCGCGCCTCGAGGTCGACGGCTTCCAGATCCGCGCCCGACAGCCCGGCCACCGTGTCGTGGAACGCCGTCCGATAGCTCGCCGGTCCCTCGTAGCTCGCGTCGGCCGCGCGCTCGCCGGCGAGGCCGAACGCGAGCGCCCCGTGCAGGGCCGCGGCGAAATCGTCCTCGAGCGCGCCGCGGAAGGCCGCGATCGTCGCGCCGACCATGCAGCCGGTGCCGACGACCGTCGAGAGCATCTCGTGGCCCACGGCGAGCCGATAGACGGCGTCCTCGGTTGCGACGACGTCCTCGACGCCGCTGGCGACGACCGTCGCGCCGGTCGACTCGGCCAGCGACTGCGCTGTGTCCTCGATCTCCTCGTAGTCGCCGACCGACTCGACGCCCTTCACTTCGGCCTCGACGCCCGCTAGCGCGCTGATCTCGCCGTAGTTACCCTTGATGACCGCAAAGTCGGTCGACTCGAGCAGGGCTTCGGCGACGCTTCGGCGGGTGGCCGTCGCGCCGACGCCGACGGGATCGAGAACGATCGGCGTGCCGAGGTCGTTGGCCGTCTCGGCGGCGTCGTGCATGGCGTCGACGCGTCGCTCCGGTACCTGGCCGGTGTTGAAGAGGATCGCGTCGGCCAGTTCGGCCATCTCGCCGGCGTCGCCCTCCGAGTCGGCCATCACCGGCAGCGCGTCCCAGTGGAGGATCAGGTTCGCGACGTCGTTCATCGTCACCTCGTTGGTCACCGAGTGGACGAGCGGTTCGGACTCGGCGATGGCGTCCAGTGAGTTCGTGAGGTCCTGTGACTCCAGGTCGATGTCCTCACTCATTGGTGATCCCTCCGTTCTCGAGCGGCGTCGCCGTTTCGACGGCCTGTGCAAGGGCCTCGGTCGCGGCCCGCGGATCGTCGGCCGCGGCGATTTCGGAGATGACCGCGACGCCGGTCGCGCCGGCCTCGACGACCGGGCCGGCGTTGTCGGCCGTGATGCCGCCGATGCCGACGATCGGGATCGAAACTGCCTCGGCGATTTCGGCGACGCGTTCGGGACCGACGCCGTCCTGCTCGGGGTCGACGTCCTTCGAGGTGGTGCCGTAGACCGTGCCGACGCCGAGGTAGTCCGCGCCCGCGGCTTCGGCCTCGCAGGCCTCCGCGACCGTCGAGGCCGAACAGCCGACGATCGGGTCCGGGCCGAGCAGGTCGCGCGCGACCGAGACCGGGAGATCGGACTGGCCGACGTGGACGCCGTCGGCGTCGATCGCCCGCGCGAGGTCGACGCGGTCGTTGACGATCAGGTCGACGCCCGCCTCGGCGGTCAGGTCGCGCACCTCGAGGCCGAGATCGTACCGCCGGCGCGCGTCGGTATCCTTCTCGCGCAACTGGACGGCGTCGATCCCGCCGTCGATCGCCGCCTCGACGATCTCGAGGGTCGAGCGCCCCTCGGAAAGCGAGGCCTGCGTAACGAGGTAGGTCTGCCAGTTCGGGAAATTCACGGTGTATATTCGTCGGTGATTACACTAAGCCGCTTCGGTCGCTGGAGTATCGATCTCGAGCCGGAACCGTCCGCTCGCAAAGACGGTTCACTCACCGTGAACCCACGCTTATGGACGTACGCGAAGTACGTTCGACGATGGGATCGAACCGCACCGGAACCGGCGGCGAAACCGGACGGCGAGCGGTCCTGACGGGACTCGGGGCGACGGCCGTAGCGTCGCTGGCCGGTTGTCTGAGCGGCAGCGACGAGGGTAGCGGCGGTGGCGGCGACAGCGAGGGCGACGGCCCGGAGGAGCCCGTCGTCGACGCCGCGGAGACGACCGTCGCGAACACCGACCCCGAGGCGTGGCGGGACGTCACCGAACTCCGATTCGACGGCTACGTCGGCGGCTGGCTTGGCCTCGAGCCGGCCCCGATCGAACTGGTCGAGAACCCGACGCTGGTGCTCGTCGAGGGGCGGGAGTACGAACTTACCTGGACGAATCAGGACGGGATCCACCACAACATCGCGTTCTGGGACGAAAATCGCGAGGTCGTCGAGGACTACTCGACGCCGGGCAACGAGACGCTCGGGGAGCGCGAAACGCTCGCGTTCGAGGCGACGCCGGAGATGGACACCTACCGCTGCGAGTACCAGCCGGTGGGGCAACTCGGTGACGTACAACTCATTTCTCCTGAGTCGGACTGATCGCCGGTCGAACGCTCGAGCGGCGACGTCCGGCGAAACGCTTCCGTTCGCGGTCAACGTCGCGTTTCGGCGCTTTCCTCGATGAATCGTCAACAACATTTAAAAGAAAAACGTGGTACTGGCATGTGCAATGTCACCAATGCTCACAGACGACGTCGCCGTCGTCACAGGAGGTTCGAGCGGTAACGGCCGGGAGATCGCCCGACGGTTCGCAGCAGAAGGGGCCGACATCGTGATCGCAGACGTACAGGAGGAACCCCGCGAGGGCGGGACGCCGACTCACGACCTCGTTGAGGAGGAAGAGGAGGTCAGTGCGACCTACGTCGAGTGCGACGTCACGAACGTCGACGACCTCGAGGGAGCAGTCGAGGCGGCCGAGGAGTTCGGCGGCGTCGACGTGATGGTCAACAACGCCGGCATCTTCCACGGCGAGGAGTTCCTCGAGGTCGCGGAGGACGACTTCCAGCGGATGATGGATATCAACGTCAAGGGTGTCTACTTCGGCGCGCAGGCCGCGGCGAAACGGATGGTCGACGCGGGCGGCGGCCGCATCATCAACCTCTCGTCGGTCGCCGGCCTCGAGGGATCGGGCGATTTCGTCACCTACTGCGGGACGAAAGGGGCCGTCCGACTCTTGACCTACGCGATGGCGGCGAAGCTGGGACCTGACGGAATCCGGGTGAACGCGATCCATCCGGGACTCATCGAGACGAAGATGACGACCGAGGACTTCCCGATCATCGGCACGGACGCGGAGGACCAGTTCCTCGAGATGATCCCCTCGCGGCGAGCGGGTCAACCGGAGGACGTCGCCGACGCGGCGCTGTACCTGGCGAGCGACCTCTCGGATTACGTCACCGGCGAGTCGCTGGTGGTCGACGGCGGGCTGACGAACACGCAGTAGCGGGTACCCCGAATTCGGACGGCGGATTGCGCCGTCGCCCGCCGATTAGCGAACCACGGTAACCGACACCGGTGCACGGCGGACGATTCGTTCGGCCACGCTGCCGAGCAACACGCGCGAGACCCCCTCTCGCCCGTGGCTGCCGACGATAATGTGATCGACATCGTGCTCCTCGGCGAACCGGACGACTTCTCGAGCGGGATCGCCGGCCGCGGTTTCGACCCGGTACTCGACGTCCGTCGTCGTCACTAACTCCGTGAGGTCCTCGCGGAGGGTCTCGGACGCGGCTTTGCGCCGATCGGCGAGCGTCTCCTCGATGGCCTGGATGGTTGCTTCGGTGAAGCTGTCTGCGACCTCGACGACCCGCAACAAGACGATTTCGTCGTCGGCGTATTCGTCGAACGCGTAGGTCACCGCCTGCTGTGCGGGGTCGGAGCCGTCGTAGGCGACGAGAACGGTCATTATCGGCGGTACGGAGCCGACGCCAATAAAGACCGATGCGGGTCGGGATTAGGCCCCGACGACCGGAGCGAACCGAAACAGGACGAAGGCGCCGACCGTGGCAACCGCGGGCACGAGGTTCTGCACGACGAGCACGCGGGCGGTTGTCGCGGGATCGAATAGCTCGGCCGTCGCCGGAACGTCGCTTGCCGTCTCCTCGCCGATCGGCGGTGCGGGTTCGGAGTCGCCGTTCTCATCGTCCGCAGCCAGCGCGCCGACTGAAACCGGCGTGTCCTCGCCGCGAGCGGCGTCGGCCAGCGTCGTCGTTCGCGTCGCCCGCCCCCAGCCCAGTCCGATGATGCAGGTCGTCGCGATGACGACGAAACTCGCCGGGATACCGACCGCCGAGAGCGCGACGACGAGCACCGAACTGATGACGGCGACGATGATCGCCGCCGGCAGCGGCAGCCTTGTGAGGTCGTCGCCCAGCGTCTCAAGCGTGCGCCGGGCGATCGTGAACGCGCCGAGCGCGACGGCACCCGACCCGAGCAGGATCAGCGCATCCAACTCGAGCGCGTCGATCGCGTAGAGAGGCGCGACGGCGTTGGCGACGTTGCTCGTCCCCGAGGCGTAGGCCATCAGACAGCCGACGCCGACGACGGCCGCCGCTCCGATCCGTTGCCGTCGCCCGTCGGTCGAACGGATTCGGAGCCACGGCACGAGTCCCGACGAGACCACGGTCACCATCGGTCGCGCTCGAGCGCGATCGGCTCCCCGCTCCTCGAGCGCGAGCCAAGCCGCGAGTCGCGGATACCAGTACCGACCGACGACGCCGGCGACCCAGAAGCCGACGACCGGCGCGACCAGCCACGCGACGACGATCTCGCCCAGCGCGCTCCACGCGAGGGTCCCAGTCGCGGAACCCAGCGCCGCGATGGCGCCGACGGCGGTCATCGACGTCGACGCCGGGACGCCCGCGTAGTTGCCGAGGAACAGCGCGCCCCCGATCACGAGCAGGACGGCCACGCTCGAGCGGAGGGTGAACACGGAGGGATCGCGGAGGAGGTCCCGCGAAAGGGTCAGGACGACCTCCGGGCCGACGGTCAGCGCGCCGAGGAGGAAACAGCCGGACATGAGCGCGGCGGCGACGCCCTTGCCGATGACGCCGGCACCGATCGCGGGGCCGAACGCCGGACCGGTCGTCGAGCCACCGACGTTGTACCCGACGAAGACCGCGGCGAGGACGCCGATACCGAGAAGCAACTCGGACATACTGTCTACATTCCAATATGTTACGCATGGTATTTACCGATTATGCACCTGACAACTACCGATCCACAGCCTCAGTTACCGGTAGTAGACGACGTTCGTTTGTAGGGCTATCCGAGATGCAGCCATCGAAACTCGAAAAATCAGTCGGACGGTTAGTCGTCGAAGCCGTCCTCGAATCGGAACGTGCCGTTTCGCTGCACGACCTGCACCGAAGTTTTTGCGCGAGTGGTGGCGAACGCAGTGAGCCACCCGAGCGGAAAAAGTTCGATGAAAAAGCCACAACTCACTCTGTTCGTCGCGGTACTATTCTTCGAACCCGTCCTCGAACCGGAACGTACCGTCGCGCTGGACGACCTCGCCGTCGACCTCGATGAACGAATCCTCGCTCATGTCGACGATCATGTCCACGTGGACCGCCGAGTCGTTCTGCTCGTTGTCCTCGCCGACCGTGTCGTCGTAGGCGCGGCCGACCGCCATGTGGACCGTATCGCCCATCTTCTCGTCGAACAGCATGTTGTAGGTGAACTGGTCGATCTCGCGGTTCATCCCGATGCCGAGTTCGCCCAACCGGCGCGCGCCGTCGTCCGTATTGAGGACCTCGGTGAGGACACCTTCGTTTTTCGCCGCCGAGTGATCGACCACTTCGCCGCCCTCGAACTCGAGGTAGACGTCCGTGATTTCGCGGCCCTGATGGTACAGCGGCATGTCGAACAGCACTTCACCCTCGACGCTGTCGGGGACGGGCGCGGTGAACACCTCGCCGCCGGGGAGGTTGTGCTCGCCGTGGTCGTTGATCGTCGGGTTGCCGTCGACGGACATCGTCACGTCGGTCGTGTCGCCGCTGACGATGCGGACCTCGTCGGCGGGGTCGAGGATCTCGACCATGTTTTCCTGGTGCTCGCGCTGTTCGTCCCAGTCCTTGTTGACGGCGTCCCAGACGAAGTTCTCGTAGCCCTCGGTGGACATTTCCGCGAGCTGGGCGTTCGCCGGCGCGGGGAACTGCGTGAGACACCAGCGAATCCCGAGGCGCTCCTCGAGGATGGGCTGGTGGGCCTGCTGGTAGGCCGCCTGCGTCTCGGGGTCGACGTCGCTGGTCTGGGTGACGTTGTCGCTGGCGCGGATGGCGATGTAGACGTCCGTGTTCTCGATGAGCGCGAGTTCGTGCTCGGGCGTCTCGAACTCGCCATCGGCGGCGCGCAGGTAGGCGCGGCGCTGTCGCGCGCCGGTTCGCTGAGTGGTCGTGACCGGGTTCGCTCCCCGGTCGCCGATCACTTCGTGCAGCGCGACGACCAGATCCTCGGCGACTGGGTGGGCGTCGATGACGACGTTGTCCCCCTCCTCGAGGTCGACCGAGTGGTTCGCGATGATCTCGGCGTGTTCGCGGATGCGCGGATCCATGTCGCGGGAGTACCGGAGACGGCGGGATACCGTTTTCGAATCGAAATGATGGGGCGGCGATCACTCCCCGCGGTTCGCGAGGAAGACGCCCAGATAGATCGCGACCAGCGCACAGCCCAGTCCGGCACCGAACGCGACCGTGTACGGCGACTCGAGGTCGAACGCACTACCCTCGACTACCCAGCCGATGAAGCCGCTCACCAGCAGGGCCAGCGCCGCCAGCCGAAGGAGGGAAACGACGTCGGTCGCGGTGATTCGCCGGGACATTACGTGCTCGAGTCGAAACGGTCGCGGTCGACGCTCGGGGCTCGATGCGGCTTATCGTCGGCGTCGACGAGTTCCTGACAGAGCGAGACCGTCGCGGCCGTCAGCACGAGTCCGACCGGGCTCGCGATGAGCAACGCGAGGGCAAACCCGACGACGCCGCCGTTCAAGAGTATCGAGAGCACGAGCGAAACGATGGCAGCGGCGACGACGTGCCCCACGGCGAACCGGAAGTACGCCCCGCCTGCCATCGCGAACGCATAGGAACGGCGGAACGCCTCGAGGACGCCCGCGTCGGCGACGACGAGCAGGAACGGCGCCGCGTAGAAAAGATAGCCGAGTACGAGCACCAGCGGAATTGCGAGGATGACCAACGCCGGCGCGATCAGCGCGATCGGAAGCAGGGCCAGAAACGCGGCGAAGACGACGAGGTAGTACGCGAACAGCCGCGGCGCGTAGTCCACGACGCAGGCGAGCAGCACCGCAGGCTCGTCGCGCAGTCGGCGATCGATGCCGCCGAGGTAGGCGGCCGCGACCGCGGCGCCGATCGCCCCGTACGCGAGGAGGGCGATTCCGAGCCAGGCGATCTCCGCGGATCCGACGGCGTCGACCGGCAGTACGATCGACTCGACGGGCGTCTCGATCGTGATCTCGGGGCCGGTAGTGGTCGGGCCGCCGACCGGCGCGGCGCCGCCCGAGCCCTCGAACGGCGCGCCCGTATCCCACCCCGTCGTCGTACTCGAGCCGGTGCTCGCCGGGTCGGGCGGATCGACCAGCGACCACAGCTCGAGCAGCGGCGAGGGGAGGGAAAACTGGACCGAGAAAGAGGTGCGGTGCGGATCGAGCGTCCGCTCGATCTTGTCGACCTCGAGCAGCGAGAGGACGAACGGGACCACGGCGTAGGGCAGGAGGTCGCCGAGGCGGTCGGTGACGCGGGAGACGTGTCGCGAAAACGCGCCACTCGACCGATCCCGCGGCGGCGGGCTGGCAGCGGACTCGGCGGATGACTCCGGTTCGGGAACCATACGACCGCCAACAAATGGTACGGAATTGAAACCTTCGCTCGGTCGACGCGGCGGTCGCCGCCTTGTCCCGAGACTCGAGAGGGAACCCACCCGCTCGGACGACGATTCGAACCGTCTCGACCCTTTATCCCGCTCGGCACCGTTGCACCGCGCGATGCGATCCGTCCGCGTCTCGCTCGGGTGCGATACGGCGACGCTCGGGCCGCTCCACGAGACCCTCTGTACGTCGCCCGCGCTCGAGCGCGAGGTCGTCCTCGGCGGGCAGGCGGTCGACGGCGTCGAAACGATCACCTCGTTCGTCTACGAGGGCGGGAGCGGGGACGGACGAGGCGACTACGAATCGGCGCTCGAGGACCTCGAGGCGGTCCGCGAGTACGACGCGACGCCGGCCGACGAGGGGTTCTTTCTCTACCTCCGCCGTGAACTCGGGTCCGAGGGACTGTCGTTGCTGAACGCGCTCGCGCAGGAGACGGTCGTCGTCGTACCGCCGATCGAACTGCGTGCCGATCGAACGATCCGGACGACGATCGTCGGCCGCTCGCCGGACCTCACGGCCGTGATCGAGTCGCTTTCGGACGGCGTGACGGTCGACGTGCTGTGGACGAGCGACGGCGTCACGACGACGGAAACGGCGGCGTCGGACCGTCAACTGACGGCGCTGCGGGCTGCGCGGGCGGTCGGCTACTACGAGGTGCCGCGGCGCAACGGTATCGAGGCGGTCGCCGACGAACTCGACTGCGCAGTCTCGACGGCATCGACGCTCCTGCGACGCGGCGAGGCCAACGTGATCGACCGAGTACTCGACTCGCGGCGGTAACCCGCCTTCCTGCGGCTACGCGTCCGACGAACCCGCCCGCCGGCAGACTGCGGCGTAGCCGATGCCGCACCAGTACGTCTCGAGGACCGCGCATTCGTCGAAGACGGCCCGGAGCGACTCGAGGACGTCACCGTCGGGGTTCCGGTTCGCGTACCAGCGGAAGAAGCGCCGAAGCAGCGGATTCGCGAGACGTAGCGGTCCCGCTGGCACGGGTCGCACGTCACAGACGGCGAACGAACCGCCAGGGGCGAGGAGGCCGTAGGCGTTCTCGGCGGCGCCGCGGACGTCGGGCATGACGCTCAGCGACAGCGTCGCGACCGCCGCGTCGAATGGTTCCTCGAACTCAACTGTGGTTGCGTCGGCGCGGCGGACCTCGACGTTCTCCCAGCCGCGTTGCTCGACGCGGTCCCACGCCTTCGCAACCATTTCGGGGCTGTAATCGACCGCGACCAGTTGCCCCTCGGGACCGATCGCGTCCCGAAGCCGCTCGAAGTTGACGCCGGGACCGCAGCCCACGTCGAGGACGCGATCCCCGGACTCGAGCGCCAAGCGATCGATCGCTGCCTCGCGCATCGGCTCGAGATCGCGCTCGCTCATCGCGTAGTAGTCGCTCCAGCGATCCCACACTCGGCGGCTTCGCTCGAGGTGGGCTTCGTAGGACGACCGTCTCGAGCCGCCTGCACCGGCCGAATTGCCGGCCTCCGTCGCGTCTCGCACCTTCCGTTCCATGATCGTCGTTCGGGGCGAGTCGAACGAGTAGGTACTCGCGAAGCCTATCGGGTCTTTATACGGGGGTGGGGCCGCAGGGGGTGGGTGGACGGCGGATGTGATCCTCGGTCAAGAAGCCGCCGGATCGTCGCCTATTTTCGCGTTGCGCGGGTACCACGGGTATGATCGATCTCCGCTCGGATACCGTTACGACCCCCGACGATGCCATGCGCGAGGCCGCCGCGACCGCCGCGGTCGGCGACGACGTCTACGGCGAGGACCCGACCGTCACCGAACTCGAGGCGCGCGCGGCCGAGGCCGTCGGCAAAGAAGCGGCCCTCTACGTCCCCTCCGGCACGATGGGCAACCAGATCGCGGCGCGGGTCCACACCGACCGCGGGCAGGAAGTGCTGGCCGACCGCAAGAGCCACGTCGTCAAGTACGAACTCGGCGGGTTCGCCCAGCACGCCGACCTACAGGTCCGCATGCTCGAGACCGACCGGGGCGTGCCGGCCCCCGAACAGGTCGCCGCCGAGTACGTCGCCGAGGACCTCCACCGACCCGGGACCGGCTTGCTCTGCCTCGAAAATACACACAACGCCCGCGGCGGGCTCGCGATCGACCCCGAGAAGATTGCCGCCGCGGCCGACGCGGCACGCGAGCGCGACGTGCCGGTTCACCTCGACGGCGCGCGGGTGTTCAACGCCGCGACGGCGCTGGACGTCCCCGTCAGCGACATCGTCGAGCCGGTCGACTCCGTCATGTTTTGCCTCTCGAAAGGGCTCGGCGCACCCGTCGGCTCGATGCTCGCCGGCAGCGAGGAGTTCGTCGAGGAGGCCAGACGCACCCGCAAGCTGTTCGGCGGCGGCATGCGCCAGGCCGGAATCATCGCCGGCCCCGGCCTCGAGGCCCTCGAGAACGTCGCCGATCTCGAGCAGGACCACGAAAACGCACGGCTGCTCGCGGACGGCCTGAGCGAGGTAGCGGGATTCGACGTACGGGGGCCGGAGACGAACATCGTCCTCGCGGACGTCTCGGAGACGGGACTGGACGTTGAGACCGTGCTCGAACGCTGTCGCGAGCGGGACGTCCTGGCGACGGCCTTCGGGCCGACGACGGTTCGGTTCTGCACCCACCGCGACGTCGATCGCGCCGATATCGAACGGGCGCTCGAGCGGCTCGCGGCCGAGTTCTGACTACTTCTGGCGCATTCCCTCGCGGAACTCGAGGACGGTGCGCCGGAGCAGCAGGTACGAGAAGAAAATCAGCGCCAGCAGGATCAACACGATGGCGATGATGATGGGATCGTCGGGGATGAGCTCCAGCATACGAGGGCGATACCGTGTCAGCGTGGATAACGGTTTCGACGCGTTTCAGCGGTACCGCTCGCGAGTGTGTGCCGACCGATCGATCGACGCTCACGACGGTAGCTAAAACCGGAGTTTCACCTTACGCTGCGTATAATGCCCCGGAGAGCGAAGGCAGTATTGCGTCTCGATCTGCGGCCCGCCACCGCCGCCCGACGGCCTGTTTGGCCGGATCGAGACGGCCACGGTCCCGATCATCACTCCGGATCCGATCCACCCCGGCCTCGGGTCGATCGAATCGCCCTCCCCACCGCCGGTCCGCTCGACGAACGCTCGAGCGGATCGGGGGCTCCCGCTGACGTCCCGACCGCCCCGACTGCGTATCGCGCGCCATCCCGCTGACGCTTCCCCGAGTTCGGTCACGAGTTCTTCAGAACGATTCCGCTGACCAGCGGCTACCGCTGCAACGGCTATGCCGTCCCCGCCACGTCGAACGATTCCACGAGCGTCCCGTCCGGCTCGCGAATCTCGCCCTCGAGTCCGGTCCCGTCCTCGCGGTCCTCGAGCACGGCGAATCCGGGTCTGTGCCCGCGCGGTTGGGCGTGACTGCCAGGGTTGAGGAGAAGACAGTCCTCGGCGTCGACGACGGTCGGCCGGTGGGTGTGGCCCGAGACGACGACGTCCGCGCCGCGCGAGCGGCCGAACATCGACAGGCCGACCTCGCCGCCCTCGCGGCGGTGCGTGACCGCGAAGCGGACGCCTCCTTCCTCGAGGACCCGCGCTTCGGGCAGTCGATCGCGAACCGCACCGCTATCGGAATTTCCGTGGACCGCGAACAGGCGGTCGCACTCCCTCCGGAAGGCCTCGAGCGCCGCCGTGCTCGTAAAATCGCCGGCGTGGATGACCACGTCCGCCTCGCGGGCGGCGGTCAGGGCCTCGCCCTCGAGTTCGTGGCCGTCGGCGCTGTGCGTGTCCGAGAAGATCGCGATCCTGGTCATAGCGTGGCTTCGGCCGCCGGTGACAGGTTCCTTTCCCTTTCCGGTCGCCGTTCGTGTCCACGTCCGGCGACGGGGCCGACCCCGGTGGTTGCCTGTTGCCGGTCGGACCCGAGTATAGCCGCTCGAGTCCGCGATAGCGACGATCGTTCACCGCACCCGAGCCGCGTCGACTTGCTCTAGAGTGCCTTATACTTTTCACGGAGCCCTCTGTAGTCGCCGCCGATGGCAAGTAGTACCTCCGTCGTGCTCGCGGCGCTGTTCGCGAACGGCGCGATCGCGATTCTGAAGTTCGGCGGGTATCTGCTGACGGGCAGTCCTGCCATGCTGTCGGAGACGTACCACTCGATCTCGGATACGGGCAACCAGATCTTCCTGCTGATCGGGATCAAGTACGGCGCCCAGGAGGCGAACCGGACCCACCCGTTCGGCTACGGGAAATCGCAGTTCTTCTACAGCCTCCTCGTAAGCATCATGCTGTTCGGCATCGCCGGCTGGGAGAGCGCCCACCACGGCTACGACGCGCTGACCCACGGCGGGGTCCACCGCGCCGCCGGGGACGTTACCCTACTGGGACGGACGTTCGATCCGGTCTACGTCAACTACGCCGTCCTGATCGGAGCGATCGTCTTCGAGACCTACGCGCTCTGGAAGGCCTATCAGGGGATCAGCCGCCAGATGGACGAGTTCGGCTGGACCAGCCTCCGCGAGGCGTTCCGCAAGACCAGCGACGTGACGACGCTGACCGCGCTCACCGAGGACAGCATCGCGCTGGCCGGCGCGGGGATCGCGCTGTTCGGCATTTACCTCACTCGAGCGACCGGCAACCCGATGTACGACGCCGCTTCCGCGCTCATCATCGGCCTCCTGCTCATGGGCTTTGCCGTCGCGCTGGCCTGGGAGAACAAGCGGCTCATCATCGGGGAGAGCCTTCCGAAACCGGCCGAGGACGAACTCCGCGCGATCGTCGCCGACTGGGACGGCGTCACCGAACTCGTCGACTTCCGGACCGTCTACTTCGGCGCCGAGGAACTGCTCGTCACCGCCGACGTCGCGTTCGACGCCGATCTCGAGGCCGAGGAAATCGACGAGCGCATCACCGAGATCGAACGCGCGCTGCGCGACCACGACGGTCAGGTGCAGCGCGTCTACATCGAACCCGAAACGCAGGCGACGCCCTAATCGTCGACGCGCGGGCTCACGCGCTCGAGGCGTCGGTCTCGTCCCGATCGTCGTAGCCGGCCACGATCGTCGACCCCGGCGGGCGCTCGTTCAGCACCGCCTCGACGGTCGTCTCCTCGAGATCCACGGTCGAGGTGAGCGGGTCCCAGCCGTCGTCCGTCTCGACGGCGACCGCGACGTCGGTCGGACTCGCGCCGGGCGGCAGCTTGGAGGGGTCGTAAACCAGCGAGATGCGGACGGCCTCGATCGCTTTCAGCCCGTCCAGCCCCGCGATGTCGACCGGCTCCGAGAGGCCGTCGACCGGCGGCTCGCTGTCGCTTCGCTCGAGCCCGAACTCGTCGGGGACGACGCCCGCGACGACGGCGACGCGAGCGCCGGCGTACTCGAGTGTGGCTTCCGCGACGCTATCGGAATCGTATCCCGGGATGGCCATTCTATTCGGGGCGAAGCGCTCAAGACGTATGGCTGTGGACCGTGCGATAGCCGGCCGGCGGTCGATTCGCAGTCGGCAGGTTATATCCGACTCTGACTCGAGACGAACGCTTTTATCGCAGCGGGAACCTATCACGCACTGTGTCCGAGACTACCGGGTACATGCGCTTTTTCCCGTACGACCAGCCGTACGAGAACCAGCGCGAGGCGATGGACCGCATCCACAACGCCCTGGTACGCGGCCAGAACGTCCTCTTCGAGGGGGCCTGCGGGACCGGCAAGACCCTCTCGTCGCTCGTGCCGGCGCTCGAGGTCGCCCGCGAGCAGGACAAGACGGTCGTCATCACGACCAACGTCCACCAGCAGATGCGCCAGTTCGTCGCCGAAGCCCGGGCGATCACCCGCGAAGAGAACATTCGCGCCGTCGTCTTCAAGGGAAAAGGCTCGATGTGCCACATCGACGTCGGCTACGAAGAGTGCCAGGCGCTGCGGGACAACACCCGCGCGCTGGTCGACGCCGAACGCGACAAGCAGCAACTCGAGCGCCGCCAGCGCGAGTTGCTCGCAGAGAGTCAGGAGGGCGACGGCAGCGCCGCGGACGCCCGCTCCGCGGTGATGGACGAACTCGAGAACATCGAGGAGCGACTCGAGGATCTCGAGGACCAGAACGTCTGCGACTACTACCGGAACAACCTCACCGAGAACACGGACGACTTCTTCGGCTGGCTCTTCGAGGACGTCCGCACGCCCGACGACATCTACGAGTACGCCGAGCAACAGCACCTCTGTGGCTACGAACTGCTGAAGGAGGGCATCGAGGGCGTCGATCTCGTCGTCTGTAACTACCACCACCTGCTGGACCCGATGATCCGCGAGCAGTTCTTCCGCTGGCTCGGCCGCGACCCCGAGGACGTCATCGCCGTCTTCGACGAGGCCCACAACGTCGAGGACGCCGCCAGGGACCACGCCACGCAACACTGCTCCGAGCGGACCTTCGACGCTGCTTTGGACGAACTCGCCGACGCCGACGACCCGCGATCGGAGGACGCCGCGAACGTCCTCTCGGCGTTCCACCGCGCGCTCGTCGAAACCTACGAGGACTCCTTCGGCTTCGGCGAGCGCGAACAGATCGGCGAGAACTGGGAAGACGTCCCCATCGCCAACGAGGACCGCAAGGACGATCTGACCCTCGAGTTCCTCCAGCGCTACTCGGGTCGTGGGATCCAGGAGGACCTCGAGGCGGCGATGAAGCTGGGCCAGGAACTCGACCAGCAGTACGAGGAAGCGTATCGGGAGGGCGAGACCGCGACCCGGACGGAGTGTCAGACCCTGCAGGCCGCCGCCTTCGTCAGCGCGTGGATGTCGGAGGGCTCGAAGGAGGGCCAGTACCCGGTCGTCTCCGTCACGCGCGACGCCGGCACCGACGAAATCTACGGCCGCGCGGAACTGTACACGTGCCTCCCGCGACAGGTCACCGGCCAACTGTTCGAGGAGGTGTACGCCACCGTCCTGATGAGCGCCACCCTCCAGCCGTTCGACGTCACCGAGGACGTGCTCGGCCTCGAGGATCCCGTCACGATGGCCTACGGACTGCAGTTCCCCGAGGAGAACCGTCGTACCTACGCCGTCGAGACGCCGCCGCTGTTCGCGTCGGACCGGGACGATCCCGCCGTTCAGGAGGAGGTCACCGACGCCATCTACGACGCCGCCCGCATGACGCCCGGCAATACGCTCGCCTTCTTCCCGAACTACGGCGAAGCCGAGCGGTACGCGGATCGCCTCGAGCGCCGGCTCGGCGGCGACCGGAAACTCTACGTAGACGAGCCGGGCGTGGCCGTCGAGGAACTGCGACAGGAGTTCGTCGCGGATGACAACGCCGTCCTCTGTACGTCACTGTGGGGAACGCTCGCGGAGGGCGTGAGCTTCGACGGCGACGACGCCCACACCGTCCTCGTGGTCGGCGTCCCCTATCCGCACCTCGACGACCGCGCAGAAGCAGTTCAGGAGGCCTACGACGCGGCCTTCGACGGCACCGAGACCGGCTGGCGCTACGCCGTCGAGATTCCGACGGTCCGCAAGACGCGACAGGCGCTCGGCCGCGTGCTCCGCTCGCCGGAGGATGTCGGGGTCCGCGCGCTACTCGACCGGCGCTACTCGCGGTCGGCCAAATCCGACCTCGGTCGGTACAGCGTCAACGGCACGTTCCCCCACGAGGAGCGCGAGGAACTGATCGACATCGGCCCGGAAAAGCTCAAGTTCGCGATGCGGAACTTCTACGGCGATCACGGCGCGTACGACGGCGAGCCGCCGGCGCCGTGAGGGTCGTGAGACGCCGAACGATGCCGCGTTACTCGATCGTCACGTCGGCGACCCCGCCGGCGACCGCCACGGTGTGTGTCCCGCCGTTGGCGATCGTCAGATCGAACGTAGTCGTCTCCGCGATGGTCCGAGTCTCAACGAGCCCAGCGTCGGCGTGGTCGATGCGGAGGCTCACGCCCTCCCGTTCGATGTCCATGTCCTCGATCTGGAATACCTCCTGAACCTCGACCGTCACCGTCAGTTCCGCCCCTTCGTCGGCGCTGAACTCCGCCCGATCGCCCTCTTCGAGCGTCGTGTCTACGCCGCCCCCGGGCAGCAAGCCGCTACAGCCGGCCAGCGGGACGACCGCCGCGAGCGAGACGAACGTGCGTCGGCGCATGGGATGAGATATCAGTACGCGAAAATATAGCTACTGGCCGATCACGGCGGCGAAAACAGGCGGTGACTCGACTTCGGGGTCGACGCCGTCGCAGCGTTCGGGCGGCTCTCCTCGAGCCGACGCCTCGAGTCAGTCCGCGGCTTCCGCTTCGAGCGGCTCCCAGGCGTCGTAGCCGCCGGCCATGCTCGCGACGGACTCGGCGTCGCCGTACTCCTCGATGAGTCTGGCGGCCTGAACGGACGTCTTGCCGACGTAGCAGTAGACGACCACGTCGTCGGCCCAGTCGCGGTCGAGGACGGTGTCCTCGAGTTCCCCGATGGTGACGTGCTCGGCGCCGGGGAGGTGGCCGTCGTCGTAGGCGTCGGCGTCGCGGACGTCGATCAGGTCGAACTCGTCGGCGTCGTCCTGCTCGATGCGTTCGCGGACCGTCTCGGGGGTGAGTTCCTCGACCATGCTCTACTGCTTGCGGAGGTAGATGCGGTAGGTCGCGTCCCCGCTGCGCCAGACCTTCGCCTCGGCGTCGTCGCCGACGGCCTTGGGCACGTTCTCGGTACAGGGGACGTGGTCGGTCTCCTGCACGAGGAGGTCGCCCGACTCGAGTTGCTGGAGCCCCTTCTTAGCCTCGACCTGCGGATACGGGCAGACCTCGCCCATCATGTCCTGGACGAGGTCGGCCTCCTCGAGCAGTTCGTCGGCTCGGTCGTCGCTCAGTTCGTCCGGTGCGTCGGTGACGTCGTCGATGGATGGCATTGTGGTGTGCGTGTGTCAGTTGTCGCTGCGTGGTATGGTTGGCGAACGATACCGCTCGAGTCGCTTAGATCGCACAGCCGACTTCGCGGTAGATCCAGTGGGTCATCACGTAGACGCCGGCGACGATGCCGACGGCGGCGATGAAGGAGTGGACCGACAGTTCCGCGATGCCGGAGTAGATGTTCCCGATGTTACAGCCCGGCGCGAGCCGCGAGCCGGCGCCCATCGCGAGGCCGCCGAAGACGGCGTTGGGAAGCCGGCGGCGCTTCGGGACGCGCACCGAGAAGTCGCCGCTCCAGAGGGCGGCTAGGAACGCGCCGACGATGACGAACGCGATCATCACCATGTCGACCGTGACGCCGACGCCCTGGCCCTGGAACAGCACCGAGCCCCAGTACTCGAACGACCCCGCGTCGACGCCGACCTGCGAGAGCAGGTAGCCCGTCCAGCGAGCCTCGGGGCCGGTCACGCCGACGATCGAGACCTGCGTGAACCACAGCACCGCGGCGGCGGTGATTCCAAGCGCCGCGGTGCGGGGGTCCCACGGCTGCTTGCTCGATTCGATCGGGTTCCGCCAGGCGCGGGCCAGCCCGGCGAAGTACGCGCGAGTCCCGTCGGCGAACTGCCGGAGGCCCACGGCGGGCGCGGCCAGCGCCGCCGGTCGGAACTCGGCCGCGTCGGCGCGCTCGCCGAGCGCGGCGCCGACCGACGAGCGGCCGGTGAGCGTCGCGTAGACGAGCAACGCGGCGCCCGAGACCAGCAGCGCGAGCAGGCCGGCCGGCAGCGAGGAGTACGCGAACAGGCTCACGCCCTCACCGAACGTGAGCGCGTCGAAGTACGTGCTCTCGAGCGTCGGGAAGGCGACGGTGAAGCCGGCGTAGCCGACGCCCATGAACAGCAGGGTGAGCCAGAACTGCAGGTAGCCCTCGCCGGCCCGGTAGAGCGTGCCGCTGGCGCAGCCGCCGGCGTAGGTCATCCCCACGCCGAAGATGAAGCCGCCGACGAGGCCGGTCAGGCCCCACCGCGGCGTCCAGAATCCCTGGTAGTAGCCGAATTGATAGGCGATGCCCCAGAAAACCATCGTGAGCAGCGTCGCCGCGAGAACGCCCTTCGTGACCCGGGAGTCCTTGTAGGCGAAGAAATCCCGGAAAGCGTTCACGAAGCAGAACCGCCCCTTCTGGAGGAAGGCCCCGAGGGCGATCCCGACGACCGCTGCGACGAGTAGCGTCGAAACCACACCGTTACCAGGAACTCGACCGACTTAACCCGCAGTCAGTCGGCCGCTTTGGCCACGGCTCGAGACGGCGCCGTATTCAAGAAGTAGGTGCATACGATGGGTCTCGCGGGCGATGTGCGGACAAAGCCGCCTCGGTCGGCGGCGTAGGTACCAGCGGTATTTGCAGCTCCCGAATGGGAATGACTCGGATACGAGACGCCGTCACGAACGGTCGGTTGACGGCGGTCCGAACTGTCTCTTCGTCAGGCCGGCAACGATACGCGGCTTACCGGGAGCTTGTAGGTACCGTCCCAGAACTCGAGTTCGCTGACCGTCCAGGTCACCGGCTCGATCTCGCGGTCGGCCACCCGCCGCGCGGTTTCGGCGTCGCCGCCGCGGGCCAGGGTCACGTGCGGGACGTAATCGGCTCCCTCGAGGCCGTCGACGGCCTCGAAGGTCTCCGCGAGGTCCGCGTGGAGCGCCTCGAGGCCGGGACTCTCGACCGCGAGGTAGACGACCGGGGCGGAGCCCAGCGGCGGGTCCTCGAAGTAGTCGATCCCGGTAATCCGGGCTTCGACGGCGGGGGCGCTCTCGAGGGCGCGGTGGACGCGGTGTTGCAACTGAGAGACGTGATCGGCGTCGCCGAGGCGCTTGAGGAGACAGGAGTGGGTGTCCCGAATCGTGTCGAAGCCGATCAAGTCGGGGTAGAGTTCGTCCGCGAGTTGGCGGACGCGGCCGGGGACGGGGACGTTGACGCTGTACACGGTGGTGCTCTGGATGGAGTAGGGGCGGCGCGATTATCAGTCTGGTGTCCGTGCACTCGTGCCCTCGAGATTGGGCTGAGCAGGGACGGGTGGGCGTTTCAGAGCCGATCGAGCAACCAGAGGACGATCAGGACGGCGATCGCCAGCTGGACGAGCAGCACGAACGGGCCGAGCAGCCACGCGAGCCCGGACAGCAGCGTCTCGATGATTTCGATCACCAGCAGGACGGCGATCAGTCCGAGCACGATTTTCAGGAGGGCTTCGACGTCGAGGGAACCGCGTCGATCGAGCATACAGTCACGTACGGAGACTGGTTTGAAAAATACACTGCTACAGTCGGAAAGACCTATTTAGCCGGCTATGACATGTGCAGGTAATGGACGGGAAGGGGCTGCGAGCCCTGCTTTGCGTGCTCGTAGTAGTCGGGTGCCTGTTCGCGTCCGCGCCGATCGCCGCACCCGTGGCGGCCGCGGACGCCGGGAACGGTGGCCCGAACGCGCTGGCACAGCAGGACGAAGGGCAGTCGCAGATACAAACGCAACGGCTGCAAGGAAACGGGAGCGGCCAGCTCGACAACGCGGACGAGATACACATCGACGTCTTCGTCCGCGAGAACGGCTCGGCGAGGGTCGTCGTCGACTACCGGTTCGAGAACGACTCCTCGGGCGACTGGGAGGCGCTCCGCGAGGACATCGAGACCAACGCCGACGGCTACGTGGCCGACGAGATGGACGCCTGGAACCAAACCCTCGAGGACAGCGAGAACGCGACGGACCGCGAGATGCACCTCGAGAACGGCGCGATCGCGACCGACACGAGTTCGCAGCCGCGGAATCTCGGGCACGTGCAGGTGTCCTTCGAGTGGGTCAACTTCGCCTACGTCCAGCTCAATCGGATCGAAGTCGGCGACGTCCTGACCGGCATCGTCCTCTCGCAAGACACCACGATGGAGGTGTACCCGCCGGAGGGATACGTCATCAGCGAGGACGAATCCTCGACGGAGTCCAACGAGGACTCGGTGTTCTGGCAGGGCGACAGCACCGACTTCACCGCCGATCCGCCGACGGTCGTGATGATCGAAAACGGCGACGCGGCCAACGAGTCGGCGAACGCGACGTCGGACTCGGGCGCAGGCGGCGAGCAAGGACAAGGGCAGGGGCCGGCGATGCGGTGGTTCATCGTCGCAGGCGCACTCGCGCTGCTGGCGGCCGTCGGCGCTGCTGGGTGGTGGATCCGCGATCGGGAGATTCTCGGCCCGGGGCCGGCCCCCGACTCCGGTGGATCGCCGCCGGCCGAGAGCGCGGCAAACGGCGGCGAGGCGAAGTCGAACGGCCCGCCGCCGGAACTGCTGAGCAACGAGGAGCGCGTCCTCCGCTTGCTCGAGCAACGCGGCGGCCGAATCAAACAGCAGGAGGTCGTCTCGGAACTGGACTGGACCGAGGCCAAGACGAGCCAGGTCGTCAGCGGTCTCCGCGAGGACGGCGAGATCGAGGTGTTCCGAATCGGCCGCGAGAACGTGCTGTCGTTGCCCGACGAGGGCGAGCAGGGCGGTCACAGCGTGTCGCCGGGACCGGGACCGGGATCGGGATCAGGATCAGGATCAGGATCGGAAAGCGGCTCGGCGTCCGACCCGGAGACCGGCGTCGGTAACGAGTGACGAAATCGCGGTTCGGCCCGCAGAACCCGTGTAACACTTGCCAAGCGGGCAAGCTTTAATACCACGAAGTAGTATAGAGCCACCAATGAGTCAGTCCGTCGGCACCACGCTCGCCGTTCTCGGTACCGACGGGACCGTTCTGGCGCGGCGACCGCGACGGCCGCGACCGGGCCTTTGAGCCCGTACTATACTACTACCCCACGTCCCGGTTCGTTCCAACGTTTCACTCGTTGCAGAAACTCCCGATTTTCCGGTTAGCAGCCGCTCTACCCTTAATTTTCTCGATTTAAACCAATGAATTTAAGTCCGTCCTTCCGTTTCACTCGAGTACGACATGACCCGCGTGGCACTTGCGTTCTCGGGCGGCCTTGACACGACAGTCTGTGTCCCGCTGCTCGAGGAGGAGTACGGATACGACGAAGTAATCGGCGTCACGGTGGACGTCGGCCAGCCGGCCGAAGAGTTCGAGGAAGCCGAGGAAACCGCCGAAGCCCTCGATCTCGACCACTACGTCGTCGACGCGAAGGATGAATTTGCGGACCTCTGTCTCGAGAGCGTTCGCGCGAACGCGACCTACCAGGGGTACCCGCTGGGGACGGCGCTCGCGCGACCCGTCATCGCGAAGGCGATCCTCGAGGTCGCCGAAGAGCAGGACTGCGACGGCATCGCCCACGGCTGTACGGGTAAGGGCAACGACCAGCTCCGGTTCGAGGCCGTCTGGCGCGACTCGGATCTGGAAGTCATCGCGCCCGTGCGCGAACTCGGCCTGACCCGCGAGTGGGAGCAGGAGTACGCCGACGAGCGCGACCTGCCCGTCGAGGGCGGCAGCGGCGGCGACTGGTCGATCGACACCAACCTCTGGAGCCGCTCCGTCGAGGGCGACGAGCTCGAGGATCCGAGCTACGTCCCGCCGGAAGACATCTACGCCTGGACCCAGTCGCCCACCGGCGACAGCCAGGAGATCGAGATCGAGTTCGAGGATGGCTACCCCGTCGCCGTCGACGGCGTCGAGTACGAGCCCGTCGAACTCATCCAGCACTTGAACGAGGTCGCCGGTCCGTACGGCGTCGGTCGCACGGACTCGATGGAAGACCGCATGCTCGGCCTGAAGGTTCGCGAGAACTACGAGCACCCGGCCGCGACGACGCTGCTGAACGCCCACGAAGCCCTCGAGGGCCTCGTGCTGACCCAGGAGGAACGCGAATTCAAGCAGCTGATCGACCAGCGCTGGGCGAAGAAGGGCTACGAGGGCCTCGTCGACGCGCCGCTCGTGAGCGCGCTCGAGGGCTTCATCGCCGAGACGCAAAAGCGCGTCACCGGCACCGTTACGATCCGCTTCGAAGGCGGTCAGGCCCGCGCGGTCGCCCGCGACAGCAAATTCGCGGCCTACTCCGCCGAGCACGCCTCCTTCGACACGGAGACGGTCGGCAAGATCAAGCAGGAGGACGCCACCGGCGTCGCGAAGTACCACGGCTTCCAGCGCCGCCTCGCGAACGAGGCCATCGCGGCCAACGCCGAGGACGGCGAGGAAGTCGAACTCGCGACCGACGGTAGCGGCGAGAACGAGGACGAGTAACGATGACCGAGGAGAGCGCTCACGGCGGCGGTGGCGAGTTCGCGACCGACGAGGGCGACGAAGGCGTCGTCCGGCGGGACCGGTTCAGCGGCGGCCCCGCCCGGAGCTTCCTCTCCTCGCTCGAGGCCGATCGGCGGATCTTCGAGGCCGACCTCGAGGTCGACCGCGCCCACGTCGTGATGCTCGCCGAGCAGGGGATCGTCGAAGACGCGGTTGCGGGGAGCGTGCTGACGGCCCTCGACGCGATCGAAGTCGAGGGCCACGCCGGCCTCCCCGAAGGCGAGGACGTCCACGAGGCCATCGAGACGGCCGTCATCGAGCGCATCGGCGAGGAGGGCGGGAAGATGCACACCGCGCGCTCGCGCAACGACGAGGTCGCGGCCTGCATCCGATATCGCTTGCGCGAGGACGTCCTCGAGGCGATCGAGACCACCCTCGCGCTGCGCGAGTCGCTCGTTGAGGTTGCAGCCGACCACCAAGAGACGATCATGCCCGGCTACACCCACCTCCAGCCCGCCCAGCCGATCACCGTCGCCCACTGGGCGCTCTCCTACGAGGCCGCGGTCCGCCGCGATACGGCGCGCCTGCTCGAGGCCTACGACCGCATCAACGAGTCGCCGCTGGGCGGCGCAGCCTTCGCGGGCACGACTTTCGATATCGACCGCGAGCGCACCGCCGAACTGCTTGGTTTCGAGGGCGTCGTCGAGAACTCGATGGACGCCTCCTCGAGCCGGGACTTCCTGCTCGAGACGGTGCAGGCGCTGTCGACCCACGCGACGACGCTGTCGGGGCTCGCGGAGGACGTCGTCATCTTCGCGAACCGTGGCTTCGTCGACCTCTCGGACGACTACTCGTCGACGTCGTCGATCATGCCCCAGAAGAAGAATCCCGACACGCTCGAGCTCGTCCGCGCGGTCGCGGGCGACGCCGCCGGCAGCGCGCAGGGCCTGACGACGACCCTGAAGGGACTCCCCCGCGCCTACAACCGCGACCTCCAGCGGGCGACGACCCACGCCTGGGAGACCGTCGACGCCGTGACGGAGGCCAGCGAGGTCGCCGCCGGGGCGGTCGCCACCGCCGACTGGAACGCGGAGACCCTGGCCGCGGAAGCCGGCGAGGGCTTCTCGACGGCGACCGGCGTCGCGGACCTGCTCGCGGCCAACGGCCTGCCCTTCCGCACTGCACACGAAATGGTGGCCGTCGCCGCCGAAAACGGGGGTGACTACGACGCGCTCGAGGCCGCCGCCGAAGACGTACTCGGCGAACCCCTCGAGTCGCTGGTCGACCCCGAGGACGTCCGGAACGCGCTCGATCCCGCCGAAAGCGTCGCGAGCCGCGACTCACAGGGCGGCCCCGCACCCGGCGCGGTGGCCGACCAACTCGAGGGCGCACGGAGCGCCGTCGCGGACGACGAGGCGATGCTCGAGGAGCGTACCGAGGCGCTCGAGGACGCACACGAAACGCTCCGTTCGGAGGTGAACGAGTATGTGTGACGTCGCACTGACGCCGGTCCCAGTTCCGCCGTCCGTAGGCTCGCCCCTCACCGACGGACGGCCGAGATCTCCGATCTCGCCGCCGCCGTCCCCGCGAGGGGACGTACTACCTACCACATGATATGTCAGACTGAATCCGTCGCGTGGCCGCCTTTTCCCTCCGTTAGCCGGTAGTGAGCTTCATGTTTTTGTTCTGATAAGTTCGAAGGCTTTAAGGGATATCGGCTCCCAGTTGCAGGTACAATGACCGAATGCGTCGAGTGTGGGGCTGAAGTGTCCCTGCACGACGATCTGGAAGTTGGAGAGATCGTTGACTGTACGACCTGCGGCGCCGAGCTGGAAGTCGTCGACACCGAGCCACCAGTCCTCGAGCGAGCCCCGGAGCTCGAAGAGGACTGGGGTGAGTGACCTTGCAAGTAGGAATACTCTACTCCCGGATCCGCAAGGACGAGAAGCTGCTGTTGAACGAGCTACGCGAGCGCGACCACGAGATCGAAAAGATCGACGTCCGCAAACAGCAGTTCGACATCGGCGAGGTCCCCGAGGAATTCGCGGACCTCGACATCGTCGTCGACCGCTGTCTCGCCACGAGCCGGAGCCTGTACGCCACGCAGTTCTTCGAGGCGTACGGTATCCCCGTAATCAACAGCCACGAGACCGCGGACATCTGCGCGGACAAAGTCAAGAACAGTCTCGCGCTCGAGCAGGCGGGCGTGCCCACGCCCGCGACGAAGGTCGCCTTCACCAAGGAGACCGCGATGGAGGCCATCGAGGAGTTCGGTTACCCCTGCGTCCTCAAACCCGTCGTCGGCTCGTGGGGACGCCTGATGGCCAAGATCGACTCACCCGACGCCGCCGAGGCCATCTTGGAGCACAAGGCGACGCTGGGCCACTACGAGCACAAGGTGTTCTACGTCCAGGAGTTCGTCGAGAAACCCGGCCGCGACATCCGCGTGCTGGCGACCGACGGCGAACCCATCGCCGCGATGGTTCGCTCCTCGGACCACTGGATCACCAACGCCGCGAAGGGCGCCGAAACCGACGTCTTCGAACTCGACGACGAAGCCGAGGAACTCGTCCGGAAGGCCAGCGACGCCGTCGGCGGCGGGCTGCTGGGCGTCGACCTCATGGAGACCGAAGACGGCTACACCGTCCACGAGGTCAACCACACCGTCGAGTTCAAGGCCTTAGACGGCGCCGTCGAGACCGACATCGCCGGCACCGTCGTCGACTGGCTCGAGCAGAAGGCCCAGGCGGCTGACGAGGAACTCGAGGTGACCGTCTGATGGCGGTCGGCACCGAGACCGGCGCCGACGAGAACGCGGAGACGATCACCGCGAGCGTCGTCGGCGGCTCCGGCTTCACAGGCGGCGAACTGCTTCGCCTGCTCGCCGGCCACCCGAACTTCGAGATCACCGAGGTAACGAGTCGGTCGAAGGCCGGCAAGAGCGTCGGCTCCGTCCACCCGCCGCTTCGCGGGTCGGACCTCCGATTTACGGAACCCGACGATCTCGAGAGCGTCGACGTGCTGTTCGCGGCGACGCCCCACGGCGTCTCGATGGGCCAGATCGACGAGTTCTTCGACCACGCCGATACGGTCGTCGACCTCTCGGCTGACTTCCGCCTGAACAGCGAAGAGCAGTACGACGAGTGGTACGACGGCCACGAGGCCCCCGAGTACTTAGAGAAGGCCGAGTACGCGCTCCCCGAGATCAACCGCGAGAACCTCGCAGGCGCCGAACTCATCGCGGGCGGCGGCTGTAACGCCACCGCGACCATTCTGGGCCTGTACCCGCTGTTCGAGCACGACATCCTCGAGGGCGGCGAACAGGTGGTCGTCGACGTGAAAGTGGGATCGTCGGAGGGCGGCGCCGGCGGCGGCGAGGCCTCGAGCCACCCCGAGCGCTCGGGCGTCGTCCGCCCCTACGCGCCGACGGGCCACCGCCACGAGGCCGAGATCGAGCAGTTCCTCGGCACCTCGGTCGCCTTCACGTGCCACGCCGTGGACATGATCCGCGGCGCCAGCGCGACGAGCCACGTCTTCCCCTCGAGTCCGGTCTCGAAGGGCGACCTCTGGCAAGCGTATCGGGGCTGCTACGAGGACGAGCCGTTCGTCCGGATGGCCGCCGGCGGTTCCGGCGTCTACCGCTACCCCGAACCGAAGGCCGTCGCGGGGACGAACCTCGCGGAGGTCGGCTTCGAACTCGACCCCTCGAACAAGCGCGTCGTCGTCTTCTCGGCGATCGACAACATGATGAAGGGGTCGGCCGGGCAGGCGGTCCACGCCGCCAACGTCGCGCTCGGCTTAGAGGAAACCGCCGGACTCGAGTTTACGGGGCTGCACCCCGTGGGGGCGCCTTAAGATGACTACGCCAAGACGTTCCTGCTCGCGTGGCTGGGCGGGCTGCGACTTGTCTAGTCACACTCGCCACCGGGGGTGGCTCGCGTGACTGTCGTCGTCAAGATCGGCGGCGCTCGCGCCGTCGATCCCGAAGGCGCGCTCGCCGACGTCGCCTCGCTCGTCGCAGACGGCGAGGACGTCGTCCTCACGCACGGCGGTTCGACCGCCGTCGACGAGACGCTCGAGGACCTCGGGAAGGAACCCACCTACGTCGAGACCCCCGGCGGCGTCGTCGGCCGCTTTACCGACGAGGAGACGATGGACGTCTTCAAGATGGTCATGCCGGGCAAGCTCAACACGGATCTCGTGGAGAGCCTGCACAACGAGGGCGTCGACGCCGTCGGCCTCTCGGGCACGGACGGCAAGCTGCTCGAGGGTAAGCGCAAGTCCGCCGTCCGCGTCAAAGAGGACGGCAAGAAGAAGATCAAGCGCGGCGATCACTCGGGCAAGATCGAGTCCGTCAACGCGGACCTGCTCGAGACGACCCTCGAAGGCGGCTACACGCCCGTCGTCTCCGTTCCCATGCTGGGCAAGGAGAAGTCGGGCGGGTACACGGCGGTCAACGCCGACGCCGACCGCGCGGCCGCGGCGATCGCGGGCGCGCTCGAGGCCGACCTCGTCGTCCTCACGGACGTCTCGGGGATCTACGAGGACCCCGACGACGAGTCGACCAAGATCGAATCGGCCGCGACGCCGGAGGAGTTCGAGGCCGTTAAAGCGGCCGCTGAAGGCTTCATGACGAAGAAGGTCATGGCCGCCGAGGAAGCGCTCGAGGGCGGCGCCGCGTCCGTTACCGTCGCGACGGCCAACGCCGACGCACCGATCACGAGCGCGCTCGAGGGCGAAGGCACGACGCTCGAGCCCGGCGTGCTCGCTGACGAAGCCGACGAAGCGGACGACGGCGAGGAGGTGGCCCAATGAGCGACCTCGATTTCGTCTCCGGTAGCAAGCCGATCGGCCTCGAGCGCGGCGAGGGACCGTACCTCTACACCGCCGACGGCACGGAGTTCCTCGACGCGGGCGCGAGCTACGCCTGCACGCCGCTGGGGCACTGCCACCCCGCGGTCGTCGACGCGGTCCAGGAGCAGGTCGGCCGACTGACGTTCGTCGACTCCTCCTACCCCGTCGAGGCCCGCGAGAACGCCTACGCGTCGCTCGTCGCGGCCGCGCCCGACGGCCTCGAGTCGGCCTGGTTCTGCAACTCCGGGACCGAGGCCAACGAGGCCGCCCTGAAGTTCGCCCGCTCGGCGACCGGCGAGTCGAAGATCGTCGCCGCGACCCGCTCGTTCCACGGGCGGACGATGGGCTCGCTCGCGGCCACCTGGAAGGACAAGTACAAGAAGCCCTACGAGCCGCTGGCCGGCGACGTGGAGTTCGTCCCCTACGGCGACGGCGAGGAACTCGCCGAGGCCGTCGACGACGAGACGGCGGCGGTCATCCTCGAGCCGATCCAGGGCGAGGGCGGGATCAACGTCCCGCCGGCGGGCTACCTCGAGACCGCCCGCGAACTCACCGACGAGGCTGGCGCGGCGCTCGTCTTAGACGAGGTCCAGACCGGAATGGGCCGCACCGGCCAGATGTGGGCCTGCCAGAACGCGGGCGTCACGCCTGACGTGCTCACGACGGCGAAGGGGCTAGGCAACGGCCTCCCCGTCGGCGCGGTCGCAGTCCAGGACTGGATCGCCGACGGCGCGGCTTCCCACAATGCCACGTTCAGCGGCGGCCCCGTCGTCGGCGCCGCGGTCCACGCCACCGTCTCCACGATCGTCGAGGAGGAGTACCCCGCCCACGCGGCCGAGATCGGCGACTACCTCGTCACCGAACTCGAGGCGGCGCTGGGCGACGACGTCCGCGAGGTCCGCGGCCAGGGCCTGCTCGTCGGCCTCGAGTTGAAACGAGGGGCGAACCGCGCCGCCCGCGATCTGGCGATGAACCACCAGATTCTGGCGCTGCCCGCGGGCCGGACCGTGCTGCGCCTGCTTCCGCCGCTCGTGATCGGCCGGGAGGAAGCGGACCAGCTCGTGGACGCCCTGACGGCAGTTATCGGCTCCGAGTCGGAGGGGAACTAACCATGAGCGCAGCCACACGGGATCAGGACGCGGCCGACGTTTCGCACGAGGTCGCACGACAGCTGTTGATCGATCTCGTTTCGATCCCGTCGCCGACGGGCGAGGAGCGCGACGCCGCCGAGCGACTCGTCGCGTTCTTCGAGACCCACGGCCGCGACGCCTGGATCGACGAGGTCGGCAACGTCCGTGCACCCGCGGACGATTCGGTCCTGCTCACCTCGCACGTCGACACCGTCCCCGGCGAGATTCCGGTCGAAGTGCAGTCGGCCGACGAGGACGACGTCGCGGCCGACGTCGCCGAGGAAACCGGCGAGGAGATCCTCCGGGGACGCGGCAGCGTCGACGCGACCGGCCCGCTGGCCGCGATGGCCGCCGCGGCCGTTCGCACCGGGGTCTCCTTCGTCGGCGTCGTCGGCGAGGAGACGAACTCGAGGGGCGCGCGCCACCTCGTCGCCGAGCGCGAGGAACCCGACGCCGTCATCAACGGCGAACCCAGCGGGACGACGGGTATCACGCTCGGCTACCGCGGCTTCCTCGCGGGCACCTACGTCGCCACGAGCGAATCCGGCCACACCTCGCGTCCCGAACCCAACGCGATCCAGCACGCGACGGAGTGGTGGACGAACGTCGAGGCGGCCTTCGAGAACGACGAGTACCACCCCGTCTTCGAACGCGTGACGACCAAGCCCGTCGACATCGACGGCGGGATCAGCGACGACGGCCTCTCGGTCGAGGCGACGCTGGACGTCCAGCTACGGATTCCCCCGTCGCTGGACGCCGAATCGGTCCGCGAAACGGCGGAAGCCGAACTCGAGATCGGCACCGTCTCCTGGGACGAGCCGATCCCGCCGGTGATGGAGAGCCCCCGGACCGAGGTCGCCCGCGCGTTCCGCGTGGCGATCCGGGAGGTCTGTGGCGAGCCGCGGCTAGTTCGCAAGACCGGCACCAGCGACATGAACCTCTACGCCGGCGCGTGGGACTGCCCGATGGCCACCTACGGCCCCGGCAACTCCGATCTGGACCACGCGCCCGACGAGCGGCTCTCGCTCGCGGAGTTCGACGAGTCGGTCGACGTACTCGAGCGCGTCGCCGCGACGCTGTCTGGAGGTGACGACGAATGACGGGCGGCGACCCGCGTCACTTCCTCGAAATCGACGACGTCTCCGAGGACGAACTGCTGGCGATCCTCGAGCGCGCAGAGGAGTACAAGCGCGCCCAACACGAGGGCGAAGAGCACGAGGATCTCGACGGGCAGACGCTGGGCATGATCTTCCAGAAGCCCAGCACCCGCACCCGCGTCTCCTTCGAGACGGGGATGACCCAGCTGGGCGGCCACGCCGTCTTCCTCGGCGAGGACGACATCCAGCTGGGCCGCGGAGAGCCGCTGAAGGACACCTCCCGAACCCTCTCGCGGTACGTCGACGCGGTGATGGCCCGCGTCTTCAAACACGAGAACATCGAGGTCTTCGCGGAGTACGCGGACGTCCCGGTCGTCAACGGCCTCACCGACGACGCCCACCCCTGCCAGACGCTGGCGGACCTGCTGACGATCCGCGAGCAGGAGGGCGGCTTCGAGGACGTCTCCGCGGCCTGGATCGGCGACGGCAACAACGTCGCTCAGTCGTTCGTGCTGGGCTGTGCGCTGACCGACATCGACCTCACCGTCGCGACCCCAGAGGGGTACGGCATCGACGACGACGTCATCGAACGCGCCCGCGAACTGGGCGGCGATCCGACGATCACGCACGACCCCGACGAGGCCGCCGCCGGCGCCGACGTCATCTACACCGACGTCTGGATCAGCATGGGCCAGGAGGACGAGCGCGACGTCCGCATGCAGGCCTTCGAGGGCTTTCAGGTCTGTGCCGAGCTACTCGAGCAGGCGCCCGACGCGTCGGTGATGCACTGTCTGCCCGCCCACCGCGGCGAGGAGATCACCGACGACGTCATCGAGAGCGACCGCTCGGTCGTCTTCGATCAGGCCGAAAACAGGCTGCACGCACAGAAGGCGCTGTTGAGTTGGCTCTTAGAGTAGACTAGCACCGATCGCGAGCGGTGGAGCGATCGGTATTCTCTGGTCGTCTCTCGCGGAACGGCGTTCTCGAGAACGTAATTCAGTCCCGCGAGTGATTCCCGTGTCGCTCGAGCGGTTCGAACGGATAGTTCTCCGAAATCCGGCCGTCAACCGGTCGTTGACTCCCGGATTCGGTGATCAAATCCGTAAACGATCTCGAGCTATTATATGTCACTCGGAGACAACTACGGGTATGTCATTCAGGGTGCTACTCGCAGTCTTCATCATGCTGCTGGGGCCAGCCGCGCTGGTCGGGCTCTACGTGCTGTGAGCGAGCGCAGCCGACGGTGGTGTCCTCGCCGGCTCGAGAATCTCGAGAGTCGCGAATCGTCGCCGCGAGACGCGTCGATTATCGCGATCTACCGTCGGGTGAGTGCCGCGTACGTCACGCCCAAGACGAGCCCGTACGCGGCGTGACCGACGAGACTCTCCACGGCGACGTTCGGCACGGACGGCGCCATCGGGAAGCCGACGGCGGAGAGCCAGATCGGCATCACGACGACCGCCAGGAGCGCCCAGACGGCGAGTCCGTAGACGAGTCCGGCAGCGCTAGCCGCGCCGGCGCCGAGGCTCGGACGACCCGCCGCGACGAGCAGCGCCGCGAAGACGACGCCGAGGACGGCGCCGTGGGAGACGTGGATGATCATTCCCGCGAGGCCGCCCTCGAGACCGTACATCGAGGGGATCGCCATCTCGAGGACGCCGGGCGTCTGGGCGGCCATCAGCGCGCCGAAGACGATCGCGCCGACGATGCCGCCGACGGCGCCGGACTGCCAGGGCTCGAGTGCGGTTGCGGTGCGGTCGACGGTTCTGCGTTCGGTTTCTTGTGCCATGTGTAATACTAGCACCCGGTGAGTAGTAGCGGTACCTCGGTCTGGAACCGCCCGTGCACAACCGCGGAGAATCGTCCGACGCCGTGCCGACCGACGCGAACGTTCTTTGCACCGGCGGTCCCAATCGGAGCCAATGGGGGAGACGATCCGGATTTCCGAGGGTGACCTGCCGGCCGACGAGATTATCGCCGCGATCGAGGCCGGAGCTCGCGTCGTCGTCGCGACGACGGTCGCCGGCGAGACCCACGAAATCGTGCTGCGGTACGACGGATCGGTGTACTACTGTGACACTCCGACGCGGCTGCACCGCCACGAGAGCGAGGGCGAGATGCGAACGTGTATTCGACGGATGGGCTACGGGGCGGACGCGGATGCGGATACGGCGACGGGCTCGGCGGCCGACGCCGAGTCGACGACCGACTCGGACCCGATGGACCAATAGCTCTTTGTGCCGCGGGTCGACGGCTCACCTATGAGCGTTGATACCGAGCACCGACTCGGAGAGCTACTGGAGGACTCGAGCCCCCCGTTCGAAAAGGTAATGAGCTGCGTCTTCGGGATCCAAGACCACGAAACGCGGACCTACCTCGCGCTCTGCGATCGGCCGGGGAGCACGGTCGACGAGCTCGCGGCGGCCCTCGAGCGCGACCGGAGCACGGTCAACCGATCGGTGGCGACGCTGCACGAGCGGGGGCTCGCGCGGCGCGAGCGGCGGCTCCTGGACGGCGGCGGCTACGTCTACCAGTACACCGCGGTCGCGCTCCCGGAGGCGAAGGCGTTGCTCCACGAGGCGCTGGAGGCGTGGACCGCGACGGTCCACGACGTGATCGACGAGTTCGACGGCGAGCGAGCGCGGACGGGGCCGCCAACGGAGAAACACGGGCGAACGTAGGATCGGCGACGCGATCGCGAGCGGAATCCGGCTGGCAAATCCACTCACTTTTTCCCCTTTGCCTCCTTCTCGACTGACAATGAGTCTCAGTCTCTCGGCCGAGCAGCCGGCAACGCCCGACGCCGCCGACGACGGCGTCTGGCTCGAGTGCATCGAGTGCGGCGAAACGTTCGCCCCCTTCGAGGATGTCCGCTACACCTGCGACGAGTGCGACGGCCTCTTGGAGGTTCGCTACGCCGACCTCCCGACGTTCGACGATTTCGAGGGCGAAGGCGTCTGGCGCTACGCCGATGCGCTGCCCCTCGAGGAGGGCGTGACGACCCAGGAGGGCGCGACGCCGCTGTACGAGGTGCCCCGGCTCGAGGACTCGGTTGGGGTCGAGGCGCTGCGAATCAAGCACGAGGGGATGAACCCCACCGGCTCGTTCAAGGACCGCGGGATGACCGTCGGCGTCGCCGTCGCGCGGGAACTGGGCGTCGGCCGCCTGGCCTGCGCGTCCACCGGGAACACCAGCGCCGCCCTCGCGGCGTACGGCTCCCGCGGCGGGATGGAGACGCTCGTGCTCCTGCCGGCTGGGAAGGTCGCCGCCGGCAAGATCGCCCAGGCGAGCCTCCACGGCGCCCGAATTCTGGAGGTCGACGGCAACTTCGACGCCTGCCTCGACATCGTGCAGGAACTCGCGGAGGCCGGCGAGGCCTACCTGCTGAACTCGCTGAACCCCTTCCGCCTCGAGGGCCAGAAGACGATCGGTCTCGAGATCCTCGAAGGGTTCCGCGACGACTACGGCGAATTCCCCGATCGGATCGTCCTCCCCGTCGGGAACGCGGGCAACACCTCGGCGCTGTACAAGGCCTTCCGCGAACTCGTCCAGGCCGGCGCGCTCTCCGAGGACGAGGTGCCGAAACTCGTCGGCGTCCAGGCCGAGGGCGCGGCGCCGATGGTCGAGGCGATCGAGAACGGCGCCGACGAGGTCCGGCGCTGGGACGACGTGGAAACCCGGGCGACGGCGATCCGGATCGGTAACCCCGTCAACGCGCCGAAGGCGCTGCCCGGCATCCGCGAGACCGGCGGCACCGCGATCTCGGTGAGCGACGAGGAGATCACCGAGGCCCAGCGCGACCTCGCCCGCGAGGGGATCGGCGTCGAGCCGGCCTCCGCGGCCTCCGTCGCCGGTCTCCGCAAGCTGCGCGCCGAGGGCATCGTCGACGACGACGAGCGCGTCGCCTGCTTGACGACCGGTCACCTGCTCAAGGACCCCGACGCGGCCGCGGCCGCGGGCAACGATCCCGAGCCCGTGCCCGCCGATACGGAGGGCGTGCTCGAGCACCTGCAGAACGAGTAACGACGACCGACGCAGCGACGACCGACGCGCGTCATCCCCGCGTCGGACGCGTCTGACGCCCGACTGACTGACTCTTTTGGGTACCGATCGCATACCCTGTGCTGTCCATGTCCGCCGACCGACACCCCTCTCAGGCCCAGTCCCCCGAGGCCCAATCCGACTACGATCAGCCCGGTCCCGCGGCGACCGACGTCGAACTCGCGTACCGTTCGTCCGCCGCGTCGACGGAAGCGCACTCGAGCACCGCAGCCGCGTCCGCATCCGCGTCGACTGGATCGACGACCGCCGCGCCGGAGCCGCCGCTCAGCCACCGCATCGAGCAAACGAAGCTCGAAGCACGGGTGACGGCCCTGGAACGCGCGCTCGAGACGAGCGAGTACCGACAGCAGGAGATCGTCACGCAGTACGAACGGTTGCTCGCGGAGCGGACGGACGAGACGACCCGGGACGACTCGAGCACGGACGCAGCCACTGAGGACAACGGCCTCCTGAAACGACTGCTCGAGCGCTGGCGGTAGCGATTTTCGGTCCCCCTGACGCACACCGTTTTCAACCCGGTCGAGGATGACGAGCGACGAGCGACGACTACTGCGGACCCGAAGGCGACGAAAACCGAGACACAGAATTAGTCTAAACTGCCGACTTCGGCCGTCGCGTCCGCCTTCGCATCGGCAGCGGTCTCGAGATCGGCATCGGCGCTCGCGGCCGCAGCCGCCTCGGCGCGCACCTCCTCGACGAACGCGAGGAAGTTGTCGAAGACGAGCTTCGCCGGACAGGCCTTCCGGTAGTTCTCCGCGGTAATTTCGTCGAGGATCGACTCGAGACGTTCGTCGGAGAGTTCCTTGCGGTGGACGAGTTCGCGCGCGGTTTTGGTATCGTACTCGGGGTGGAACTGCACGCCGAAGACCCGGTCCGTGCGGAAGCCGTGGTTCGAGTACTCGTTTTCGGCCAGCGGTTCGGCGCCCGGCGGCAGTTCCGACACCTCGTCGGAGTGGCTGGTGAAGGCGGTAAACTCCTCCGAGATGCCCTCGAAGAGTCGCGAGTCGCCGAGTTGCTCGATCTCGCTGTAGCCGACCTCGTAGGCGCCCATGTCCTCGACCGTGCCGCCGAGGACGTGCGCGAGCAGTTGGTGACCCCAACAGACGCCGAGGAAGGGAATGTCGCGATCGATCGCCTCGCTGACCCACTCCTCGGTCGTCTCGATCCACTCCTCGTCCCAGTAGACCGACGACCGCGACCCGGTGACGACGGCACCGTCGTAGTCGAAGGTTTCGGGGACCTCGCCCGCGGTCACGTCGAACTCCGACAGCGACGCATCGAGTTCGCGTCGGAAGTTCCGCGTCGTGTTCTCGTCCCGATGAGCCGCGTTCAGGACGGCGATTCGAAGTTGTTTCATCGTCCTCCATTGGCGACTCGATAAAGAAAGGCCTTCTGCACGTCGCCGTCGTTGCCGCGATTGCGGTCGAGACCGCGCATTCGTTTGCTACTAGTGTTCATTATCGATATTGTCAACGCGGTAGTAGCGGCCGGTTTCGTCGCGTCGGAACGACTCGCCTGTGGAGAACCAGCCGTCGGCGAATCGACCGCGGTCCGCGGTATCGTCGGATTTCTCGTTCGTTCGATCGCCGGTTCCGAAGCCGGCGTCGACGGCCGTTTCGCCGTCGCCGTCGTCATCGGTGGCGGAGTCCCCGACGTAGCCGTCCGCAACTACCGGTCCTGAAAGAGCGAGTTGGCCAGTCCCTGCGTCCTCGAGCGGCTCGCCGTCGGTCTCGTCGCTCCCGTCGGCGACCAACCGGACGCGACAGTCGGGGACCGGTTTGCCGAGACCGTCGGCGTCAGTATCGGCAGACGCTGCCGCCGTATCGGACTGACTCAGGGCGATCGGACACTCGAGGCGCCCGTACGTCCGCGCGACCGCAATTCCGTGCTCGCGGTAGGGCTCGAGGACGTCCTCGGGAACGGATCCGTCGGGGAACGCCCGCTCGAGCGAGTCGACGGCCTCGGGGAAGCCAGACTCGGCCGCGAGGTCCCGAAACGCGGCCGTTCGGCCCGCGAACAGGGTTGCGTCCTCGCTCTGGATCGCGGTCAGCGTATCGCCGGGGTCGAACGCCCGGTCGAGCAGCAGGCGGCCGCCGGCGTACAGCGTCGGGAGCGCGACGCGAACCAGTCCGTCGTGGGCCGACAGCGGCGAGACCAGCGGGACGGTATCGCGCGGGGAGAGGCCCCACGTCACCAGCGTCGCGATGCAGTTCCACTCGAGGCTCCGCGCGGAGTACTCGGCTATCGGGCGGCCGCCGTCGCCGTGGAGCAACAGGAGCGGGTCGTCAGTGGCGGACTGATCGTCGCCGATGCGGGGATCGGTTGTTTCGTCGGTAGTGAGGCCGTCGTCAGCGTCACCGCCTTCGCTAACATCGACGTCCGCCAGTTCCGACAGCGTCACCGTCCGATCGAACGGCATCGAACGCACGAGGTCCCGCTGGGCCGCCTCCGCGACGACGAGCGTCGGCTCGAGCACTTCGAACGGCCGCTCGACCGTCACGGGCGTCAAGCGATGCGAGATGGGGGCGAACGTCGCGCCGAGCCGGCGGCAGGCGAACAGCAGCGCGAGCGAGGCCACCCGGTTGCGGGTGACGAGACAGACGGTATCGCCGGCGTCGATCCCCAGTTCGGCGAGCCGCTTGGCCGTCGCGTCGGCCAGTTCCGAAAGTCCGGCGTAGGAAACGCGGCGCTCGTGGATCGTCTCCGCGGGGGCGTAGAGTCGCTCCTCGGAGATGTCGACGACCGCCGTCCGATCGGGGAACCGATCCGCGCGCCGCGCCAGCGAGAGAGTCACGCCCGCGGCTACCACGCTCGAGTCCGTAATACGGTGGGACACATTGGCAAGCACCGACCCACTCGACTCGAGAACACGCTAGCGGAAGTCGCCCTCGAGGCCGTTCGAGTGCGTGTCAGCGTTCGTCGTCGGTCTGGGCCTCGAGAAAGCCAAGCAATCCGTCGTTTATCGTCCGCGACTGTTCGATCATCGCGAGGTGACCCGCGCCCTCGAGGTCGACGAACTCGCCGCGCGGAAGCCCGCGGGCGAGGTCCTGGCCGGCGTCGACGGACACGAGTTCATCCACAGTCCCGTGGAAGACCCGCGTCGGCTGGGTCACCTCGACCAGCCAGTCGGTCGCGTCGAACCCCTCGAACGCAGCCGTCTGTGCTTCCCACCCCGCGCGGTCGGCGTCGCCGTCAGCCCGCCAGTCGACGATGCCGTCGACAACGTCTGGCTGTTCGGCGAGGAACTCGTCGGAGAGGCCCGCCCTGAGCGACTCCCGCAGTGCGTTGCGGTCGTTCGGCGGCGCGAACAGCGGCTCGAGGTCGTATTCGGACTCTTCGGCCGCAGTCCCGATCAGCGAGAGCGTTGCGACGCGACTCGAGGTCCGGGCCGCGGCGAGGGCGATGGCACCGCCGAGACCACAGCCGACGAGGTGCGCGTTCCGAATCTCGCACTCGGAGAGAACGGCCTCGAGATCGCCAGCGAGCGTCTCGAGGTCGTAAGGACCCGGCGGCGCGTCGGAGCGGCCGGTCCCCCGGAGGTCCCAGACGACGGCCTCGTAGGGGCCGGCGACGGCGGCGTGTTGCCAGCCCCAGGACCAGCCGCCGAGGCCGGCGTCGGGGACGAAGACGACGGTCGGACCGTCGCCCTCGCGGTCGTAGTACAGCGAGACGGACCCGTTCGTAGCGGTGGGCATACTCGAGCAAAGCGGGCCGAGGAAGGCGACGGTTTCGGTTCCGTGTGTGTGTGCGTGTCTACTCTAGCAGTCGATCGGAAGAACCGGAATCTCGAGCGAACGGCGGAAAAGAACGGAGAGCGACGAGCCGGTTAGGCGTCCAGCACTTGCCGCAACACGTCCGGCGCGTCCTCGAGCGCCGCGTCGAGATCGTCGACGTTGGGGCCGCCGCCCTGCGCGAAGTCGGCCGGACCGCCCCCGCCGCCGCCGACCTTCGAGGCGAGTTCGCCGACGACTTCGCCGGCGTTGACGCCGACGCCGTCGGGCACGGCGACGACGAACTGGGCGCCGCTGGCGCCGCTGCCCAGCACGGCGATCTTACCCTCCTCGCTGATGGCGTTGGCAGTCGCGCGGAGTTCGTCCATGTCGGCGTCGAGCCGGTCGATCACGGCCGTCGCCTCGCCGACGTCGACCTCCTCGGCGTCGCCACCGCCACCGGCGCGGGCCGCGGCGAGCTGTTCTTTGAGGTCCTCGATCTGCTTGCCCCGGTCCTTCCACTCCTCGAAGAACCGCTCGGCAGTCTCGGGGACCTCCTCGGGCGAGACGTCGAGGACGTCTGCGGCCGCGTAGAGGGCGTCCTCCTTCCGCTGGGTCGCCTCGAGGGCCGCGTCGCCGGCGGCGAAGGTGATGCGCTCGACGCCGTCCTGGACGCGCTCGGTGTTGAGAATCTTGATGGAGCCGATGTCGCCGGTGCGGGAGACGTGGGTTCCCCCACACGCTTGCACGTCCTCGTCGACGTGGATCAGCCGGATCTGCTCGCCCGGCGGGATACCGCCCTGGTAGAGGTCGAAGCCGTGTTCGGCCTCCGCGTCGTGGCGGTCGGGCCACTCCTGGGAGACCTGCGTGTTGTCCATCACGATCTCGTTGGCGACGCGCTCGATCTCCTTGACGTCCTCGCGGGAGATGCGGTCGTAGTGGCGCAGGTCGATGCGCGAGGAGTCGACGCCCTTCTGGGCGCCGGCCTGACGGATGTGCTCGCCGAGCACTTTGCGGGCGGAGTGGATGACGATGTGGGTCGCCGTGTGGTGGCGCATCAGCTGTCGCCGGCGGCCGCCGTCGACCTGGCCGTTGACGAACTCGCCCTTGCCGGGGTTCGCGTCGGTCCGGTGGAGGATGACGCCGTCTTCGATCTGGACGTCCTCGACTTCGACGGTCGTATCGTCCGTCGAGAGCGTCCCGGTGTCGGCGGGCTGGCCGCCGCCCTCGGGGTAGAACATCGTCTGGTCGAGCACGACGTCGTAGCCCTCCTCGCGCTCGAAGACGTCGAGCACGACGGCTTCGAACTGCGTGCGCTGCTGGTCGTCGTAGTAGAGTTTCTCCGTCTCGGGGAGGTCCGCGAAGCGCTCGTCGGACTCGCCCTCCGCGGCCGTCTCGACGCCCTCGGGGGTGTCGTGGCGCTGCGCGACGAGGCTGTAGAAGTCGTCGGGGACGTCGACGTCGGCGCCAGTCTCCTCGGCGATCTCGACGACCATATCGGGCTGAATCCCGTGGGAGTCGTAGAGTTCGATCAGCTCCTCGGTGGGGATCGGCTCGCCCTTCTTGGCGTACTCCTCGGCGAGCGTCTCGACCCGGCGACCGCCGCGCTCGAGCGTCTCGCGGTACTTCTCGACCTCCGTGCGGACGATGTCGCGGATCGTGTCGCGGTTCTCGTAGTCCAGTCGCTCGGCCTGCATGTCGACGAGTTCGTCCAGCGGCGCGTCGACACCGGCGTTATCGCAGAGCCGTTTGGTGCGCCGCAGGACCATCCGCGCGAGGTAACCCGTGCCGACGTTCGAGGGGACGATGCCGTCCCCGAGCATGTACGCGAGGGTGCGACAGTGGTCGGCGATGGCGTAGATGTCCTCGAGCGGTTCGACCAGCTCTCGGAGCTCCTCGACCGAGACGCCGATTTCGGCCGCGATGTCGCCGCGGGCGGCCTCGACGTCGTCGACGTCGTCGATGTCCAGTTGGCCGGAGAGGCGGGCCGCGCGGGAGACGATCTCGCTTTCCTCGTCGGTGTAGGAGAGCCCGGCGTTGTCCTTGAGGAAGTCGATCATCTCGGGGTAGATCGCCTCGTAGACCGTCGGGGTGCCCTGGCTCATCCAGGTCCAGCGCTCGAGGCCGTAGCCCGTGTCGACGATGTACGTGTCCATGAACGAGTAGGTGTTCCCGTCCTTGAGTTCGTACTCGCCGTCGGGGTCCTGTTCCATACACATGAAGACCAGCGTGGCGACCTCGAGGCCGCGGTAGATGACCTCGATGGCGGGTCCGGCGTTGCCGCCGCCGACCCACGGGTCCTCGATGTAGGTGACGTCGGTGATGTCCGCCCCGAGTTCCTCGAGCAGGCCGTCACAGAGTTCGACGGTGCGGTCCTTCCAGTAGACCTCGCCCTCGTAGGCGTAGTCGGCCTCGGCGTCCTCGCGGCTGTTGAACGCGTGGTGGGCCATCATTTCGAAGGCCATCGTGTGGCGGCCGGTCTTGCCGACGTTGTCGATGTCCTGCATCCGGATGCAGGGCTGGGACACCGTCAGCGGGTTGGCCGGCGGGGGCGTCTCGCCCGACGTGACAAGCGGCTGGAAGTCGTAGATCGACGCCTGCGTCAGCAGGACGTCGTCGCGCCAGCGGTTGGCCGCGACGGGGTAGGGATCGATTCGTTCGTGGCCGTGGTCCTCGAAGTACGAAAGGAAGGCCTCGCGCATCTCCTCGAGGGTGAATTCCTCGTCGAAGCCGGGCGAACCGATAAACTCGTAGTCGGCACAGGGCGGCTCCCCGCAGGTCTCCCGGCTCTCGTCGCGCGTCCAGAAGTGCGACCCGCACTCGGGACACTCCTTTCGCACGAAACCTTCCTCCTCGAAGTACTCGAGGCGGTACTCGTCCGCCAGTTCGCTCATTATACCTCTGTTGGCCAGCCAGCGCCTAAAACAGTTCCGCAACGTTCACGGCGAGAGAACGGCAGATCCACGAGTCTCCGATCGCTACGGGCCAGTTCAGGGATGCCGGCGCCGCTCACTGACAGTTTACTATCTTCTCACGGCACAGGAATCGGTCGCCGGGACACGACTCACCGTTCGATTCGGCCAGCAGAATCTTTAACTAGGTCTTCTGGACTGTATGTATAGACGACCGATTCGGTTCGTCGGTACGATACACGATGGCACACCCGTCACCCCGTCACCGATCGCGAACGATCCTCTATGCGGCCCCGAGCGAGGACGCGGCCCGCGAGGGAGCCGCGGCGCTCGAGCGCGCCGCAACGGCAGCGGATCCCGATCGCGAGCCGACGGTCCATCCGCTCGAGTCGATCGATCGGCTCCGGGAACTGGCCCCCGAGGCCGACTGCGTCGTCGTCTGCGAGCGCGACGCGACCCGGACGGAGCCACGGTTGAGCCAGAGCCTGCTGGAGATCGCCTCGGCCTGCGGCGCGACGCCGCTGGTACTGTTTACCGACGCGTCGTACGCTTCAGCGGTCACGCGTTCGGCCGAGGGTATCGACGGCTACGTCCGTCAGGACACCGAGGACGCCGTCGTCCACCTCGCGGACGAGATCGACAGGGTCTGTCACAGCGAGGCGGTCGACGACGAGCCCGAATCCGAAGCGGACGACGAAGACGAGGACGAGGACGAGCCATCGGCCGACAGCTACGACGCGGTCCAGGAATTACTCGAGGAGCACGGACGGAACCGCGACGTCCTCGAGGAGGTCGACGGGGAGCGAACCGCGACCGACGAAACCGAAATCGAAACCGGAAGCAGCGACGAGTCCGGCGAGCCCGCAGCTGCGGCGGCGGATTCGGATCGGAAACGGGACTCCGAACCAGACGGGCTCGAGGACGGCGAATCCGCCGAGCAGGCGGCGGAAGCGGACCGAGAGGCGGACTCCGAGACGGAGATAGAAACGGACGGCGAACCGGACTCGAATCCGGATGCTGAGACGGATCCAGATTCGGATTCCGAGTCGAAGCCACAGACGAAGGCGAACTCGAACTCGAGGCCGGTGACGGAATCGAAGACGGATTCGCGATCGGATCAGACAGCGGACGGCACGACGGAAACGGCAACCGCGATCCTCGAGACGGCCGCCACCCTCGTCACCTGTCACGATCGGGAACGGCTGTTCGAACGGCTCGTCGACGGCGCCGTCGAGATCCTCGGGTACGAGTACTGCTGGCTCTCGACGGTTCACTTCGGCGAACTCGTGCCGCGCGCTCTCGCTCCGTCGGTACCCGCCAACCGCCTCGAGTCGACGTCGGTCGAGGGGCCGCTCGGCGAGGCGTTCCGAACGGGCGCGTCGACGCGGATCGACGACCTCGCCGGCCGCGAGGAGATCGTGCCGCCGTTCCCGGGCGTGCGTTCGCTGTGTAGCGTCCCAGTCAGCGACTTCGGGGTGCTCCGCGTGGCCGCCGCCGAGGCGAACGCGTTCGACGAGACGGACGTCACCCTCCTCGAGCGACTCTGCCGGACCGCCGCGGCGGTCCTCGAGCGCAACTGGCACGAGATGGGCGTCGTCAACGAGCGCAATCGACTGGAGCGCGAAGTCGACCGTCTCGAACGCGAACGCGAGCAGTACGCCGCCGCTACGGAGCGGCTGGCGAACGAACGCGATCGGCTCGCGGCCGAACGAGACCAGCTCCTCGCGCTCGTCGAAGACGTCAACAAGCCGACGCTGCGCTACGAGATCGTCGACGACGAACCGGTCATCCGGGACGTCAACGCCGCCGTCGAGAACGTCTTCGGCGACGATCCGGCAGCGCTCGACGGGACGCCCGTCGACGAGTACGTCGTCCCGCAGGGACTCGAGGAGCGGGCGGCGACGCTCACCGAGGCGCTGCAGGCGGACGAGCAGCGCCAACTGCTGGATCGCCGCGAGACCGTCGACGGCGTGCGGGATTTCATGCTGACCGTCGTCCCCCTCGAGCGGGCGGCCGCCGCCGACGGGGCGGATCACGCGGGACTGCTCGTCTACGAGGACATCACCGAGGACAAGCGCCGCGAACTCGAACTCGCGGCCGCCACGGAGCGCCTCGAGCGCGTCGCGGACCTGATCGACGAGGACGTCGAGAAGCCGCTGCAGGTCGCGCACAGCTACCTCGAACTCGCCGCCAAGAGCGGGAAGAACGAGCACTTCGACGTGATCGCGGACGCCCACGAGCAACTCGACGACCGCATCGCGGCCATCGAGGACGTCGCCGCGTGGGACGACGCCGCCGACACCGAGCCCGTCGCCCTCCACGACGTCGCCAGGCACGCTTGGACCGGCATCGAGACCGGTGAGGCGCGGCTGGTAACCGAGGACGACCTCATCCTCGAGGCGAACCGGGACCGCCTGCACGAACTGTTCGAGTTCGTGGTCCGGTCGGCGCTCGAGATCGATTCTGACGGCGACGACGCCGCCGCGCCCGTGACCGTCACCGTCGGCGCGACCGACGACGGGTTCTACGTCGCCGGCGATAGGCCGGCGGCCAGCGGGACCGACGACGGCCGACAGGAGGCGCCGACACCCGGTCGGCTGACCGCCTCGGACGGCGCCGGACTGCAACTCGAGGTAGTCGAGCAGGTGGCCGAGGAGCACGGCTGGGACGTCGGCGTCGCCGAGGACGAGGACGGGACGGCCTTCGCGTTCCGCGGCGTCGACGCGATCAGCGTGAACCGGGATCGGGTCTGAGAACCGGAAGCGAAGCGTTAGCTAGTCGTCGCAGTCGGAGTCGCCGGCCACAGGCCCATCGGCCGAATTGTTCTCGAGGGAGTCCAGCGATTCCCGATACACTTCGACGATACGTTCCGACAGCCGTTCGACGCCGATATCGTCGATGGCGTCGCCAACCTGGCGGGCTTCCTCGACGGCCTCATCATCGTTCCGATCGGTCATAGATTGCAGTTCTCCGACAAAAGGGAACGGTCGTTCTATTCCTGCTCCTCGAGCGCCAGCGACGCCAGCATCGCCTCGAGTTGCAGGCGTTCGTTCGCGCCCTCCGTGATGCGATAGTCCACTTCGCCGAGTCGCTCGAGCAGTCGGACCGTCGCCTGCTCGGGGATGTCGAACTCCCAGGCCGAGCGGTGGAGTTGGTCGATGACGTCGCCGCCTGCGAGGCCGCGGTCGGTCAGCAGGTCCTCCAAGGCCGCGCGGGCGGCGGTGAAGTCGCCCTCGATGGCGTGATCGACCATCTCCTCGACCTCCTCCGGGCGGGCCGTGGCGGTGATCGCGAAGACGGTCTCCTCGTCGACGGTCTCGCCCATCACGGCCGCGGCCTGCAGGGCGTTGATCGCCTTGCGCATGTCGCCGTCCGCCGCGTAGACTAAGGCGTCGACGCCGTCGTCGGTGACCTCGATGTCCTGATCGGCGGCGATCTCGCGGACCTGCGCCTCGATTGCGTCGTCCGTCAGTTCGGTAAACCGGAAGACCGCACAGCGGGACTGGATCGGATCGATGATCTGGCTCGAGTAGTTACACGAGAGGATGAAGCGGGTGTTGTTGGAGAACTGCTCCATCGTCCGGCGCAGGGCCGACTGGGCGTCCGAGGTCAGCGCGTCGGCCTCGTCTAAGAAGATGATCCGGTGGTCGTAGCCGCCGAAGGAGGAGCGCGCGAAGTCCTTGATCCGGTCGCGGACGACGTCGATCCCGCGCTGGTCGGAGGCGTTGAGTTCGAGGAAATTCTCCCGCCAGTCGTCGCCGTAGACTTCACGGGCGATAGCCTGTGCTGCGGTAGTTTTCCCGGTCCCAGCCGGCCCAGCGAACATGAGGTGGGGCAGGTCGTCCTTCTCGACGTAGTTTTTGAGACGCGGCACGATGTTCTCGTGGCCCTTGATCTCGTCGAGTCGCTCAGGGCGGTACTTCTCGATCCAGACTTCGGTCCGACCGGGTGTTGGCTCCGCCGCCTCGGCGTCGGGGTCGGCGTCGGCCTCGGCCTCGCTCATACCGGCCCAAGGGGGCCACCGGAAATAAATCGACCGAAGGGGCTCGTCGAGGACGTCGCCGTCCCCCCCTCGTCCGTTCGATCCGGAACCACCCGTTTCGAGTCGTTTCACGCTCGGGAACAGGGTGTCGTCTTTTTGTCACTGGTCGACGAACGCTGTCGTATGGTGCGTGGAATGACACGAACGAGGCTGCGAACGAGCCTGGTCACCGTGCTGATCGCCCTCGTGGTGTGCGTCGGACTGGTGCCGGGGGCAGTCACTGCACAGGCACAGGTACAGGACGCCCAAACCGGCGGCACGGTCGTCGTCGAGGAGGGCGAAACGGTCGAGAACCTCGAGGCGTTCGCGGGGACCGTCGTCGTCGACGGTACCGTGACGGGGGACGTCGAAGCCGTCGCGGGCAGCATCCGCATCAACGGCGACGTCGGCGGGAACGTCGAGGCGACCGGCGGCAGCGTCACGATCGCGGGGAATATCGACGGAAACGTCGAGGCGGCGACCGGGAGCCTCGAGATCGCCGAGAGCGCGACGATCGGCGGCGACCTCTCGGGCGGCGCCGGCAGCGTCGCGATCGACGGGACGCTCGAGGGCGACGCCACGATCGGGGCCGACACGATCCGGCTCGGCGAGAACGCCGCGATCGCCGGTGATCTGCGGTACGGCGGCGATCTCGAGGGCAACACCGACGCGGTCGCGGGCGAGATCCAGCAGGACTCGTCGCTGGGCACGGGCGGCGATTTCGCGCCCTCGATCCCCTTCGGCTCGTGGCTCGTCGCGGGCTACACGTTCGCCCTCCATCTCGTGCTCGGCGCCGTGTTGCTCGGGCTGTTCCCGCGGTTCTCCGACGGCGTCGCGGATCGGGTCGGACGGACGCCGCTCCGCTCGGGACTGGTCGGTCTCGGCGTCCTGATCGGTATCCCGGTCCTCCTGATCGCGCTCGCGATCACGATCGTCGGCATCCCGCTGTCGATCGTCGGCGCGTTCGCGTTCGCCTTCGTCCTCTGGATCGGCGTCGTCTACGGCTGGTTCGCCGTCGCCGCGCAGGCCCTCTCGGCGGCCGACGTCGAGAACCGATGGCTCGCGCTCGTCGTCGGCCTGCTCGCCGGCACGCTCATTTCCCAGATTCCCTACGTCGGCGGGCTGGTCAGCCTACTCGTCTTCCTGCTCGGGCTGGGCGCGTTCGCCTACGGACTGTACAGCCACCGAAAGGCGGTCGGCGGCGGCCGCCAGGAACCCCAGCCCGGGGTGCCGGAGGGGCCGGCGGCTGACTGAGCCGCTCGAGAATCGAGCCCTGGTAGTCACGACGGATCACGCCGCCTCGAGTTCGAGGCCTCTCCCGAGCCGTCTCGAGTGATCCGATCCACATCGTCGGCGGGAGCCGCCGAACGACGCGCTCAAGGCCGACGGCTCGTAAGCCCGAGTATGCACGTCACCGTCGACGTCAAGGGCGAGGGCACCCACGAATTCGACCTCGAGGCGCTCGCGGCCGCCGAAGAGTCGGACGGGGGCAGCGGCCCGACGTACGCCGATCTGCTCCGGGAAGTCGACCTGAGCCCCCACGAGGTGAGCGTCCTCGTCGACGGACGGCCGGTGCCCGAGGACCAGCCGGTCGAGAGCGACCACGTGACGGTGTTGCGGCTGATCAAGGGCGGGTGAGGAGCGGCCGGCCGCCGGCCGATCACGCCAGCGACGCGACGGCTTCGATCTCGACGGCGGCGCCCTTCGGCACGCTGGCGACCTCGACCGCGCTTCTGGCCGGCGGCGCGTCGTCGAAGTACGCCGCGTAGGCCTCGTTCATCGCGTCGAAATCGTCGATGTCCTCGAGGAAGATGGTGACTTTACAGACGTCCGCGACCGTCGCGTCCGCCGCCGCGAGGATCGCGTCGACGTTCTCGAGACACTGCCGGGTCTGCTCGGCGACCGGTTCGTCATCGAGTAGTTCGCCGTCCGGAGTCAGCGGGAGCTGGCCGGCGGTGAACAGGAGGTCGCCGGCGACGGTCGCCTGACTGTACGCGCCGACGGCCGCGGGCGCGTCGTCGGTGCTGATAACGCGTGGCATGGGACCGTCCTCGAGGCGGACCGCCGTAACGTTCGATCGCCGATAATTCGGACGCTTAAGTCGGCGGAAATCGCGGTTCGCGGCGGAGTCGGGACCGGGATCGAAACGAGCGAGAGCGGGCTCTTGAACGGGTCGATCACCTGCGATCAAGATACTTGGCGACCGTTCTGGATGTCCGTGGTATGTCGGATCATCTCAAAGACATCGATCCGGCGGTCGCGGACGCCGTCGCCGGCGAGCGCGAGCGCCAGGAGTCGACGCTCGGCATGATCGCCTCGGAGAACCACGCCTCGGAAGCCGTCCTGGCCGCGCAGGGAACGGCGCTGACCAACAAGTACGCGGAGGGGTACCCCGGCGCGCGCTACTACGGCGGCTGCGAGCACGTCGACGAGGTCGAACGCCTCGCGATCGAGCGGGCGAAAGAGCTGTGGGGCGCCGATCACGTCAACGTCCAGCCCCACTCGGGCACGCAGGCGAATATGGGCGTCTACTTCGCCGCCTTAGAGCCCGGCGAGACGATCCTCTCGCTGGATCTCACCCACGGCGGCCACCTCAGCCACGGCCACCACGTCAACTTCTCGGGCCAACTCTACGCGGTCGACCAATACGAGGTCGACCCCGAGACGGGCTACATCGACTACGACGAACTGGCCGAACAGGCCCGCGAGGTCGACCCCTCGATGATCGTCAGCGGCTCCTCGGCCTACCCCCGCGAGTTCGACTGGGAGCGGGTCGGCGAGATCGCCGAATCGGTCGACGCGTACCACCTCGCCGACATCGCCCACATCACGGGCCTCGTGGCGGCGGACGTCCACTCGAGTCCGATCGAGCACGCCGACTTCGTCACCGGCAGCACACACAAGACGATCCGGGCCGGCCGCGGCGGGATCATCATGTGCGACGAGGCGTACGCCGACGACGTCGACAGCGCGGTCTTCCCGGGCAGTCAGGGCGGGCCGCTCATGCACAACGTCGCGGGCAAGGCCGTCGGCTTCGGCGAGGCGTTGACGCCGGCGTTCGAGGCGTACGCCGAGCGAACCGTCGAGAACGCGAGCGCGCTCGCGAACGTCCTCCGGGACCGGGGCCTGTCGCTGGTTTCGGGCGGCACCGACAAACACCTCGTGCTCGTCGACCTGCGGGACTCGCACCCCGACCTCACCGGGAAAGACGTCGAGGAAGCGCTCGCCGAGGTCGGCGTCGTCGTCAACAAGAACACCGTCCCCGGGGAAACCAGATCCCCGTTCGTCACCAGCGGCGTCCGCATCGGCACGCCCGCGCTGACGACTCGCGGATTCGGTCCCGAGGAGATCGAACGGGTCGGCCACTGCATCGCCGACGTGATCGACGCGCCCGACGACGACGCGACCCTCGAGCGCGTTTCTGAGACGGTCGACGACCTCTGCGACCGGTTCCCCGTGTACGAGTAGTCGCGGCGAGCGGTTGCAGCGATTCTCGGTGTCGGTGTCGGATCGCCGATTTTCCTGATTTTCAGTCGGACTCGAGACGATGAGAGAACGGGACGACGTTCACGGAGTGTCGACTCTCATCGCGGCTCGAGGCGACGACGAGAGCGAAACTGAGACCGAAAACGAGCGGGTCGGGGTTAGTCGTCTTCGGGCGTCGCCTGCCCGGTCGGGGACGAAGATCGGTCCTCCTCGTGGAGGAAGACCGCCCGACGGCTGCCGAAGACCCAGACCATGACGCCGACCGCGAGCAGCGTGATGATCGCGAAGGGACCGCCGGCGATGATCGCCGCCTGCTGGAGCGCCGAGGTGCCGCCGGCCACCATCAGCAGCGAGGCCAGCGCACCCATGAGCGCGCCCCAGATGACGCGGTTGATCGTCGAGGGCTTGCGCTTCCCGCCGGTGGTGAGCATCCCCAGTGCCAGCGTCGAGGAGTCAGCCGACGTCACGAAGAACGTCGTCACCAGCACCAGGAAGAGGACGGTGAGCACCTCGCCGGCCGGCAGCGCCTCGAACAGCGGGTAGCCGGCGACGGCCTCCTGGTAGCCCCAGGCCTCGAGCGTGCCGAGGATCGCCGCCTGCCCGCTGGACTCGAGGAAGATGGACGTCCCGCCCATCGTCGCGAACCAGGGGATGGTGACGGCCGTCGAGGCGACGACGCCGGTCGCGGCGACCTGTCGAACCGTTCGGCCCCGCGAGATCCGGGCGATGAAGAGGCCGACGAACGGCGCCCACGAGAACCACCAGGCCCAGTAGAAGACCGTCCAGGCGCCGACGAAGCCGGCGTCAGCCCCCTGGCCGCCGGTTTCGGACGCGCCCATGAAGAGGCTCATCGACACGAACTCGTTGATGTACGCGCCGAGCGCCTGGGTCCCGACGGTCATGATGTACACCGACGGGCCGAGCACGAACGCCACGACCGTCAGGAGAACGAACAGCGCCATGTTGAAGTACGAGACTCGCCGGATCCCCTTCTCGACGCCGAGCGCGACCGAGACGGTGAAGGCGACGGTCAGCCCCGTGATCACGAGCACGGTCCCCGCGTCGCCGAACGAGACGCCGCCGGCGTACTCGAGGCCGACGAGGAACTGGTTGCCGACCAGCCCGAGCGTCGTCGCGATGCCGCCGATAGTCGCGAAGACGGCGAGGATATCGACGAGCTTCGCCCAGGGACTGTCGAGGTTGTCGAAGCCGACGATCGGCCCGATGATCGTCGAGATACGCATCGGCGCGCCCCGTCGGTAGGCGAAGTACGCGATCGGAATGCCGACGATCACGTACGCCGACCAGGCCGAGAGCCCCCAGTGGAAGAACGTGTACTGGAGGGCGCTGACGGCGGCGCCCGTCGTTTCCGCTTCCACCCCCGAGAACGGCGACGGCGTCGAGTAGTGGAAGATCGCTTCCGCCGGCCCCCAGAACACGATCCCGGCGGCGATCCCCGCGGAGTACAGCATGGCGAAGTACGACAGAAAGCTGAACTCGGGCTCCTCGTCGGGGTCGCCCAGTTTGATGTTCCCCCACGGCCCGAAGATGAGAAACAGGACGAAGGCCACGAGGGCGAACATCGAAACGAGGTACGCCCAGCCGAAACTCGTCCACAGGAACTCGTTGGTCCCCTCCATGAGCCCGAGCGTCCGTTCCTCCCGGAGGAGAAACGCGACGACGATCGACGCGGCGACGACGAATCCGACGCCGAAGACGACGGGATCGAGTTCGGCGACGAACGTTTCCAGCGGCCCGTCGTCGTCCGCCCCGTCGCGATCGGCGGTACTCATCGCGGCTCACCCCCCAACGGCGCCGAGCAGTCCCTCAAGCGGTCGTTCGATTCGCACACGGTCTCGAGCGAACCGGCACCCGTACTGCCGATTCGAAGCGGCACGCGATCGGTGCCCTGTCCCTCCATGGTATCATACACCGTGCGTATTGATACCAACCCTTCAAATCAAGGTTCATCTTCATAACCGGAGCCGTTTTTGTACCCCGCCCGAACACGTCACCCTCGAGGCGCGATTCGGGGTTGATACTCGTATCGCGTTGACGAAAGAGAGGTCACGCGTTGACCCGCCTGACCTCGTACCCGTGATCGCGGATCGAACGGACGATCGCTCGCGACTGGCCCGCGCCGCTCGTTTCGACCTGGAAGACGAGGTGGGCCTCGCCGACGTCCAGTTCGGGCGCCGAGCGGTCGTGGCGGACGGTCCGGATGTTGGCGCCGTGGTCGGCGATGAGCCCCGAGACGTCCTCCATCTTCCCGGGCCGGTCGTCGATCCGGACGCGCAACTTGAGCAGTTGCTCGCGGTCGGTCAGCGCGTGGACGAGCACCGTCTGTAACATCGTCATATCGAGGTTCCCGCCGCTCAACAGCGGCATCACCGTCTCGCCGCGCACGTCGAGTTCGTCGCTGACGATCGCGGCGACCGACGCCGCGCCGGCCCCCTCGACCACCTGCTTGGCCCGCTCGAGCAGGAGGAGCACCGCGCGGGCGATCTCGCCGTCGGTGACGGTGACCACCTCGTCGACGTGGGACTCGATCGACGAGAGCGTTAGCTCCGAAATGCCGCCGGTCGCGATGCCGTCGGCGATCGTGTCCACCGAGTCGAGCGAGACCGCGGCTCCCTTCCGGAGGCTCTCGGAGACGGTCGACGCGCCGGCCGCCTGCACGCCGACGATGCGCGTCTCCGGCGACCGATCCGCGAATGCCGTCGCGATCCCCGAGATCAACCCGCCCCCGCCGATCGGGACGACGACGGTGTCGACGTCGGGGCGGTCGTCGTACATCTCGAGGCCGAGGGTCCCCTGGCCGGCGACGATCGCGGGGTCGTCGTAGGCGTGGACGAACGCCGTCGCGTCGTCGTCGACCAGCCCCTTCGCGTACGTCATCGCCTCCTGGAAGTCGCTGCCGACGAGTTCGACGTCGGCGCCGTAGCTCCGCGTGGCGTCGACCTTCGCCTGGGGCGCGCCGCGGGGCATGACGATCGTCGAATCGACGCCGAGTTTCGTCGCCGCGAGCGCGACGCCTTGCGCGTGGTTGCCGGCGCTGGCCGCGACGACGCGCTCCGTCCCGCCGTCGGCGACGCACTGGGCGATCTTGTTGTACGCGCCGCGGGTCTTGAACGAGCCCGTCCACTGGAGGTGTTCCATCTTGAGGTGGACCTCGGCCCCGGTCAGCTCGTCGAGGGACGTGCTCCGTTCGACGGGCGTGTGCTTGACGACCGACTCGTCGTCGATCCGGTCCCGGGCCGCCTCGACGTCGGCGATCTCGACGGTCTCGTACGCTCCGTTCATGGGCCTCACCGAAGCATCTTCTCGCGGTCGGGATCGAACAGCGGTTCGTCCCGAACCGTCCCGGCGTACCGGTCGTTCTCGTAGCTGATCTCGACGTTCCGGCCCGCCTCGGCGTCGTCCGCCGGCAAGTAGGCGTACGCGATTCCGGCGTCGATCGAGTAGCCGTAGTCCGCCCGGGTGACGTAGCCGAGTACTTCGTCACCGCCCAGCTCGAGCACCGGGTGACCGGCGTCGACGACCGCGCCCGGCTCGTCGAGCGTGATCGGGACGAGCTTCCGGTCGACGCCCGCGTCGCGGGCCTCTACGAGAGCTTCCTTCCCGATGAAATCCGTCTCGAGGTCGACCGCGAAGCCGATCCCGGCCTCGTAGGGGTCGTACTCGGGCGTGACGTCGGTCCCCCACAGCCGGAACCCCTTCTCCATGCTCGTCGAGTCCAGCGCCGCCCAGCCCATCGGAACGATGCCGTACTCGTCGCCGGCGTCCTCGATCAGCTCCCAGAGCCGCGCGCCGTACTCCATCGGCGCGTACAGCTCCCAGCCGAGTTCCCCGGCGTAGGAGAGCCGGAGCATCGTGACCGGAACGCTCTCGAGGTAGGTCTCTTGGGCGGTGTAGAACGGGAACGCGTCGTTCGAGAGGTCGGTCTCCACGAGCGACGAGAGGACCGCGCGGGAGTCGGGGCCGAAAACGCCGACCCCGCACATGTCCGAATCGCGGGTCCGCACCGACACCGAGCCGTCGTCGGGCGCGTGCTCGCGGAGCCACCGCGAGTGCAGCGTCGCGGAGTTGCCGCCGCCGGTAAACACCGTGTACCGGTCCTCGGCGAGCCGCGCGACCGTCACGTCCGCGAGGATGCCGCCGTCCTCGTTGCACATCGCCGCGTAGCGGATTCGGCCCGGCGAGACGTCGACGTCGTTCGTCAGGAGCCGCTGGAGGAATTCCGTCGCGCCGTCGCCGGTCACCTCGATGCCGGTGTAGGTGGTCATGTCGACCATCGCGACGCGGTCGCGGACCGCCTGGTGCTCGACGCCCTGGGCCTTCGACCAGCCGCGCTCGAGCCAATCGGGCCGGTCCGGCACGTCGTACTCCTCGAGCAGGGCCTCGTTGGTCTCGTACCACTGCGGGGTCTCCCAGCCGCCGGAATCGTAGAATTCCGCGCCGAGTTCCTCCTGGCGGCGGTAGAACGGACTCCGGCGGAGGCCGCGCTGTCCCTCGGGCTGCTCGCGCGGATGGATCAGCTGGTAGACTTCCTGATACTGCTGTGCGCCCCGGCCCCGCGTGTACTCCCGCGAGCCCGCGTGGGGCTGGAACCGCGAGACGTGTGCCCCCGTGACGTCGACGCGCTCGCCCTCGAGGCGGGGGACGCCGTCTTCCATCCAATGGGCGACGATGTTCCCGGCGCCGCCCGACTGGGTGACCCAGATCGCGAGCGCCCACCAGAGCCCGTCGATCCCCTCGGTCGGGCCGAGGATCGGCATCCCGTCGGGGGTGAAACAGAACATCCCGTTGATCGCGGACTCGAACTCGGCGTCCCGCAGGGAGGGGACGAGTTCGCAGGCCGCGTCGTAGGCCGCCTGCTCGTGATCGGGGTGGGTGTTCTCGTAGAAGTGTTCGGACGTGAACTCCCGCAGCGAGGGGTACTCCAGGCCCAAGTCCTCGAGCTTCTCGGGGCCGTAGATGTCTTCGGGATCGACCAGCAGCGACTCGTGGTTGTACGAGCCGATGCCGTAGCGCTCGCCGTGCTGGCGGAAGTACAGCGACCGGTCCTGGTGGCGCAGCAGGGGCTGCTCGATCTCGCGGTCCGCGCCGGCCAGTTCCGGGAGTTCGTCCGAGACCAGGTACTGGTGGGCGCAGGGGACCAAGGGGATGTCGACGCCGACCATGTCGCCGAACAGCGGCCCCCAGATGTTCGTCGCGACCAGCACCTCGTCGGCCGCGACGGTCCCGCGGTCGGTGACGACCGTCCGGATCTCGCCGTCCTCGACCTCGAGGTCCGTCACGGTCGTCTCGCCGTAGAACTCGGCGCCGGCCGCTCGAGCCCGCTCGGCCATCGCCGCGGAGGCGTCGACGGCGTGGGCCTTGCCGTCCGTCGGGACGTAGTAGCCGCCACGGATGGCCTCGGGGTCGATCTGCGGGACGCGGTCGGCGACCGCGTCGGGCGAGAGCAGTTCGCCGCCCTCGATCCCGTAGGACTGCCCTCGCTCGCGCTTTCGCTTGAGGAAGTCCCACCGGTCCTCGGTGTACGCCACCTCGATCCCGCCGCAGGTCCGGAAGCCGTCCAGGTCCTCGTAGAGCCGGCGCGTGTACGACGCCATCCGGGTCATCAGCTTGTTCCCGCCCGTCTGGAAGACCAGCCCCGGCGCGTGCGAAGTGGAGCCGCCGGTCTCGAACAACGGTCCCTGATCCACGACGACGACGTCCTCGCGTCCCAGCCGCGTGAGGTGGTAGGCGGCGCTACAGCCGACACAGCCGGCGCCGACGACGACGGTACCCGCGCTGTCGGGGAGCGTGTTCCCTGTACTCATATGTCACAGGTAGTGCCACGAGACCGAGCATAGCTATCCGGGTGGATAACCTGTGGCGTATAACAGTCGCGGGACCGAGACCACGTGCCGGGCTGCGGTTCGGTACGACCGGATCGGCCGGCTCGAGAAGGGAGAGGAATGGGGTGGGATGGGGTGGGGTGGAGCTGTCGTCCTCTTTTCGGTGAGACTGTTCCGAACCCAGCGATTACGGCGGGCGGATCTATCGGGTAACCAGGACGACCCCGAGAACTGCGAAGGCGATCCCGACGAGTCTCGTTACCGTCACGTCGTCGCCGAGGACGACCATCCCGATGAGGGCCGCGACGACGAAGTACATCGCACCGAGCGTAGAGACGATCGTCGTCGACCCGCCGGAGAGGCCGACGTACATCGAAATCAGGCCGATTCCGGTAAACAACCCCGCCGTCCCGGCGAGCAGGCCGCCTCTCGCGGTGATGGCGAGCGACGCGTCCGACACGATGATGAACCCGAGCGCGAGAGGTCCCGCGACGAGGTAGGAGATCGCGGCGGCCGTCCTCGGGTCGATCGACTCCGACGCAGCGTTGCCCAAGACGACCCAGATTCCCCACGTTACCATCGTAATCGACCCGAAGAACACGGCCGAATCTATCTCGGGGAGCCCCATCAGTGGAAGGCTCTATCGCCACCGGAAAACGCCTCCCCCTTCATTACCTGCGACGCTTAAATGGCGGCCGTTCGAGCGTCGAGCGCGCTACGTCGCCGAACGTGCAACCGACTCGAGAAACGCCATTCCGACCGATCGCCCCGTTATCGACCGCTACGCGTCGTCGAACCGATCGAGGCCGAACATCTCGATCGGATGGTCGGTCTCCCCGTCGGCCGCGAGGTCGGCGAGGATCTCGCCGATGACGCTGGCGAACTTGAAGCCGTGGCCCGAAAAGCCCGCGCCGACGGCCACCTGCGGGTGGTCGGGCAGGGTGTCTAAGATGAAGTGCTCGTCCGGGGAGTTGGTGAACATGCAGGTCGCGAGCCGCATCGTCGGCCCCGCCGCCCCGGGGAAGTAGTTCTCGACGACTTCGCGGAGGAGTCGCTCGTCCTCGCGGTTCGGCTCCCGGTCGTACTCGTCCGGGTCGACGTCCTCGTCGAAGTGGTGGTACTTGCCGAGTTTCATCCCGGGCACGTCGTAGATCGGCAGCCCGTAGAACCGCCCCTCGGGGACCTTCAGGTTCCAGACCGGGAAGTTGTCGGGTTCGAACGTCGCCGGCCGCTCGGGTTGGAACCAGCCCAGCACCTGTCGCTCGGGTACCGCGAGCCCCTCGAGCGCGTCGGTAAACTTGTAGTTCCAGGCGCCGGCGGCCAGCACCATGGCGTCGGCCTCGTAGGTGTCGCGGTCGGTCTCGACGCGGACGCCCTCGTCCGGCGTGGGTTCCCAGTCGAGGACGCGCTCGCGGGCGCGCACCTCGGCGCCCGCGGCCTGGGCTGCCTCCGCGTGGCCGACGATCGCCTGCTCGGGGACGACGAAGCCGCCGTCGGGCTGGTACAGCGCCTTGTGCCCCTCCGGGAGGTCGTAGCCGGGGAACCGCTCGGCAACCTCGGCGCTCGTCAGGACTTCGTGGGGAATGTCGTGTTCCTCGCAGGAGCGCAACGACCCCTCGAAGACGACGTTCCCCTCGGGACCGGCGTCGATCGATCCCGTCCGGTGGATCACGTCGCGGCCGGTCTCCTCCGCCAGGTCGTCCCAGAGGTCGTAGGCCCGCTCGATGAGCGGGATGTAGTCGGGGTGCTCGTAGTAGGCCCGACGGATGATCCGCGTGATGCCGTGGGACGACCCCATCGTGTGGGGAATATCGTACCGCTCGAGTCCCACCACGTCGAGGCCGCGCTCGGCGAGGTGGTAGGTCGTCGCGCTGCCCATGCCGCCGACGCCGATCACGACGACGTCGTACCGGTCCGCTGTCGCGTTCATGCTGGCGACCGATTCGGCGACGACCCCCTTGACTGTTAATCCGTCTCACATCGTACCTTTTTGACGGGCTCGTTCCGTCCCGACGGCTCGATCGGGTTCGACCGCGCTCGCATCCCGGGGTCTCGAGCGGGTGGCGCGCGAACCCGTTCTCGAGGGCGCGGGGGTCGGCGTTCGACGGCGTCGACCAGGCGCAGATCCGCCCCGGCCGTCGCCGGCACTTATAGGTACGAACTACCTGCGATCAACCCTTATTGAGCGATACGGCATGGCATGCCACACAGTATGACCCGGTGGAACAACGGTCGAGACGAAGTCGAACCGGTCAGCCCCGACATCACCGAGGAGACCAACGCCCTGCCGGCGCGGTACTTCACCGATCCGGCGGTCCACGAGATGGAGAAGGAGACGGTCTTCGGCCGGTACTGGGTGTACGCGGGCCACGCGAACTGCATCCCCGACGCGGGAGACTACTTCACGCGCAACATCGGCGATCGGGAGATCATCGTCGTTCGGACCCACGACGGCGACGTCGAGGCGTTCTACAACGTCTGCGCCCACCGCGGGTCCGCGATGGTCGAGGAGACGCCGATGACCGACCCCGGCAACGCGGGCCGGATCAAGTGTCCGTACCACCTCTGGACGTACGACCTCGACGGGTCGCTCGCGAGCACGCCCAAGAGCTTCGAGGACGCGCGACTGAACCCCGATCTCGAGGACGAGGACGTCTCCGAACCGGACGCCGAGGAGAACGCCCTCATGTCGGTCCACACCGACCGCATCGGCCCGTTCGTCTTCGTCAACTTCGACGACGATCCGATGCCCCTCGCGGAGCAGGCCGGTTCGATGAAGACCGAACTCGAGTCCCTCCCGTTAGAGGAGTACCACCTCGCCAGGCGCATCGTCTCCGAGGTCGAGTGCAACTGGAAGGTCTTCGGCGGCAACTACTCCGAGTGCGACCACTGCCAGGCCAACCACCAGGACTGGGTGCGGGACCTCGAACTCCTCGAGTCCGAACTCGAAGTCAACGACTACCACTGGATCCTCCACTACCAGCACAAGGAGGACGTCGACGACGAGATGCGCATCCACGAAGAGCACGAGGCGAAGTTCTACTACTTCTGGCCGAACTTCACGGTCAACATGTACGGGACCGCCGACGGCTACGGCACCTACATCATCGATCCGATCGATGAGGGGCGGTTCCAGCTCGTCGCGGATTACTACTTCAAGGACCCCGACCTGTCCGACGAGGAAGCGGAGTTCGTCCGGACGAGCCGCCAGCTCCAGGAGGAGGACTTCGAACTGGTCGAACGCCAGCAGCGCGGCCTCGAGTCGGGGGCGATCGCCCAGGCCCAGCTCGGCCCGAACGAACACACCGTGCACAAACTGCACCGCCTCGCACAGGAGGCCTACGAGGCGTAGCTCGTCGGACCATGACCGCGAGCGATTCACGACAACGGCAGGCCCCGTTCGCGGCCGCGTGCCGAGAGTGCGAGGTCGAACAGGGCGTCGATTCTGCGAACGAACTCGTCGCGTTCTACCGTCGCCACAGCCGACAGACCGACCACGACGTCGTCGTCACGCGGACCGACTTCGCGTTCGACCTGCCGACGGCGACCGACGTCGAGACCGTCGTCGCCGAACTCGAGGCCCACTACGAAAACGGCGTCCCGCTCGGCGCGGTCGTCGCGGCAACGAGCGAGCAGGGGGTCCCCGTCGGAGAGACCCTCGAGGAACTACACGACGTGCGGTTGACCGGTGCGCTCTACGAACCGCGCGACGATCACGTCGCCGTCGTCTGAGCGAGCGCCAGCGACGGTTCGCGACCGCCTCACTCCTCGAGCAGCGTCGTCTCCACGAGCGTGCCGGTCCCGCGCCGGATACGGCCGCCGACCGCGGTCGGCGAGATGTCGAGCGAGTCGGCGAGTTCCTCCAGCGACGTCTCCCGGGGTTCCTCGAAGTAGCCTTCCTCGTAGGCCGTGACCAGCGCGGCGCGTTGCTCGTCGGTCACTTCCGGCGCCACTCCGTCGGTCCACTCGTCCCGCCGGAACATGCGGTGCAGTTCGAACGAGATGTCGCAGTCCTTGCACCGGTCCCAGAGCGCGGCGAGCGCCTCTCGGTCGGGAAGGTGTAGGCGGACGGTCCACCCGCGGTCGTTGCTCTCGGCCCGCAACAGGAGCCCGCCGAGTTCCGTGGCCATCGGCGAGATGAGTTTCGTTCCCTCGGTGTGCTCGAGGCGGTAGAGACGCGTCGAGCCGAGATCGTCGATCAGCAACCAGTCGGCAACGGTGTGATCCGCCTCGAGCACCTGTTCGAACGTCTCGTCCGCGTTTCGAACGAGGAAGAAGAACAGGCCGGTCTCCGGGTCCGTGGTCGAGTGGGAGACGACTTCGATGGACGCCTCCGGACAATCCCGGATCGTCGGCGTCAACGCGAGATCCGGGTGCGCGACGTCGAGTATTGCGATCAGGCTCACGGCTTCTGCCACCCTCGTTCGGTCGGGAGTCGTTCCGTTCGACGTCTATACACCGGTCGTCGGAATTTCTGTTTTTCTACTGACGATGCGGCCGTGTTTGACATTGTCTTGCCACTACGTACCACACATCGGCACTTAATCATTCCCTCGTATGGGGGGGTCGGCCGGGCGGCGGAGGGGGAGACCGGACCGTTGAAAGCCGAGTCGTTTTCGGGGCCGGCACGGTACTGCGGCTATGATCGATGCCGCCGTCGAGGTTCCGCTACCCAACGTCGGCCCGGGCCCCGACCAACTCGCGATCGCTGACCTCGCCACACCGGTCGCGCCGCCGGATCCGACGACGACCGACGGAGCCGATCCCGCCTACGAGACCGTCCTCCTGTTGCTCCACCGCGACCACCACGCTGGCCAGTGTCGCCGGCAGGTCCGGGCCGTCGCGGACCGCTACGGGGAGTTTCGAGAGCGGGGCTGTCAGGTCGTCTCCGTGGTCCCCGAACCTCGAGAGCGCGTCCGCGAGTGGCAGGACCAGTACGAGCTGCCCTATCCGCTCTGTGCGGACCCGGACGCGACCGTCGGAGAGGCGTTCGAGCAGCCCGTCCGACTCGGGGCGCTCGGCCGGCACGTCGACCTCGTCGGCCGCATGCCCGCCGCGATCGTCCTCGACGTCCGGAACGACGGCGACGAAATCACCGTCGCCGCCAGCCACCGCGGCCACACGAACATGGACCGGCCGGGAATCGACGAGTTGTTGGCGACGATCGACCGAGAAACGTGACACGAGAGACGATGTCCGGCTCCGGCCCCGGTTCCGACGGCAGTTCCGACGCCGCCTTCGTCCGCCCCGCAACCGCCGACGACGCCCTCGAGGTCCGGCGCATCCTCGACGCCGCCATGCTCGAGCCCGGCGACGTCGAGGCGCGGATCGACGCCGGCGACGTGTTCGTGGCGGGCGACCGCCGGGGCCGCGGCGACGAGTCGGCGACCGACCGCATCCTCGGCACGCTCGTCCTCGAGCCGCTCGACCGGGAGCGCGGTGCGCACATCGCGGCGATCGGCGTTCGCCGGCGCCACCGGGGTCGCGGGCTCGGGAGTGCGCTGGTCGAGCGCGGCCTCGAGCGCGAGGGGCGGCTGACGGCGCGGTTCGACGAAGGTGTCCGGCCGTTCTACGAGCGGCTCGGGTTTTCGATCGAACCGATCGACGGCCAGCGCCATCAGGGCGTGGTCGTGGCCGACGACTGAGACTGCTTCTAACGGAGCCGAACATATTCACCGTATTCCACCCGCGTGGGAACACCGGCGGGACTCAAGGCGGTCCATCGCGCACGCTCGGATAGAAACGACTACGGCCGATGGGACGCAGGATGCATCCAGTGCTCGGACGTGCCGACGATCGACCGATTCGGATGGACGGCCCCCGCACGAGCCGTCGTTACGGAAACCCATGACCGACTACGCGCTCTTCATCGCGGCGAGTAACGCGGCGACGCTCGTGACCGGCGGCGCCGTCGCGATGCTCGCCTACCGGGCGTTCCGCCGCACCGGGTCGCCGGCGCTGCGGGCCGTCGCCGCCGGCTTCGCGATCATCGTAGCGGGCTCCGTCCTCGGCGGCGTCGCGCACCTGCTGCGCAGCGTCGCGCTCGGCGTCGCGATCCAGAGTTCGTTCACGGCCGGCGGCTTCGCCGTCCTGCTGTACTCACTGTACACGGAGACGAACACGACGACGACCATCACCGTGGGGTGGTCCGAGTGACCGACGACGACCGCGACCGGGCGGCGGAGTCAGCAGCCGCCGACGAGAGCGGCGACGAGCCCACGCGCGTCGTCGCCCAGGGCACCTTCGACCTTCTCCACCCCGGCCACGTCCACTACCTCGAGGAAGCGGCCGCGGCGGGCGACGAACTCCACGTCATCGTCGCCCGCGCGGAGAACATCGCGCACAAACCCGACCCCGTCCTGCCGGACGCGCAGCGCCGGGACACCGTCGCCGCGCTCGAGGCCGTCGATCACGCCCGGCTCGGCCACCCCGAGGATTTCTCGGTGCCGATCTCGGCGATCGATCCCGACGTGCTCGTGCTGGGCTACGACCAGCACCACGACGAGGACGACGTTGCAGCCATGCTCGCCGAGTGGGGCATCGACTGCCGCGTCGAGCGGGCGAGTCCGCTCGAGTCCGACGACGAGATCCTCTCGAGCAGCGGTATCAGAGAGCGCGTTCTCGAGCGCCGCGCGGTCGAACTCTCCTGATCGGGGACCGACCGTTCAGTAGCGCTACAGTTATGTGTCGTGTATTCGAACCAACACTATGGACAGTCGTCGCTCACTGCCCGGGTCAGCCTCGCTGGGGCGCCGGGTGCACGCGCTCGTCGAACGCTACACGCCCGACGGCGCGCTGGGCCGATTCCTTCTCGGCGCGCCCTCAGGAACGTTCGGGCTCTGGCTGCTGGCGCTGGTACTGTTCGAGATTCCGCGCTGGGGACTGTCACTCGCCGCGCTGTTCTGGACGCCCGTGTTGCTCGCGTTCGGGCTACCGATGGTGCTCCTCTCGCTTCTCACCCTCTGGCCGATCTACCTCTCGCTCATCGGGAACCTCGATTCGACGGCCGAGTACCCGGTCGGCAGCGGGACCGGCGCACAGGCGACGGAATCGATCACCGCCGGCGCTGAAACCGATATCGATCGCGGGTCAACCCGTTCACCGACCGATCCCGACGACATAGATCCGTTCGGCGACCTGAAAGCGAAGTACGAGAGCGGCGAACTCACCGAGGACGAGTTCGAGCGGCGCCTCGAGGAACGACTGGCGACCGACGTCGAGGGGTCGACAGGGGCCAGAAGAGCCGGAACGAGCACCGGCGACCGGGAGCGGACCCGAACGCCCGAACGGAACTGAATCGTCGCACGACGCGGGGGACGGACGAAATCGCGGCGCTACGGCGATGAATCCGACTCGAGACGCGACCGGAACCGCTCGAGGCCGACATCGAGCATGTCGGGGCTGACGGGCTGGAATTCGCTGTCCTCCGGGAGAAACTCCCGCACCGAATCCCAGCTATCGCGGGCGTAGCGCTCGTCCAGCAGGACGCGCACGCCGACGTCCTCCGGCGAGCGGATCACGCGCCCGATCGCCTGCCGGGCCTTCCGCACGGCGGGAATGGTGAGCGCGTAGGTGAAGCCGTCGCCGAACGCGTCGTCGTAGGCGCGACGGACGGCCTCGGTACGGGGACTCGAGGTGTTGACGATCGGAACGCCACAGACCACGGCGGCGGCGAGGCGGTCGCCGCTGTAGTCGACGCCCTCGGTCAGCGTCCCGCGGAGGCTGGTCACGAGCACCTTCCCGTCGCCGGCGAAGAACTCGCTTTTGAGCGATTCGGTCGCCTCGTCGTCGGTCGAGGCGTCGAGCAGGATCGGTTTGGAAACGCGGTCCTCGAGCACGCCGGCGGCCCACTCCGCTTCGGCGTAGCTGGGCATCCCGACGAGGACGTTACCCGAGACGCGGGCGATCTTCGCGATTGCGTTAGCGTACTGCCGGCGCGTCGGGTTCTCTTCACCGGGATGGCCCCGGTTGTCGTAGGTGAACTTCGGCGCGGCGACCGCGAAGCTCTCGCGGTTCTCCGCGGGGAAGTGCAGCCCGTAGCGGCGTTCGACGACCGGTCGCTCTTCCTCGCGCTCTACGTACTGCAGGCCCGTGACCTCGGTGAAGGCGTCCATCGGCTCGAGGGTCGCGCTCATGAGGATGCCCCCGCCGAACTTCGCGAGGCGGTCGCCGATGGCGTCGCTGGGGACGCAGTTGTGCAGGGCGATCCGAGCAGTGTAGGCCCGGCGCCACGAGTCGGCGGGTTCGGTCTCGTTCCAGGTGCGCTCGAGTTCGATCTCGCGGAAGTAGTCGGTGTGGTCGCGGCGGTACCACTCGCCGAGGACGCGGCCGACGGCGGGGGCGGCGCGGGTCCGATCCTCGTCCTCGGCTTCGTTCAAGATGCGCGCGACGACGGCGCCGACGGCCTCGGCGCGGACCCAGTCGGCGTCGCTGTACCCGGCCTCGCGCGCCCACGCGGAGAGTTCGTCCTCCGCGGGTTCGCCCGGATCGCGCAGTGGGATCTCGGCGTCCTCGAGGTCGGTGAGGTTCGACTGCCACCCCCTGTGTTTCCGGTCGAGATGCGCCGTGACGCGACGGTCGAGTTCGCCGCGCAAGTCGCGGATGAACTCGAGGGTCCGGTTCAGTTCGTCGTAGGTGACGTCGCTGTCGTTGAGTTCGCTCCGGACGAGGTCGGCGTCGGCGGTCTTCGAGCCGCCCTCGGCGGTGCGGCCCTCGCGCTCGAATTTGATCGGCTGGATGACCCGCGAGAGTTCGGTTTCGGCGTCCCGCAAGGTGGCGTCGGCTACCCCGTCGCTGACCAGATCGCGCACGCGCGGCTCGAGCATGTGCGCTTCGTCGCAGACGACGAACGTCGAGTCGTCCAGCAGAGCGCCGGTGAATGAGCCGGTCGTCGTCGGATCGAACGCGTGGTAGTAGTTGCCGATGACGACCTCGACGTGGCCCAGTGCAGCGCCCATCACCGAGTGCGGGCAGGTGCCGTGCGTGACGGAGCGCGCGACGAGGTCCTCGGGGGTGATCATCCCCGCCGTCGTGAAGTCGTAGGGGACCGCTTCGGCGGCGTCGCCCTCGCTATCTTCTTCGGGCAGATCCTCGAGATACTGGGCGTAGAACGGGCAGTACTCGGTTTCGGCGCCGACGGGGCCGCCCTCGCCGTACTCGGGGAGGTCCGGCGGATAAGGGGTCGGCTCGCCGGCGGTCTCGAGGTAGTTCGCGGTCCCGCCCCGACTGCCGCTGTCGGCCAGCCCGATCTGCTGGCTGCGGGCCCGCGCCGCGAGGTTCTGGGCGGTCGTGTCGCCGCCTTCGCCGACCAGGTCGCGGGTGCGGTCCCGCAGCGTCTCGCAGCGGTCGTAGACGGTGCCGTCGTCGAACCCCGCCGTCTTCTCGCGGTTGTAGGGACAGACGTCGGCCTTCCCGACGAGGGTGAGTCCGGAGACCGGTCGCCAGTCGTCGGGGAGATTTTCGTTGATCGTCTCGAGATCTTCCTCGAACTGGCGCAGTTGTTGCTTGACGCTCGTGAGCACGAAGACGCGCTCGTAGTCGGTATCGGGGTCGCGCACGAGGTCGATCCCCGCCGTGAGCGCGATCATCGTCTTCCCGGTGCCGCAGGCCCCTTCGATGACCGTGTAGCCGCCGTCTCGAGCGGCCTCGATCGCGGTCTCGATGCCGTCGACCTGCGGCTCGTAGGGCTCGGTGTGACCGAAGATCGAGCGCCAGTCCGTCATGCTGTGTCTTCGCCTACTCGGGAGCGGTCGGCCATAGGGTTGACGGACCGCATTCGTCGCGCCTTCAGTGATAAAGGGACGGGCGCGCTCGGCGGACGGATGATCGGTGAGAACAGCGCGCTACCTCTCGTCCCCGCCGGTGATGTCGGAAGCCGGGGACTCGGCGTCCCGAGCCGACGACGCTCCGGTCGCCCCAGCGTCGGCCGGAAGCGCCCAGTCGGGCTCGAGGGGCGGCGTTCCGACGACGGCGATCGCGACCGCGGCGAGTCCGAACACGAGGATGCCGAGCCCGCCGACGGGGTTGACGACCAGTTCGGAGCCGCCCTGCGGGAACACGAGCATCGTCGCGGCGAAGGCGTTGAACGTGCCGTGGAAGATCGCCGGCGCCAGGACCGACCGGGCGGCCAGCGTGATGTAGGTGTAAACCGGCGCCATCGCGACGCAGGCGACGGTCATCACGCCGACGCCGACGACCGGATTGTTCGGGAAGTTGTACCCCTCGATGACGATCGGCGCGTGCCACACACCCCAGAGGAAGCCGACGACGGCCGAGGCCCGCCAGAAGCCGAGCGGCGCGAGCGCGGTCTGGAGGACGCCGCGCCAGCCGAACTCCTCGCCGAACGCGAAGACGGCGTTGATCGTCGCGCCGGCGACGACCGCGACGACGAGCATGATGAGGAGGTTCACCGGCCACCCGGGAAGCGACGGGCCGGCTTCCGTCGTTTCGGGCTGTTCGAACGACGTCCCCGCGCCGGTGGTCGGATTCGCGTCGGGGACGAACTCGGTCCCTGGCAGGGCCAAGGCGAGGGCGGTGCCGACCAGTATGAACGCGAGCGGGACGACCGCGGCGACCGCGAGCCAGCGGAATCGTCCGCGCGGCAGTCGCAGCCCCGCGCGCTCGAACGACAGCGCGCCGGAAACACAGGTCACGATGCCGGCCAGCAGCGGCGTGAACATGTAGGCCGGCGCGAGGAGGATCATGCTCACGCCGGCGAGCCGCGAGACGAGCACGAACCCGCTCGCGAGCGCCGCGAGCGCGACGAGGTAGACGACGAGTGGCCGACGATCGATCGCTCCGAAGGGCATTCGTACTCCTGATGACGTGTCGATACGACATCAATACTGGGGCGACGAGAGCGACCGAACACCGCCGACTCGAGTTGACGGAACGACGTCGCTCGAGGTGACACCACGGCGTCGGCTCGAAGAGGCCAGAAGCGGACGCTCGAGAGGACTGACGCACCGAATCGGGTAGCCACTGCCGGCGCGTCCCTTATAAGTCCAAGGCCCCAAGAAAGAGTGTGAACGTTCCCGAATCACTCCGAAACGCCGACCGCCACGGTGCGATCGTCCGTACCGTCGAGTACGACGACACGAGCGTCATCGCGGTGGATTTCGGAAGCGACGCCGGCGACGTGTCGATCGACATCGTCGGTGACACTGCACTCATCGTGACAGACGGCGAGCAGTTCGAGTTCGAACTTCCGCCGGAAGCGAGCGACGTCTCCGCAAAAAATGGCGTCCTGACGATCACGGAGTAACCACTCTCACTCTCACTCCCGCTCGCGCTTCCGATCTCGACGACCCTCGTTTTTACCCTGCAGTTTGCGACAGCGCGTCGATCGAAACGCAACCCATTCCCGTTCCGGGCGGCTACGGGGAGTATGAGCGATTCGTTCGACGTCGACGTCGACCAGTGGCGCGACGAACTCGAGTCGAAACGCGCCGAGAAGGACGAGTTCTTCGCCGAGCACCCGCAGTCGCCGATTCCGCCGGACGAACGCGACGACTTCGACGGGCTCGACTACTTCGAGCCGGATCCGGACTACCGCGTCACCGCGACCGCGACGGTCCACGACGACCCCGAGGTCGTCCGCATGGACACCACCGCGGGCCGCGAGATGCGCTACCTCCGCGTGGCGACCCTCGAGTTCGACTTAGCGCGCGACGACGAGGACCTCGCCGACGGCACCTACGAGCTGGCGGCCTACCGACTCGAGAACCCGAACGAGGAGCAGTTGTTCATCCCGTTCCGGGACAAGACGACCGGCCAGCAGAGCTACGAGGGCGGTCGGTACATGGAACTGGCGCCGGATCGGGACCTCGAGACGGGCGACGAGATCGTCCTCGATTTCAACCTCGCGTACACCCCCTTCTGCGCCTACAGCGAGACCTTCGACTGCCCGCTGCCGCCCGAAGAGAACTGGCTCGAGGTGGCGATCGCGGCGGGCGAACGGTTCGAATAGTCAGTTACAGCCGGAGTTCAGAGTACCATCGGAGCGTTTCGGGTCGAACAACGGGCGGGAAAGCCGGGTCACAGACCGGTAACGCGGCGATTCGAGTCGAAGCCAAGGGGTTAGCGCTGGAACCGTCCGTACTCGAGTCGAACTCGAGGGGCGACGCGAAACCGAACTCGAGAGGAGAAGGAAGCGCGTGTCGCGACGAGATTAGGGCGCGACGCCGACGGTCAGCAGCGTCCCGTACTCGCGGTAGCGCTCGACCATGTCGTCGCGGGTGTTCCAGTCTTCGGTCGGGAACTCGGCCTCGCTGGGGATCGTGATTTCGCGGTCGGGAATGTTGTCCTGCTCGGCGACGTGGAGGCCGGCCTCGCGGAAGGCTTCGCGGTACTGCCCGCGGTCCCAGCGGGTCATCTCGACGGAGATGTTCTCCTGCCACTCGTGGGAGTGGACGTTTTCCTCGTAGTAGTTGACGGCGCAGTAGAAGGTGCCGCCGGGGCGGAGAATCCGGGCGACCTCCCGGAGCGTGTTGTGCGGATCGGCGGCGTAGTAGAAGGCCTCCATGCTCCAAATGTGGTCGATCGAGTCGTCCGCGAAGGGAAGCGAGTCGAAGTCGCCGACGAGGTACCCGACCTCGGGGTCGTCGGTATAGCTGGCGGCGTTGCGCGCCATCTCCGGCGAGCCGTCGAGGCCGTAGACCCGGCCCGCGTCCTTGTTGTCCCGCAGGGCGCGGCCGGCGTACCCGCTGCCGCAGCCGAGATCGAGCACGGTGTCGCCGGGTTCGACCGGCATCCGCGCGAGCGCGTGCTTGGCGGTGTGCCAGTGGCGCTCCTCCATGCCGCGGTCGCGGCCGCTCGTTGCCCACGCGTCGAACTCCTCGCGTACGCTCATACGCGATAGTCCGTCTCCGCGGCCAAAACCCGTTCGGCTTTCGACGCTGGGAGCGACTCGAGTCGAAACGGTGGGCTTGATCCCCACGGGACGGTTCGGAGCATGAACGCAGCGTCACGTCCACACTGCGCCGACCGGACTGGACTGTACTGGCGGACCGACCGACAGCTTCTTTAGGGTGGCCTAAAAATAGATGGGTGGAGAGGTTGCGGTCGACCGACACACCGTGGGCATCGGCTCTCGGTCGAACGGACAGCACTCGCTGCCTCGACCTCTCGTCCCCTTGCTTCGGAGACCGGCTCCTCGAGTCGAGAGTACGGTGATCGCGCGTCGCGTCTCGACCGCTAGCGAACCACCAAGCACCGGCGCGGCCGACACATCCGCACTATTAAGTCGGTCCCGAAAGTTGTTGACGCCAGAATGGAGTACACGCTCGAGATCGACGGGACGCCGGAGACGATTACGGGTGGGACGGGAATTCTCTTACTCCACCCGAGCACCGGCGAGACGGACCGCATCGACACCGACTTTCTCAAAACCGACACGGACCACTTCCTCGTCATCTCCACGCGAACGACGGCCCGCGAAGTCAGACAGAAACTCGAGTACTACGACGTCGACGAGGAGTGCGCCGAGATCCTCGACACGCTCTCTATCGAACGCGGCTACTCCCGTCGCAAGAGCGACGCCGTCCACTACGTCGCCGCGCCCGACGATATCGACGGTATCGTCAACCAGATCGAGAGCTTCCTCGCCGACAACGACGGCAAACTCCGCCTCAGTTTCGACTCCGTCACCGAACTCGCCTACTACGCCGGCGACGAGGCGGCGATCGAGGCGGTCGAACGGATCCTCGATCTGCTCGAGGAGTACGACGCAGTCGGTCTCTTCCACGTCTCCGAGGAACCCCACGATCCCGAAATCGTCGATCAGTTCCGCTCGCTGTTCGAGGGCGTGATCGATCTGGACGAGGACGGCAGCATCGACGCCGACTTCTAGGTCCGCGGTCTCGCGTCTCTCGGTTCCGTTCTCAGTTCTCGGCAGCCCACAGAGCAACGATACCCACTCGAAAAACAATCCGCCGGCAACTGTTACGCCTCGCGAATCTCGAGGTCGCCGCGCATCGTCGGTTCGTGCGGTTCGCAGACGTACGCCGCCATCGCCGGCGTCGCCTCGAACGTGAGGGTCCGGGTCGCTCCCTCGGTCGCCGCCGACTCGGTCGCGTAGCCGTCCACGACCGCATCGTCCCCGTCCCGGAGTTCGAGGTTGTGCCGGAACCCGTCCGTATTCTCCCACGTGATCGCGTACTCCCGACCGGCGACGAGCACGAGCGTCGGATTCGACTCGCCCGCAATTCCCGCCGGCTCGGCGCCCGTCCAGACCGTGATGTCGGTCTCGAGGCGTATTTCGTCGATCGATTCCCAGTCGGTCGATGGGGTTTCGTTCGCGCCCGCATCCTCGTCGGAGGCGAGTTCAGCCTCGCCGGCGTCGTCGACCGACTCGTCCCGCTGGCCGAGACAGCCCGCAGCGGCCGCCGCCGTGGACCCCACCAGGCCGACAACCGTGCGCCGTGGTACCGTATCTCTCCCCCGCATAGCCGGGGCTACGTGGCGGGGGTAGTAAACGTTGTTCACGGTCGGCCGACGACCCTCGAGACTCGAGGCTCGAGGCCTACTCCGCGAGCGAGTCGAACGTCTTCTCGGCCCACCGAACCGCGTACTCGGGACCGTGGTCGCGGTAGGCGTCCGTATCGAGCGCGGCGAACGGCGCCGGCAGTTCGATCGCGTGTTTGATCGCCGCACACGCCAGTTCCGTCGCGTCCGCGAAGTCCGTCTCGCCGCGGGCGACCGCACGCGGCAGTTCCGAGACCCGATCCTCGAGGCGCGTGCCCGCGTCCTGCCACGCGTCGGCGAGGTCGGGGTTCTCCGCGTGCCAGTCCGCGAAGACCTCGCGGGTCTGGAGTCCGACCCAGCCGTCGAACAGCGCCGCGGCGACCTGGTAGGTCCCGTTCGGGTCGAGGTCGACCGCCCGATCGAGATCCGAGTAGGTGTCCTCGAAGAAGCCGATGAAGTGTTCGGGCACCCCGAGTCCCAGTTCGACGAACGCCTCCGCGAGCAGGAAGTTCAGGAACGGCTCGGGCGTCCCCTCGACGCGCGGCTTGACCAGCACGACCGGCGGCTCGGTCTGGCGCGTCCAGACGATGCTTCCGTCGCCCGGCATGCCGATGGTCAGATCCGAGCTCGCGTACCGGGCCAGCAGCGTCGGTGCGTCGTCGGGGAGCCACGACGCGGGATACGTCGCCGGCTCGAGCGCGTCGACGACGAGGCCCAGATCCTCGGCCAGCGCCGGCGGGAGCGTCTCGAAATCGCGCTCGCAGTCGAAGACCTTCGTTTCGGGTGCCTGGGACTCTCGAACGGCCTCGACCGGCGGCGAGAGTTCGCGAGCCTCGAACATCGGGGCTCGGCTCAGGCGAGGACGGTCTGGAAGACCAGCAGGATTGCAAGCAGTGCCGAGATACCGACCGTAGTGAGGACGACCTTGGTTGCGGTGCTCATAGTCGAGAGCTATCACGCCCGTCGCTTAAATCCATCTGTCTCGGCGTCGGTACCGGTCGGCGGTAGAATCGATCGAGAGAACCGTTACTCGTCGGCCTCGCGCCACGAATCGGGGACGTCGATCACGTATCGACCGTCCTCCTGCAGGGAGATGATGTACTCCTCGCGGTTGTACAGCTCCATCAGGTTGAGTTCGTACTGTCCGGGGCTGACGATCTTGATGCTCTCGAACTGCTTGTTCAGCTCCTCGCGAAGCTCCTCCATCGACGGTTCGTCGCCGGAGGGTTCGCTGACGACCCGGCCGTGAGACGGCGGCTGGTCGTCGCCGCTGGAATCAGAACCGGAGCCAGCCTCCGCGACCGTATCGCCGGCAGTCGGTTCGTCGACGGCGGGTTCGACCGCCGAGTCCGTGTTGGAGTCAGGAACGGCCGTCGAATCAGTGGACGCGCTTGCATCGACGGACGCGCCGGACTCGCTGGTGTCCGCGGTGCCGGAATCGGCGTCGGAATTGCGGTCGGTCGCGCTCGAGTCGACGGACTGGGACGCGGTCCGGTTGCGAAGATCGTCACGGTCGGTGTGCGAGGGGAGTTCCGTCGAGGAGACGACGTCGCTTCGCGCGTCGGCCTGGGCGGTGTTCTCGCTGTCGGCGAGCGTCGCGGTCGGCTTTCGCCGGTCGACGCTCGAGTCCTCGGACTCGGTGTCCGCGGGGGCGGTCCCCGCGTTGCCGTCCCGGTCTTCGGGTCGGCGCGCCGTCTCGGGCCACTCCGTGAACCCCTCCGGTTCGTCCGATGCGTCATCGGCGCCGCCGCGTGCGTCTTCGGTTGCTGTTTTCGGCCACGATCGTTCGGAGGCCATCTCGTCCGGTTCCGCCTCCGTCCCCGACCCCGTCTCGGCGCCCGTGTTAGGGGTCGAACGCGAGTCGGCTGCAGACGCCGAATCCGGCGACATCAGGTCTCGTACTGTGTCTGCGGCTCGCGAGGCGACGCTCTCGTCGTCGGTCTCCGGCGCGGCGTCGTGACCGGAGCCGGCATCAGGACCGTCCGCGGCGCTCGAGGCGGACGCGGAACCGGCGGCCGCGTCGGACGACCCGGCTGCGGCCGATCCGCCGCTGGATCCCGATCCCGTTCCCGACCCGGATCCCGACGGCGTAAACTGGAACTTGTTCCCGCCGCAGTCGGGACACCCCGACAGCATCTCCTTGGAGCCGTCGGGGAACGTGCGGCCGCAGTTCGTACATTGGTGTGGCATTTTAGTTTCGAGACACGAGCGCGCTGATCAGCGTTTCGTCCTTGTGCAGCGTTTCGATCTGGTTGGCCGGTCCGATCACCGTCAGCTTCGCGTCCGGCTCGTCGCCGCCCATGATCCGGCCGAGCAGCGAGGAGTCGCGCGTCCCCGACTTCGGATACGTTTCGATCTCGATCCCGTTGAACTCGTCCGGACTGATCTCGGACATCGTGACCTCGATGAGCCGACTCTCCTCGTCGGGGGTCAGTCCCTCCTCGAGGATGACGATGTTCCCGTCGTGAACGCCGTCCAAGATCATCCGGATCTTCTCCATCGTCGCCATATCCTGCATGCGCTCGCCGCTGATCAGGTCGATCTGGACGCCGTCGTCGGGACCGTCAGCGTCGTCGGTGTTGGTTGCTTTAGGCATGGCAACTCACCCGAAGTACTCCGCGATATTGTCGTAGACTTCGTCCATGTTGTCGCCTTCCTTCGCCGACAGCGGGATCGTCTTGTGCTGCGGGAAGGCGTCCTCGATACGCTTGACGCTCGACTCGTCGAGGTCGATCTTGTTGGCGAAGATAAGAACGGGGAGATCGCGGGATTCGATAATGCCGATCAACATCGTGTTGACCTGCGTGATCGGATCCTCGGCGCTATCCAAGACGTAGATGACGCCGTCGACGTCCTCGCGAAGCCAGTGCATGGCTTCGGCGACGCCCTCCGTGGCCTCGCGGGAGCGACGGATCGCGTCGTCTTCGTCCATCTCGTCGGTGAACTCCTCGTAGTCGACCTTCGTCGTCACGCCGGGCGTGTCGACGATGTCGATGGTCACCTTCTTCCCGTCGCGCTCGATCTCGACGTTTTCTTTCCTGCGTGCGCGTCGCGTTTCGTGTGGAACGTGACTTTCCGTACCGACGGCGTCACCGGTCCAGTCCCGTGCGATTCGGTTTGCGAGCGTCGTCTTGCCGGCGTTCGGCGGACCGTAGATACCGATACGTTTGGGTTCCTGTTCTGAGAACAGGCGGTCCGTAACCCGAGAGATACTATCTTTGAGTTCTGTGAACAGTCCCATCTGTAGGGCCCTCCAGCACCGCGGGGTGCATCTGAGCGTACTACTGACTGAATTCACTTAAGCTTATGTCAGACATATCCATAAACCAACAATAGTGAGTTATCAGGAAGGATGTGAAAGTATGTCTCCCAATATCCAGATAGGTATGAAGTCTCACGGGAAGTGTTAACCCGATTCGGCCGTGCTCCCCCACCCCTTCGTTTCAACTGGAGAGTGTCGAAGGAGTGGTGGTCTGGAACAGCTCGACCGGTCGAACGAACCCCTTTCTTTCGAGGCGAACCGAAAAGAGAGGACGTCTCCGGACGGAATCGGATGGAATCGGCGGTTCTAGTAACTCGAGGCGCTCTAGACAGAGAATCTAGTTGTAACTAGTAACAGACTACAACATCCCTAGTAAAACTCTATATTTGCTAGTCGTTCGGATATTGTTTTCCAGCCACCGACCTAAAGCTTCCCCTTCTAGAGGCACCCGCTCCCCTCCCACCCCCTCTTCAGACAGTTCCACCCGAAACGAAGGGGTGGGGGGCTTCCGGCGATCGCCACCGATCTCTCGAGTTGATCACGGTCCACGATATCACGCCGCAGTATCTATCAGAAACCTGTCCTCTCTTTCCGGACACTGTTCGACGATAGCATATCGTCCAGTCCCTCGGCTTCCAGAACGATGTGCTGGAACATTCACCGCCCACCTAATCAATAATCTACTATTAGCCACGCAGGCACAGCAGCGGGACATCCTAATCCCGGACTATGACACCGGAAGCGAGTCCAGTCTCGATTACCGCCGTGAATCGAAGGGAAGAATTTAATACAACGGTCTTCCTCTGTTTCGTTTGCATCAACTGGACCCGGACCGGGTTGCTGGAATAGTAGATGGCTACCTACGGCCCGTCTACCTCACTAAATTCCTGATCTCGGGTTCGGATTTCCACCTGAAACAAGGGGGTGACTGTACGACGGATGTCAGATGACGATACTGAATTCACGGGCTCGAACGACGTCGAGGGCGACGATACGCACGGGTTTTCGACGGACTTCGGCGATACCGAGCTCGGCGACGACGAACCCAAACAGGGGCTGTTCGACGACCTGCTGAGCGGCGAACCGATCTTCGAGAACAAGGAGGTCCTTCGACCGTCCTACACGCCCCACGAACTCCCCCACCGGAGCGACCAGATCAACAAGATGGCGACGATCCTGGTCGCCGCACTTCGTGGCGAGACGCCGTCTAACATCCTCATCTACGGCAAAACGGGAACCGGCAAGACCGCCAGCGCGAAGTTCGTCAGCAAGGAACTCGAGAGCACCTCCCAGAAGTACAGCGTCCCCTGCGACGTCGAGTACATCAACTGCGAGGTAACGGACACGCAGTATCGCGTGCTCGCGCAACTCGCGAACAAATTCATCGAGAAGAACAAAGAGCGGATCGACGAACGAATCGACTCGCTCGAGGACCTGCTCGAGGCCGTCGAGGAGTACGAGGACGGAGCGGCCCCGTCCGCCGATGGGTCGGAGCATTTCGACTATCCGGACGAATTCGCCGACGCATCTGAATCCGACGTTTCGACTGGAGACGATAATCGTGACACGTCAAGCGAATTTCCAGTTGAAACGGAGGGGTATTCGGATGGCGACACCGCGGGAGAGTCCGGTGCCACGGCCGATGGCGACGCCGAACCGTCTCACCCCCTCGCATCGACTCCGTTCGACTCCGTAACCGAGATCGAGGACCGAATCGACTCGCTCGAGGAGGACAAGGACTCGTTCGAGGACGTCCCGATGACCGGCTGGCCGACCGACCGCGTCTACAACGTCTTCTTCGACGCCGTCGATTACGACGAGCGGGTGGTCGTCATCATGTTAGACGAGATCGACAAACTCGTCGAGAAAAGCGGCGACGACACCCTCTATAACCTCTCGCGGATGAACTCCGAACTCGAGAACTCCCGGGTCTCGATCATCGGCATCTCGAACGACCTGAAGTTCACCGACTTCCTCGATCCCCGGGTCAAGTCCTCGCTGGGTGAGGAGGAGATCGTCTTTCCACCCTACGACGCGAACCAGTTGCGGGACATCTTGGAGCACCGCTCGGACGTCGCGTTCAAGGACGGCGCACTCTCCGAGGACGTGATCCCCCTCTGTGCCGCGTTCGCGGCCCAGGAACACGGCGACGCGCGCCGCGCGCTCGATCTCCTGCGGACCGCGGGCGAACTCGCCGAGCGCTCCCAGGCCGAGACGATCGTCGAGGAGCACGTCCGGCAGGCTCAGGACAAGATCGAACTCGATCGGGTCGTCGAGGTCGTCCGCACGCTCCCCACGCAGTCGAAACTCGTCCTCTTCGCGATCATCCTGCTCGAGAAAAACGGCGTCCACAGCATCAACACCGGCGAGGTGTTCAACATCTACAAGCGCCTCTGCGAGGAGATCGACGCCGACGTGCTCACCCAGCGCCGGGTGACGGACCTCATCAGCGAACTCGACATGCTCGGGATCGTCAACGCCGTCGTCGTCTCGAAGGGCCGCTACGGCCGCACGAAGGAGATCAGCCTCTCGGTGCCGCTCGAGGAGACCGAAGCCGTCCTGCTTTCGGACTCTCGCCTCTCCGATATCGACGACATCCAGCCGTTCGTCCAGGCGCGGTTCGAGAACTGACTGCTTGCTCCCCACCGCCTCGAGAGTCACGCTCGGATCGGCGCCGGATCGAGTCGTGCTCGTTTTCGTTTTCCTTGTCCGGCGTGTGATCGTTGCGAGCCGCTCGGAACCAACGAAGGACGGATATACGAGGCCTGTCTTCGCTCGGACATGAACCGACGAGCGGTCCTCGCCGCGACCGGGGCGGTCGGCCTCGGCTCGCTTGCCGGCTGTCTCTCCGACGTGATCGGCTCTCAGGAGCACGACTACGAGCGCGGCACCATCGAAGTCACCGTTGACGGCGAGCCGATCGATCTCGAGGCGCCCCGGTTTCAGGCCGAGAACGCCGACAACTCGTCCATGGATTTTCACCTCCACGAGGGCCACGAACACTGGTACATGGAGGGGGACCGGGTGACGTTCGCGGAAGGGATCGATCTCCTCCCCCACTTCGCCTACGAACGAGCGGACGGAAACCACGTCGTCACCGTCGACGGGACGGTCTACGACGGACGCGACGACGGGACCGACATCGCGTTCGCCGTCAACGGGGAGGACGTCGACCCGACCGAGACCGAACTCCACGACGGCGACTCGCTGCGGCTCGAGGTGACGACGGACGGCTCGAGTGACGACTGATCGGAGCCGTCTCTCTCGACGTATCTGTTGCCTCTCGAGGAATTCGTTTGCCGCTCGAGTATCGAGTTCTCTCGCGATCCGTTCGGATCCGTTCGAGTAGAAGGAGTGGGCAACGCAGGGCGAACGAGACTCGACGGACTGTTACCGACGAGAGCGACCGATCGCGGCCGCGGCGGTCCCGGCTGCGATTCCGGTTCCCGCGCCGACGCCAGCGCCGGCGCTGACTCCGTCGACGGCAGTCGGTCCGTTCGGTCCACTGGTGAGCTGCGGCGAGGCGGGGTCCAGTCCCGCGTCCCAGACCGTCGGCGACGGCGCGATTGTCCCGCTGAACAGCTTATCGAACGCCAGCCGGATGTGGCCGAGCCACGGGACCCGGAACGTCGCCTTCCCGGTGACCCACTCGGGCTTGACGACGGTACTGACGCTATTGCCGAACTGGTCGTAGCCGTCGTTGTTGTCGCCCTTCGTGACGAAGCCGTCGTGGGGCGCGGGGCAGGTCCGCACCTGCTCGCAGGTTACCCCGCCGGTGATCTCTTCGTCGGCCTTGGTGTCGACCCAGTTCTCGCCCTCCTCGACCCAGAAGTGCGCGCGGTGTATCACCGGCGTCTCGTACTCGCTGCCGTCTGGTTTGAAGATGATGACATCACCGGGTCGGTTGAACTTCTCGTAGCCGGTTTCCTGGGCCCGCTCGAGCGTGACGACGCCGGTTCCCTCGACCGGGTTGTCGCCGACGAACCGATCGGAATCGGTGATGAAGATCAGATCACCCTTCTGCATATTCGGGACCATGCTCTCGCTCTCGACGGCGACCAGCGGCGGCCAGATGCCGCTGACCGCGAACAGCAGGAGTCCGATGACGGCGACGATGGCGACGCTGCTCACGACGTCTCGCGCGAGCACGATCGTTTCCTCGTCGGTGCGCAGAAACCAGCGGACGATGCCGTCGTCCTCGATGGTGACGTCGGCGCCGGACTCGTCCCCGCCTGCGGCCGGTGCGTCGGGCGACCGACCGTTCTGGTCGCTCGAGCCGCGGCGAGGACCGCTACCGCCGTCGGTTCGCTCGTCGTCGGAACTACCCGGGTCGGGACCGCTCATTGGTCGGGGTTTTGCTGGGATCGGAAATCAACCTTCTGCTCGAGTCGGCTCGTTGCGGATCGACCGTCGCGGCTCGCGATCGCGACGGATCGATCGCCAGCGTCCGTGACTGTGAGTGACTCGGCCACTCCGGGCGTTCCGCTATCCTTTTTATCCCCGTCGCGAATGCGAGTCGTGTGCCGCTCGAGGGCCACGCCCGGATCGTCAGCGAACTCACCAGTCGCGGCTACAACGCCGAACGCGAGGCGGTCACGCAACTCGCGGCCGCGGACGATCCCGACGCGGTGCTCGAGCACCTTCTCGACGAGATTCCCGACGACGCCCTGGTCGTTCGCAGCGAGCACGTCGAGGCGGCGGTAAACGCGGTCTCGAGTTCGACGCCGTCTCCGACGACCGAATCGATCGACGCTCGCGGGGAGCCTACCCCCTCCGTTTCAACTGGAACCGACGCACCCGTGTCGGGCGATTCGGCAACCCACTCTCCAGTTGAAACGGAGGGGTCGGAACCAATCGAGCGGACCGTCGATCCCGACCTCCGTTCGCTCGAGATCGAGGGCGATATGACCGGCCAGAGTACCGGAACGGGTGAGTACGAGGACTTCGTCTCCGTGTTCCGTGACCGGCTCGAGCGCCTCGGATCGAAGCTCCGCGGGCGCGTCAACCACCGGCCGGCCACGGCCATCCAGGACATGCCCGGCGGCAGCGAGGTCGCGATGGTCGGGCTGGTCAACGACATCCGGTCGACCGCCAGCGGCCACTGGCTGATCGAACTCGAGGACGCCACGGGGACCTTCCCGTGGCTGGTGATGAAGGATCGCGACTACGTCGATCTGGTCGACGAACTGCTCTGCGACGAGGCGCTGGCGATGGAGGGTACCCTCGCGGACGATTCGGGGATCGCCTTCGTCGACTCGATGTACTTCCCCGACGTCCCCCGGACCTACGAGCCGTCGACGGCAGACCGCCACGTCCAGGCGGCGCTGATCAGCGACGTCCACGTCGGCAGCGAGGAGTTCATGGCAGACGCCTGGGACCGCTTCGCCGACTGGCTCCACACGGAACAGGCCCAGCACGTCGAGTACCTCCTGATCGGCGGCGACATGGTCGAGGGCGTCGGCGTCTACCCCGACCAGGACGAGGAACTCGACATCATCGACATCTACGAGCAGTACGAGGCCTTCAGCGAACACCTGAAGAAGGTACCCGGCGATCTCGAGATCGTCATGATTCCGGGGAACCACGACGCGGTTCGCCTCGCGGAACCCCAACCCGGCTTCGACGAGGAACTCCGGGAGATCATGTCGGCCCACGATCCGGAGATCGTGAGCAACCCGTCGACGGTGACCGTCGAGGGCGTCTCCGTGCTGATGTACCACGGCGTCTCGCTGGACGAGGTGATCGCGGAACTCCCCGAGGAGAAGGCCAGCTACGACGATCCCCACAAGGCGATGTACCAGCTCTTAAAGAAGCGCCACGTCGCCCCGCAGTTCGGGGGCCACACCCGACTTGCACCCGAAGAGAAGGATTACCTGGTCATCGACGAGGTGCCCGACATCTTCCACACCGGCCACGTCCACAAACTCGGGTTCGGCAAGTACCACAACGTGCTCGCGATCAACTCCGGCTGCTGGCAGGCCCAGACTGACTTCCAGAAGAGCGTCAACATCGACCCCGACGCGGGGTACGCGCCGATCGTCGACCTCGACACGCTCGACGTCACGGTCCAGAAGTTCAGTTGACTCCTCCGCTTTCTCTTATTCCCCGTCCGACGACGGCCGCAGTTCGGCCTCGAACCCCTCTTCGGTGATCGAGACGGTGATCTCGTCGACCGCGAGCCGATACCGCTCGCAGTGGTTTCCGTCGCTGCGGATCCGGATCTCGGTCTCGACGAGCCCCGCCTCCTCGAGGCGGTTCAGCCGCCGATAGATCGTCACGCGCGAGCCGGGACACCGCTCCGTGAGCTCCTTGGCCGTCGCGGGGTCCTCGATGAGGACCGCGAGGATCTCCTGGGCGTAGTCGTCCCCCAGCAGCGCGAGCGCCGCGTCGATTTCGAGTCCGTGCTCGCTCTCCCGTCGGCGCTGTTGTCGCTGTGACATATCTACGTCTATACGGCGGGATATATTCAGGTCTATCCTGTTACTATACATACAACCGATACTACTATAGTATCCTTACTACTAATACTATCTACAATGACAGGAGAGACGGAACTCCGATCGATCGTCGAAGTCCACATCGCGCCGCTGGGATTCGAGTTCGATCGGATCAAAGCCCCCGTTCTCGAGTACGGCGCCGATATCCTCTACCTGCTCGCCGACGACGACGCGGCCGAGGCGTCCTATCACGAGTCGCTCGTCGAGGACCTCTCCAGCCACGGCGTCACCGTCCACGTCCGCGACACCGATTTCGGCGACATGTACGACGTCCTCGGGGAGATCACGACGATCGCCGCCGACTACGAGGACGATATCGTCCGCGTCAACGTCTCGAGCGGTCCGAAATTGGCGGACATCGGTGCTGCACTGGCGTGTATGGCGACCGATGCGAGCGGCTACTACGTCCACCCGAAATCCCGCGCCCATCCGGTCGACGAGCGGCCCCGCACCGAGGGGATGGCGATGGCCGAACAGCTTCCCTCCTACCCGCTCGAGACGCCGTCGACGGATCAGGTCCGAATCCTGAACTACATCGACGGCGCCGATACCGCGGTCTACACGCCGAAAAAGAGCGACCTTATCGACTTCGCGGAGGAGGAGTCCCTCGAGTTCATGACTAAGTCCGATCCCGCAAACGAGAAGGCGAAGTTCGCCCTGCTGAACAACCGGATCGTCGAGCCGCTGCTCGAGGTCGGTTACATCGAGGTCGAGTCCGTCGGCCGCACGAAGCAGGTCTCGCTGACGGAGACGGGAGAGAACGCGTTGCGGGCGTTTCGGCACAAGCTCTGAGTTACCCGCCTCCTGTCCGGGTCACTGGTCGTCGGCGACCAGTCGCGTCCGAATGTACTGCTCGAGTTCCCGGCGCGCGGCGCGGACCGGAGCCGCCGTGTCGGCGGTCACGCGCTGATTTCGTGCGCCGTGGACGCTTGCGACGATAAACGCAGCCGTCTGCTCGGGATCGACGTCGCGGAAGACACCCTGCTCGATCCCGACCCGAATGACGTCGGCGGTGAGGCGCCGGTAGAACGCATCGGTTGCGGCGAACTGCTCCTGATAAGCCTCGTCGTGGGGCGCTTGCCCGCGCAGCGCTTCGACGGCCCTCGCGAAATCGAGGTGATCGTCGCCGAACTCGTTCGGGAGGGCGTACTCGATGAGCATCTCGAGGTGTTCTTTGGCGTTCTCGAAGTCGTCGCCGATCGGCAGATCCGCCTCGAACTGCTCGAGGAGGTACTCGAGGAAGGCGACGAGCAGTTCGTCCTTGCTGTCGTAGTGCTGGTAGATCAGCGACTTGCTCTTGGGAAACTCGTCGCCGATGCGCTGGATCGTTAGTTCGGAGTAGCCGTGTTTCCGCAGCGCTTCGTAGGTCGCTTGCATCATCTGTGCGTGCGTATCGTCGGTCGCAGCCGCGAAGAGATCCGTGTCACTCATTATGAATAAATAGTCAGTCAGACGGTATGTAGCTGTTCATCGCCGGTCGGTTTTCGGTTACACGACGGCGATTGTGACAGCTACGGTTCCAGTCGAAACCGGATCGTCCGCGAGCCGTTGAACCGCGGGCCGGTCCCCCGGCGCTCGAAGCCCAGTTCCTCCGCGGCGTCGACGATCACGTCCGTATCCGGCGGCGCGAGCACCTCGACGGCCATCGACTCGCGTTCGGCGAACCGGACCGGTTCGGCCAGGAGTCGCTTGCAGGCCTCGGTCGTCCCGTCGAGTTGCGTGACGTGGACGGTATCCTCGCGCGCGTCGAAGCTGATGAACCCGAGGAGATCCTCCGGGTCCGAGCCGTCGTATTGGGAACTCGAGACGTCGGCGTTCGGATCGGTGGTGCCGTCCTCCGCGACGCGGACCGTCCGGTCGTGGACGAGGTTGCGCATCACGTCGGTCGGCGAGTCGGCGATCGACGCGAGCGCGTCGGCGTCGGCCTCGAGAGCGTCCCGTACGTTCATTAGCGTGTGGTATTGATGCGCACGACCATAAATCCCGCCCGCGACGGGGGTGAGTGTGAATCGATCGACAGGTCGAGACCGCCGGAGCGGGGGCATCGCCGGTAAAAATGCGGCCAATGGGACACAGTTATCTGCTCGGTCTGGTAACGACGGTGTATGAGCCACGCCACCGGTATGCGAACACAGGACAAGTGCGAGGTGTCAGTATGCGAGTCGTAGCCAAGTTCGGCGGGACCAGTCTCGGCAGCGGCGAGCGAATCGACCGCGCCGCGGACTCGATCGCCGCCGCCGTCGAGGACGGCCACGAGATCGCCGTCGTCGCCAGCGCGATGGGATCGACGACGGACGACCTGCTCGACGACATCACCTTCGAGACCGACGAAGCCGACCGCGCCCAGATCGTCAGCATGGGCGAGCGCACCTCCGTACGGATGCTCAAGGCCGCGCTCTCCTCGCGGGGCATCGACGCGGTCTTCTTAGAGCCCGGCAGCGAGAACTGGCCGGTCATCACCGACGAGTACGGCGAGGTCGACGTCGAGGCGACCCAGCAGCGAGCCCAGGAGGTCGCCGCGGAGATGGACGAGGTCGTCCCGGTCATCACCGGCTTCCTCGCGGAGGGACCGGACGGCTCGATCACGACGCTGGGTCGCGGCGGCAGCGACACCACCGCCGTGATGATGGGCAAGTACATGGACGCCGACGAAGTCGTCATCGTGACCGACGTCGAGGGCGTCATGACCGGCGACCCGAACGTCGTCGAGGGCGCCCGCAACGTCGGCGAGATTTCCGTCGACGAACTGCGGAACCTCTCGTTCCGCGGCGCTGAGGTCGTCGCACCCTCCGCACTGTCGTACAAGGACGGGAAACTCGACGTCCGCGTCGTCCACTACCAGCACGGCGACCTGCTCTCGGGCGGCACCAGCATCGAGGGCGAGTTCAAAAACCTCGTGGACCTGCGCGAGCGGCCCCTGGCCTGCCTGACCGTCGCCGGCCGGGCGATCCGCAACGAGTCCGGCGTCTTCAACCACCTCTCGGAGGCGCTGGCCGAGAGCGACGTCAATATCGACGCCGTCGCCAGCGGGATGGACACGGTCACGTTCTACATCGACGAGGCCGAGGCCGAACGCGCCGAGAACATCCTCCACCGCGAGGTCATCGCGCGCGACGAACTCTCCTCCGTCACCGTCGACTCGCCGATCGCGGTCGTCCGCGTGACCGGCGGCGAACTCCCCAACCAGCCGGGGATCGTCAGCGACATCGTCACGCCGCTGGCCGAGGAGCGCATCCACCTGCAGGACGTCATCACGAGCGCGACCAGCGTCGCGCTGTTCGTCGAGTGGGAGGACCGCGAGAAGACCCTCGAGATCACCCAAGAACTCTTCTGAACGTCGGTCGCGCGAGCGCGGCTCCGCGTCCGGCGCCACTCGCGCGATTCGCACACTGATCTTTGCCGGCGGAAACGCGTTTGTGACTGCCCGCCGTTGCGCCGGGTATGCGCGATCGACTCCGCTCGCTGTGCCGACGGCTGGGAACGCAGTGTCCCCACTGCGAGTCGGCGCGGACGGTCGGTATCCCCGCAACGCCGGGGCTGCGGCGCTGTCTCGCCTGCGGTGAGTCGTTCAACGAATCCGGTATTTAGTCGGTAGCCGACGCTACGTTCATCTCCTTCCGAGATAGTCTCGACCAGTCTGCATCCCGATCGGGCCCGAACCGCCGCGCCAACCGACGCGCCCGCCGACGCGGTCACCCTCGAGAACAACACCGTTCGTTACCGCTCGGTCCTGTCCGCCGACCCTCGAGTTCCGCCGTCGCTCGCCACCTTTCGTCGCTCGAATTGAACTATCAGGGCGTGAGTGTGTGGATATGGCCGGATACAAGTCCAAGATGGTCGAGCCGATTTCGCTCCCCGCCCGGGAGCGACGCGAACGTAACTTAGAGCGAGCCCAGTACAACGTCTTCAATCTCCCCGCCGACGAGGTCTTCATCGATCTGCTGACCGACAGCGGCACGGGCGCGATGAGCGACGCGCAGTGGGCCGCCCTGCTGCGCGGCGACGAGGCCTACGCCGGCTCGCGCAGCTTCGATCGCCTCGAGTCGGCCGTCCGGGACGTGATGGGCGTCGAACACGTCGTGCCGACCCATCAGGGCCGCGGCGCGGAGAACGTCCTCTACGGCACGCTCCTCTCGGACGCCGAGGACGCGGTCGTCCCGAACAACACCCACTTCGATACGACCCGCGCCCACGTCGCGAACCAGGGGGCAGAACCGATCGACTGTCCCGTCGACGGCACGCACGATCCCGGTCTCGAGGCGCCGTTCAAGGGGAACTTCTCGCTCGAGCGGGCCCGGGCGCTGGTCGACGAGGTCGGCGCGGATCGGATCCCGCTAGTGATCCAGACGATCACGAACAACTCGGCGGCGGGCCAGCCGGTCAGCGTCGAGAACACGCGGCGGGTTCGGGACTTCGCCGACGAGATCGACGCGACGTTCGTCATCGACGCCTGCCGGTTCGCGGAGAACGCGTACTTCGTGGGACAGCGGGAGGACGAGTTCGCCGCCGCCGAGACCGAGATCGCCGAGATCGCCCGCGAGCAACTCGGCTACGCCGACGCCGTCGTGATGAGCGGCAAGAAGGACGGGCTCGTCAACGCGGGCGGCTTCGTCGCAACCGACGACGAGGAACTCTTCGAGCGCTGCAAGCAGCGCGCCATCCTCTACGAGGGGTTTCCGACGTACGGCGGGATGGCCGGCCGCGACCTCGAGGCGATGGCCGTCGGCCTCCGGGAGGCCGTCGAGCGGTCGTACGTCGCGGATCGGGTCGAACAAGTCCGAACGCTCGGCTCGCTGCTGCGGGACGCGGGCGTTCCGATCTACGAGCCGGTCGGCGGCCACGCGGTCTACCTCGACGCCGCCGCGGCGCTGCCCCACCTCGAGGCCGACGCGTTCCCCGGACAGGCGCTGGTCTGTGAGCTCTACCGGGAGGGCGGCGTCCGCGGGGTCGAACTCGGCAGCTTCGCCTTTCCCGAGACCGATCGCCCGGAGCTCGTTCGGCTCGCCGTGCCGCGCCGAACCTACCACCGAGAACACTTCGACCACGTCGCCGAGACCGCCGCAACCGTACTCGAGAAGGGACGCGCCGTCGACGGGCTCGAGATCGTGACCGAACCCGAGATGCCGGAGTTACGGCACTTCACGGCCGGGCTCGAGCCGCGGTCCGAAGACCGGTGAGCGGGATCGCGTTACTGACTCGAGACGAAGCCCAGCGCCCGATCGCGAAGCGTCGGTTCGGGCTCGGACTCCGACCGGTTCTGCAGCCGATTTGCGGCCGCGCGGATGCCCTGTTTCGCCGATTCGGACTCCGCGATGCCGACCGCCCAGTCGGGCATCTGTGACTCGATCTCTTCCCGTTTCTGTTCCTTGAGCTGGCTGTACTGTCGCAGGAGGAGGCCGGCGCCGATGAACATCCCGGCGTCGACCAGCTCCCGGCGGAACCGCTCGCGATCGTTCCGAACTGCGATCGCTTTCACGAGCGAGAGGCCGCCGATCGCGAGGTAGAGTTTCGCGTTTCTCGATGGGTTGCCGCTGAGTAGCCGTTGGAGCGCCATGCGCAGCGACGTACCACGTACCCGTCCTTAAAACTGCGCTGGGCGTTTGAGCGCCGTGCGGGTTACCCGTCGCTTTCACCGGTCCACAGCGTTTCCCACTCCGAAAGCCAGTCGCCGAGGTTACCCCGTATGTCATCGTAGGTCATCGTTACCGTCCGCTCCGGCTCGCGGGCGCGGTCGGCGAACGACGGCTCGAGATCGACGGACGCGTCCGCGACGGCCGGGAACTGCACGTTACGGGTCGCGATCTCGGCTTGGGCCGTCGACGAGAGCAGGAAGTCGAGGAACTCGTAGGCCAGTTCCGCTCGAGGGGTGTCGGCGAAGACGGCGGCGAACTCGGTGTTGCGGTAGCCCGCATCCTCGAGCATGGCGACCCGGTGGCGCGCCAGCGGGCGCTCGGCTGCGGCCGCGCCGACCCGATCCGTCGAGTAGGAGACGATCATCGAACCCTCTCCCTCGAGGTACCGGTTCCGGTACGTCTCGGTCCAGCTTTCGCCGAGGCGCAGGCCGTTGTCCCGAAGGGCCTGCCAGTACTCGCGGTAGCCGTCTTCGCCGGTGGCTGCGATGGTCCACAGCAGAAAGGCCAACCCCGGATCAGACGAGCGAGGATCCTGCGCGAGCAGCGCCCGCTCGTACTCGGACTCGAGCAGGGCGTCGAAGGAGTCGGGCGGCCCGTTCTCGAGGTCGCGTTCGTCGTAAACCAGCGAGATATAGCCCGTATCGAACGGCAGGACCCTGTCGTCGGGATCGTCGACCGTCAGGTCGTCGCGGAGCCGCCCGTCGCGGTCGAGCCGCCCCCGCTCGAGCGATTCGAAGAGTTCGCCGTCGTCGCCGAGGGCCTCGTCGACGCGAACGAGTTCGCCGAGCGTCAGTCCCAGATAGACGTCCGCGCCCGGCTCGGCGCCGATCTCGCCGCGCCGGATGAAGTGCTCGATGCCGGCCTCGGGCACCCGCCAGTCGAGTTCGGCGTTCGGGTGGTCCTCGAGGAACGCCTCCTCGAGCCACCGGCCGGCGGGCCGCTCGCCGGTGACCATCGAGGTGTACGTCGCGATGCGGAGCGCGTTCTCGTCGGGTTCCTCGACGCCGTCGTCCGGTTCTTCCTCCTCGGCGTCACGCGTGAGACACCCCGCGAGTCCCGTCAGTGCGGCTCCGGTACCCGCCCCGACACCGCGGACGAGCGTCCGCCGTCTCATGCGCGGATCATCGCCCCGTGAGGGCTTAAGACCGCTGCCGCGCCGGTCGGTGGGAAAGATTTTATCCTCGCAGTGACAGTCACGACTGTGTCGACGAACACGAAATCGAACGGGTCGTCGCGTTCCGGCGGCCGCCGGCGTCGGTACGTCCTCGCCGGCGTCGTCGCACTTCTCGGGATCGTCACCGGCGCGATCCTCCTCGAGGTGCTCGGAACGATCCTGTTCGCGTTGACGGTCGCTTACGTCTTATTGCCGCTGCAGGGTTGGCTCGTCAGGCGCGGACTCTCGGAATGGCTCGGGGCCGCCGCCGCGACGGTGATCGGCTTCGTCGGCGCGGTCGCCGTCTTCTCGCCGATCGCGGTGACCCTGTACTTCCGGGTCGACGAGATCACCAGGATCATCGAGGGACTGCCGGAATCGGTGCCGATTACGGTGTTCAACTTCACGTACACGATCGAAGCGGTGGAGGTGCAGTCGTTCGTCGTCGACTACCTCAGCAGCATCGCCGCCACCTTCGCGCTGTCGCTGCCGGTGCTCGCGATCAAGTTCGCGCTGTTTCTCACGCTCCTGTTTGCGCTCCTGCTCGAGGCCGACTCGGCCGGCCGGGCCGCGATCGCCCCGATCCCCCGCGAGTACCGCGACGTCGTCTACGCGCTCGCGACTCGAGCCCGCGAGACGCTGTACGCGATTTACGTGTTGCAACTCGCGACGTCCGTCGCGACGTTGCTCATCGCCTACCCCGTCTTCTGGCTGCTCGACTACGAGATGTCGCTGACGCTCGCGATCATCGCCGCGATCTTGCAGTTCGTGCCGATCGTCGGTCCGAGCATCCTGATCGGACTGATCGCGGTCTACCACGTCACCGCGGGTGAGATCGCCGCAGCGGTGTTGCTCTCCGTCTTCGGCCTCGTGCTCATCGGCTGGCTTCCGGATATCGCCGTTCGGCCGCGGCTCGCCCGCCGCTCCGCCGGCCTGCCCGGGAGCCTCTACTTCATCGGCTTTACCGGCGGGCTCTTCACGCTGGGTCCGATCGGCATCGTCGTCGGGCCGCTGATCATCGCGGTCTTCGTCGAGGCGGTCGACTTGCTCTCCGAGGAGGTCAACAGCGAAATCACCTTCTCCGAACTCGCCGCGGCCGACTCCGACGCCGATAGCGACTCGGCTACCGAGCCGCACCACGACGAACCGGATCCGCCGATTGCCGACGACTGACCCGTCGAGATTCAGCCCGCCGCCGACTCTCCTTCGACCACCGACACTTTTCACCGCGCTCGTGGACGATCCACTATGGCGAGCGACCGAACTCTCATCCACGCGGTTATCGGTGCCGTCGTCGGCATCGTCCTCTCGTTCATCCCGTTTTCCACCGTCATCGGCGGCGCCGTTGCCGGCTTTCTCGAGGGGCCCGATAGCCGGGCGGGCACGATCGCCGGCGCGGTCGCCGGCATCATCGCGTTCGTGCCGGTCGCCGCGGTCGCCGTCTTGCTGCTCGGCTTCCTCGGGTTCGGAATGGGGGTCGCCGCCGCGCCGTTCGAGGGGTTTGCGATCGCCGCGTTCACCATCCTCGTCTTCGCGTTGATCGTCCTCCTCTACACCGTCGGCCTCTCGCTGCTGGGCGGCTATCTCGGCGCGTACCTCGCACGGGAATACCCCCGGAAACGCCGGACGACGCGTCGATCGCTCGGGATGGCCGCTGACTCCCCATCGGATTACGCGGGAGCGCCGTCGTACCCCGACTCGAGGGGGCGATCGCCCGAGCGCTATCCGCCGGCCGATCGATCGGACGGCCGTGCTTCGGACCTCGAGGAGTTCGACGACCGAAATCGGGACCGGAACTGGGGCCGAGAACAGGAACCCGATCGAGAGGCGACTCGAGATCGAGAACCGTTCGATACCGACTCGAGGGGCTCCGAGACGGATCGATACCGCGAGGATCGTGAGCGTGAACGCGAACGCGAGCGAGACGAGTAGTCACCCGCCGCACGCGGCTGTCGGCGTCGATCGCCGCCTCCCCTACTTTTTTCGTAGTCGGTCGCGGTGTCTTCGACTGAACCCGTTCTTTAGGCTCCCCAAAATCAAAGCACATTTATTGTTTTAGGCTAGCCTAAAACACATGGAACAAGACGCGACTGCGTCCCGGCGACTCCCGACTGGATCGGCGACGGCCCGGCAGGATACTGGGCGACGTCGGCTCGTCGGTCGGACGCGAAACGGAGGGGTCGTCCGTGCCTGAGACGGCGCCGGAGGGGGTTTCCTCGTCGAGCACTGACACGGATCGGTTTTCGCTGGTGGACTCGAAGCTACTCTCGGTCTGTCTCGGCGGCTCGCTGATCGTCTTCGTAAGCGGATTCGTTCAGATCAGTTTCGGCGCGTACTCGATGTCCTTCGCCGAGGCCTGGCGGGCGCTGTTCGATACGACGGTGCTGCTCGACTACCGTTGGCTGCTCAACTTCCTGCTCGGCGAGGGGTTACTCGAGACGCTGACGGGGCATCAGGCGGGGGATCTGCCGGAGTTGTCGACGGCAACCCACATCGTCTGGAATATCCGGCTCCCGCGGGTGCTCACGGCGATCATCGTGGGGGTCAACCTCTCGATCTCCGGGGCGATCTTCCAGGCGGTCACCCGGAACGAGCTCGCGAGCCCGTTCATCCTCGGCGTCTCCTCGGGGGCCGGACTGATGATCCTGCTCGTGTTGACGGTCTTTAGCGGCTTGACGACGGTCCTGCCGCTGATCGCGGCCGTCGGCGGGTCGATCGCCTTCCTGCTCGTCTACGTCATCGCGTGGAACCACGGGACGAGTCCCGTGCGACTGGTGCTTGCCGGCGTCATCGTCAGCACCGTCTTCGGATCCTTCCAGACCGCGATGTTCGTCTTCACCGACGACATCGCCGTCGTCCAGCAGGCGATCTCGTGGCTGAACGGCTCCCTTACCGGCGTCAACTGGCAACACGTCCGGATCGCGCTCCCGTGGTCGGCCGCCTCGGTCGGCCTGGCGTATCTGAGTTCGCGTCAACTGAACGTCCTCCTGCTCGGCGAACAGACGGCCTCGTCGCTCGGCATGTCCGTCGAACGGGTCCGGTTCGGGCTGTCGGGGATCGCGGTCCTCGCGGCGGCCGCGAGCATCGCCGTCGCCGGCATCGTCAGCTTCGTCGGGCTCATCGTCCCGCACGTGGTGCGCAACGTCGTCGGCAGCAACTACCGGAAGCTGATGGTCGGCTGCGTCTTCGTCGGCCCGGCGCTGATGATCGTCGCCGACGTCGGCGCGCGGCTCGCGCTCAATCCCGTCCAGCTTCCGGTCGGGATCGTCACCGGACTGATCGGCGGCCCGTACTTCCTCTACCTGATGCGCCGGAAGGAGAACCTGGGTGAGGTCTAATGAGCAAGCCAGATGCGCCCCTCGAGGCCGATTCCGACCGAAATCGTTCACCGGATACCGACACCGCCGACGAGAACTCGCACCTGACCGGCACCGACCTCGAAATCGGCTATCCGGAGGCCGACGAACTGGTCATCGACGGCGAGTCGCTCCAGGTGCCGGAGGGGCAGGTGACGGCGCTGATCGGCCCTAACGGCAGCGGCAAGAGCACGCTGCTGAAGGGGATCGCCCGGCAGGTTTCCCTCGAATCGGGGTCGGTACTGCTCGACGGGGCGGACATCCACGACCTCGAGAAGAAGGAGTTCGCCCGGAAGCTGGGATTGCTTTCCCAGGAGAACGTTTCTCCAGGCTCGCTGACCGTCGAGGAACTCGTCTTCCACGGCCGGTACCCCCACCGGGGCTTCTTCGAGTCGACGACCGACGAGGACGAGGCTGCCGTCGATCGCGCGATCGCGCTGGCCGGCGTCGACCACCTGCGGGAAACCGAACTCGACAGCCTCAGCGGCGGCCAGAAGCAACTCGTCTGGATCGCGATGGTGCTGGCCCAGGAGACCGACGTCCTGCTGCTCGACGAGCCGACCACCTTCCTCGACGTCCACCACCAACTCGAGGTCATGGAGATCGTCGAGGCGCTGCGCGATTACAGCGACGTGACGATCGTCCTCGTGCTCCACGACATCGAGCAGGCGGCCCGCTACGCCGACTACCTGCTGGCGCTGAACGACGGCTCGATCTACGCCCGCGGACCGCCCGAGGCCGTCATTACCGAGGAACTGCTCGCGGACGTCTTCGAGATCGAAGCGACGGTCGAATACGGCGGCGAGACCGGTCCCGACATCACGCCGCTGGGCCCGCTACACGACGAATCGACCGACGAGGTGCGGCGCGAGATCCTCCGTCGCTGACTCGGGTGTATCCCTCGAGTCGACGCCTGCCGTCCCGTCTCCCTGCCCGAATATTTAGGCAAACCTAAATAAACATACTTTTAATGTTTTAGGCTAGCCTAAACCACATGGTCCAACGACGACGACTACTCGCATCGAGCGCAACGCTCCTCGGCGCCGGTATCGCCGGCTGTCTCGGCGGAGACGAATCGGGGAATGGTAACGGCAACGGGAACGGTAACGGCGGAGAATCGTCGACGCAGTCGGTCGACGACTCTTACGAGGTGTGCATCGAACCCGCGGGTTGTCACACCTTCGAGGAGGTGCCGGAGACGGTCTTTACCATCCCCGGCGCGGCCGAGGACATGGCGATGTCGCTCGGCATTCAGGTCGACGCCCACGCCTATCCCGATCGCAAGCCCTACAAGTTCTACGACCAGTTACCGGACGTCGAGCACGATCCGGACGAGATCCTCCAGTACGGCGAGGGCGAGTCCGCCCGCAACTACGACAAGGAAATCTTCTACGAGGTCGATCCGGACGTCGTCCTCGCCGATCCCCGGATGCTCCAGTTTTACTCCAACTGGAGCGACGAGGATATGGCGGAAATCGAGGAGAACGTCGCACCGATCCTCGGTTCGTACATCCGCTTCGACTACGAGGGCGAGGCGCCCTACTACACGATGTACGAACTCTTCGAGAAGATCGCTACGATGTTCCAGCGACGGGCCCAGTACGAGGCCTGGGCCGACCTCCACGACGAGTTCATCGACGAGATCGAGTCGGAGCTTCCGGACGGCGAGGGGCCGACCGTCGCCGTCTTCTGGCGCGGCATCGACGCCGACGCCGGCGAGTTCCGACCGGCGCCGATCCACGAGAAGCGCAACGACGCCCGGAGCTTCCGCGATCTGGGCTTTCGCGACGCCTTCGCCGAGGCCGGCCTCGATCCCGACGGTGCAGTCGGCTACGAGACGCTGCTCGATCTCGACCCCGACTACATCGCCGCCTACAACCTCGCCTCGATGACCGGCGACGAGTGGCAGTCCCAGGTCGTCGAGCCGCTCGAGGATCACTCGACCGCGAGTCGACTTTCGGCCGTCCAGAACGGCAACGTGGTCCGCTCCGCCGGTCAGTTCATGGGGCCGATCACGCACCTGTTCTCGACCGAGGCGCTGGCCAAACAGGTCTACCCCGATCGCTTCGGCGAGTGGCCCGGTGACTCGGTCGATATCCCCGATGACGAACAGCTGTTCGACCGCGACCGCGTCGCCGAGATCGTCACCGACGATATCTAATTCGGCTCCCGCTGTCGGGGTGACCCTGCGAGGGATCTCCCTCGCCGCCGCATCGCCCGTATACCACCCGCACACCACCCGTGTTCTCCCACTCACTCGTACCTGAGCGCGTCGATCGGATCCGTCCGCGCCGCCCGCCAGGCCGGATACAACCCCGCACCGATGCCGACGAGGATGCCGACCGCGACCGCCAGCGCGACGTACTCGTAGGGGTAGACCAGCGGGAGGTCGATGTACCACACGCCGAGATACCCCGCCGCGAGCCCGAGTGCAGTGCCCAGAATCGCGCCGATCACCCCGAGCACGACCGCCTCGGTGAGGAACAGTCCCAGTACGTCCCGATTCTGCGCGCCGACCGCCTTCATGATCCCGATCTCGCGGGTCCGCTCGGCCACCGAGACCAGCATGATGTTCGCGATGCCGATAGAGCCGACGACCAGCGAGATGGCCGCGATCCCGACGATGAAGTTCTGGAGCAGCTCGAGGATGTCCTCGAGTTGCGAGAGCAGTTCCGTGCTCGTCTGGAAGGTCACCGCGAGGTCGTCGCCGAGGAACTCGCTGGCGTCGGCGGCGTCGCTCTCGAGGTAGGCGAGTGCGCTTTCGCGAGCGGCGTCGACGTCGCTCTCGGCGGCGGACTGGGCCTCGACGACGATCGCGAGGTAGCGGGGTTGGCCGCCCTGGGCGGTGCCGGACTCGGTCCCGTTCTCGTCACCATCACCACCGTCGCTACCGCCGTCCGTCCCGATCCCCAACCCGGCTGCCTGCTCCGTGTAGTAGGGCTCGGTCGGCACGTAGATCCGCGGCGCGGCCTCGAATCCCTCGAACGGACTCAACCCTTCGGACGTGTCGGTGATCCCGACCACCTCGACGGTCGCCTGCTGGCCGCCGAGGAACGTGACCGTTAGTTCGTCGCCGACGCTTACGTTGTCCTCGAACTGGCCCGCTGCGGCGGGATTGAGCACCGCTTCCGACTCGCCCATCTCGAACTGGCGCCCCTCCGCGAGTCGCCCCTCCCGAATGTACGACGGTCCCGACGCGACGAACCCGTCCCCCTGTGCGATCTGCTCGTCGCCGTTCGAGACCGCCTGCGTCTGGATCGTCGCGTAGCCGTAGGCCGCCTCGATATCCTCGCGACCCTCGAGTTCCTCGAGATCGTCCTGGCTGAAGACGGGTTGGGCCCCGGCGAGCGGCCCGCCCTCAGTATCGGGGTCGGCGGCCCACCCGTAGAGATTGCGACGGTCGTCGGGACTGATGTCGCCGATGACGCCCGCCTGGAGGCTCGCTCCGAGCGTGACGAACGCGATGACGGCGGCGATGCCGATCACGACCCCCAGCGTCGTCAAGGCGGACCGGAGTTTGTGGCCGCGGATCGAGCGCCACGCGAGCCGCAGGTGCTCGAGCGGGCGCATTCGTTAGCGCCGCTCCGTCTCCGGCGAGTCGTCGGTTTCGGTTCCGTCTGCCGGTCGTTCCGCGTTTGCGTCCGCGCTCGCGCTCGCATCCGAACCGCTCGCGGACCTCGCATCGTCTACGGTCCCGCTACCCTCGAGCGGTTCGATCCGTTCGATCGTCCCGTCGAGCAGGTGGACGATCCGCTCGGCGCGCTCGGCGACGTGGCGCTCGTGGGTGACGACGATCATCGTCGTGCCCGCGTCGTGAAACTCCGCGAAGAGGTCGAGCACGTCGGCCTCCGTCTCGGTATCGAGGTTGCCGGAGGGTTCGTCGGCCAGCACGATCGCCGGATCGTTGACCAGCGCCCGCGCCAGGGCGACCCGCTGGCGCTGGCCGCCCGACAGTTCGTTCGGCAGGTGATCGGCCCGGTCGCCGAGCCCGACCCGCTCGAGGAGGTCTCGCGCCCGCTCGCGCCGCGTTTCCCGGTCGACGCCCCGAAACAGCTGCGGTAGCGCGACGTTCTCGAGGGCGTTCAGCCGCGGCATCAGGTTGAACGTCTGGAAGACGAAGCCGACCGTGTTCCCTCGCAGTCGAGTCCGCTCGCGATCGCCCAGTTGCGCGACGTCCTCGCCGTCGACCACGACGGTCCCCTCGGTCGGCGTGTCCAGACAGCCGACGAGGTTCATCAGCGTCGACTTCCCGGAGCCGCTGGGCCCCATGATCGCGGTGTAGGACCCCCGCGGCACCTCGAGGGAGACGCCGTCGAGCGCGTGGACCGGCTCGCCCAACTGGTAGGTCTTGCGGACGTTCTCGAGGCGGACTGCGCTCCCCGGTTCCGGCGTCGTCTCCGACTCTGTACTCGCTCCCGATCCCGATGTCGCCATGGACGTTCGACCACGGACGCCGCAAAAAAGGTTCGCCGGGCAGCAGGTCGCTCGAGTCGTAGTGATAACCTTGATTATTTGATGGATCGCACTCGTGCACGATGTCCGACCGTCCCCCTGACGAGTCCGTGACGGACGAGTCCTCCACCGATGCCGACCCTGCCACCGACACCGGAGCTGATGTTGACTCCGACGAGTCAGCAGCCGATTCGATTTCCGTCGTCGATGACGGGTTCCTGCGATGGATCCGTCACAGCGACGACCCGTGGATCGCCGTCGTCCGGGACGTCTCGAGCGCAGTCGCCATCGTCGGTCTCGTCGGTCTCGTGCTGTTTGCCGTTAGCGGGGTTTGGCCGCCGCTAGTCGCCATCGAAAGCGGAAGCATGGAACCGACATGAACACCGGCGACCTCGTCTTCGTCGTCGATTCCGACCGGTTCGCCGGCGACGACCCGATCGATGGTACCGGCGTCGTCACCCTCGAGAACGGACGGGAGAGCGGCTACGAGACGTTCGATCGACCCGGCGACGTCGTCGTCTTTCGGCCCGACGGAAACGACTCCCGAACCCCGGTGATCCACCGCGCGCACTTCTGGGTTGAGGAGGGCGAGAACTGGGTCGACACCGAGGCCGAGTCGACGAACCTCCGCGGAACGACCTGCGATGCTGTCGCCGCTTGCCCAGCGCCCCATGGCGGGTTCGTCACGAAGGGCGACAACAACGGACTGTACGATCAAGTCGCGAACGCCGGTGCCGAGACGGCCGTCGTCCGGCCGGACTGGATCGTCGGCAAAGCGGCGCTCCGGATTCCGTGGCTCGGTCGGATCCGGCTCGCCTTCGAGTCGCTACTATCGCAGCTGATCGATGTCGCTGTCCATCGAATGACGGATCCACTGTATCGCTAAATGAGAAGATCCTCGTCTCGGTCGACGAGGGTTCGGGATCAGTCAGAAGAGATCCAACGGCAGCCAACTCGTTGCGGTGGCGTCCCCACTTTCCGCTTCTCCCGTCTGGACGTTCGACGACGACTGGTCGACATCGACGGACACGTTCGCGTCCCCGCTCTCAATCGTCTGGTTTGCGGTGACGTCCTGGTCCTGATCGATGGCGTCGAGCCCGTCTTCGCCGAATAAGCCGTCTTCGCCGAAGAGTCCGCCGTCACCGTCTCCATCGCCGTTATCGGGACAAGTAAGGCGATCCGGACGGACCGTCGTACCCGTTCCTTGGGGTTCACCCTCAGCGGTTGCCCTGAGGTTAAACGGCGAGGCTTCGGGATCGATGTCCACAGTCAGCGTGCTACCTTCTGGGTCTTGACCCTCTGGACCGAATCCTCCAACTCGAACTCCATTCACGAAGAGGTTGATTGCCCCGGGGAAGTCGTCGCGATCCGTGAGCGTGAACGTAATCGTCCCGGCAGTACAGTTGATGGTTGCGTCCACGATCGGATTGAACGGACCGCCTTGGGCGCTCGCGGTCGATGCGAACGCACCGCCCGCAACGACGGTCGCTCCGCTGGCTTTCAACAGTCGACGCCGCGTTACGCTTGGGTCGTTGTCTGTCATGGTTGTCAGTGGCACCTCGGTAGCGCTGCGAGATGCTCGAGTGGAAACCTATCCGATATCGGTATTAAATTCGGTTCCCTGTTTCCAGATATACGTGTTATTTCCTGTATAAATTAAATAATTCGGGCGAGTGGTTGACGGATGGGCGAGCGACGCCGCGAGACGTACCAGTGTACGTTTGGAAAACCGGCTGGCAGTCACAGGCACCTCGGTCCGTACGGTTTCGTTTCCACCCCAGGGACGGACGCTTCAGATGCAGTAGTCAGTTACAATCCTCCTGCCAACGCGCTGTTTCTCCGCACAACGATTCCGAAGGGTGACCGAAATCGATCGGTTTCGGTCGTAGCAAAACCGCGGTCGTCGCTGAGAAATCGACCGAACCGACATAGCTACCGCGAATGGGACCCGCCGGACCCGAGCCGGAGGTCAACGCTTTTCCCGTCGCCCCACGCCCGAGGTAGTATGAAGACGGCAGGCGGCACCGACGCAGCGAAACGGCGCGCGGGGGAACGCGCAGCCGAAGAAGTCGAAGACGGCGACGTCGTCGGGCTCGGCACCGGCTCGACGACCGCCTACGCGATCGAGGCCATCGGCGAGGCCGTCGCCGACGGCCTCGAGGTGCGGGGAATCCCGACCTCCTTCCAATCCCGGCAACTGGCGCTCGAGGTCGGAATTCCGCTGACCGACCTCGACGCGGTCGAGACGGTCGATCTGGCGATCGACGGCGCGGATCAGGTCGTCGACGATCCGGACTCGCCGGCCCACGGCGCGCTCGTCAAGGGCGGCGGCGCCGCGCACGCACGGGAGAAACTTGTCGATGCGGCGGCCGAGCGGTTCGTCGTCGTCGCCGATCCGACGAAACTCGCCGACGCCCTCGAGCGGTCGGTCCCGATCGAGGTACTTCCGGACGCCCGCACCGTGGTCGCCGACCGACTCCGCGACCTGGGCGGCGACCCGACGCTGCGGGACGCCGAACGCAAGGACGGGCCGGTCGTTACGGACAACGGGAATCTGGTGCTCGACTGCGAGTTCGGCCGGATCGACGACCCCGACGCGCTGGCGGCGCGACTCTCGCGACTCCCCGGCGTCGTGGAACACGGCCTGTTCGTCGACCTCGCCGACGCGACCTACGTGGGACTCGAGGACGGGCTCGAGGTTCGGGACTACTGAGCGGGTTACGCTCGGCGGCGATCGCGGTCAGTCCCGTCGGTTGGCGTCTCCGCGCGTCCGGCGACGAAGCCGGCGATCAGATAGACCGCCCCGAGGAGCCGCGTTACGGGGACGACCCACGGTTTCAACTCGAGTTCCCCGGGGTTCTCGTAGGCGAGTGCGAGCCCCGACTCGACGGCCGTCCGGGGCAGCAGCGCCATGGCGGTACCGAGCGTGACCAACGCGGCGCGGAGCGGTCGCGACAATCCACGTCCTCGGAGAAGGAGCCAGGCGAACAGGACGCCCTCGAGTCGAGCGATCGGAATCGTCGACGGCCGTAGCCGTCCGACCGCCGGGTTTCGGAAGGCCAGCCGTTCGGCCGGAGTGACGATATATCGAGGGACGAGGATCTCGAGCAGTGCGAATCCGAGTGCGAGCGCTCGTTTCATGCAAGCGGTTCGCACGGGGATGATAAAAGGATCTCGGGGGTGCGAGTTGCGGTCGCGCGTCGCGGTCAGTCGATCGTAACCGCTTCCGTCTTGGTTTCGCTCGACTGCTCGTCGCTGTTCTCGTCGCCCGTCGTCGACAGGTAGACCACGGTCAGATAGAGGGCGCCGAGCAGTCGCGCCGCCGGTTTCACCCACGGCTTCAACTCGAGGTCGTCGGTGTTCTCGTAGACGAGGGTCTGACTGAACTCGATGATCGGCTGGGGAAGGACGACCAGGACGATCCCGGCGACCGCGAGCAGGTTATTGGCGATTCGCGAGCCCGATTCCCGGCGGGCGAGCAGCCAGACGAACAGCATTCCCTCGAGTCTGGCGCCCCACAGCGCTTGTGGCCGCAGTTGCGCTTCCTCGGGATTCTCGAGACCGATCCGCTCGCAGGCGTCGATGACCGGCTGTGGCATGCCGACCTCGAAGATACCAAACGCGATCAACAGTTTCCGGAGCATGCGTGATCGCAGTAGCCTACACCGACGAGTGCCAAAAGAACACTACCGGCGGCTCCGTGCCGATTATGCGTATCTATTCCCTGACGATAGAAACCAGTCGCTACGCTACGGTGTACTGACTGCCAAAAAATGTGAACGATTGACCTCGCGCCTTACAGGTCGCGGGGCTGGACCGTCTTCCGGTCGTTGGCTTCCGCGCGACGGGCGGCGTCCTCGAGCAGCTCGTCGACTTCCTCGTCGAGTGCGTCGTAGAAGTCCGAGGCGACGTTCTTGTCATCGAGCGCTTCCTTCACGGCGGCTTTGACGATAAGGTCTGCCATACGGTGTATCCGTTTCCCCTTCCATGGTATAAATGCTTTGGTTGAGGGTCGAAATACCCGCCCCTCAGGGGTTGATTCGTCCGTTTCGGGGGCTGTGTTCACCGGAAAGTATATGACTGATGAGTCGCCGGCGTCGCGTTCCAGCCGTTTGGACCGTAGAATGCGGCTCGCGCGCGGTTCGAACCCTCTCGCGCGCTTTCGCGATTCGGGGGGTCGCGGAGCGGTTGGGCCACCCCGTTCGTGCCGGGTCGACGGATTCGAGTACGGTCGCCGCGGAGAACCCGATATGCGCGAACTTCTGGATGCCGTCGCCGACGGCTCCCTCTCGCCAGCACAGGCCGAAGCCAAACTCAAGGGGTACGTCACCGGCGAAGCGGGGCGATTCGACGCCGCTCGCCAACAGCGCCGAGGCATTCCGGAAGCGATCCTCGCGGACGGGAAGACGCCGGCGCAGGTCGTCGCACTCGCCGAAACGGCCCTCGAGACGACCGACCGCGCGCTGCTGACGCGCCTCTCCGAGGACCAGTTCGAGGCGCTCGAGGAAGCGATCCCCGAGACGGTCCCCGATGCGACGTTCGACCGCTGGAGTTCGTCCCTGCTGATTCGAACGCCCGACTACGAACGGCCGTCGCTCGAGGCGACGATCGGTCTCGTGACGGCGGGCACCGTCGACCAGCCGGTCGCCGACGAGGCCGAAGCCGTCTGCGTCGACGCGGGTGCGACGGTCGATCGGGTCGACGACATCGGCGTCGCGGCGCTCGATCGCACGCTCGATCAGGTCGACCGGCTCCGAGAGGCGGACGTGCTGATCGTCGCCGCCGGCCGCGAGGGCGCCCTGCCGACCGTCATCGCCGGCCTCGTCGACACGCCGGTGATCGGCCTCCCGGTCTCGAGCGGCTACGGCTACGGCGGCGACGGCGAAGCGGCGCTTTCGGGGATGCTCCAGTCCTGTACCGTGATGTCGGCCGTCAACGTCGACGCCGGCTTCGTGGCCGGGGCACAGGCGACGCTCATCGCCCGCGCGATCGACGCGGCGCGAACCGATGGTACCGAAGAGAAAAAATAATCTTTCGTCTTCGAAAACCACAGTCCTCGTTTGGCAAAGTCTTTTTATATCCGTCCGCAGTATGCTTAGGTGCCGGCTTCGGCCGGTGTGACCAATGCCCAAGTGTAACCACTGCGGCGCGCATGTGTCCGAGCGCTTCGCGCGCGTCTTCGCCGACGAACACGGCGAAATCCACGCCTGCGTGAGCTGTTCGGCAAACGCGGGTATCGCCGAGGCAGCGCGAGAACGCGCTCGCGGCGCCTGATCCGACCCCCTGAGCATCGCGACGGACAAGCAAGCCGGTGGACTCCTACGGACGCGACGCTTTTCACCGTCGTTCCCCTACGACCGACCCGATGGCCGACGAGCACGTCGTTTACGTCCTCGAGTGTGCCGACGGGACCCTCTATACGGGCTACACGACCGACCTCGAGCGACGCGTCGCCGAGCACGACGCAGGAGCGGGTGCCAAGTACACGCGGGGGCGGACGCCGGTCGAGTTACAGTACCACGAGCGATTCGACTCCCGATCCGCGGCGATGTCTCGCGAGTACGAGATCAAGCAACTGAGCCGGGCCGAGAAGGAACGGCTGATCGGACTCGAGTAAGGGCCCGGGCCCGTCAGTCGTCCGCATCCGCGTCCGTCGTCCGGGGCGTAGTCACGTCGGGATCGATGGACGCGTACTCGACGAGCATCCGGCCGAGTTTCTCGACGCGTTCCCGGAGGTCGTCCTCTCGGAAGGCACGGCCGTCGATCGCATCCGGATCGGCCCGGAATCGACTCGAGGCGTTGCGGATGCCGACCTGATGGGGGAGCACCCAGCCGTGGACGCCCCGCACGGTGATCCGGAGGTGATCGAGCGTCGAGCCGTAGCTGCCGCCGCCGGCGGTCGCGAGCAGGCCGACGGTCGTGTCCTCGTACTCGTCGAACCCGCAGTAGTCGTGGAAATTTTTCAGCGCCCCGGAGTACGAGCCGTGGTAGACCGGGGTGCCGAGTGCGACGGCGTCGGCCTCGCGGACGAGCCGTTTCACTTCGCGGGCGTCGCCCTGATTCCGATCGTCGACGTCGGGATCGTAGACGGGGAGGTCGTACTCTCGCAGGTCGAGCAGGGTCGTTTCGGCGTCGGCGTCTTCGGCCGCCCGGAGGACGTATCGCAGCGCCGTTCGAGTGTAGCTTTCCACCCGGAGGCTGCCGTTGACGGCGAGGACGGAGGGCGTCGGGGCCATATTTTCAATAGCACTTTTTCACGTAAAAATCCGCGGTCTTCAGTAATTTCGTCCGACGGAACCGGCCGGCGACCGCTTCATCGTCGGGTGGACCGGTGAACTCCCGAACAGCGTGCGTCGCTTTTTTCGAGCGGGCCAGTGATGGGGGAGATATGGAGCCGATCAGTTTCGGTACCGACGGCTGGCGGGCGACGCTCGATGAATTTACCGCCCCTAGAGTACGGATGGTGGGACAAGCCGTAGCGACGTATCTCCGCGACGAGGGCCGAGACGCGCCCGTCGTGATCGGCTACGACGCCCGCGAGACCTCTCGCGGGTTCGCCGAGGAACTGGCCCGGGTGCTGTGTGCGAACGGGTTCGACGTCATCATGCCCGAGCGAGACCGGCCGACGCCGCTGGTCGCCCACGCCATCGTCGACCGGGACCTCGCCGGCGGACTGGCGATCACTGCCTCGCACAACCCGCCGGAGTACAACGGCGTGAAGTTCATCCCTGACGACGGCGCGCCGGCCCTACCCGAGGTGACCGACGCCATCGCCGACCGACTCGCCGACCCCGATCCCCTCCCCGAGAGCGAGCACGGCACCGTCGAGGAGGTCGACCTCGCCGGCCCCCACGCCGACGCCGTCCTCGAGTTAGTCGCGGACGTGACCGGCGCCGATCCCGTCGACCTCTCGGGGCTCACCGTCGCCTACGACGCCATGCACGGCAGCGGCCGCGGGACGACCGACGCCCTCCTCGAGCGCGCCGGCGCCTCCCTGGAGTGTCTGCGCTGCGAGCGCGATCCCGACTTCGGCGGCGGGGCGCCCGAACCCGCCACCGAGAACCTCGAAACGTTGATCGACCTCGTCACCGACGACGAGGCCGGTCCCGAACTGGGCGTCGCGAACGACGGCGACGCCGACCGGATCGCGATCGTCACGCCCGAACGAGGCTACCTCGACGAGAACCTCTTTTTCGCCGCGCTGTACGACTACCTGCTCGAGGACGACGCCGGCCCGGCGATCCGCACGGTCTCGACGACGTTCCTCATCGACCGCGTCGCCGAGGCCCACGGCGAGACCGTCCACGAGGTGCCGGTCGGCTTCAAGTGGGTCGCACAGGGGATCGCCGAGCACGACGCCCTGGTCGGTGGCGAGGAGTCGGGCGGGTTCACGATCCGCGGCCACGTTCGCGAGAAAGACGGCGTCCTGATGGCCCTGCTCGCGGCCGTGATGCACGCCGACGAACCGCTGGACGACCGCGTGGATCGCCTGCTCGAGGAACACGGCACCGTCGTCCAGGACAAGCTCAGCGTCGCCTGTCCCGACGACGAGAAGACGCGGGTGCTCGAGGACCTCGAGGACGAAATCCCCGACGCCGTCGCCGGCACCGACGTCGAGGGCGTCAACACCGCCGACGGGTTCAAACTGCAACTCGCCGACGGCTCGTGGCTGCTGATCCGCCCCAGCGGTACCGAGCCCGTGCTGCGGGTCTACGCCGAGGCGTCCGACGAGGAGCGCGTGACGGAGCTGCTCGAGGCCGGCGAGGATCTGGTCGAGCCCTTAGTGTAACCGTCGGCGTGGCAGCCGGAAGCGGGAGCTCGAGTCGCTAACGGTTCGGCGTTTTTGCTCAGTCGTCGCGTCGATTCGATCTCGGAGTCGCTCGATTGCAGTATTGGTTGCCGTGCAGTGGTCCGAGTCGATGTCCTCGATACAACTTTCAATAATTCCAGGGACGGACGTTATCAGATTTGATTCTCCCCGATATGTTGATATATTCTTACTTTAGACTGACAGTATGGAAATTCGTAACCGGAAGTTATTGGCTGTGGTATTCTCCGTATTGTTGATCACCGGCGCGGTTGGCCCGGCGGTGACCGCGACTAGGGGTACTACGGCTGCACAACCCGCAACGAACGCAAGTTCCGTTCCATCGGACGCAACGAGTCAGTTCCTCTCAGCCGGGGGTGGCGGCACCGCGCTCGGGTTGAAGTATGCGGCCGTCTCCGAATTTGCGTCAATAACGCCTGCACATAAATCCGATGAGCGGCGTCTCCGACGGGCTGGCGACCGCATTAACGGGACGCTCGACGTCTACCTCGACGGGAATCGCGTTGACAGCCCGGCCGTATTCGAGGGTGACGCCGCGGCCGTTCAGCAGCTCGCGTCGGTTTCGGACGCCGATCCCGAACGGGTCAACAGGACGACGTGGCTCCTCGCACACGCGAACGCGCGGACGGCCAACAGATCGATCGCGGACGCGGAGGTCGCCCTCGAGCGGTTCTCGGACGAACTCGACGATCCCGGCCATCGGAACGCGATCGAGAGCCACATTCGGAACGCGAACCGCGCGTACGACCGCGGACAGGACGCGCTCGAGGCCGACACCGACGGGGACGTCGCCGGGGCGTCGCGCGATCGGTCGCGTGCGATCCGACAGTTCATGACGGCGTGGCGACAGAGCCAGCAAGCGCTCGACACGATCCAGCGAGAGACGACGCCGCAGGTGACGGTGACGACGCGCGGCGATCCGCCCCGCAACGGCAGCGACTCGATCGATGGGGAGATCCGCGGGACCGTCTTCGACGTTCGACCGCACGAACTCCCGAACGCGACGATCACGGTCGCCGGCAACGAGACGAAAACGGTCCCGGTCGAGCCGACCGGATACAGCCTGAACGCGACGTTCGCCGCGAACGTCTCCCTCGACGAACGCATCACGTCGGTCGAGGTCGACGTTTCCGACACTCGGCCACATGGAAGCCCCGACGCGTCGCGGGCCGGCAGCGATACCGTCCTGTTCGATGGCGACGGACTGCCGGACACGTACGAGGTCGACGTCGTCGAAACCGATCCCCGGGATCCGGACAGCGACTCGCCGCGCGTCGACGCCGACGTCGGCGATAACGGCGTCATCGACGGCCTCGAGGACTTCGACGACGACAACCTCTCGAACTACCACGAGGGCCGGTTCGACACCAATCCGTTCGCGTCGGACACCGACGGCGACGGGCTGCCGGACCACTACGAAGCGCAGTATCCCGAACTCGATCAGACGCGCGCCGATACGAACGACGACGGCGTCGACGACGCCGAGTGGGACCTCGACGACGACGGCCTGACGAACCGCGAGGAGTACGAGGCCGAAACGAACCCGCAACTCGCGGACGAGGATCGAGACGGACTCGATGATGGCCGCGAACTGGATGTCGGCACTGAACCCGACAATTCGGATACCGACGACGACGGCCTGCTGGACGGCGAGGAACTCGAGCTCGGAACGGATCCGCTAGCGGCCGATTCCGACGGTGATGGCATCGCGGACGGGAACACGACGTTCGAAACGACGATCCGTGACGACGAAACCGACGTTTCCCTGACGATGCGCGGTACCGGTACCGCACCGTCCGATGTGGAGATCACCCCGAAATCGTCGTACTTTGAGGGGGACGATATCAGCGCTAGTCCCACCGTTCGTGTCGTTAATCGCTCCGATTTCACGAACGCGACTATCGAGATTCCGATCAACGAAACGGTTCCTGAATCGGAGTACGAGAACCTCTCCGTATTCAAATGGAGCGGCTCGGCGAACGAAACCTGGATGCCGGTCGAGTCGACGATCGAAAACGGAACTGCACGCGCGACGGTTGATTCCTTCTCGTACTTCACCGTCTTGGATGCCGACGAGTGGGTTGACGCGACGCTGGTAGACGAAACCAGCGAGGAACTGCCGTTTCAGGCCGATGCGAACGTCACGTGCAATGCCGCGTGTGAGGTTACGAACGATTCGACGTTCGTTCTCGGCGGCGAGCCGAACGCCCGCAAGATTACCGTCGAACAGGGGTCCGATAGCTTCGACGTCGTCCCGCTGAGTAACGGTCAGCGGATAGAGGAGTTCTACGACTACGCGAACGCGCAGATCAACTCACCGCTGCCGATCGCCGAGAGCGATAAGAGTCAACTGTTCTTCTGGTCCGGTCCGGAGGGGCTGAGTCTGGTTCTCCTTCACGACAAGCCGAGCGACGGCTCCGGCGGCGCCGTCACGATGACCTTCGACGATCTTCCCACGGATCAGGGTAACTGGATCGTCAGGGACGACTCCGGAGATTACAGACACGAGACACGGTTCGACTGGGCTTGGAACCGGATCCGAACCGACGGTGGCGTCTTCCGCGGCGGACTCACGAATCAGTCGGTAACGATCAATCCCGCGTTCAACGACGCAGCGACACGATCGCCGCTCGACTCCGGCGAACTCACCGATTGGCAGGTTCTCACGGGACGCGCGACCGATCCCCGATCCCACTCGCTGCAGATGGACGAGCCGGTGACCGTCCACGTCCCCGAAGCGCCGGCGATGAACGAGTCGGCCGATGCGGTCGGCGACTCCGGAAACGCGTCCGTCACGTACGATTTGAGCGAGGGAACCGACGAAATATCGGTCGCGTACCAGACCGAGCAGACGAATGTCGATCCGAACGCGACGTTCACCGTAACCGGCGCAAACGGGACCACGATCACGGAGTCGCTCTCTATCGGGACCGTCGGGACCGTCAAAGAGGTGGTCGACGTCTCGGCACTCAGTAACGGGGAGGCGACGTTGACGCTCAGCGCCGACGGCGTGAATCTCAGAGCGCAACTACTCTCCACCGAGGCGGTCGATACCGACGGCGACGGCATCCCCGACGCCACCGAGCGGAAGGGATTCCTGACCCCGCACGGCAAAATCACGACCGATCCGGATACCGCCGATACGGACGGCGACGGACTTAGCGACCGCGAGGAAGTCGGTGAACCGACGAGTCTGGACGACGTCACCGACCGGCTCGATCCGTCCAGCGGCGCTTCGGACCGACAGCGACAGCGCGCTCGCGCACTCCTCGACACCGTCGAGGCGGCCGGGTACGACACGAACTCGACCAGAGGCGTCTATCTCAACATTGCGAGCGATCCGACGGCGCCCGACTCCGACGGTGACGGGCTCGATGACTACACCGAACGAATCGGGAAGAGCACGGTCGTCAGAACGACCAGCGTCAGCGAGTCCAAGCGCGCTCTCGAGGGGTCCGACGCCGAGACGCTGACTGACGCCTACACGACCTACGAGACGACGAGCAACCCGTGGAGCGCCGACAGCGACGGCGACGGCCTCGACGACGCGCGCGAGCGCGAACTTGCGACGGATCCGACCGGGAGTGACACCGACCGCGACGGAATCTTCGATCGCGAAGAGGTCGAGAGCGCCGGCGATCCGACTCTGTACGACGTTCGGCCGCCGGAAATCGACGTTCAGAACTCGGGGTATCACATCCCCGAGATGAGCCTCGATACCACGTACTGGGTCTCCGTTCGGATCCACGACCCGGCGGGCGTTGACCGCGCCGCGCTGGTCAAAGCTGGGAACGAGGAGACGTCGGCGAACTACGACGGCGGCGAGACCGTCTACGACTACCTCGAGTTCACCGAGGAACTCGCCGAGTCGGACACTGACGTCGACACCAGTACGTACAAATCGACGTTCATCTCGTTCGGCGCCAAGGCCGTTGAAACGACCGGGAGCGTCGCCGAATCCGTCGGCGATACGACCGCGGGGACGACGATCTACGTCGAAACGCGCGACCGGAACGGCAACGAAGACGACGCGGTCGGCGTCGAACGGGCGAACTTCTACGGCGAGGCGGCCGGCAGCCTCTACACGGGGACTCCGGCCGATTACGTCGTGGCCAGCGAGTTCGCAACCGTCTCCGGGTTCTCCGCGAGTCTGGGCGTCGCCTTCCAAGACATCTCGCAGCTCATCGACGATCCGGAGGCGGTCGTCGAGGGAATTAGAGCGCTGCTCGACCTGGCCCAGTCGGAGGGGCTCGGCGCCGCCGAGACGCTCGTCAAGGCGATGGCACAGGACGTCGAGCGGAAACAGGCGGTGAACAACCCCTACGGCTCGCTCGAGGAGAAAGAGCAGGCAGACCTGTACGACACCTTCAGGGAGAACTGGTACGAGGGATACGCCGCGGGCTTCCTCGCGAAGATGGCCCTCGACCAGAGCCGTTCCGGCAGCGTCAAAACGGCCCTCAAGAGCTCTGATAAGGTCCAGGACGTCGGGTCGAAACTCTCCGACACGAAGGCGCTGAAGGCCCTCGATCGGGTCAGCGACGCGAAGAAAGCCGCAAAGGGCCGTGCAACGGCACGGATTCTGCTTGCCGTCGACGGCGACGCGGCCGAACCGCTGCTGAGTCAGGCCGACACCGCCGGCGGGGCGTACCGGCTCTGGCGACATCAGCGTGCGATGGATGCTGACGTCGATTCGCTTTCGGACGCTCGCCAAGAGCAACTCGGTCAGTATCTCCTGCGAACGGGTGATGACGGCGCAAAACTTGTCGACGATCTCGACGCCGATGCGCGTGACGAATTCTTCGGAGCGCCGTGTCGTCGCCCTCGGATCTCGGGACCCAATGCGGAAGTCTCGCAGCAGGCGAGTGACGCCCGGTTACTGTCGATCAATTGTGGTGACATCAGCGAGGATCTCCGCGATCAACTGACGGTCGTCAACAGTCGCAGTGACTCGTTCGATGCAAACCAGTTCGTGAAGAGCACGGGCGCTGATAGCCGGCAGGTCCTCGAGCGCGTCGACGACGCGACCACTAGGCAGATGCTGGCCCGCTACGGCGAGGGCGATATCGACGCTGACCATCTCCAGCGGATGAACAAGTTGCTGGATGATGGAAAGATGGACCAAGCCGATATCCAGCAGATGATGGGGATGCTGAAAACGAAGGCCGACAATCCTCTTATCGAGGACACCATTCAAGCAAATGATCTCCTTGAAATCCCGGAACAGGGTAATGATCTGAGCACAACTCGACTCGTGGTCACTGACAATAACGGGAATCTTCGCTGGCTCGAGCGTGGTGTCTTTAACCCGGATACTAGCAACAAAGACTACGGATGGGCCTATCTGGAAGCACGTCATATTGATGGGGAATTGATGAAGGAGAAGAGAGCAACTACCCTTTGGCCAACGGGCCAGAATTTCGATTCAAAGACGCAGCCAATTCCGAATTCGATGTCGGAAAGAGACATCAGTAAAGCCATTTACAAAGCTCTTGAAGACACAGAGACGACTCCACAAGACTCATTCAAGTTCAGCAAATTCGATCAAAGCTTCGTCGATAGAACAGGCGTTTCAGAGATCGAAGTTATAATCAGAAACGGTAATGTTCGAACTGCTTACCCAACAAAGGGTTCAGCGGTCTGGAAATATATCAGTCAGAACGACGTTGGCTGGAGACATGAGGGGTGATAAACATGGGTGATAAGCATGATAAGATCGATATAGAAGTCGAATCACCGCCGGCTGACCATCTACAGAAAGGATGGATGCCAGGTGCCGACATGCGTATCCACCCGGGTGGAATTGAGGACGGAGAGGATCGTCCTTGGGATGACGTGAGCCTGCCGAACGAAGTGTTCCCTGATCTGCTCCGGTGCATGGCTGCGATCCTCGAGGACGAGGAGTGCGCTGCAGAGTTCGATATGGGAGAACTCGAATTCACACCTGTCCCAGAGAACGACGCCGTGGGCGTGTATTTCCACATTGATGAACTGCCACGAGACGTCCGGAATGATGCACCGGAGCTCGTCGATCGTACTGCGCTCGTCAAGGAGATTTACACGACCATTAGATGGTGGGCCGATGAAGCACTGTCGGCTAACGACGATTTAACGGATACTGATTGGTTTCAGCCGATTGATACAGCGCTCACAGAGGCTGAACAGGTTCTCGAAGAAGAGGAGATTCGATAACTACCGGTACCGGATCTGGTGAATCACCTACTGCATCGGGTTGTAGTGTCTCGCTATTTTCCTGTAACCAACCGATCAGTCCGCCACCACCGGATTTCTCATGGACCAGTCGCGCTCGTTCTGACATGACGGCTCGAGCGACCGAATCTCTTCTGACCAGTCACCGGTGCCCTAAATACTATTTCCGTCCAAAAGAGAACGGATATCTCGATAATGGTATCGATAATATGCGGGTCCTCGTATTGCCTAATGGGAAGTTGAAACTGCATATCCGCTCAGTAGATCTGCTGTCAAGCGGTGGGTACCGCAACTAAACGACGGGGACGGAGGGTTTATCGATACAACATGAACGAAACTGCGCCCACTGACTCGGCGACGATCACGTTCCACTACGACTCGGAGTACCGGCAGAGAGTTTCCGAGAAGCAGAATCCGGACGGATGGATCGAGGTCTCGATAGCGGTCCGCGAGATGTACATATGGGGGAGTTCCGACAGCGGCGTAACGGGATTCGCATGTGGAATCGTCCTCAACCTACTCGACTCGGTGGATGCGGTACTCTCTGACGAGCGCTACATAATCGAGTTCGAATTCGGACCATCTTGGATGGTAGTCGAACCGTGGGACGACGAAGCGGTCAACGTGGCGAAAAGCTCGACCTTGATGGGTGCTCGAAACCCGGACGACCGCCTCGATATTGACACCTCTCGACCTGTATTAAAAGAGGCGTGGATCGAGGAAGTCGTAGAAACTGCTCGAGACTTTCACGATACAGTTATCGAGATGAATCCGAACCTGCGGACTCGGGACGTGATGGAGCAAATTCGGGAAGAAATCGCCAGGGCTGAAGAGCCCAGAAGCAACACCGATCGAGCCTCGTAGAAGACGTGGCTCGGGAGGGTCAACGATGCGACTGCTACCCGGATGCTCGTCGGCTACGGCGAGGGCGACCTCGAGGCCGATCATCTCCGCCGAATTACCGATACGTTGATCGACTCCAGCATAAGTGCGAGCGACCTCCTAGAGGTCGTCCGTAGTAATGGTAATCTCGGCGAGACTCGGTGGGTTGTGAAGAAGCAGAACGACGTCCCGGGGCTCGACAACGACATCGTCTGGATTGAACGAGGTGTTCCCGGAGATGACGGGACCGGATGGCGCCACATCGATGACAAACACACGAGTGACCTCGTAAATAAGTACGAATCTATCGATAGTTCCGACGGCGTCGAGAGTCTCGTGAACAGTATCATCCGAAACCCGGACAGAGTCACGACCACTAGCGATGGTAAGGCGGTCTTCGTCTACAAGGTAGAATCGGACAAGAAACCAGTCACGGTCTACGTGGGATCGAACGGGTTCACTCAAACAGCATATCCCCAAAACCTGCCGTAGATACCTACTGATCACGATGGAACTCATCAATGCACATATCGACGACGTCGGGCCGAAAAACGGACAGCCACGCATCATCGTCTCGGTAGACGGAACGAAGTTTGGCGTGTTCGACGGCTACAAGCAGAGCAAAGGCGGCGCTCTTCAGGTTGCGACTGCCGAGTGGCTCGAACAGAGAGACGTGGAAGTACTACTAATGGCGACGATGACGACAGAAGTGGTCCCCGTCGAATCCGGGGAACGTTTGATCGACCCGTCGACAGACAATCCGACTGGATGGCAGGACCACGCGTTCCAGGGGACCGTCGAAGCCGTCGTTGACGATACCGCCACGTTGCTGGAGGAGATACGGCTCGTAGACGGATTCGAACCGGGTGATCGAGGGCGGGGACTCGATCCTGCGTCCCTCGAGGACCTCTCTTCGGCAGTTATTTCACTCGGATGCGGAGCGATGCTGCTCGATCTTTCAGACGTTGATCAGGAAGTCACGACGAGTGAACATGTACGCTTTGTAAGCAGCCGGATAGACGTGCTGGGGTACAGGCTGCCGTAACTCCCGACCTTCCGTCGATCGACTCTTTTCTCAGGGGACTGTCGCCCGATCAGCTAACAGTCTCTGCTGGCCAGAGCTCCACCGGAAAAACTCCGAATGCTGCGTCAGGGTCGCGGTCGAGAGCGATGCGATTTCGACCGCAGTGCGCCGGCGCGACTTGGAGCACCGCGAGCACCGCCGTGACGCTTCACTCGAGGAGACGGCCGGTTTGCGATCTCCGGGTGCCGCTTTATGACTGTCGCGCTGGCGCGTACACCTATGAGCCAGCGCGACCACGAAGACGCCGCATACACTGAACTCACGCCCGACGCCTGGCACCAGGACGACGACGGCAACTACTACATCGACTGCCCCGAGTGCGGCTCGGCTGCGACGCTGATGAACGTCGTCAAACACGGTCGCTGCAACGGCTACCTCAACCAGCAGGAGGACGAGACCGACGTCGACGAAACCGGAATGGACTGCACCGCGAAGCTTCACCTCGAGTTGGGCTACCGATCCGATCCCGAGGAGACGATGACCGACGAGGCGGTGGGCGAGTCCTCGAGCGACGCCGAAACGGACGACGGTGTGCCGGCGTCAGAGTCGCCGCCGGGCACGGACGGAACGGTGAGCGACGAGCAGCAGTGACGGTCTCGTAGCAAGTACCTCGAGCGACGCCGTTCAGTCTCAGTCGTCGACTCGCTTCGCCGGCACGCCGACGACGGTCGCCCCGGGCTCCACGTCGTCGGTGACGACCGAGCCGGCGCCGACGGCCGCGTCCTCGCCGATCGTGATGTCGCCCAGCAGCGTCGCGTTCGCGCCGATCTGGACGCCGTCCTCCACAGTTGGATGGCGCTTGACCGGCTCGTTCGTATCGCCGCCGAGCGTGACGCCGTGGTACATATGGACGTCGTCGCCGATCTCGGCGGTTTCGCCGATGACGACGCCCATACCGTGGTCGATCGTTACCCGCCGGCCGAGATCCGCAGCCGGGTGGATCTCGACGCCGGTCAGCAGCCGCACGAGGTGCGAGAACAGCCGTGCAACGAGTTGCAGGTCCCGATTCCAGAGCCAGTTGCTGATCCGGTGGCCCCAGACCGCGTGGACGCCCGGATAGGCCAGCGCGACCTCGAGACACCTCTTCGCGGCGGGGTCGCGCTCGCACATCGCCCGAGTGTCCTCACGCAGCCGTCGAAACATCGTTCACCTCGTCGAACGCAGTCGGATCGATTACGGAGTGACGCCGTCGCCGCTGACGACGCTGGCAGCAACAACACCGGCCCCCGACGCGACGACGCTGGTCCCTGTCGATGCGCGCGGTGTGGCCGGGAAATACCATATCCGGGCATACCGGTGAGGCAGCCTAAAAGGGTTCGTTTCACTTCCCGCGCTCGAGTCGACTCCCGATCCGTTCGGGAAGGCCGGCCTCCCTGATGGCCTCCTGAACCGCGTCGATGTCGTACTCGACCCGATAGGTGTCGACGGTCATCGCGTCGAGATCGACCACCGCGTAGCCCGCTCGCGGATCGCCGTCCCGCGGTTGGCCGACGCTGCCGGGGTTGACGACGATCCCCTCCGCGTACTTGCGGACGCCCTGGACGTGGGTGTGACCGAGCACGAGCACGTCCTCGTCGCCGAGCATCCTGGCGGAGAACTCCTCGGGGTAGGTGTACCGCGTATAGCGGTCCGGATCGTCCGGGTGGCCGTGGACGAGTTTCACCCGCCCGTCGCATTCGGTACGCTCGACTGGGAGGTCCGCGAGCCACTCGAGTTGGTCGTCCGAAAGCTGTGTCTCGGCGTACTCGACGCCCGCGCGGGCCATCCCGTTGAACCGGAAGGGCGTCTCCGCGGCGACCGCGGCGTCGTGGTTCCCCATCACCGTGGGGACGTCGCGCTCCCGGAGCTCGTCGACGCAGTCGGCCGGCCAGGGGTTGTAGCCGACCACGTCGCCCGCACACAGCAGCTGATCGACCGGCGGCATCTCCTCGAGGACGGTCTCGAGGGCGACCCGATTGCCGTGGACGTCCGAGATGAGTCCGACCTTCATCGTCCTGCGCGAAGGTAACGCACGCGAGGGGTTTGTAGGTTGGCTGCTCGCGCTCAGTTGCCGTTCTCGATCGCCGTCTCGAACCCGTCGTCGGTCCGCGTGACGCCGGCCGCACAGACCGCGTGCTCGAACTCGAGGTCATAGGCCTCGCTCGCTGCCTCGGATGCGCTCTCGGCCGTGAAATCGAACGACTCGGGGGCGTTCTTCTCGTAGGTCGCGACCAGCGTCGGCTCGTCGACGGTTTCGACCAGCAGCGCGTCCTTGCGGACGGTGCCGATCAGCGCCTCCCCGTCGTCCCCGATCGTCGCCGCGATGCGTGGCGTATCGTAGTCGTCCTTCTCGTAATCCAGCGCGAGCAGGCTCTCCGCGAGCGCGTCGCGGGCGGGGTAGCCCAACTCGAGTTTCTCCGCGATCGGATCGACGTGCGAGCCGTTGCCGAAGGCGGCCGTCTCGCCCGTGGGCGTCTCGACGACCCGCAGGCAGTTGTAGGAGACGTAGGGGTTGTCCGTTTCGGGGGCGTCCTCCGTAGGGCCCACCGTCAGGGCGTCCTCGCGTTCGGTGAGCTTGCGGTTCGGGAACGATCGCGAGGAGACGCGGTAGGCGCCGACCTCGGGACCGACGACGACGAAGCGTCCGACGTACATACGCGTGGGTGCTCGAGAGAGCGGAAAAGCCGTATCGGTTTGCGATCGCCTGGCTATATTCGCCGGAACCGGGGTTGTCGTGGCCGCACGTTTATATCGGATGCCGCGACCAATCGGGGCGTGACGACCGAAGCGGAGTGTCTCGAGGCGCTGCGGGAGGCCGCCGAACGGCTCGGCGAATCTCCGACGAAGGCCGAGTACGAGGAACTGGGCTTGACGCCGGCGTCCGCGACTATCATCCGGACGTGGGGCGGGTGGAGCGAGGCGAAAGAAATTGTGGGGCTCGAGACGTCCTCCTCGAGGGGCTCTCGCGTACAACCGAAACCGGACGACATCGAGCTTCCGTCCGATCTCGTCTGGGAGGAACTTTCGGTCGATCAGCGATGGCACTACCGAAACGCCGAGTGGAATACGGAGCGGTCGTTGCGCCGCCGATCACGGCTTCGTTCGTGGCTCAACGAGATAAAGCGAAATCGAGGGTGTTCACGGTGTGGGACCGATACTGCCGCGTGTCTCGACTTTCACCACGTCGATACTACCGCGAAGGAGATGGCAGTCGGGAAGATGGTCACCTACGGCTACGGGAAGGCGCGACTTCGCGACGAAATCGAGAAGTGTGACGTTCTCTGTGCGAATTGTCACCGGAAGCTCCATTACGTACAGCCAGCCCAGAACCGTCGTCGATGGATACACAATAGGGAACGTAACGCCGGCTGTAACCGCTGTACTGCGACTGACCCCGCGTGTTTAGACTTTCATCACGACCGAAATACGAAGGAGGCATCCGTTACGAGGCTGGTCGCGGATAATCGACCGAAAGAACGAATTCGAACCGAAATAGAACGGTGTACCGTCCTCTGTGCGAATTGCCATCGAAAGGAACACTATGATCCGCCGAACTACGAATAGCCGAGCGTAGGTGTCGCTTGCTGAGGTTTGCACGCCATTCAGACTCATTCGCATCCCCGACTCAGTTCGTAACACTCTAATATACTCCCCTACTACGACCTGATACGTCGTCGGTAAGCGGAGACCGACGAAACATGTCAAGTCCCATAGGGTAGTGGCCAATCCTGAAGCCTTCTGGGGGCTTCGACCCAGGTTCGAATCCTGGTGGGACTACTCCTTTCCGTTCTTTCGACTCGAGTCTTCCCTGCGTACCGTCGGCTGGTTTCCAGTTGAAACGAAGGGGTCGGTCCAACCTGCCGATAACACGTCCGTCACCAGAAACCCTATCTTTCCATCCTCGTTAGAGGGTAATATATGAACCGACGGACGTTTCTCGGACTCGGTGGGGCGACGGCCCTCGGGACCGTCGCTGGCTGTCTCGGCGGCAATGACGGATACGAAACGACGACCACGAACGGGATCGAGGTGCCCCTCGCTCCGATCGACGACGTGTACGAGTGGTACGAGAACGACGAGGCGAACTTTGCCGATGCGCGCGGTCGGAATCAGTACGAACAGGGACACATTGCCGGTGCCGTCTTTTCGCCTGCACCGGACGGGACCGAAAACGATCCAGCCGAAGAGTGGTCGACCGATACGCAGATCGTCACCTACTGTGGGTGCCCGCACCACCTGTCGTCCATGCGAGCCGCATCGCTGATCGACGACGGGTACGAGGAGGTGTACGCGCTCGACGAAGGGTTTCAGGCCTGGATCGATAACGGATATCCACTCGAGGGATCGGCGGTCTCACAGGAGCGTACAACCTACAAGATCGAGGGACAGTCCGACGCCAGCTACGCCGGCGAGATGGTCATGCTCGAGCAGGTCGACGCCGACCGCAACGAAGCAGCGCCGATCGCCGAGGACGGGTCGTACACGCTACAGCTACATTACGCGGGGTCGACTGCGTCGCCGTTCAGAGTCGAAGCGCCCGACTACACGGTCGAAGGGACTCTCGCCGAGTTGACGAGTACCGTTATCACGCCCTGAAACCTTCCTTTCGTACTACGACTCGGACCGCCAAAATTCGTACGCCCCCTCGCGCTCGAGTTCGCCGCGCCGCCGCAACACGTCGGGCGTCCGGCAGATCCCCGGCGCGCCGGTTACCTGCGGCACCGTACAGTTGTTGCAGCTTTCGCAGACGACTCGTGGATTTTCGGTCTCGGAGTCGGTCTCGAGCAGCCGCGCGCCCAGTCGCGGTTCGGCGTAGAAGGGGCGAGCCATGCCGACCATATCGCATGCGGGCTCCGCCTTCCCCTCGCCCAGGAGCCGATCCATCTGTGCCCGGTCCCGAATACCACCCTCTGCAAGCACAGGAATCGACACCCGCTCGCGGACCCGTCGACAGAAATCCTCGTTCCAGGCGGGTTCGAAATCGTACTGGAGCGACTCGAGCCAGTTTCCGAGCGCGACCAACCGACGACGCGCCGACCCGCCGAAGGCCGCGTCGTACGCTTCCTGCAGCGCTTCGTTGTTCCAGGCGCGCTCGGGATACTCCCCGCGGACGATGCTCATGTCCCAGATAACCGACGTCTGCACGGGCACCACCGCGTCGTAGCCGATCCGCTCGAGTCGCCGCGCGATTTCGACACCGTCGGCCAGCGAGAGTTTCCGGCGGACGAGCGGCGACGGCGGTGCGGGGGTCTCGGCGGGCACCTTGGTCATCAGGGGGACGTCGCCGGCCCGATCGCGGATCTCGTCGTGGACGAGCGCGAGGAACTCGAGTCGCGCTTCGGGACTGCCGCCGAACTCGTCGTCGCGGCGGTTGTAAAAGGGCGAGCAGAACTGCTGGACGATCCCCATATTCGCCCCGGAGAGGTGGATACCGTCGTAGCCCGCGTCGACGGCGTATGCCGCGGCCCGACCGAAATCCGCCGCGAGATCGTACACCTCGTCGGTCGAGAGTACGTGCGGGTCGTAGGAGAGGAATCCCAGCCGGTCGAGCAGGCGCAACTGCCACGGCGGCCGGGAGACAGCGAGTTGCTCGAGATCGGGATGCTCGCGGCGGTACTCGGCGTGCCACGTCTCCATGCTCCGGAGGCCGCCGTGCTCGAGTTGGATGAAGATCCGGCCGCCGTGGTCGTGAATCCGATCGGTCAACCGTTCGAGACGCGAGACGAACGCCGGATCGTGAACGCGGGTCATCCCCGGCGCGGCGCAGCCGCCCTCACCGCGGACGATCGTCGCACCCTGGCAGATGAGGCCGACGCCCGACGCGGCCGCGGGCTCGAGGTCCTCGATCAGCGCGTCGACGGCGTCGGGGCCGTTGCCCGCACACTCGAGCAGCGGCGCGCGGTAGAGCCGGTTTGGAACTTCGCAGCCGCCGATCTCGACGGGGTCCTCGAGGGTGGCCATGGCGGGCGTATTCTCCGGCCGCACAAGAGGGTACTGCCGGTGCGGCGCTGCGATCGCGTCTCGTCGGTCGGTCTGGGTCGCCTTCGGAGCGGATGCGAATGTCTGAAGTATGTTCAATGATAATATACACCAATGAACCGATGCCCACCGAAACCGATCCGACGGCGGACCCGCCCACGTGTTCGACGTGCGGAATCGAAATGGAACTCAGGAATCAGGGGACCATGAAGACGATTCCAGTTATCGGACAGGAAGTCGAGTTTCGGCAGTTCAACTGTCCGAAGTGCGGCCAAGGCGCTCGATTCGAGCGAACTGGATCCGACGAGGAGTGGTTCCGGCCCGTCGGCTGACCCGTTCGGTGCGTCCGAACGCGTCAATCGCGGCCGGCGTAGATATCGTCCGCTACGCTCGTTACGACGACGCGTCTTTCGTCGCGACGAGGGACGAAACTGAGAAGCAGTGGGTCCGAAGGCGGGACGCTGTTTCGGCCCGAAACGCGGCAGTGGAAACCCGATTAGGGTGCGGTTTTCCGCCCGCTCTTTTTCGGTCGCCGCTCGGCGACGGCTGCGGCGGTAACGAGACCCGATCCCTGTTCTTCGGGCGGGAGGCCGAGATCTTCCGCGGTCTCCTTCATGAAGGTTCGCGCTTCCTCGGCGGAGTAGCCGATCCCCGCGAGTAGTGCACCCGTTCCGCTCACGTGCGGTGCCGCCATCGACGTCCCGCTCAGTTCCGCGTACCGGTCGTTCGGGAGGGTCGAGAGAACGTCGACACCGGGGGCTGCCAGTTCGATTTCCGGTCCGACGTTCGAGAACACGGCGAGGTCGTCGGTTTCGGTCGTTGCGCTGACCGCAATCACCTCATCGGCGGATGCGGGGTAACTGACCGGCCCCGATTGGTTCCCCGCGGCGGCCACCAGTAATACGTCTCGTTCGGCTGCGAACTCGAGAGCGTCCTGGACCACCGTCGAGAACGGGCCGCCGAGACTCATGTTCGCGACGTCGTAGCCCTGCGCGGCGGTCCAGAGGATACCCAGCGCGACGTCTGACGCGAATCCGACCCCGTTGCTGTTCAACACTTTGGCGGAGTGCAGCGTCGCCTCCGGTGCGACGCCGAGCACTCCGAGCCGGTTGTCGAGCGCGCCGATAGTGCCGGCGACGTGCGTTCCGTGTCCGAAATCGTCGTCCCACGCCGTCTCGCACTCTCCTCGGCACGGAGTGACTGCGATGCCGTCGCCAACGTTCGCACGAAGGTCCTCGTGAGTCGGATCGATTCCCGTATTGATCACTGCTACGTGAGCGCTCTCGCCCCGGATACCGGCCGCGTGAGCGGTCGGCGCACCGATGCGTTCGATACCCCACGGCACCGTCTGACCGGTCGGATCGCGATCCTGTACCGCCTGCGGCGGAAGGATGAGTCGGTACACCGGATCGATCTCGACGAACTCGATGTGATCGGAGCCGGCGAGGTCCTGCACGGCGTCGAGCGTCGACTCGATGGTGATCGCGCCGATCGGGTCGATTTCGTGGACGACGCCGTTTGCCGCTTCTCTTGCTAGTTCGGCTCCGTGCGGGGTCGCGTATCCGATGTTGAATCGTGCTCGGTCGTCGAGGTCGAGCAGCGTCCGTTCTCCGTCGGACTCCTGGGCGGTGACGCCGACCGAGCCCGCGAGGCCGCCCAGCGCCAGTCCCGTTCCACTTACCGCTTTGAGAAGCATTCGTCGATCGATATGCCCGTTATCTAATCCGTCGATCTGCATTACACGTCCGCAGAGAATATCCGCACAAATTGTATCATTCTCACTATAACTTGCTATTCGAACGCTGAATCGTATATGTCCGAGCTATATCGGAGTCTGCGAGTACGCCGCCGATCGGAGTGAAAATCGGCCGAGAGGAGTATCAATTATGAAGATTATATACTACTGTACTTCCGGAATACTCTGTCGAGAAGACTCATTCACCCGATGCAGACGAATGAGTGCGTGGTGTCGGCGACTCGTCAGCGGTTGTTGGTTGCGCTCTCGGAGGTGAAACTCTTCCCGTACGGATCGTTCACGGTGCCGTACGGCGGCTGATTCCCGCTGCGGCGAGCGTGGAAATCGGGGCTCGCCACACTGCGTCAGGGCGGCGTCACGACCGCCCGGCCCTCGATCTCGTTGTGCTCGAGCCGTTCCGCGACCGTGTTGATGTCCGCGAGGTCGTACCGTTCGGTCCGCAGTTCGACGTCGCCGCGATCGACCAGCGCGACGAGTTCCTGCAGTTCGGCGTACCGGCCGACGAGCGTCCCCTTGAAGGAGAACTCGCCGTCGACCAGCGCTTGGCAGGGTTCGTGGATGTGACCGCCGTAGCCGACGATGTGGTGGTCGCCGCCGGCGGCGACGATGTCCGGTGCGGCCCCGGTCGTCTCGTCGGCGCCGACGAAGTCGAGCACCTGCTGGGCGCCCTCGTCGTCGGTCAGGTCCGCGACGGCGTCCGCGAGGTCCTCCTCGGCGGAGTTGACGGTGTGTCGCGCCCCCAGATCCTCGGCCAGCTCGAGCGCTTCGTCCTTGACGTCGACGGCGAGGATGTCGGCGGCGGTCATCGCCTCGAGACACTGGAGGCCGATGTGGCCGAGGCCGCCGATGCCGATGACGACGCAGGCGTCGCCGGGGTTCAGTTCGTCGACGGCCTTCTTGGCGGCGTGGTAGGCCGTAATCCCCGCGTCGGCGTGGGGCGCGATCTCGGTCGGATCGACGCCGTCGGGCAGCGGGATCACCGCGCGCTCGTTGGTCTGGAGGTACTCGGCGAAGCCGCCGTCGGTCGTAAGCCCGTTGAACGCCGAGTTCTCGCAGTACATGTCCTCGCCGAGCCGACAGGGCCGGCAGATACCGCAGGTCTGGACGGGGTGACAGATCACCGGATCGCCCTCCTCGACCAGCGTGACCTCCTCGCCCGTCTCGGCGACGATGCCCGCGTTCTCGTGACCCAGCGTCATCGGCAGGTCCTGGGGGGCGTAGTCGGTCCACATCCCCTCGATGATGTGGTTGTCCGTCTGGCACCAGCCCGCGCCCTCGACCTCGACCAGCACCTGATCGGAGCGCTCGAGTTCCGGGCGGTCGACGTCGTCGATCTGCAGCGCCTCGCTCATGTCCTCGGTGTACTCGTGGAGTCGAGCTGCTTGCATGGTAGCACACCACACTTCACCGCACACGACGTAAACGTTCACCCCGCCTCTCTGTAGCCGAATATGTTGACTGAATGTCTACAATTCACGCAGATAAGTGTCGCTCTCGGTGGCAGTTCGCTAATTTATGGGAAAGAATAATTAAGAACCATGTTGACTGCCAGCGTGCTATGTATCAGCATGACGGTGAGGATGTCTTCGTCATCGACGCCCACGTGCACCTGTGGGACGCGACCGAGGAGAACATCCAGCACGAGGGGGGCGAGGAGTTCATCCAGTGTTTCTACGACTACCACACGACGTTCACGCCGGACGACCGACAGTGGTCCATCGAGGAGTACCGCAAGTACGGCGCCGACCGGATGGTCGAAGACATGTTCGGCAACGCGGCGGTCGACATGGGCATCTTCCAGCCGACCTACCTCACGGACTTCTACGAGGAGGGGTTCAACACCACCGAGCAGAACGCCGAACTCGCCGAAGAGTATCCCGAACGGTTCGTCCTCAACGGCTCGTTCGACCCCCGCGACGGCGACGAGGGCCTCGAGTACCTCGAGGAACTCCACGAGACCTACGACGTGCCGGGCGTGAAGCTCTACACCGCCGAGTGGCGCGGCGACTCGAAGGGGTGGCGCCTCGACGACGAGGAGGCCTTCGAGTTCCTCCAGAAATGTTCCGATCTCGGCATCGAGAACATCCACGCGCACAAGGGGCCGACCATTCGACCCCTCAACCGCGACGCCTTCGACGTGGCCGACGTCGACGACGCCGCGTCGTCGTTCCCGGAACTCAACTTCATCGTCGAACACGTCGGCCTGCCGCGGCTGGACGACTTCTGCTGGATCGCCGCCCAGGAGAACAACGTCTACGGCGGGCTCGCGGTCGCCGCGCCGTTCGCCCAGAACCGCCCCGGTAAGTTCTCGGAGATCATGTCCGAACTGCTCTGGTGGCTCGGCGAGGACCGCATTCTGTTCGGCTCCGACTACGCGCTGTGGAACCCCGACTGGCTCGTCGAGGAGGTCATGGAGGCCGAGTTCCTGCAGGAACACCGCATGGAGTACGGCGTCGAGTGGGACTTAGAGACGAAGAAGAAGGTCATGGGCGAAAACGCCGCGGAACTGTACGACATCGACCTCGAGGCGAAGCGCCGCCAGTTCCAGGACGACGACATCAGCGAGCGGTTCGGCCTCGAGGACCACTACGCCAGCGGGGAACCAGCCCCCGCGGACGACTGATGAGCGAAACCGAGTCCGACGGCCGCGCCGGGCCTCCCGTCCCGACGCGGGCGGCCGTCCGCGACCGACTGGATCGGGTCACCGATCCCGAACTCGACCGCTCGATCGTCGAACTCGAGTACGTCGACGCGATCGAGATCGACGGCGACCGCGTCACGGTCGAGTTCACGCTGCCGACGGCGTGGTGCTCACCGGCCTTCGCCTGGATGATGGCGGTCGACGCCCGCGACGAGGTCGAGTCGCTGCCGGGCGTCGAGGCAGCCCGCATCGTCCTCGACGAGCACATGCACGCCGAAGAGATCAACCGCGGCGTCAACGAACGGCTGTCGTTCGCCGAGTCGTTCCCCGACGCCGACGGCGACGTCGCGGCCGTCCGCGCGGACTTAGACGAGAAGGCCCGCGTCGTCCGCCAGTACGACGCCGTCGAAGCGCTGCTCGAGGCCGGGTTCGAGCCCGCGACGATCGCTTCCCTGCGGCCGGTCGATCTCGAGCGGTACGGGTCCGAGGAGACGGACGACCGGTCCGAAGACGTTGCGAGCGACGGCGACGACACCGATCGGCTCGCCATCTCCGTTCAGGAGGGGGCAGTCGTCGTCACCGTTCCCGCGGCGCCGATCGACCGCTACCTCGAGAAGGCCCGCGAGACCGGCGTGCTCGAGGAGTCGACCGAGCCGCTGTTTCGTACGCCCGACGGGGAGCCGATCGACCCCGAGTCGTTCGACCTCGTCCACCAGCGGGGTCGCCTCGCGCAGGTCAACATGTCGAGTCAGGGCGGCATCTGCGACGGCCTCCGCGAAGCGAGGGAGCGGCGGTTCGGCAGCGAGACGGGCGACCCGGAGACGGCGGACGACTGACTCAGTGCGGCGCACGGCGGTGGCGGCGGAGAATAGGGACGACTACGAAATCGGGTGAATCCGGGCTCGAGAAGCGCGCTTCCTTAGATACCGATCCGGAGCGGGCCGTCGGAACCGCTCTCGTCCGACTCGGTTTCGTTCGTACCGTCGCTCTCGGTAGCGTTCCAGTCGGTCAGATCGAGTCCTCCGTCGCGGTCGTCGAACGCGTCGCCGTCGGGGGTCGCCCACGGCATGACCTCGCAGCCCCGCTGCTCGAGGCCGGCCTCCTGGTCGACGAAGATGGCGGTCCGCATGTCGTAGTTACAGCGGATCGCGTCGCCGTCCTCGGGAATCGTCACCGTCTCGCCGTTGATGTTCATCGCGAGTTGGGCGCGCATCTCGGCGTCGGTGACCTCCTCGTTGTCGACGTGGGTCGCGAACCACGAGACGACGTCGTCGTTGTCCATCGAGGCGACGAACGTGATCTCGCGGGTGCTCCGGGGCGGGATCGTCGTGTCGTAGGCGGCGTCGAGCAGTTCGACCTCGTGGGCGTCCCACTGGGCGACCATCTGCTCGTTGAACTCCATCTCACCCGTCAGCGCGGGCGTCGGCAGCGGATAGGCGTTCGGGTTGTGCACCTCGAAGGTGAGGTGGAGTTCGGTCCGGTTCTCGGTCACCTCGCCCCACTCGGCGTCGGTGTCGCGAATTTCGACCGTCGGCTCGACCAACTCCCGCTGCGGCCCCGAGCCGGTCTGGACCGGCGACAGCGAGTGCTCGCCCTCGTGGGCCGCCAGCGACTCCTCGATCATCGTCTCGAGGTCCGTCTCGATCTCGTCCTCGTGGGTGTAGGTGGGCGATCCCGAGAGCGGACCGAGGCTGGCGTGGGCCGTCACGTCGGCCGCGAGTTCGCTCACCTCGTCGTTTCGGACGTGCGAGACCCACCACGACGGCAGGCGCTCGTAGCGCAGGTCCGTCCGAATCTCGGTCGTCGAGTTGCCGGAGGGCACCGCGACGCCGTCGACCGATCCGTTCGCGAGGTCGACGTCGTTCATCGCGAGGTCGTACTCGAGGGTCACGTCCTCGAGTTCGATCCCGGGGTTGGGGTTGTCGATCCAGACCGTCGAGATTACTTCGATCCGCTCGTCGGTGACCTCGCCCCACTCGTTGTCCGCGAGGCCGGCATCGGGGAGCCCGACCGCGCCGACGGCGTAGAGTCCGCCGAGCGCGCCGGTGGTACAGACGCCGAGCGCGAGGACGACCGTCATCACTTTCCTGATCATTCGTGCGAGCCCAGGCGCCGATGTCCAATATAGATGGTTGGTTCGGAATCGGCTACAGACGCCGTATTTGACACGATAACGACGCGATCGGACTACACCGCGCAGCGTAGTGTCTCGAGCTTACAAGTTCGGCGAGACTGCGAGCGGATCGACGCCGACGGCGGCGGTGCAGCGCGGCTACTTCTCGACCTCGAGCAGCGCGACCCGCTCCCGAACGAGCGCCGCGAGCGACGCGTCCGTCGCCGCCCGTTCGGCGTCGGTAATCTCGAAGAAGTCACACAGCGTTCCCTCGTCGGTCGACTCGAGCGTCGGAGTGCGCTCGAGGCACGCCTCGAGCGCCGTGACGTCCTCGATCGCAGCGGCTTCGTTTTCACCGTCCGCCTCGTCGTTTTCGTCGTCGACGCTATCGACCAGCACGACTGCCCGATTCTCGCCCTCGCCGACGCCCATCTCGAGCGCCCGATCGATCTGCCGGCGGCCGGCGGCGTACAGCAGGATTTCGACGGCGCGGTTCCGGGCGACGTTATCGCCGCGGTCGATGGCTCGGTCGGCCAGTTCGACCGCCCGCTCTACGTGCCGGCGGTCGGCGACGTAGCGGGCGTCGAACGCCTGAATCGTCACGTCGTGTCGGTCGCCGATCTCGTTGAGGTCGGCGACGAACGAATCGAGGTCGTCGATCTCGAGTCGGCATTCGAGCAGTTGCATCAGAAATCACCCAGGCTGGATTGGCTCTCGTCGGCATCGGCCGGGTCGGCCGTCGCGGCGCCGCCGGAATCGGTCGATTCGTCCTTGCGACTCGAGTCGCCAGCCGCTCCGCCGGCATCCGGGCTCGTCGGTTCCACGCCGTCCATCGAGGGATCCTCGCGGCCGGCGTTCTCGAGGATGTTCTCGGCCGTCTTCTTCCCCTTGAGGACGTTCAGGACGACGCCCTTGTCGGCGCTGCGCAGGTCCGCGGGTTCCTCGATGCCGGCCTCGTAGAGCCGGCGGGCGCGCTTGCGGCCGACGCCGCCGACCGAGACGAGCTCGAGCAGTTCGTCGCTGACGCCGTGTTCGACGCGGGCGCGGGCCTCCCGGACCGCGACGGTCCACTCGCTGTCGATCTCCCGCGCGAGGGACTCGGCGGCCCCGAGCAGCCACTCGGCGGTGTCGACCTTCCCGCGGAGGTCGCCGGGGCCGATCTTGTACCGCTCGGTGATCCGCTCTTCGTCGTCCTCCTCGGCCCAGTCCTCGAGCAGTTTGCCCGTCTTCAGCGCCGCGAGCCAGTCCTCGAAGCGGTCCTCCTCGAACTCGCTGGGCGCGTCCCCGAGCAGTTCGGCCTCGCGCTCGTAGTAGAGCTCGCCGAACTTTTCGTCCTCGCCGGAGCGCAGGTAGAGTTCGTACATGTCCGGCGTGCGCGAGACGAGTTGGTAGAGCCCGAGGGCCGTCGGCCGGTCGTCGGCGCTTTCGAGCCCGTGGACGATCTCGGCGGCGCTCATCGGATCGAGGTAGAGCCGCGAGACGGTGTGGCCGAGGCTGGTGGCCTCGAGTTCCTCCTCGCCGTCGTTTTGCTCGGCGAGGTCGGCGGCGGAGGTGAACCCACCCGCATCGGCTTCGGCGTCTCCTGCGCCGCCGCCAGAGCGCTCTCGCGGTGACCCGCTCGAGGATCCCGAGGTGCGTGGCGCCTCGCGTTCGATAAAGTCGTTCCGCTCGAGGTAGTCCAAGACGTCGTCGGTCACCCGCTCGAGCCGCCCCGGTTCGCTCGACTGGCTCGCGTACAGCGTCGCCTCGAGGAACTCGAGCAATCCGTCCCGCGTACGGGCGAATCCCGAGGCGATGGTCGCCAGCACGTGCGTCCGCAGTGCGGGTTCGGCCGCCAGCTTCGACCGGACGGGCTCGGGCTCGGCCCAGACGTACCGGTCGAACAGCTCCTGGCTCTCGTCGTGGTTCTTCGCCAACAGGACGGCCTCGCCGTAGGGGTCGAGTCCCGGCCGGCCCGCCCGGCCCATCATCTGGTGGATCTCGAGGACGTCCAGCGGGGCCATCCCGCCGGCGCTGGGGTCGAACCGCCGCCAGTCGCGGACGATGACCCGCCGCGCGGGGGTGTTGACGCCGGCGGCCAGCGTCGGCGTCGCGGAGATGACCTTCAGCAGCCGGTCGCGGAAGGCGTCCTCGACGATCGAGCGCTGGGTAGAAGAGAGCCCGGCGTGGTGGAAGGCCGCGCCGCGCTCGACGCAGTCGGCCAGATCGCGGCTCGTCTCGGTGTCGCTGTCGTCGCGGATCTCCGCGGCGAGGTCGGCGAGTTCGGCCTCCTCCTCGGCCGTGAGTTCGCGGCTCGAGACCTGGCCCAGCCGGCGGGCGGCGGCCTCGGCGTTGCGCCGCGAGTTGACGAACACGAGCGAGGAGCCGCCCTCCTGCAAAATGTCCCGGACGAGCGCGGCTTCCTGCTTCTCCGATCCCTCGACGGGTACTTCTCTGGTCGAGCCGTCGTCGAAGTTCAGCGCGTTCCCGTAGTGGACGCCCATGCGCAGATCGATCGGCCGCCAGTCGGTCTCGACGAGTTCGGCGTCGAGCCAGTCGGCGATCTCGTCGGCGTTGCCGACCGTCGCCGAGAGCGCGACGGTCTGTAGATCGGGGTTGAGCTTTCGGAGTTTGGCGAGGGTCACCTCGAGCGTCGGCCCCCGATTCCGATCGTCGATGAGGTGGACCTCGTCGCTGACGACGCAGGTGAGATCGGAAAGCCAGTCGGCGCCGTTGCGAACCAGCGAGTCGACCTTTTCGCTGGTTGCGACGACGATGTCCTTGGTGGCGAGCCAGTCGCTGGTCGATTCATAGTTGCCGGTCGCGACGCCCGTGGTCACGCCGAACTCCTCGTAGGCCTCGAACTCCGCCTTCTTCTCGCTGGCCAGGGCCCGAAGCGGAACGATGTACAGCGCCTTCCCGCCGCGCTGGACGGCCGACAGCATCGAGAGGGCGGCGATCATCGTCTTGCCGCTGGCGGTCGGCACCGCGGCGACGAGGCTATCGCCCTCCGTCGCGCCGGCCTCGACGGCCTCGGCCTGTGGCGGATAGAGCTCCTCGATGCCCTGGTCCCGAAAGTGGGCAACGGCACCGGGTGGGAGCCCGGACAGCTCCTCGACGTTCATTACCCGTCTTTGGCGCGTCCCGTGGTTTAAACTGTCGTCTCGGCGGCCGAACCCTCCGCTCGAGAATCGAATCTGCTGGCTCTTCTCACGACTCGGACACCGCCTCGAGAGCGCGCTTGCGCTCTCGCCGGTGGGCGATGAGATCGGCACAGGTCTTGAAGAACACCAGCACGACGATCACTCCCGTCGGAGTTCGGGTAAACTGGGTCGCACCCAGGCCGAAGATGAGGGTCAGCAGGAGCGCCCAGAATCGCGGTGCCGGCTCGACCAGCAACGATACCGGGCCCCGCCGTTCGTACTCCCGCAATCCGACGTACTCGTACCAGTACGAGAAGATGTGGTAGCCGATGAGACTGACGCCCGCGAGGGCGACGGCGTCCGGACTCGCTAGTTCCAGAATCGCCTCTTCAGTGAACGGGATGAGGAGAATGAATCCACCCGCGAAAAGCCAGATGCCGACGTAGTTCAGGACGAGCGCGTCGGCGACCTGTCGATTTGACTCTCCGATGTACGCTTCGGGCGGCTCGCCGTCGACTTGCGTCCACGACCGAATCTCTGCCGGATCGTCGGTTCCTTCGGCTCGAAGGATCTTCGCCGCGTAGACCGCCAGAACGACCCCGGTCTCGAGCCAGTAGACGATCAGGAGCGCGTGCGCCTGCCAGTCGTACCACCGGATCGCGAGCACCGACGCGAGATTCGCGAGGAGTACCCAGACGAACGCCGTCTGCGATCGCTTCCGCGAGGAACGCACATCGAGAACGTACGCGCCGCTAACAATCAATTTATTGACTTCTTCTCGCGCATGCTCGAAACCCTTCACAGATCGGTACTTCCATCGGGGCGCGCTGTCTGTCAACCCCTGCGAGCGATAGACCGATGCCGGTGGCGACCGAAGACGGCGCATGGCCGATTCGGACCCGGACCGCGTCCTCGTCCCCGCGCTCGGCCGCCCGCGGGAGGACGAGGCGCTGGCCTACGCCCTCGAGACGTTTCCCAACGCCGACGTCACGCTGCTTTCGGTCGTGACGCCGCTTGACGCGCCGCTCAGCGAGGGCGGCGTCCTCGAGCGCGACGACGAGCGAACGGCGCAGGCGCGCCGGAAGTCGCAAGCCCTGCTCGAGACCGTTCCGCGCGCGAAACGGGATCGCGTGCGGATCGACACCGTCGAGGGACGGCCCGGAACGGTCGTTCCGCAATACGCGAGCGACGAGGCCGTGGACCACGTCGTCATGTACGGCCACGATACCCGGTCGTCCGGATTCTTGCGTCGCTTCCTCGGCCGCGGTATCGCCGCGACGGTCGTCGAGCGGACCACCGAGCCGGTCACGGTCCTCGAGTAAGGCCGACTGGATGCGCTCGACTCGAGCGGCGGATTCGGGATCAGCCGCCGAGAACCGCCGCGAGCCCCCGATAGAGCCCGTAGCCGACGGCGGTCGAACTGCCAAGCGTCAGCAGCCAGAACGCGATCGTCACGCCGATCTTGCGCCGCGAGACGCCGGCCGATCCGGCCGCCAGGCCGCCGCCGATCACGCCCGAGAGGACGATGTTGTTCAACGAGATCGGAATCCCCAGCGCGATCGCCACCTGCGCGATGATGAAACCGGGGACGAGCGCCGCGATCGAGCGCCGGACGCCGAGCTGGGCGTACTCCCGCGAGGTCGCCTGCAGGAGCCGCGGCGCACCCATCCAGGCGCCGGCGAGAATCCCCGTCGCGCCGATCGACAGCAACACGATGCTCGGCAGCCCGAGTTCGGTTCGGAAGAGGTTCTCGAGCGGCCCCGTCGCGAGCCCGACCTGCGACCCGCCCGACGAAAAGGCGACGATACCGCCGAGGACGAGCAGGAACGAGCGGATGCCGTGCTCGACGGAGGCGAGGACCCGCTTGCGAACCCAGTAGAACGCGAGGGCGCCGGCGCCGATCGTCACGAGGGCGGCTCCGAGGGTGACGTCTCCGACGAGCGTCGGGCCACCCCCGAACCGGCGAGCGAGAAACCGGGCGAGCGTCCCCTGGCTCGCTACCGGATCCGGAATGACGCCCAGTCGAACGTTCGCGAGGATCGCCCCGACGATGCCCGCCAACAGCGGGACGCCGATCGATTCCGGCACGTCGTCGCGCCGGAGGATCGTCGCCGTCGCGTACGCGAGCCCCCCGGACATGATCGGCACGAGCAGCCAGAAGGTCCCGAGTCGCCGGTAGGTCGCCACTGCCGGATCGCCGCCCAGCGCGAGGCCGACGCCGACCATTGCGCCCGTCGTCGCGAACGCCGCGGGAATCGGATACCGCGTGTAGATGCCGATTCCCATGAACGTCGCCGCGGTGAGCAACCCCGCGGTGGCCGCAAGCGGCGTGATCGCGACCCCGTCGATGAGGTCGGCGCCGATGGTCTCCGAGATGCTCCCGCCCTGCATGAGCGCCCCCGCGGTCGCGAGTAGTCCGATGACGAACGCGGCCCGCATCGTCGAAATCGCGTTCGCGCCGATCGCCGGGGCGAACGGCGGCGAGTTGCTGTTGGCGCCGAGGACCCACGCCATACACAGGCAGGCAACGATCGCGACGCCGATGACTAGCGTAGACGACGGGGTGACCATTCTGTCCGCTGTTCTTCCACAACCGCCGGGAAAAGCGTTGACTCGAGGCTCACCGACCGACGACCGCGCGTTCGATCGTCCAGCCGGCCCGGCCGCTGTTGGTCCGGTCGCGGCGGCTGCTGACGGCTGCTACTCGAGCAGCGTCTCGAGCCCCGAAACGACGCCGTCGGCGACGGCGCGCCACTGGCGCTGTCGCACGCCCGACGGCTGCTCGATCTGAATGGTCCGGCCAACCGGCGCGGACTCGTTCAGAATGTTCGTCGGCGCGGCGCCGTCGTAGTCGGTCGCGTCGCCGCTCGCCAGAACGACGTCGACCCCGTCGATGCGGGCGCTGATTTCTTCGGCGACGAGTTGTCGATCAGCCTCGCTGGCGGTGCCGCCGACGAAGACGGTCTCGTCCGCGTAGCCGTGGAACGACACGGCCCAGTCGCCGGGCTGGTCCGACAGGCCGTCGAGCAGCGGGAACGACCGGCGGTTGATCTCGGTCGAGGGAACGTGCCAGCGGCTGTACGCGCCGCCGCCGTCGTTGAATCCAGCACAGATCCAGGCCAGATCGCCGCGCAGGTTCGCGACCCGTTCGGCCTGAAAGTCCGTGCCGTACTCGACGAAGCCGCCGTGGGGCGCCATCGCGAACACGTCGGTCGTCTCGTCGTCCTCGCCGACGAGATACTCGACGTACTCGTCGTTGTACCGGCCCAACTCGCGCGTGTCGTAGCTCGGATGAACCGCCCGCCCGCCGAGCGTCGCCGCCGCCGAATCGCTCGCCCCGATCCGCTCGAGGCCGCCTTGCGTCAGTCGAACGGCCGTCCCCTCGTGGGTCGAGACGATCGTGTAGACCGCGTCCGGAAAGCCGCCGCTGGCGTCGTCGGCCGCAATCCGGATCTGCTGGCCGCGCTCGAGGGCGGTTCCCTCGGTCGTCTCGCACGGCACGGAGCAGTACCTGCTGGCACTCGAGCGCGTGTTCCAGTCGGCGGTCGTTTCTGCGAGCGAGACGTCCCACTGAGACATCGCGGCACAGCCGTCGGTATCGTCCTGCTGTACCGCGGCGAGGTCGCCGTTCTGATCGCTGCCTGTCCCAGTGACGGCCGCACCGGGTCGCAACCCGGCCGTGACCGCGCCCAGTCCCAGGAGCCCCGCGCCGAGGCCAAGCATCCGCCGTCGATTCGTCCCGTCTGCCCCTCCCGATCTGTCTGAGTTACCAGCCATGCAGTCATATACCTCACCTCTCTAAACTTAAATTCAACATCAAAATAATACGTATTTTTATAACCTGCGGTGGGTCGATCGGCGTCCCGTCAGGGCTTTACCGATGTCGGCCGAACGGGCTCCTATGAAGGTCGAATTCGACGAGGACGTCTGCATCGGGATGTTCCAGTGCGTCGCCGAGTGGGACGCCTTCGAGGAGAACAAATCGACCGGCAAGGCCGACCTCGCGGACAGCGAGGAGGTCGAGGACGGCGTCTTCGTTCGGGAGGTGCCCGACGACGCGGAACTCGACGCGAAGTTCGCCGCCCGGACCTGTCCCGTCGACGCGATCAAAATCTACGACGACGACGGCGAGCAGTTGATTCCCTGAGGATCGGCCTCGGTTGCACCTGCGGCGACTCGCAGTCGACAGTGCGTCGGGTGCGCTGCGAAAAGAATCCGGGAAGCGGTCGTTACGCGATCTTGTCGTACTGGTCCGAGAGCTTCTCGGCGGCCTCGCCGAGCTGGTTGCGCTCGAACTCGGTTAGATCCCACTCGACGATCTCCTCGACGCCGTCCGAACCCAGCTTCACGGGGACGCCGAAGGCGGCGTCCTCGTGGCCGTACTCGCCCTCGAGTTTGACGCTGCAGGGCAGCACCTCGCCGGTGTCTCGGAGGATGGCCTCGACCGTGTGGCCGACGCCCGTGGCGGGGCCCCACTGGGTGGCGCCTTTCTTCTCGATGACGTTCATCGCGGAGGTCTGGAGTTCCTCGAGTAACTCTGCTTTCTCCTCGTCGTCGAACTCGAGGTCCTGGCCGTTGACCCGCACCTTGGAGAACACGGGGACCTGGGCGTCGCCGTGCTCGCCGAGGATGGTCGCCTCGACGTTCTGGACGGGCGCGTCGAAGCGTTCGGCGATGACGTAGCGGAAGCGGGCCGAATCGAGGCGGCCGCCGAAGCCGATCACTTTCTCGCGTGCGCGGTCGCCTGACTCGTAGAGGTGGCGATTGAGGAGGTCGACCGGGTTCGACGTGGTGACGGTGATGAAGTCGTCGTTGTGCTCGGCCAGCGAGGAGCCGATGTCCTCCATGATCGGCGCGTTGTCGCCCGCCAGATCGATGCGGGTCTGGCCCGGCTGGCGCGGGATGCCGGCCGTGATGACGACGACGTCCGAGCCGGCGGTGTCCTCGTAGCCGCCCTGACGGATCGTCGTGTTCGAATCGTACGCTGCGCCGTGGTTGACGTCGGCGGCCTGGCCGATCGTGTCGTCTTCCTTGTCCGGAATGTCGACCAGCACCAGTTCGTCCGCGATGTCCCGAAGCGCGATGTTGTAGGCAGCGGCGGCCCCGACCGTTCCGGCCGCGCCGACCACGCTAACTTTCGTCATACCGTGTAAAACTCTACCACCCCTTGCGTTAAATCCGTCGAAAACGGGCGCTTCAGCCGGTTCGACGAGGTTTCCGGTCGACAGTTGTCGAACCCCTTCGGCGAACGACGGCCGGCAGCAACCGAATCGTCCATAGGCTCCGGCGCCGCCCACTCGAGTATGCGCGTCAGCGTCATCGGCGGCGGCACGATCACGGACGAGGAAGCCGCGGTCGCCGAGGCAGTCGGCCGCGAACTCGCCGCGCGGGGCCACGCGGTCGTCTGCGGCGGCCGCGGCGGCACGATGGAGGCGGTCTGTCGCGGTGCGAAAGACGAGGACGGAACGACCATCGGCATCCTCCCCGAGGCGACGACGAGCGCGGCCAACGACTACGTCGACGTCCCGATCGCGACCGGGCTCGGTCACGCCAGAAACGCGCTGGTCCCGCTGAACGGCGACGCCGTCATCGCGCTGTCCGGCGGCGTCGGGACTCTCACCGAGATCGGTTTCGCCGGCATCTACGACCGCCCCGTCGTCGGTCTCGAGACTCACGAGCTTTCGAGTCTCGAGGACCTCGCGATCGAGATCGAGACCGTCGAGACGCCCGCAGCGGCCGTCGAGGCCGTCGAGGCGGGACTCGAGCGCCGTTCCTGACCGAGAGCCCGGCGGTTTCGAGCGGCGGCCGACCGATCCCGTCCATCTCGCCGCGGTTTCGGCGATCGAATGGAACTGATTTAGGGCCGGATTCGGCTACTGGCCGGCATGGGTCTCGTGGCCGAATTCGACATCCCCTGCGAACACCTTCCGCTCGTCGGCGTCGCGGCGGCCGTCCCGGAGGCGGCGCTGACGCTCGAGTTACAGTACAATCACGGCGAGCGGCCGCCGTTTCTCGCCACCGTGACCGGCGGCTCGCCGGCGGCGATCGAACGGGCCTTCGACGACGCCGTCGACGTCGCCGAGTGGACGCTGGTGGGTCGGGCGGGCGACACGCGACGCTATCAGGCGCTCCCGGCGCTCAGCTTCGAGGAACAGCTCGGCCCTCACCTCGACGACCTCGAGGGGCTGAAGGCGCTCGCGACGGCCGACGCGATCATCGAACGGATCGACGTGACCGACGAGGGATGGACGCAGACGGGCTGGTTCGCCGACCGCGCGGCGTTCGACGCGTTTCGGGAGTTCTGGCAGCGCAACGACTGTTTCCGGCTCCGCCGGCTCACTCGAGACGGCGATCCCGAGCCGCCCGGCGACGGCCTCACCGACCCCCAGCGCGAGGCGCTGCGGACGGCCTACGAACTGGGGTATTTCGACGTTCCGCGGGGCGCGTCGCTCGAGGACGTCGCCGCCGAACTCGATATTTCGACGTCGTCGGCCTCCGAACGCCTGCGCCGCGCCCAGACGCAACTCCTCGAGGAGTCGGTCGCCACGATGTGGCCGCCGCTGCACCGGTGAGGGCGGTCCGTCGGCGAGTCTCCTTTTAAACGGCCGGACGATCGAGAGTCAGCCCTACCCGGAACCGCCTCGAAGCAGTACTCCCAACGATGCAGACGGTAACGTCGGCAGACGGCACGCGTATCGGCTACGAAACGGTCGGCGACGGGCCGCCGCTGGTGCTCCTCCACGGGAGTTCGGCGACGCGCCGGTCCTGGTACCCTCTCCGACAGCAGCTCGCGGACGACTTCACGCTCGTCGTCCCCGACAGACGCGGTCGCGGCGAGAGCGGCGACGCCGAGGCGTACGGGCTCGACCGCGAAGTCGACGACCTCCGCGCGATCGTCGACGCGCTCGAGGGCGACGTCTCGGTGTTCGGGCACTCCTTCGGCGGACTCGTGGCGCTCGCCGCGGCCGCGACCGACGAGCGTTCGATCGATCGGCTCGCCCTCTACGAGCCGTCGCTGCTCGTCGGCGACCACCGTGCGGATAGTCTCAGCGACCGTCTGCAGGAACGCTTCGCGACCGACGGCCGCGAAGCCGCGATGAAGCGGTTCTATCGGGAAGGCGCCGGGATCCCCGCGCCCGAGCGGTTACCGATCTGGCCCGACGACGTGCAGTTCGACCTCCTCGAGACCGTGATTCGGGAGACCGCGGCCGTCGAGACCTACGACCTCCCCGCGACGATCGACCGCGAGCGGCCGACGCTCCTCCTGACGGGCGAACGCGGGCCGTCGCATCTACGCGACGCCGTCCGGACGCTCGACGAGCGCCTCCCCCGGAGTCGCCTCGTAGACCTCGAGGACGTCGGTCACGTCGGTATTCAGACGGCGCCCGATCGGGTTGCAGCCGAAATTCGGACGTTCTGGCACGAGGAGTCGGTCTGAGCGGAATCGGTCCGAGCCACCGCGTGTCCGTCCTCGGTCTCGAGTTCCGGGAGCGGCGTTGTAAGCAGAATTTTGTACGATCGGCGGGACCACTGCCTTATGGCTGACACCGACGAGTCGGATCCGTACGCGATCCGGGAGGAACTCCCCGAGCCCGAAACGTTCGCTCACCTGCGCGAGGCAGCCGGGATGTCGCCCCGCTCGCTCGAGGGGATCGAACGCGGCCTCCCGAACTCGCTGTTCGGCGTCGTCGCGGTCCACGAGCCGACCGGCGAGGTCGTCGGCATGGGGCGGATCGTCGGGGACGGCGGGACCGTCTATCAGATCTCGGATATGGCCGTCCATCCGGACCATCAGGGCCAGGGGCTCGGGACGCGGATCATGGAGGCCCTCGAGCGCTACCTCGAGGAGACGGCGCCGTCGGACGCGTACGTGAACCTGCTGGCGGACGTCGACGGCTTCTACGAGCGGTTCGGGTACGAGGAGACGCGTCCCGCCTCGAAGGGGATGTACCGGCGAACGGAGTGAGTCCGAGTCGGCCGCACCGCTCGCGGGCACCGCAACGATACCGTCGTCCCGTCGCAGCTTTTTCGACGGCCCGTCACCTCTAGTCGCGTATGAGCGATTTCGACAAGGAAGCCGAGCGCGAGAAACTCCGGGAGAAGTACGAGCGCGACAAGGCCGAACGGGAGGCCACCCAGCGGATGAGCGATCTGCTGCTCAAGGGTGCGACGATGACCAACATGCACTGCGGTACCTGCGGCGATCCCCTCTTCAAGCAGGACGGCACCACATTCTGTCCGAGCTGTCACGGCAACCCCGACGCCGTCGAGGGAACGGACCTCGAGGCCCAGCCGGCCGAGGAAGCCCCCGACGCTGCCGGGACTGACGAGTCCGCCGCGACCGACGCGTCGGCGCAGTCGATCGACGTGGCGTCGCCGTCCGACGCCGACGCAGCGCCGGACGCTGGCGCTGCCGAGACGGCGTCGACGACCGACACCAGCGCCGAGCCGGACCGAACCGACTCGAGCGGCGCGGACGAGCGGGATCGACGCGCGAGCGCCTCGGGCGAGCGCAGCCGCGAGTCGGGTCCGTCCCGTCGCGTCCGGCAGGCCGACGACGCGGAGACGCCGTCCCGTGCTGCCGACCGCGACTCGCAGTCGGCTGCCGAAGAGTCCCGAGCTGGCGGTCGTCGCGACCGAGCGACCCGCCGCGCAGCCGCGTCGCCGCCGGTCGACGGCGACCTCGAGCGCGCCCGCGAGTCGCTCGTGCAGGCCCTAGAGAAGTTCGCCGGCGAGGCCGCCGCGACGGACGATCCCCGGTACGCGACGGAGTGTCTCGAGGCCGCCCGCGAGGCCGGCGAGACGTTGTCGACGCTCCGGTAAGCGCGTCGTCGATCCGATCGGTTTCCGTTCTCCCTCGAGAAGTACGTTCGAAGACGCTCGTTTGTGGTTCGATCCCGATTGCAGCGGCTGCACCCGCTGTCGACATCGAACCGACCGCGTCCGGTTCCGATATCGCCCGACTGGTTCCGTGGTGAACGAGGTCTCCTCGAGCCGTCGTTCCGGCCGCCGTCGAGTCCCCATTTATATACTCGCGGCGAACATGTTTCCGGGACTTCCCAATCAGCAGAAACCGGGTTAACCCGTTATACGGTGGGTCTTCGTACGGAACACTGTATGAAAGATCGTATTGGTGCACCCGGATTGGGTATCTCTCGACGCGATTTCGTTGCGGCGACCGGTATCGGTGCGGCGACGGCGCTCGCGGGCTGTACCTCGAGCGGGGACGGCTCGCAGGCGCAGCCGGCGACGGCGGATGCGTCCTCGGCCGACGAGGATGAGGGTGCCGATCTTCCCTGGACGAGTCCGCCCGAAGTCGTCAACGTCGACGAGCAGGGGGGCAGCGTTACGCTGCGTTCGGTGCCGGCCAAGCACGCCGTCCACCCGATGGACTCGATGGGCGGTCCGGTCGAACTCCCCCGCGTGTGGGCGTTCCAGGCCGACGACGGCGAGCCGAGCGTTCCCGGCCCTATCATTCGAACGACCGAGGGCAACGACATCGAGGTGACGCTGGACAACACGGACGCCGACCACGCACACACGCTCCACTTCCACGGCGTCCGCAAGACGTGGGAGAACGACGGCGTCCCCACGACGACCGGCATCACGGTCGGCCCCGGCGAGAAGCACACCTACTCGATCCCGGCGAACGTCCCCGGCACGCACCTCTATCACTGTCACTACCAGACGCACCGCCACATCGACATGGGGATGTACGGCATCTTCCGCGTCGATCCGAAGGGGTACGAACCTGCCGACAAGGAGTACTTCTTCACGCTGAAGGACTGGGACTCCCGACTGAACCGCCAGTACGCCGGCGAGGACGTCCAGTACAGCACCCGCGACCGCAAACCGGACGTGTTCACCATCAACGGGAAGAGCCTGCCGCGGACGCTCCACCCCGAAGACGGCTCGCCGATCATCGTCGACCACGGCGACACCGTCCGGCTCCACATGGTCAACGCGGGTTACATGTCCCACCCGATGCACACCCACAACCACCGCTTCCGCCTCGTCGAGAAGGACGGCGGCCAGATCCCCGAAGCGGCCCGGCACGAGGAGGACATCACGAACCTCGCGCCCGCCGAACGCCACACTATCGAGTTCGAAGCCGACGCCGACCCCGGCATCTACCTGATGCACTGTCACAAGGTCGATCACGCGATGAACGGAAACTCCTACCCCGGCGGAATGGTCAACGGCATCGTCTATCGCGACGCCATGGACTCCGACGTCTTTGCGGACGTCATGGAGTACGCGGGCTACGAGGGCTGACGACTCCCGATTCGGTTTGAACCGTAATTCGATCCGAATCAGGTTTCGTTCGAATCGGACCCGAGTTCTCGAGAACCGAATTCCATATCCTCGAGCACTCTAACGTCTCGCCCTCGAGACTACTGATCTGCTCGAGACCGACGATCGGCGTTACCCCTGGCCCTGATACCGGCTGCCGACGACTTCGCGGATCCGCTCGGCCGTCACCTGCCCGACGCCGTCAGCTTCCTGCAGTTCGTCCTCGGTCGCGATCATCATTTCCTCGACGGTCCCGAACTCCTCGAGCAGCGACCGCGCGGTAACCGGCCCGATCTCGGCGATCGAAGCGACGACGTACTCCTGCTGTTCGGCCAGCGTCTTCGATTGTTTCTCGCCGTGGACCGAGACTTCGCGGTCGCTCGTCTCCTGCTCGCGGCCCGCGATCGTCGCCAGCAGTTCGGTGGTGTCGTCCTCGCTTTCCGTTCGGAGGACGCTCGCGTCGAAATCGACCGCGAGACTCGAGAGCGCGCCGCGGATGGCGTTGGGGTGGATGTCCCGCTGTTCGTACAGTCCCTCGCCCTCGACGACGACGATCGGGCGGGAGTAGTGACGAGCCATCGCGCCGATCTGCTCGAAGACGGACCGATCGCCCCCGACCAGCGAATCGACGAAGTCAGCCACGGACTTGCGCTCGACGACGACCCGGTCCGAGAGGACGTAGTCGCCGACGTCCAACGTCTCGAGGCTGACCTCGATCTCGTCGCGTCTCGAGAGGTCTCGCGCGATGTTGGCGTCCATCTCGCGCTGGTCGGCGACGATTTCGATGGTGTCGCCCTCGGCCGACGGTTCGTGCGTTTCGACGTCGTCCGCTTCGCCGGCGTCCGCCGAACTCGAGTCGATCTCGCCGGCGAAATCCCGCAGTCCGGGCTGTGTCGCATCCCCCTCATTTCCAGTGGAAGAATCCGGGACGGCGTCGGGGTCGCCATCTCTAGCGTCCACTTTCACTTCGCTCTCGTCGCCTCGGCTCGCGGCTCCGCCGGTCGCCCCGTCCGAGGAGCGTTGCTTCTTGCTCCCGTCGAAATCGGTCAGCGCCTGCTGGGAATCGTCGAGTTCTTCCTCGAGGTCGTCGGCCATCCCCTTCAGCTCGCGGAGTTCGTCCTCCATCTCCTGCTCGCGCCGCCGCGAGATCCAGAAGTAGGCCTCGTCGCGGGTGTCCTCGGCCATGAGGACGACGACCCGCCCCTCCGACTGGCGGCCGGTTCGGCCCTTGCGCTGGATCGAGCGGATCGCCGTCGGCACGGGCTCGTAGAACAGCACGAGGTCGACCTCGGGCACGTCCAGTCCTTCCTCGGCGACGGAGGTCGAGACGAGCACCTCGAACTCGCCCGCCCGGAACTCGTCGAGGACTTCCTGTTGCTCCTTCTGGGTCATCCCGTCGCTGCCTTCGCGGTCGCCCTGCCCGACGAACCGCTTCGCGTCGAAGCTATCGCTCAAGAAGTCCGTCAGCGCCTCCGCGGTGTCGCGCGATTCGGTGAAGACGATCACGCGCTCGCCGCCCTCGAGGCCGAGCGTTTCGGCGAGCAGCATCCGCGTCTTCCGGTATTTGGGGTGGATCTCGTCGAAGTCCTCGGCCTTGCGCATGGCCTCCCGCACTCGCGGATCCGAGACCATCCGCTGGCTGGCCTTCGAGGCGCCCGAGGAGCGGGCCTGGTTGCGTTGGCGGTCGAAGTATCGCCGGACGGCCTCGACGCTCTGGGTTTCGACCAGCGTCACGGCCTGGCGGAGCTTCATCACCTCGGCGTGGATCGACATCCCCTCGAACCCCTCCGACTGGTCGTTGTTGATCAGCTGTTGGAGCTCCGCGCGCATCTTGTTCAGGTCCTTCTGGGACTGGTCGGGCTGGGTCGAACTCGCGATGCCGAGTTCTTTGAGCTTCTCGAGGCGCTCCTTGATGACCTCGTTTAACGTGTCGCGGATCTCGAGCACCTCGTCGGGGAGGTCGATGCGCTCCCACTCGACGTCGGTGTCGTGGGTGAACTCGTCGACGTCGGCGTCCTCCTCGGTCATCACCTCGACCTCCTCCAAGCCGAGGTTCTCGCAGACCTCGAGGATGGCCTCCTCGTCGCCGCCGGGCGAGGCGCTCATCCCGGTCACGAGCGGCTCGCGGGCGTCCTCGTGGTAGCGCTCGGCGATGTAGTTGTAGGCGTAGTCGCCGGTCGCGCGGTGGCACTCGTCGAAGGTGATGTGGGTCACGTCGGCCAACGAGATCCGCGAGCCGACGAGGTCGTTCTCGATCACCTGCGGGGTCGCCATCACGACCGTCGCCTCCTGCCAGGTTTCGGCGCGGTCGTCCGGACTGACGTCGCCGGTGAAGACGACGATCTCCTCGTCGGGGATCTGGAGGGCTTCGCGGTAGAAATCGGCGTGTTGCTGGACGAGCGGCTTCGTCGGCGCGAGCATGAGCGATTTCCCGCCGACCTCCTCGAGCCGGCGGGCCGTCACGAGCAGGCTCACGGTCGTCTTCCCCAGGCCGGTGGGGAGACAGACGAGCGTGTGGTGGTTCGCAGCCGTGCCCGCGAGCCGCAGCTGGTAGAGGCGGCGTTCGAGGAAGTCGGGCTCGAGCAGCGGGTGGTCGATGGCGGGCGGTTCCTCGTCCTGGGCTGCCATTGCCGGCGATTCGACGCGGTCGCGGTTAAGGGTTGAGAAAGCGTGGTGAAAGTAATACTACCGGTACCCGGGATCGTTCGCAGCCGCCGTCGTCGATCAGTCCGCAGCGGTTTGGCCCGTCGGTGCGGCGCTCGGACCCGTAATCTCGCGTCGCCGAGCGTCGGCCGCCGCTCGGAAGATGGCTGCGAGACACCGGACTCGCTCCTCCGAGTAGTGTACTTCCCCGTCGTCTTTCCGTCCCTCGTCGGCTCGTTCTCCGCCAGTCCGCACGATGGCGGCGCGTAGCCACTCGAGGACGCGTTCTATCCACCCTGCCGACCGATTCCGATCTTCGTCGACCGTCTCCGCCGCTGCTCCCTTTGCCGGGCGACTCGTCCGCTCGATGTACCCCTCGAGTCGCGCTCGAATCGTCACGAGGTCCTGCAGCCCGAGGTCGCCGTCGGGTTCGACGCCGGTGAGATCGACTAGCAGGTCGCGGTGAGCGTCGAGCGAGAGCCGCCACTCTCCGTCGCCGACTTCGAACCCCTCGAGATCGGCAACTTGCGGCGGTGTTCGGGCGTCACTAACTCGAATTCGCAACTCCCTCCCCATGTGATGTGAACTCGTACATACTAATACGTATTAAACAGTTTGAATAGTCGAAATATTCGAGCGTATATATCGACGCTCGACGGACACCAGTATACCTTTCGCGGTGCTGATTGGTACTCTAAACTGAATTAATATGTTATCTATGTATCCCTATGAACTGTACTGTATGTAACATATAACGGCTTATTTTCTATTTTCCGAAATTTTCCGTCACAGCACTCGTGACGATTGTATCCGCATCCGGCGACGACGCATCGTTTACTCAACAGCGGATCGATATCGATCGCTACGACGACGTCTACGTCGTCGGCGACGTCCACGGCTGCCCCGACGCCCTCGAGCGGTTGCTTTCGACGCTCGAGTTCGGGGCGAAGGATCTCGCGATCTTCGTCGGCGACCTGGTGCGGAAAGGACCGGACAGCAAGGCGGTGCTCGACCGCGTCAAGTCGTCACCGCAGTTGCAGTCCGTCCGCGGAAATAACGAACAGAAACTCCTCGACGGTCGCGCCGAACTTCCGGCGCTCGATTCGGCCGACCGCGAGTACCTCGAGTCGCTCCCGACCGCCATCTCGTGGGCGGACAACCTCGTCGTCCACGGCGGTGTCGACCCGAGCCGCCCCCTTCTCGAGCACTCGAACGGCGACCTGCTGACGATGCGCAGTCCGAACGGCGACGGCTACGACGGGCCGTTCTGGTTCGACGAGTACGCCGACGGCCCGCGGGTGTTTTTCGGCCACACGGTGCTCGAGGAGCCCCTCGAGCGGAAGTGGGCGGTTGGCCTCGACACTGGCTGCGTTTACGGCGGGCAACTCACGGCGTACGACGTTCACCGCGAGCGGTTCGTGAGCGTCTCGACACCCGAACAGGAGGCTCGGCCGGACGAGAAGTTCGTCGCCGTCGGGGAGCGGTAACGGGGGACCCAGCATGAACGGAGATGACACGTCCGAAGCGGACTGCGGGGGACAGAACTCGAAATCGACGGCGAACTCGAATCGGGAGCGCAGCGACGGGCTGACCGTTCAGCCGATGAGCGACGGGGGGTCGCCGAACGACGACGAGTCGGCCGACGACGAACCGACCCTCGCGTTCCGGACGGACGACGGCGGCGACCGTGCTGCCGACGGGACTGACGCACGATCCGGCGACGATGCCGAGAGCGCCACAGCCGAATCCGCGGCGGAAGTGGACGCCGGTGATACGCCGACCGACACAGAGTCACCCCTCGAGGGCCGACCGCCATCGGCGTCGCCCGACGTCGACCTCTCGGCGCCCAAATACTACCTCAACCGCGAACTCAGCGAACTCGCCTTCCAGCGGCGGGTGCTTCACGAAGCGATCGACGAGAAGAACCCGCTGCTCGAGCGCGTGAAGTTCCTCGCGATCTTTACGACGAACGTCGACGAGTTCATCCGCAAGCGCGTCGGCGGGCTGAAACAGCAGATCGCTGCGGGCATCACCGAGGAAACGCCCGACGGGCGCACGCCCGGCGAGCAGTGGCGCGAGGTCCTCGACGAATCCCACGAACTCCTCGAGCGTCAGGCCGCGTGCTACCGCGACGAGATTAAACCGGCGCTGGCCGAGGAGGGGATCGACATCGTCGACTACGAGGAACTTTCGGCGGCCGAACGCCGGGAGGTCCGAGACTACTTCGAGAGTTCGGTGTTGCCGACGCTGACCCCGCTGACCTTCGATCCGGCCCACCCGTTCCCGTTTATCTCGAACCAGAGCCTCTCGCTGGCCGTCCTCACGCGCGAACACCCGGAGGACGACCTGACGTTCTCGCGGGTGAAGATCCCGCGCAATCAGGTTCGGTTCATCCAACTCGGCGACGACGAGGGCAACGGTGACGACCGGTACGTCCTCCTCGAGACGGTCGTCCGCGAGAACCTCGATTTGCTCTTTCCGGACGTCGAGATCGTCGACACGGCGCTGTTCCGCGTCACGCGCAACGCCGAGGTGCGCCGCGACGAGGAGGTCGCCGAGGACCTGATCGAGATGGTCGAGGAGGTCTTAGAGGAACGCCGGTTCGCGACCGTCGTCCGCCTCGAGATCGAGCGGGAGCCGCCCGCACAGATCCTCGAGATCCTCACGCGGGAACTCGACCTCGACGACCGGGAGGTGTTCGAACTGGACGGGCCGCTCGACTACCGGGACTTCTTCGAACTGGCCGATCTGGACCGGCCCGAACTCCGACTGCCCGACTGGACGCCACAGCCCCATCCGCGGCTGGGGTCGCGCGAGGACGGCCGCTCGATCTTCGACGTCGTTCGCGACCGCGACGTGCTCGTCCACCACCCCTACCACGCCTTCGAGGACACCGTCCAGCGGTTCTTGGAGGAGGCGGCCAACGATCCCGACGTACTGGCGATCAAGGCGGCGATCTACCGGACCGCCAGCGACTCCCAGATTATCGAGACGCTCATCGAGGCCGCGCGCAACGGCAAGCAGGTCGCGGTCATGGTCGAACTGAAGGCCCGCTTCGACGAGGAGAACAACCTCGAGTGGGCCAAGCGACTCGAGGAGGAGGGGATCCACGTCGCCTACGGGACGATCGGCTACAAGACCCACACGAAGACCTCGCTGGTGGTCCGCGAGGAGGACGACGGCGTCCGACTGTACTCCCACATCGGGACCGGCAACTACCACTCCGAGACCGCTAAGCAGTACGAGGACCTCGGCCTGCTCACCGCCGACCGCGATATCGGCCAAGACCTCGTGCGCGTGTTCAACTACTTCACCGGTCACTCGATGCACCGCGAGTATCGGAAACTGCTCGTCGCCCCCGGGAACATGCGCGAGCGGTTCGTCGACCTCGTCCGCGAGGAAGCCGAGCGCGCCCGCAACGGCGAGGACGCCCGAATCGTCGTGAAGGTCAACCGCCTCGAGGACCCTCAGCTCGTCCGGGAACTGTATAACGCGTCGATGGCCGGCGTCGATATCGATCTCATCGTTCGGGACGTCTGCCGGCTGCGACCGGGACTCGAGGACGTCAGCGAGACCATCACCGTTCACAGTATCGTCGGGCGATTCCTCGAGCACTCGCGGATCTTCTACTTCCGCGCGGGCGGCGAGGAGCGGTACTTCACCGGCTCGGCGGACTGGATGGCCCGCAACCTCGACAACCGCGTCGAAGCGGTGACGCCGATCGAGGAGCCGCGATTGCAGTCCCGGCTCGATGAAATCCTGGAGACGCTGCTCGAGGATACCCGGAATCGGTGGGTGATGCAACCGGACGGGTCGTACGAGCGGCGTCGGAAACGGGTCGACGAACCCTCGACCGACGTGCACGCGACGTTCATGGAGGCCGCCTGGGAACGAACGACGCGACACTGATCGGAATCGGGGCAGAGCGTGGGTTTGCCGACGTCGCCAGCCTCGGGTCGTGCTCAGGCCGGTGAGGATAGCGCGCGTCGAACGGAGGCGGCGGACGAGAAACAGTGGGCAACGCATCGACGGCTCGCCGCCTCCGTGAGAACACTCCTAACGCGCGTGCTCTCTATTCCGGGGTGTGGAGCGTCACTCCAGCGTTCGAGGCGTCTCCGTGGCTTGGCGGTCTATCCTGTATTGCCGTTTAAGGCCTCCTCGACGATTCGTTGGATCTCCTGCTCGAGGCTGGTGTCTTGCTCGATGTCTTGATCGACATCCGCGCTTTGTTCACCGAAGTTCGTTTGATCCGATTGCTGGACCTGGATCAACGGTGCGTCGCCCGTCTCGCCGGAGAGCGAGTTCGTGTTCGCCTGATTCTGTTCCTGCGTGAGATCAGCGACGTTCGCAGCGGCTTGATCGAGATCCGCATCTTGGTCGGTTTGGTTGTCCTGTGCAGCGGCTGTGCCCATAAACAGGAGGCCACCGACGACTGCGATTGTAAGTACGATTGCAAGTGTTCGCTTCATGCTTTTACACTCCGGGCACGTACGGGGAGACGGCGTCGCCACTGGTCTAGGCCCCGGTGGGACGCCCCGTTGTCAGGACGCCTCGCCGTCCTCGTGTACGTGACCCGACAGGGAGTAGCGCCGGTGAGCGTATTAAGCGCGAGATATAGTTCCATTGATATGTGTCTTATTTGAGTACGGAAACGGTGCCGTCCGTACGAGTAACACGCAGATGTCTCGGGCGAACAGACTCCCCGAGACCCCGTCCGTATCGCCGGATTGTCCTCGTCGATCTGTGTAATGGGAATTTATACGTCGATTCAAACCGTCGTTTCCGCTCGGCGACCACGACTCCTATTGCCGGTGGAAATGTCTCTCGCTCGAGTGCAATACGGGCGATTTCGAGCCGTTCCAATAGATCTTTGTGGCATCGTCGCACGCGCTGTGTTCCTCGCTGACTCCACCTGACGAACGGACCGACTTCGATTTCACGCGCCGCGATTGCCATCAGTAACCGTCTTACGGCCCGAGTCGCCAATCTTATTGTCATCTGACGGTACAGTCAGTAGCAGTAGACAGTACATGCTCGAGTTCTTTTTCGCGAATCCGTTATCGGGCGCGCTCGTCGCGGTCCTCTGGGTGGGATTGGGGCTGTACGGCTTCTCGGCGGGCTGGTGGCTCCTCGAGACGCTCGTGTTCGCCCGCGGCTGGCGCGTTGCGGACGAGGACCGGCCGTGGGGACCGGACGACGTACAAGTTCGGATCCTGACCGTCGACGCCGAACCCGTCGTCCAGGCGACGGTCAACGCCGTGCCCGACGCGATCGCGGACGTTCGCGTGATCGCCGAATCGGAGCTGTCGATCGACGGGGCGACCGTCCACGTCGTCCCCGACGAGTTCGACTGCACGGCAGTCAGAAAGGGACGGGCCGTCGAGTGGGCTCGCCAAAACGTTCCCTGCGAGTCGGAGTACGTGCTCTACCTCGACGAGGATACGATCATGACCGGCTTCGACGGCCTGCCGGACGCCGACGTCGTCCAGTTCACCGAGAAGCCGATCTACACCGGCTCCCGGCTCGCGTACCTCTGTGAGCTGTTCCGCGTCGGCTACCAACTCGAGCAGCTCGGTTTTCACCGCCTGCGATACCCCCTCTACGCGTGGGGTGGCGGGATCGCCGTCCGGGCGTCGCTCGAGGACGCGGTCACCTGGGACGCGCGCACCATCACCGAGGATACGAACTTCATCTGGCGGGCCGCCGACGCGGGCGACCTCTCCTACCGGCTGCTCGACACCCGATTTCGAAACCAGGCGCCGCCGTCGGTGCGCCAGTTGATCAGACAGCGCCGGCGGTGGATCTCCGGGACGATCGCCGACGGGCACATCCTGCCGCGCCGCTACCGGCCGCTGTACTACACTCGAGTCATCGTCTGGGGGCTCTCGCCGCTGGTCCCGGTCGTCGCTCTCGCCGCGTACCTCGCGCCGGGACAGCTTCCGACCCTCGAGTGGTACGGCTCGGTCGCCGCCGTTCTCGCGGGTATCCTCTTCGTCTACATGAGCGGGGGCCTGGTCGCCTACCGGAAGCATCCGCTCCTCTGGCTGCCGGTTCTCGTGCTAACGCCGGTCGCCGTCGTGACCCACGCGATCGGCGCGCTCTGGGGTATTTTTCAGCCTGCGACGACGTTCGACGTCACCGAGAAGGTCGTCCCGGAGAGGATCGAGACGTTCCACGACGAACTGGAACCCGGCGAACTCGCGGCCCACGACGGGACCGATCGACTCCTGCGCGAGTCCGACGAGGCGTTCGAATCGTCCGTCTTCGGGGACTGAGAGCGGCAACTCACACTTCCGCTTACATGGGCCCGAACTCGAGGGCCAGCCACGCCAGCCCGGCGGCGTAGATCGGGATCGTCAGGTTGTCGTCGATGATGTAGGTCCGAATCTCGAGCGTAACGCCGTCGGCGACGGTCGCGCCGAGTGCCGCCGCGAGTACGGCCAGCGGCGAGTCGGCGAGGAAGGGCGCGGCGAGCAGCGCCGAGACGACGAACATCGTCGCGAGCACCTTCGGCCCCTTGACCCGCTTTAGCGTGTTGTCCGAGACGGCTCCGCTGATCGGGTCGCCGAGCGCGAGCATCAACATCGCGGGGAGGGCGATAGCCGGCTCGAACGCGAGAACGACGGCGGTCATGCTGAGCAGGTAGAGGGCGTATCCCGCGGGGTTGTCCTCCTCGTAGTCGCGGGTGAGCACGTCGTAGAGCCGCCAGTTGAGACCGATCCGAAGCCGAACGAACTCGAGGACGAGCGCGCCGGTTGCGAGGACGACCATCAGAACGCGAAAGCGCGCCCACGTCAGCCCCAGCTCGAGGGCGTCCGCGAGCAGGTAGAGCGCGACCAGCCCGGAGCCGCTCGCGTGGACCAGCCGTCGCTTCAGTTCGTCGGCCATCACTGCATCGCTCGACGGAGACGACCTTCAGTCCGTCGGTTACATTCAGTTGAGAAATGTTCGCGAACGTACCGGTGGTCCGGGTGCGGGCGCAGGTGGGGTACGAGCGTTACAGCTCCTCGAACGCGAGGTCGCCGCTGCGAAGCGCCGACAGCGTCTCGGGGAGTTCGTCGACGGGCAGCCGCTTTTGCTCGGTCGTGTCTCGTTCGCGCACCGTAACCGTCGTCTCCTCTTCCTCGAGGGTCTCGAAGTCGACGGTCACGCAGAACGGCGTGCCGACCTCGTCCTGGCGGCGGTAGCGCCGGCCGATGTTGCCCGAGTCGTCGTAGGTCACCGAGAGGCCGACCTCGCGGAGGTCGGCGACGATATCCTGCGCTTGCTCGACCAGTTCGTCGTCGGTCTGGAGCGGGAAGACGCCGACGAAAGTCGGGGCGACCTCGGGCTCGAGTTCGAGGTACGTCCGCTCCTCGCCGTCGACCTCGTCCTCGCGGTAGGCGTGGTGCAGGACGGTGTAGACCAGTCGGTCGACGCCGAAGGAGGGTTCGACGACGTGGGGCGTGATGTGTTCGCCCGCTTCGGTCTGTTCCTCGACGCTGAAGCCGGTCTTTTCGGTCGGAATCTCGTGGGTCTCGCCCTCGAGCGTGATCTCGACGGTGTCGCCCTCGAACGCGGATCGATCGCGGGCCGCGAGGTCCTCGAGCTTTTGCACGACGGCCTGCGCGTCCCCGCCGAACTCGGGGCCGAGGTAGCTCATGTCGGGGTCGACCGTCGCGCGCTCGACGGTCTTCGGTTCGTCGTACTGCTTGAAGATCGTAAAGCGGTCGTCGGCGTGCTCGCCGTGCTTCGAGAGGTCGTAGTCGCCGCGGTAGGCGAAGCCGGCCATCTCGATCCAGTTGCCGTCGATCTCGCTCTCGGCGTCCCAGCAGTCCGCCGCGTAGTGAGCGCGCTCGCCCGAGAGGTGCTGACGGAACCGGAATCGGTCCATGTCGACGCCGACCGCGTCGTACCACGGCTTCGCGACGCCGAGGAAGTAGGCGACCCACTCGTCGCCGATGATGCCCTCCTCGACGGCCGCGCCGATGGTCGTCTCGATCTCCTCGCCGTCGTCCTTGTTCTGCTCGCTGGCCGGGTACAGCGTCACTTCGACGTCCTCGACCGTCGAGAGGTCCGGCTTGTCGGTTTCGGGATCGATGAAGTACTCGAGTTCGGCCTGCGTGAACTCCCGCGTCCGAATGATGGAGCGCCGCGGGCTGATCTCGTTGCGGTAGGCGCGGCCGATCTGGGTGACGCCGAAGGGCAGTTGGTTCCGGGCGTACTCCTTCAGGCGCGGGAACTCGACGAAGATGCCCTGGGCCGTTTCGGGGCGCATGTAGCCCGGGTCGGAGTCGCCGGGACCGATGTTCGTCGCGAACATGAGGTTGAACGCCTCGACGGCCTGGCCCGCGAGGCCGGCGCTGCAGGAGGGACAGACGAGTTCGTACTCCGCGATGACTTCTTCGACCTCCGGGATCGGGAGGCTCTCGGCGTCCTCGTACTCCGTGTTGTCCTCGACGACGTGGTCCGCGCGGTGGCTCTCGCCGCACTCGGGACACTCGACGAGCATGTCGTCGAAGCCGTCCAGATGTCCGGAGGCCTCGAAGACGGGTTCGGGCATGATCGTCGGCGCGTCGATCTCCATATTACCCTCGGCGACCGCGAAGCGGTCGCGCCAGGCGTCCTCGACGTTGCCCTTCAGTGACGCGCCCTGCGGGCCGAAGGTGTAGAAGCCGCCGACGCCGCCGTACGCCCCGGAGGACTGGAAGAAGTAGCCGCGTCGCTTGGCCAGTTCAACCAGTTTCTCGCTCGTCGCCGTACGCTCCTCGGGGTGTTGTTGTTCACTCATAGAGTGCCTCCAAGATGTCGACGTCGCAGACGATGCCGACGAGCTGCTCGCCGGTCACCATCGGAATCTGTTCGATGTCGTTGCTGATCATCCGCTGTGCGGCCTCCTGGATCGACGTGTTCGCCGAGACCGTGACGACGTCGTCGCTCATGAACTCGCTGACGGGGCCGGCGGGAATCTCGATGTCCCGCGTGGGCAGGTAGCGGCTGCCGACGGCCTTGATGCCCTCCCAGGACCACTCGTCGTCCTGGTCGCCGAAGTTGTCGCCGGTCTCCTCCTCTCCCTCGACGATGCGAGCGACCTCGAGCACGTCGACGATCGTGAGGATGCCGCTCATCCGGCCGTCGTCGTCGAGCGCGACGGCGTAGGGAACGTTCGCGTAGGAGAGCTCACGTTCGGCGACCGGCAGTGGCGTCTCCTCGTAGGTCGTGTTCACGTTCTCGCTGGCCCACGCCTCGACGGTGTCGTCGGTCGGCTGGTCGCCGGTCGCGATCGCGTGGACGACGTCGGTGACGGTGACGATTCCCTCGAACTCACCGTCGACGACCGGGACGCGACGCGCGCCCTGCTCGACCATCGTCCGCGCGACGTCCTCGAGCGCGGTGTCGGCCGTGGTGGTCGGCACGTCCTCGTCCATCAGCATAACCAGCTGGTCCTCGTCGGGCTGTTCGATCAGGGCGTTCCGGGAGATCAGGCCCCGATACTCCGGCCCGTCGTCGGTCGGTTTGACGACCGGGACCGACGAGAACGGCTGTTCTTGCAGGTACTCGAGGACGTCGGACCGGGTACCCGGCAGCTCCACGGTTACCACGTCCTCGCGGGGCGTCATCGCGTCGGCTACGTTCATATCACCACGGTACGGCGAAAATGAGTATAAACCCAGTGTTTCACACGCCGGCGACCCCGACGGCTGATCGGTCCGTCCGACGGACAGTCCGATTCGACGACTTTATATGTGGGTGGGAGACAGTAACATACATGGCGACGAACCCCCACGCCATGGCGGAGAACGAGACGATCGTCGGGTCGATCGATTCGACCGACGCGAGCGACGGCGACGCGTACGTCATCGCCGATATTTCGGCCGACGATGCCTGGCTTTCGATGCAGGCCGATGATGCACCGACGCTGACTGCTTGGCGATAACGGGGGTTGGGGGATCCTCTACTCTTTCGATTCCGAATTACTAGTCGCTGTTGGACTAGCCGGTAACCGATAGCCGGTAGCAGCGTTAGAAGGGACCGAGTCCGAATCCGAGCGCGTACGGCCACTCGAGGGCGGCAACCGCGAACAGCGCGATCGACGCGCCGAGCAGGCCGACGTTCTTCAGGAAACTCGTCAGTTCCGACTGTCGCTGCTCCTCGGGGACGGCCCAGAAGTCGTGCATCGTCGGCGTCGCGACCAGTAGGAAGACCCCGAGCGCGGCGGCCGCAAGTCCCGGGAAGACGCCGAGGACGACGCCGAGGCCGCCGAACACGAGTGCCAGACCGGACAGCGCGACCGACGCTTTCGGCGCCGGAATGCCCTTCATCTCGGCGTAGCCCGCCATGTTCTCGAGGTCGAGGAAGTGATTCAGTCCCGTAAAGGCGAGCGTGCCGCCAAACAGGATGCGCGCGACGAGAAACAGTTCGGCCGCGAACGGGCCGTCGAACTGCAACGGTACCGATTCGATTGCTGGTAACATCGTGTAACCAACTGTAGAAACGCTACCGTAATAGCCGTTCTTGGACATCGGTTTCCCCAGGTAACACGGCCGTTATCGACGGATGCGGACGTCTCTCGCACTACGCGTGAGCGCACTCCACGTGCACCTCGAGGCTAGCTTTACTGGGTTCGGCGTCGTGGCTCCGCTCATGGACGATTCCCGACCGCGAAGCGACCGATCGCGTTCGGACTCGCAGTCTCGCTTCCGCTCGCGGTCCGGGACGACTCGAGACGCGCAGTCGGGCGCGGACCCGCACTCGCGTCACGACGCCGGCCTCGAGGCTGCGTCGACGTACGCCCTCACCGCCGGCCTCGGCCTCGAGCGGCTCGTGCCCGCAGCCGTCGCGCGGCGCGCGATCGACGTCGCGGTCGAGACCGACCGCGCGGTCTACGCGCGCGGCGATCCCGTCGAGATCACCGTCGCGTTCCGGAATCGGCTCCCGCTCCCGGTCGAGGTGCCGACGCCGCGCCAGCGACCGTGGGACTGGCGCGTCGACGGCGAACTCGAGGCTACTGACGAGCGACGCTACGTCCGAGATCGGCCGTCCTCGATCTCGTTCCGCGGCGGCGAGCGAAAGCGCGCGACCGTCACGTGGAACGGGCGACTCGAGCGAACGGGTGCTCGGCACGAATCAGTCGTTCCAGGCCCCGGCGAGTACGAAATCGAAGCGTTCGTCGCGACGCACGCGGATCGCTATCGGCCGAGCGATTCGACTGTTATCGAACTCGAGTGAAACCCGGCGTCGACCGGCCGGCGAGGCGGTCGAGTCGGGTGGATGAAAAGCAGCGGTCGGATTGCGGTCCGTGCAACCGTGTTGCCCCCGTTATCCGGTGAGCATGCCGCCCGGTGGAATGCGTCCCGAGGGGCTGTCGTCGTCCGCCGACTCGTTGTCGCCGAAGTCGGGGGAGTGTTCGATCGTTCGTCGGATCTTTGCGCCGGTCTGCGTGTACGTTGCCATCAGAGCGAGGATCTTACTCATACACGAGTAAATACTCGGGGCACACGGATAAGTATTTTTGCAGCGATAGACCGTGTTGGTTAATCGTTCTTCATTCGTTGGTGGATAGCATGCACGATGTGTGTATTCGTCGCCGAACTAACCGATAAGAATTACAACTGGTCAGATCAGTCCGGTCGGTCGGAACTGCCGTGATGCGTAGAACAGTCGGTCGCACGGCCGGTTCCGATCGGCGCTCGAGTCGCCTCGCGCCGTAAGGCCCTTGTCTCAGCGGTGGCGGTGACAGGCCGCGTAATGGGTCCCCGAGCCGTACGCCGGGTCGACCTCGTAGGCCGGCCGCTCGCGGGCGCAGATACTTTGTTCGGCGAAGGCCTCGAGCAGGCGCTCGGTGGCCGTCTCCCAGTCGACGGCGGCACCCTCGCCGTCGGCCGAGGACTCCGCGCTCGCCCCGTTTCCGCCGGCACTCCGCTCGGAATCGGTCGCGATCAACTCGAGCGCCTCCGCGACGATCTCGCCCGCCTCGCCGCCCGGCAGTTCGCCGTCGAAGAACTCCCGCTCGAGGTCGGCGGCCGCCGTCGGCTCGAACCCGCGGCGTTTGACCGCGCGCATGAACGCCCGCGTGTGCGCCCACTCTTCCTCGGTCAACTCGTACCGCTCGGGTGCGATCAGCTTCGGACACCGCGTCCGGAACCGACAGCCCGACGGCGGGTTCACCGGACTCGGCACCTCGCCCTCGAGCACGCCGCGGGCGTTTCGCTTGCGCGGATCGGGGACGGGAATCGACTCGAGCAGCGCCTCCGTGTAAGGGTGCTGGGGATTTTCGAACAACTCCTCCTTGTCGGCCAACTCGACGATGTTGCCGAGGTACATCACCGCCACGCGGTCGGAGATGTGGCGGATGACCGAGAGGTCGTGGGCGATAAAGAGGTAGGTCAGGCCGAACTCGTCCTGCAGTTGGTCCATCGTGTTCAGCACCTGCGCCTGGATGGAGACGTCCAGCGCCGACACGGGCTCGTCACAGACGACGAAGTCCGGATCGACCGACAACGCTCGCGCGAGGTTGACCCGCTGGCGCTGGCCGCCCGAGAACGCGTGCGGATGGCGCTCGTAGTGGTGCGGATCCAGCCCGACCTTCTCGAGCAGTTCCTTCGCGCGGGCCTCCCTCCCCTCGTCGTCTAACATGCCGTGGGCGCGCATCGGCTCCTCGATGATCCGGCCGACCGTCATCCGCGGATCGAGCGACGCCTGCGGGTCCTGGAAGATCATCTGCATCTCCGAGCGCTTCTCGCGGATCGCCTCGCCGCTTAACGTCGCGAGGTCGTCGCCCTTGAACGCGATCGTGCCGTCGGTCGGCTCGAGCAGCCGGAGGATCGTCCGGCCGAGCGTGCTCTTCCCGCAGCCCGATTCGCCGACGAGGCCGAGCGTCTCGCCCCGCCGTACCTCGAAGCTCACGTCGTCGACGGCCTTGACCCGTTCCTGGCCGACGTCGATCGGCGGGAACTGGCTCGTGTCGATCGAAACGCCGCTCAGCAGGCCCGACTCCTGGGCGAAGTACTTCTTGAGCCCGTCGACCTCGAGCAGCGACTCGCCCTCGTCGACGTCGGTCGCCGTCTCACCCGTGACGCGGCCGACGTCACTCACGGCCGTCACCTCCGGTGCCGTCGGCGCGGGCATCGCGGCTGTAGTCGGTCCGGTCGGTATCGCTTCGTTCGCCGTCTGTCGTCTCGGTGCTCCCGCCACCCTGCCCCTCTGCGCTCTCCGGCGTGTCGGCCGTCACCTGCGGTTCCGTTTGTAGCGGCGGGCTCTCGTCGTAGCCCACGTCGAAGGCGTCGTGTTTGACGCAGGCCGCCCGGTGCGGGTGGTCGCCGGCGCGGTCGACTTCCTTCGTCTCCGGATGCACCCGCTGGCAGACCTCCCGCGCGTCGGGACAGCGCGGGTGGAACCGACAGCCCGAGGGCGGCTCGATCGCCTCGGGCATCACGCCCTCGATCGGCTCGAGTTGCTCGACGGTGCGATCGGGGCGGGGAATCGAGTCCAGCAGGGCGTCGGTGTAGGGGTGCTTGGTGTCGTGGAATAATTCGTCCACCGGCGCCTGCTCGACGATCTCGCCGAGGTACATCACGTTCACGCGGTCGCAGATCTCGGCGACGACGCCCATATCGTGGGTCACCCAGATGAAACTGGTTCCGTACTTCTCCTGCAGTTCGTCCACGAGGTCGATGATCTGGCCCTCCACCGTCACGTCCAGTGCGGTCGTCGGCTCGTCGGCGATGATGAGGCTCGGTTCGCACGCGAGGGCCATCGCGATCAGCACGCGCTGGCGCATCCCGCCCGAGAACTGGTGAGGGTACTCCTCGTACCGTTCTTCGGGATCGGGAATGCCGACCTCGCGGAGCATGTCGACCGCCTCCTGCCGCGCCTCGTCTTTACCGAGGCCGCGGTTCAACTCGATGAACTCCCGCAACTGCCCGCCGACGGTGAAGACCGGATTCAGCGACTCCATCGGATCCTGGAAGATGACGGCGATCTCGTTACCCCGGATGCGGGTGCGGATCTCCTCGTCGGAGAGCACGTCGTCGCGTTCCCGCAACTCGCCGTCCGGCCCCTCCTCGAGGCCGAAGATGGTCTCGCCCTTGTAGGTGATCTCGCCGGCGACGATCTCTCCGGGGGACTCGACGAGTCGCAGCAGGCTCATCGAGGCGACCGACTTGCCGGCGCCGCTCTCGCCGACGAGGCCGACGATCTCGCCCTCGCGGACCTCGAAGGAGATGCCGTCGACGGCGCGTACCGTGCCTGCTTGGGTGAAAAACTGTGTCTTCAGGTTTTCGACGCGGAGGAGTGGGTCCGACTGAGCCATATTAATCGTTGATTCGGGGGTCTAAGGCGTCCTGCAGGCCGTCGCCGAACAGGTTGAAGCCCATGATGGTGACCATGATCGCGAGGCCGGGCCAGATCGAGAGCCAGACGTTCGAGTGCATGTAGCTGTGGGACGTGTTGAGCATCTCGCCCCAGTCGGGCGTCGGCGGCTGCGCGCCGAACCCGAGGAACGAGATGCCGGCGACGATCAGGATGGTCACGCCGATCTGCAACGTCGCGTACACCAGCACGGGTGCGAAACTGTTCGGGATAACGTGGTGCAGGATGATGTTGCGGTCTTTCACACCGGCGGCGCGGGCCGCTTCGATGTAGTCCATCTCGCGAACCGACAGCACCTCGCTGCGGATGATCCGGGCGAACACCGGGATAAAGGCGACGCCGACGCCGACGATGGCGTACATCACGTCCGGGCTGCCGCCGCTGACGAACACCGTGAAGACGATGATCAGGATCAGCGGCGGGATCGCGTACACCGTCTCGATGATCCGCATCAGCAGGTCGTCGACCCAGCCGCCGTAGTAGCCGGCGACGGCGCCGACGATCGTCCCGCCGACCAGCCCGAGGAAGGTCGCGGCGAGGCCGACGCTGACCGACACCTGCGCGCCGTACACGATCCGGGTGAAGTAGTCCCGGCCGCTCGGATCCGTCCCGAGGGGGTGCTCGAGCGACCCGCCGGCGTGGAACGCGGGCGGTTCGTTCGGCTGGGCTTCGCCCGGCGGCGGCAGGTTCTCGGGGTGTTCGAAGATCGGCAGCGTCTCCGCGAACGTGAAATCCGAGAGCGCGCCGAACGTGAGCCGCGAGAGGTTCGCGTCGACGAGCGTGTACGCCGTGATCAACAGGACGGTCAGGATGACGTAGAGACCCCAGCGAGCGGTGGTGTCTCGCTTGATCTTCCGGAGGGTGTTGCGCCACCCGGTTTCGGTTTCCTTGGTCGCCGGCTCGGTGCCGCTCTCGACCTGGGTTTCGCCGACCGCCATGCTATTCAGCCTCCCCGTACGTGACGCGCGGATCGATGTACGCGTAGGCGATGTCGGTGATGATGACGCCGATCACGAACATCGTCGCGATGATCATCGTGATACCCATGATGAGTTGGTAATCTAACTGGACGATCGCCTCGTAGAACAGTCGCCCGAGGCCGTTGATGTTGAAGACGAACTCGGTCAGTACCGCGCCGCCCAGCGCCGTCGACAGGTTGAGCCCGACGATCGTGATGATCGGCAACTGGGCGACCTGAAACGCGTGCTTGCGCAGGATCGTGCCCTCGGGGACGCCGTAGGCCCGCGCGAGCTTGACGTATTCGCCCTGCAGCGAGTCGATCATCTGCGTGCGCTCGACGCGCATCAGCGTCGCCATCTGCAGGGTCCCCAGCGCGATCATCGGCAACAGCAGGTGCCGGAGCGTCTCGACCGCGTGCTCGACGTAGCCGTCGTGCCCGTACGTCTCCGGCGGCCACCAGGGGTAGACCAGGTCCGACGACGGGAGCCAGCCCAGTTGGACGCCGAACAGCAGGATCAGCATGATGCCGATCCAGAACGAGGGCGTGCTCACGCCGATCAGCGCGACGATCCGCGAGACGTGGTCGAACGGCTCGTTTCGCCGCTTGGCCGCGAGGATGCCGAGCGGAATCGACGTGACGAGCGCGAACGCGTACGCCGACAGCACCAGCATCAGCGTCGGGCCGATCCGCCGAGCGATCAGGTCGGAGACGGGGCGGTTCCGGTGGAAGCTGTGACCCATGTCGCCCTGCACGAGCCCGGCCATGTAATCGAGGTACCGCTCGTGGAGCGGCCTGTCGAGGCCGTAGCGGGCCTCGAGTTGCGCGATCGTTTCGGCGTCGACCTCCTGACCCTGCACCATCAGCCTGATCGGGTCGCCCGGCGTCATGTTCGCGAGGACGAACGTGATGACCGAGATCCCGATCAGGACGGGGATCGCCTGCGCGAATCGGTAGGTCGTGTAGCGGAGTAGTCCCATTGCGTGGCTCTCAAGCGGGGGGTTCGGCGTGTGTTCGGTGTCCGGTTCGTCTCTCCTCGCTGCGACTGGATCGTCGGCGCCGACGAGGCTGCTCACGGCACCGATCGGGCGGCGTCAACCGTCGATCCAGGTATTCTGGTAGTCCGAGACAATGCGCGGGTTGTAGCTCACCTCCGGGTGCGCGTGCAGGTCCTTGACTTGCTCGCGGGCGGCCATCGTGTTGTGCTCCGAGTAGGCCGGCAACACCGGCAGGTACTCGAGAACTTCTTCGGTGACGCTAACGTACAGGTCTCGGCGCTCCTCCTTGTCGGCGCTCTCGCGGGCCGCGAGGATGTTGTCGTGGAACTCGCCCTGCCCCTCGTAGAAGTGGCCCTGGCCGACGCCCTCCTGGCTCTCGTGGAAGAGGTTGTAGTAGTAGACGTCGGGGTCCGGGCCGCCGGTCCAGCCCAGCAGGTACATCTCGTAGTCGTCGGCGTTGCCGGTCACGTAGGTGTCGACGAGCGTCGCGAACGACATGCCCTGGACGTCCGCCCCGTAGCCGACCTCGGTGAGCCGGGAGCCGATCCGTTCGGCAAGCGCCTCGCGCGGGCCGCCCTCGGGGGCGATGATCCGGGGTGACCAATCGTCCGGGACGCCCGCGTCGTTGAGCAGTTGCTCGGCCTGGTCGGGATCGTACTCGGGCATCTGGTCCGCCCACTCGTCCGTGGGGAACTCCCAGCCGCCCGCTTCGTTGGTCAGTTCCGGAATCGGGCTCACGAGCGCGTCGGCCGCGGCCCCGAGGTGGTCCTCGACGAACTGCTGCATCGAGAACGAGTGGGCGACGGCCCGTCTGACGTCCGGATCCGTCGTCTGGCCCTCGTTGCAGTTGAAGGCGAGGTACATGTACGACGGACTCCGGGTCCCGTGGATCCGGACGCCGTCCTCGCTCTCGACCTCGTCCCACTCCGTGGCCGGCACCGTGTCGATGACGTCCGTATCGCCTGCCAGCACCTGCGCGACGCGGTTCGCGTCGTCCGGCGCCGCCTCGAACCGGATCGTCTGGACGTAGGGCTGGGGATCATCCCAGTAGTCGTCCCAGCGCTCGAGTTCGACGTACTCGCCGGGCTGGAAGTCCGCGAACTGGTAGGGACCCGAGCCGATCGGATCGGTGTTGAAGGCCTCCCTGTCCTCGGTCCGGACGTCCTCCGGGACGACGTTGACGCCCATCGTCATCATGGTAAAGGGGCCGTACTCGTGCTCGAGGCTCACCTCGAGCGAGTAATCGTCGATCGGCTCGGCCGACTCGATCATCGCGTACGTCGCCGCGTTCTGGGTTTCCTCCTCGACGGGCGCCGTGAAGGAGTGGGCCACGTCCGAGGCGGTCACCTCGTCGCCGTTGTGGAACTCGATTCCTTCCTGAATCTGGAAGACGTAGGTCGTGCCGTCCTCCTCCTCGGGCATCCCGTCGGCGATCTTCGGCTCGAGCGTCATCTCGTCGTCCCACTCGTAGAGGCCGTCGAACACGAGGTTCGCGACCTGCATGCTGTAGGAGTCGAAGGAGACGACGGGGTCGAAGTCCTCGTCCCGCTCGGCGGGCTGGAGGAACTCGAGGGAACTGCTGCGGGCCGCCTCCTCGTCGTCGGGCTCCTCGCGCTCGTACTGGTAGTCGCTGATGTCGGCGGTGCTGTTCCCATCACCGTTCCCGTTACCGCCGTCCTCCTCACCGATGCACCCTGCGATGACCGCCGCCGAGACCGCCCCACCGGCGGCCAGTACTCGACGGCGAGTCGAAGTCGGTGACTGATATCCCATCCTCCCGACGATAGACGTACCAGTGGTCTTTGTTATCTCCTACCAAACTACTGTGTATTCGGTGATATATTCGCCGCCGAGTTGTGTAATTCCCTGTTACGCGGTCTCGACTGTACGTCCCTGTTCGAAAATGGTACTCGAAGAACATGACTGCGACAAAGTATCAGTTTCCGGTCTCGATCGGATGTAGTCGTCCGCTCGAGGCCGTCTTCGTACGCCTGCGTGTTGTCAGAAAGGCACTTAGACTGTCGACAGTCCTCTCAGCGCGCTCGGCTGCCGCGTCGATCTGCGCCGGTCGAGCGGCCCCCGCGACGGGGTTCCTCAACCTTTTTGATGCCGTCCACCAGACGTGAACGTATGGATTATCGCGAGGTCGAGACGACGGCCGAGTACGTGGCCCGTCTCGAGACGGGGGCCGACTGGCGGGCCGAGATCGAATCGCTCGCCGACGACGTCGAGGCCGACGCGGCGTGGTTTACCGCGCTCGGCGCCGTGCAGGACGCGGAACTCTGGTTCTACGATCAAGACGAGTGCGAGTACTACCCGATCGAGTTCGACGAGCCGCTCGAGGTGGCCAGTTGCGTGGGCAACGTCTCGTGGCTGGACGACGAGCGGTTCGCCCACACCCACGCCGTGCTCTCCGACGACGAGGGCACGACCTACGCGGGCCACCTGAACGAGGCGACGATCTGGGCCGGCGAGGTTCACATGCGCGTCTTCGAGGACCCCCTCGAGCGCGAGTACGACGAGACGACCGAACTGGACCTCTGGCTCTGACATGCGCGAGGAAGACGAGCAGTACTTCCAGACGCTCGAATCTCGCCTCGACGAGGCCTTCGACGTGGCAGAGACGGCCAAACAGCGCGGTGCCGACCCGAAACCCGAGGTCGAGATTCCGACCGCGCGGGACATGGCCGACCGCGTCGAGAACATCCTCGGGATCGACGGCGTCGCCGAACGCGTCCGCGAACTCGAGGGCGAGATGTCCCGCGAGGAAGCAGCGCTCGAACTCGCCGAGGACTTCGCCGAGGGTCGTGTGGGCGACTACGAGACCAAAGCCGGGAAGGTCGAGGGCGCCGTCCGTACTGCGGTCGCCCTACTGACCGAGGGCGTCGTCGCCGCCCCCATCGAGGGGATCGACAAGGTCGAAATCCTCGAGAACGACGACGGCACCGAGTTCGTCAACGTCTACTACGCGGGACCGATCCGCTCGGCGGGTGGTACCGCGCAGGCCCTCTCCGTGCTCGTGGCGGACTACACCCGCGCGCTCGTGGGCATCGACCAGTACAAGGCCCGCGACGACGAGATCGAGCGCTACGCCGAGGAAATTGCCCTTTACGACAAGGAGACCGGTCTCCAGTACACGCCCAAGGACAAGGAGACGAAGTTCATCGCGAAGCACATGCCGATCATGCTGGACGGCGAAGCGACGGGCGACGAAGAGGTGTCGGGCTTTCGCGACTTGGAGCGGGTCGACACCAACAGCGCCCGCGGCGGGATGTGTCTCGTCATGGCCGAAGGGATCGCCCTGAAGGCCCCGAAGATCCAGCGCTACACCCGCAATCTCGAGGAGGTCGACTGGCCGTGGCTGCAGGATCTGATCGACGGCACCTACTACGACGATGCGGGCGACGAGGAAAGCGACGACGAGGCCGACGACGCCGACGAGGAATCCGCCGATGACGGGGACGATGCAGATGCCGAGGGCGCCGACGACGGTTCCGAATCCGACGAACCGCAGGGTCCCCCGCGCGTCGACAAATCGAAGAAGTTCCTCCGGGACCTGATCGCCGGCCGGCCGGTCTTTTCCCACCCCTGCGCTCACGGTGGGTTCCGCCTGCGCTACGGCCGCGCGCGCAATCACGGCTTCGCGACCGCCGGCGTCCACCCCGCCGCGATGCACCTGGTCGACGACTTCCTCGCGACCGGGACTCAGATCAAGACCGAACGGCCCGGCAAAGCGGCGGGGGTCGTCCCCGTCGACTCCATCGAGGGCCCGACCGTCAAACTCGCCAACGGCGACGTGCGCCGGATCGATGACCCCGAGGACGCCCTTGAAATCCGAAACGGCGTCGAGAAGATCCTGGACCTCGGGGAGTACCTGGTCAACTACGGCGAGTTCGTCGAGAACAACCACCCGCTCGCGCCGGCCTCCTACACCTACGAGTGGTGGGTACAGGACCTCGAGGAAGCCGGTGTGGACGTCCAAGCCCTGAAAGACGACCCTCGAATCGACCTCGAGTTCCCCGACCCCGAGGAGGCCCTCGAGTGGGCCCTCGAGTACGACGCCCCGCTCCATCCCGAGTACACCTACCTCTGGCACGACATCTCGGTCGACGCCTTCTGCGACCTCGCGGCGGCGGTCGCCGAGGGACGAATCGAGGAGGACGGCGACGGCAGCGTGAACGGTAACGGGGACGACAGCATCCTCGTCCTCGAGCACGACGAGGCGGTCGCAGACGCACTCGAGACCGTCGTCATCGAGCACCGCCAGCGCGAAAGCGAGGACCGCATCGAAATCGACGACTGGCGGCCGTTCGTTCGCACGGTCGGCTGCGAGCTCCGGCAGGCGGTCGCCGACGGGGCCGCGCTCGAGCCGGATCCGGAGGGTCGCGGGGAGGAGCCCGAACCCGACCCCGAGGCGCCGACCGTCGAACTCGAGCGTACCTGGAGCGACGACGACCTCTCCGAGCGGGCCCGCACCTGGGGCCACGACGAGGAAGGCGACAACGCCATCGAGGCGGTCAACGAGGTCGCCCCGTTCGAGGTTCGCGAGCGCGCACCCACCCGAATCGGGAACCGAATGGGCCGCCCGGAGAAGTCCGAGAGCCGGGATCTAAGTCCCGCCGTCCACACCCTGTTCCCGATCGGCGAGGCCGGCGGCACGCAGCGCAACGTCGCCGACGCGGCCAAACACGCCGAGACGATGTCCGATACGCCGGGCGTCGTCGAAGTGCAGGTCGGCCGCCAGCGCTGTCCGGACTGCGACGCGGAGACGTTCAAGAACCGCTGTCCGGACTGCAACGCCCGAACCGAGCCCGACTACCGCTGTCCGGACTGCGACCAATCGCTCGAGCCCGACGACGCCGGTCGCGTCGAGTGCGACCGCTGCGAGGTCGAGGGGACCTGCGTCGAATCCCGCGAGATCGACGTCAACGACGAGTTCCGCAGCGCCTTAGAGTCGGTCGGTGAACGCGAGAACGCCTTCGACATTCTGAAAGGCGTCAAGGGGCTCTCCTCGACGAACAAGATCCCCGAACCGATCGAGAAGGGCGTTCTGCGGGCGAAACACGACGTCTCGGCGTTCAAGGACGGCACCGTCCGCTACGACATGACCGACCTCCCTGTAACGGCGGTTCGGGCCAGCGAACTCGACGTCGACGTCGGCCAACTGCAGGCGCTCGGCTACGACGAGGACATCCACGGCGAGCCGCTGACCCACGAGGACCAGCTGGTCGAGCTGAAAGTGCAGGACATCGTTCTCTCGGACGGCGCCGCCGAGCACATGATGAAAACGGCGGATTTCATCGACGACCTCTTAGAGCAGTACTACGGCCTCGAGCCGTTCTACGAGATCGAGGATCGCCAGGACCTCGTGGGCGAACTCGTCTTCGGCATGGCGCCCCACACGAGCGCCGCAACTGTCGGACGTGTGATCGGTTTCACCAGTGCAGCCGTTGGGTACGCTCATCCGTACTTCCACGCCGCGAAGCGTCGCAATTGCGACGGCGACGAGGACTGCGTCATGCTGCTTCTCGACGGACTTCTCAACTTCAGTAAGTCTTTCTTGCCGGACAAGCGCGGTGGCAAGATGGACGCCCCCCTCGTCATGTCCTCCCGCATCGATCCCTCCGAGATCGACGACGAGGCCCACAACATGGACATCGTCTCGCAGTATCCCCGCGAGTTCTACGAGGCCACCCGCGAGCAGGCCGACCCCGAGGAGGTCGACATCCAGATCGCCGAGGAGACGCTCGGAACCGACCGCGAGTACACCGGCTTCGAGCATACCCACGACACCACCGACATCGCGATGGGCCCCGACCTCTCCGCCTACAAGACGCTGGGCTCGATGATGGAGAAGATGGACGCCCAACTGGAACTCTCGCGGAAACTCGAGGCCGTCGACGAGACCGACGTCGCCGAGCGGGTCATCGAGTACCACTTCCTGCCGGACCTGATCGGCAACTTGCGGGCCTTCTCGCGGCAGGAAACCCGGTGTCTCGACTGCGGCGAGAAGTTCCGCCGGATGCCCCTGACCGGCGAGTGTCGGGAGTGTGGCGGCCAGGTCAACCTCACCGTCCACCAGGGTTCGGTGAACAAGTACATGCAGACCGCGATTCAGGTCGCCGAGGAGTACGACTGTCGCGACTACACGAAACAGCGGTTGGAGGTCTTAGAGCGCTCGCTCGAGAGCATCTTCGAGAACGACAAGAACAAACAATCAGGCATCGAGGACTTCATGTGACGTGTTTGGCCGGTCGATATCACTGCTTCGTTCGTCGGTATCGGATTTGACCTGAGTATCGAGTTTCCAAACTCGCTCCATTTATTGTCAACGAAGAATATATTACAGCGACGTAACTACTCCCGCGTATGGGTAATTGGTCCCCCATAGCAGGAGTAGCGATATCGAAACGACTGCTCGCGATCGGACTGCTCGCCCTCTGTGTCCTCTCTGCGAGTGCGAGTGTAGCCGCCGCTGCCGATGATCCGTCGTTCGATTCGGATACCGTCGAAGTGCAGGAGAACGAAACTGCGACCGTCAACGTAACGGTCGGCGACGCGGACGAAATTCCCGTCCGATTCGGCGACGAGGATCAGCTCAACTACGAACTCACCGGAACGATCGATCCGGGCGAAGCGGAGACGGTAACGATCCGGATCGATCCGTATGCGACGGCCGACTCCGAATCGCCGATTTCGGTCGCGGGCGACGCGTCGCTCGATATCAGCAGTGAATCGGAACTCGAGTCGGCGCTGGATCCGGCGAGTTACGAGCTCGCAGTGCTCGAGTCGAATGCGGACGGTGAGTCCGTTATTGACGAAACGAACGTTGTCGTCGCTGCGGCGGACGACCGAAACGAGAACGCCGTCGAGGCGAGTGACGACCCCGTGACTCCGACCGACCGGGGCTGGATCCTCCTCGAGAATGACTCGGCCGAAACGATCGCACTCGAACCGGCCGGAGCGACCGAAGGCGATCAACTCGAGGTCCGACTGTCGGCACCTGGGGTTTTCGTCGTGACCGAGTCGACAACGGTCAACGAAAGCGGCGTCGCAACCGTGACGTTCGACCTCGAGGATCACTCGGCCCCGCAACGAGCGGAGTTCGCCGTTCGAGGGGACGAAGCGAACGTCTCCGAAGACTACCCCGTCTACGTGACTGCGGCCGGGCAAGACGGTGATCGGTCGACTACTAATGCAGATACGATACTCGAGAACGCGTCGTCGGCGTCGGTTGCGCTTGACGTTGATGCCGAAACGGGCACGGAACTCGACGTGATGCTCGTCTCGCCCGAGCAGTTCGTGCGCGAATCGACAGCGACGGTCGACCAAAATGGGACCGTACAGGCCGCGTTCGATCTCGACGGTGTCGACGCCGGGGTCGGGGCGACCCTCAGCGCCTACTCGGCGGACGAACTCGTCGAGGAGCGATCCGTTGCTATCGTCGATGCCGGAAATACGACCGAAGGAACGGAAGAAGCGCAGTCGAACGAGAGCGCATCGACTTCGGCGTCGGCGACGGAATCGACTGAATCGACGAACGATTCGATTCCCGGGTTCGGCATCGTCGCTACACTCGCCGCACTCGGTATCGCGGCAGGGCGTCGTAGAGGGTGAGTCGCGGCCGCGTTCGCGGCCCTGAACAATGCGCGCTGTGTCTTTATCGGCGTCGGCGGCGGACGTTCGTACATGGTCGAAACTGGCGAGACACCGGCGAGGGAAGGCGAGGCAGAGGCAATCGAGGAGGTTCACGACGTCAATCTGGGTCAGACGGTTTACGACGAGGACGGCAACGAGCTCGGCCGCGTCCGCGGGCTCGAGCAGAGCGGGTTTTTCGTCACTACCCGCGAAGGGGCCGAAGCGATGAGCGTCGAACACGCTCGCTCGGGCCACGAGTTCGGCGAAGCACACCTGATGTGGCGCTGCATGGAGTGCGGACAGATGGGCGATATCGACGACGGACTGCCCGACGAGTGCCCGAACTGCGGGACCGAGCGGGAGAACCTGATGTACTGGACCGAAGATTGAGCCGCGGTGCCGCCCACCTCGCTGACTGTTTTCGTTTCCGTTCTCCGTCGTGACGCTTCGGTCTCGAGATCGAGTCGGATCATCACGCGAGCGCCGCGTAGCCGACCGGGAAGATCGTCGCGTCGTACAGTCCGTGGACGACCATCCGAACGGCGAGGTTTCGCGTCCGCTCGTCCGTGACCCCGAAGACGATCGCGAGGGCGACGAACGCGCCCACCGCTCCGAGCGTTCCCGCTGCTCCCCCGCGCAGTGCGTGACGTGAACGGCGGCGAACAGGACGCTCGCGAGGCCGATCGCGGTGGCCGGTCCGAACGCCCGTCTCCGCCGAGCCAATCTCTACGCTCGAGCCGAGCACGCCCGAATTCTATATAGCGGGTTATGATTTATGGCCTCTCGAGACGTAGCTCTCTAGCGGTGAGTCACATGGCCGCAGAACAACCGCAGCTCACGCTTGGCACGACGGTTTACACCGAGGACGGCACCGAAATCGGCCAGATTCGCGGCGTCGACGAGAACGGCCTCTACATCTCCCTTCGAGACGGGATTCAGGGGCTGAGCGTCGAACACGTCCGATCGGGCCAGCAGTTCGGCGAGGCCGAACTCATGTGGCGCTGTTGGGAGTGCGGCGAGATGGGGCGTCTCGAGGAGGATGTCCCGGATGCGTGCCCGAACTGCGGTGCCGAACGCGAGGAACTGTACTACTGGACGGAGGACTGACCCTCGGGGCTAGGTTTCGTCGAACTACAACCGAACTCGAGGTCGGCGGACCGAACTCCCGACGAAAACCGTTTTTACCGCGCTCGATCCACCTCGTGGCATGGAGACGCTCGTTTTCGGGGCCGGGAGCTTGGGGAGCCTCGTCGGCGGCTTGTTGGCTCGCGAGCACGACGTTACCCTCGTCGGCCGCGAGGACCACGTTGCAGCGATTCGCGAGTCCGGACTCCGACTCGAGGACAGTACCGACGACGGCGCCCTCGAGGTCGAGACGCCGACGACAACTTGGCCGACCGCGACGACCGACGGCCGGAACCGCGAAGCGGATCTCGCAATCGTCGCGGTCAAGGCCTTCGACACCGGGGCGGCTGCCGACGCGCTCGCGACGGGCTCGTTCGACGCCGTGCTCTCGCTCCAGAACGGGCTGGGAAACGAGGAGCGGCTCGCGGATCGCCTCGAGGCGCCGGTACTCGCCGGGACGGCGACCTACGGCGCACTGCTCCGCGAGCCGGGTTGCGTCGCCTGCACCGGCCTCGGCGAGCTCGCCCTCGGCGCTCGAGCGGGCGGCGAATCGCCCGTCGCTGATCGAATCGGGGCGGCGTTCGCCGCCGCCGGACTCGAGGCGACGGTCGCGACGGACATGCCGCGTCGGCTGTGGGAAAAAGCCGCCGTTAACGCCGGTATCAACGCGGTAACGGCGCTGACAGCGACCGAAAACGGAGCAGTACTCGAGACGCCGGCGAACGACGTGGCGCGAGCGGCGACGCGGGAGACGGCCCGCGTCGCTCGAGACTGCGACGTCCGAGTATCGAATCGCGAGGCGCTCGCTGCGATGGAGCGGGTCGCCGAGCAGACGGCTGCGAACACGTCGTCGATGCGCCAGGACGTCCTCGCGGGCCGCCGAACTGAGATCGACGCGATCAACGGCTATATCGCCGCCCGAGCCGACGAACGAGGGCTCGAGGTGCCGACGAATCGGACGTTGACGGCGCTCGTTCGAGCGTGGGAGCGCGGGCGGGGACTGCGGTAGGGACGGCTCGGTGCCGACGCGACCGCCGAACTGCCGGCTACGCGGCAGGAAACAATAAAAGCGGGATATCGGCTGGAGACGACTTAGAACGGCGCTTCGGGGCCTTCGTCGGACTCGCCGTCGTCGTCGACGGTTTCGCCGGGGAACGACGGCTCCATGCCGCCGCCCATGTCGTCGCCACCGTCCATGCCGGTGTGGGCGTTGACCTGCTCGATTTCCGGGATCTCCTTGACCATGCGGCTCTTGATCGCCTGAATCGTCATCGGCGAGATGCCACAGCCGCTGCAGGCACCGCCCAGCGCGATCGAGACCTCGCCGGTTTCGCGGTCGAGGTCCTGAATCGCCGCGCTGCCGCCGTGCATCTGGATCTGCGGGAAGTTCCGCCGCAGGAAGTTCGCGACGCGCTCTTCGAGGTCGTCCCCGTCGTTCTGGGTTTCCGTGCTCATAGAACTGCCTTGGGTGTGAGTCCCCCTAAACCTTCCGTCCTCCCTGTTCGCTCTTCGCACGCTGTGGCCGAAAATACGGCTGTGACGAGCGTGTGACCAGTTCCACGGCGGCCGGCCTTACTCGAGTCGTCCCGTCTCGAGGACCTACTCGAAGTCGAACACTCGCCGCAGTTCCGTCTCGATCTCCTCGACGTGCGTCTCGAGGACGGTCTCGAAGCGTTCCTCCTCGACGAGAACGCCGGAAAGCCGACCGTACGGGTCCTCGGGGAGCTCGACGCGGAACTCGCCGTCGCCCTCGTAGAAGGGTTCGCTCTCGTTGAGGACCTGTTGGTCGATCGCGTGGACGAGTTCGGAGTCGTACTGGTCGTTCATCCGGTTGAACGCGTTCTTGTACGCCTGCTGGAGCTCCGGGAAGTAGTTGGCGTACTTGTCTTCGAATTTCTCGGGGTCGAAGTCGGCCATACCGGAATGCAGCGGGAGCGACGATAAAAGTCGGACGATCGGCCGGAGCGATACACTGTAGAAAACAATCGTTAAGATTCTGTTACCGGAGCGCTCCGCTCGGTTGAAACGGTATCGACTGCCTACAAACATGGCTGCGTACGCAAGCGGAACGAACACCCCGAACTCAACCGTTAATACGAATCACATGTCCATCGACCAGCGACCCATTCCGCCGGAAGCGTTACCGCCGGGATGGGGCGCCGCTGAACTCTGCGACGATCGGTTCGCCTACCGATACAGGCAGCCGCCAATCGAACTCGTCGCGGATCGAACGACAACCGATCACTCTCACCCCCGACTCGGACTCGGGTACTGCTGGGAGCTCCGCTACCGGTACTCGCTTCGCGACCGTTCCATCTCGGAAGCCATCGGCCTCGTCTCGACCAGGCGCGCCGCCGTCGAGGGCCTCCTCGAGAGCATGCGCCGGGTCCACGAGCGGGCCGAATCGATCGACGATCCGTTCGACGTGACTACGGTCCTCGATCGCATCTCGCTCTCGGAGATCGTTCCTGACGGCCGCTCGGACGGTGCCCGCGGCGGCAACGAAGCGTAACCGAACAGTCCATACTGCCCGTTTTTCGCCGACAGCCACATCGAGAGTCGCTCGTCTCCTCGTCCGCGTTACGCCCGCCGGACTAGGTGGTCGCGAACCGTTCGCTGGCACTCCCGGCAGATCCGATACAGGCGCGTGAGCGTCGCGAGCACCGGATACCGCGAATCGAACGACGCGTACACCGATTCCACGAGCGTTCGATACGGCACGTCGCCGGCGTCCCGAACCGGGTCCTGTAACCGCTCCTGTCGCTCCTCGAGCACCGTCCCTAGCCGATCGCAGAATTCCTCGAGTCGGTCGTGTTTCGCCCGCAACTCGTCGAATCCGCACTGGTGCAGCGATTCCGCGGCCGTCGACCGAAGCCACGCGACGATCGAATCGAGGTCGTCGACGAGCGTCTCGAGGCGTTCGGCTTCGGTCTCGAGCGCCGCCTGCAGCCGTTCCGCCTCGAAGCGTCGCGTCGTCGCCGCCTCGACGACGGCGGTTTTCAACTCCGCAGTCCAGGTCGAGTTCGTCGTCAGCGCAACGGCGATGTCGCGCGAGAATTCCGCCGCGAGCGCTCGTACGACCGATTCCTCGCCGTCGATCTCGATGGTGGTATGCGGGACGATCGTCTCGAGGAACGTTCGTCGGACGACGGCGCAGGGATCGGGCGTCGCCGGCCCCGCACCGGCGGCCCGGGACGTCATCACCGTCGGCGTCGCCTGTGCGACCGGGCCGGCGGTCGTGGCGGAGGGGCCGGCCGGCAGATCACGGACGCAGGCGGCGAACGATTCGAACGCGTCGATTCGATCCGCAACCGACGCTCGCTGTTCGGTGACGCACTCGAGCGCACGGTGGACGTCCGTCGCAGATGCCGTCTCGGTCGCGTCCCCGGTCACGATTCGGATCCCTCCTCGACGCAGATTAGCCCGTCCGCCGCCGCGTCCGTCGTCAACACGAGTCGCCAGTCGTCGTCGCCGAGCGCACTCGCCTCACTGACGCCGAGGGGGGCACAGCGGCCGGCATCCGCTCCGGCTTTCACACTCCCTTCCTCGTCGACCGTCCGACGGAGCAGGTCGATCCCGATCGGCAGCGTCGGAAACCGACGCTCGCTGCTTTCCATCGCGTAGCCGCGCAGGTAGACGACCCACGCGTTGCCGCCGTCGGCGTCGAGCGGCCGGCGAACGACTCCGTACTCGGAGATCAGCGAAAGCGAGTGCAGGTGCTCGAGGCTCGCTTCGACGGGGTCCTCGGCCACGGCCGCCTGCACCGGTGACAGGGCCCGTGCTGCCGCCTCGAGCACCCCGACGCGTTCGCTCGGCGTGAGATGGCGTTCCAGCTCCGTCGCCATGCTCTCGAGCAGCACCAGACAGAGGGCGTCCGGGTCGGTCACGGCCTCCGCGGCGGCGAGGTACGTGTCCATGATCGCGCTCTCGGCGGCAGCGTGATCGCGCGCCGAGAGCGCCTCGAAGACGGCGCCCGAGACGTCGTGGCAGAAGCCGATCAGCGGCTGTCGTCCGCCGCCGGTCGCGTCCGTCGACCTCGAGCGGCCGGCGACCGGTTCGGCGGCGCTCGGTGCGGGCGGCGCCGGATCGGCAGCCGAACCCTGTCCCTCCTGGCAGACGACGGGATCGTAAAACGGCAGCTGTGGGTCGTAGCGGCGCAGTGCAGCCCGGTACTGCTCGGTTGCTTTTACGGCGTCGACCGCAGCCTCGCGCGACGGAAATCGCTTGCCGGCGACGGGAACTGGCCGCTCGCCGGATCGGCCACAGACGATGTAGTACTCGCCGCCGTCGCTCGCTAACTGTTCGATTCGCTCGCGGATTTCTCGTAGTGTCGTTCCGACCATGGTTGCTCGTTCCTACGGCGTTCGAACCGGATTTCGGTCCGCTCGTCGCGATCCGCGCGGAAATCGCCTCCTGCGAGGACGGGTTCGCTCGCGGATCACGGCTTGCTCATGGTTTAGGCCAACCTAAAGGTAAATAAGTCTACTGGATTTTAGGTGGGCCTAAGACCTGTTGTCGGTCGCAGCCGATCCAACTACTGGCCGTTTGACGGCCTCTAAATTCCGCTTTCGCGGGATACTGGTCTCTTATCGCGGTAGAGGTCTTCTCTTCGAGTCGTGGCCGCCACTCGGTCCCCTATCAGGTTACTCGCAGTAGGATAAACCGGATATCGATATATCAAATCAGGGCTAAAATCCGATCGCCAACACAGCGTTTATGCTGTCCAACAGGCTATTAGCCGTATCTCCCCGCCCCCTATGACGACCCAGATCCCGTTTACCATCGATTTTCACGTCCACTCCGACGACTCCTACGACGGTCACGAACCCGTCGAACTCATTCTCGAGCACGCGTCGGATATCGGTCTCGACGGCGTCGTTATCACGGACCACGACGAGATCGGCGAGTCGCTGCGGGCCGCCGAACTGGCGCCCGAGTACGGGTTGATCGGTATTCCGGGGGTCGAAGTCTCGACGAAACACGGCCACCTGCTGGCGATCGGCGTCGAGGAACGCCCCGAGCCGGGCCGCCCCGTCGGGAAGACCGTCCAGACCGTCCGCGACCTCGGCGGGATCGCGATCGTCCCCCACCCGTTCCAGCGCAGTCGCCACGGCATCCGAAAACGCCACGTCGACGACGTCGACGCCATCGAGACCTACAACTCGATGCTCTTTACCGGCTACCGTAACCGCCGCGCACGAACCTTCGCCCGTCGGCGCGGCTATCCCGAGATCGGCGCCAGCGACGCCCACTACCTGCCGAACGTCGGCAAGGCCTACACCGAGGTCCTCGTGACGCCGGACGCCGAGAACCCCACCCGCGCCGACATCGACGGCGACGAACTCGTCGAGGCCATCCTCGAGGGACGGACCCAGATCCGCGGGAAGCGAACGCCGATCCGCAAGAGTGCCGTCCAGTACGCCAAGGGGGCAGTCCGAAAAGGGACCTTCGTCGTAACCTCCCACGCGCCACTGGTGCCGACGGTGCCGGCGTCGATGGAGCGGTCCTCGCAGTCCCGTTCGTAATCGCAGCCGTCGTAACGACCGTCGCGGTACCCGCAGTCGGTCAGGACAGTTGCTCGCCGACGATTTCCTCGGCCATCTCGATGAACTCCTCCTCGCGACCGATCGGGACGGTCGCGCCGGCCGCGACGTCGTGGCCGCCGCCGTCGCCGTCGACGGCGCGCGAGGCCTCGCCCATCACAACTGAGAGGTCAAGCCCCTTTCGGACGAGCGAGTGAGTCCCGCGCGCCGAGACCTTGACCTCCTCGTCGTTTTTCTGTGCGAAGGCGATGATCGGCTTCGAGCGGCTGATCCCCTCGTTACCCATCGCCATCCCCGCGACGATGCCGACGATCGTCTCGCGGATGCGATCGCCCGCGTGGAACCACTGGACGTTGTCCTCGTGGGTAACGCCCTCCCGCGTGACCAGATCGATCCCCTCGGAGAGGTTTCGCCGGTGGTTTCGCAGTAGGGTCCGTGCCTGCTCGAGCGCGCCCTCGCGGTCGCCGAGACAGACGCCGAGGCCGACGTCGGCCCGCTCGTAGCGGGCGGTCGCGTTCAGCAGCGTCGAGAACTCGCTGGCGTCGCGCAGTTCGGTGCCGACGGGCTCCTCGCACAGGACGTAGGCGGTGCCGACGAGGCTCTCGATCTTCGTCGCGGGAACGCCCCGCGAGACGGCGCGCCTAACGAGCGCGCTGGCGACGGTCCGTTTCTCCTCGTTTTCGAGGTCGGCCCATCGACGCCACTCGCCGTCCTCCTCGCGTTGCAACTCGAGATCGAGGTCCTCGAGGAACCGGAGCGCGCCCGCTTCGTCGTTCGAGATACCGGGGATGCGGACGTCGGTGGCGTACTCGAGCAGTTTCGGGAGGGGCCGGGTCTGTTTCCCGTAGAGCGCGAGGTCCTTGCCCGTCTCGAGGACGCCGGCCTCGACGCCCTCGGCGACGATCCGCTCGTTCGCCCCGTGGAGTTCGCCGCCGGAGGCCTGCATGTCGCCGACGGCGCCGACGACCGCGAGGGCCGCGAGGTCGCGGTTGTCGGCGCGCGCGGGCGTTCCCGAATCGACTGCGACGGCGCCGCCGTCCGCCGCAACTGACTGATCGGCCTCCTCGGCGAGCGCCCGCGCGAGCACGTAGCTCGCCCCGGCACCCGACAGCTCCGAGGCACCGTCGATCCCGAACAGCAGCGGGTTCAGGTGGTACTCGGTCTCGCGGTCGGCCGGCTGGTGGTGGTCCGCGATGACCGGCGTAAAGTCCCCGGCGTCCTCGTGGTCGCCGATGATATCGAGCTGGCCGCTCCCGAAGTCAGTGAAGAGGACGGTATCGTAGTCGGTCGCCGCGATATCCGCGACGGCGTCCGCGTCGAGTTGCTTCTCGAAGACCGTCTCGAAGGGGATCGCCGCCCGCTCGAGCGCCTGCGCGGCGATCGCGGCGCTGGTCAGTCCGTCGGCGTCGATGTGCGACGCCAGGAGGACGCGATCGGCCTCGCACAGCCGTCGCGCACAGCGGGTCGCACGCTCCTCGAGTTCGGGAATCGGCCCAGCCATCGAGATGTGCTTGGGGCGGCTTTCGTGATAAAGTCGCGGACTCTCCCTGCGGCGGTCGATCCGCGCTCGGCACCGCCGGAACCGCCGGTGCCGCCCGCGCGGCCGGTCAGTCCTCGCGCGTTGCGTCGACGGTCTCGCGCGCGAGGCGCTCGAACGTGGCCTCGCTGGCGACCAGATCGACCGTGACGTCGTGCTCGGCGGCCGTCTCGCGGGTCGGTTCGCCGATGACGCCGACGGTGGCGGCCTCGAGGCCCGCGAGCGCCTCTTCTCGGATCTCACGCTCGGCGGCAGCCTCGAGGAAGTGCTCGACCGTCAGCGACGAGGTGAAGCAGGCGGCGTCGAGCTCGCCGTCGGCGGCTAACTCGGCAGAGCGGCCGCTATTCTCGGGTCGGACGAGTCGGTAGAGCACCGTCTCGTGGACGTACGCGCCCGCGTCCTCGAGCCCCTCGAGCAGGACGGGACTGCCGTGGTCGCTGCGGGCGACCTCGACGCGGGCGCCCGCGACGCGGTCTTCGAGCGCGGTAACGAGGCCGCTCGAGGTGAACTCCTCGGGGACCAGATCGACCGCGTACCCTTCGGCGCGCAGCGCGTCGGCCGTCGCGGGGCCGATCGCGCAGACGGTTTCCGCCTCGGGTTCCCAGCCGGCCTCGGCGACGAGTTCCGCCCCGGTCTTGCTCGTGAAGACGACGTAGTCGGCGTCGCTCCGGGGTGTCGCGCCGGTTGCCTCGACGGCCAGCATCGGGTCCGGAACGGGCTCGGCGTCCAGTTCCTCGAGCAGAGTGACGGCGTCCGTGATACGGTCGTCGTCGGGGCGGAAGACCGCGACCGTCGGCGCGTCGCCGTCGCTCGTCGCTTTCGCTCCTCCCTCCTGCGCTTCCGCGCGGTCGACGAGGGGCGCGTACTCGTTTTCCAGCACGTCGAGTACCGACTCGCGGGTGGCGGCGACGTCGCCGATCACCGTCACGGCCGGCGGCTTGATGCCGACCTCGTCGCGGGCCTCGACGATTGTCTCGAGGGTGCCGGTCGCGACCTGTTGTTGGGGCCAGGTACCGCGTTCGACGAGCGCAACCGGCGTCTCGGGGTCCATGCCGGCCTCGCGCAGCGCTCTGGTGTAGTCGGGGAGTCGCTTGACGCCCATCAGGACGACGATGGTGCCGCCGGCCTCGGCTAAGGCCTCCCAGTCGACCGCCGACTCGGTCTTCGACGGGTCCTCGTGGCCGGTGACGAAGGAGACCGAGGAGGCGTAGTCACGGTGGGTAACCGGGATCCCGACGACGGCGGGGGCGGCGATCGCCGAGGTGACGCCGGGGACGACCTCGAAGGGAACCCCGTGATTCGCCAGATACTCCGCTTCCTCACCGCCGCGGCCGAAGACGAACGAGTCGCCGCCCTTGAGTCGGACCACCTTCTTGCCGTTGCGGGCGTACTCGACCAGCCGATCGTTGATCTCCGACTGCGTCGTTCGCTCGCCTTGGGCGTGCTTGCCGACGTATTCGCAGCGCTCGTCGGGCAGCATCCCGATGATCTTCGGTCCCGGCAGCCTGTCGTGGAGGATGACGTCGGCGTCCTCGAGCAGGGCTTTCGCTCTGACGGTCAACAGCCCGGGGTCGCCGGGGCCGCTGCCGACGAGGTAGACGGTGCCGGGTTCGGCCTCGATGTCGCGTGCGTCCATCTCAGTATATCCTACCTATTTTCCCGCGGGCTTATCTTCCGAGGGAACGCCGCCAGTACTGCCGCCATCGGTGTCATCGGCGTCGGCCGCGTCGCCGTCGTTGTCAGCGTCGGCGCCCGCTTCCTTCCGCGCCCGCTCGATCAGGTCCGCGGCACCTCGATCGGCGAGGTCCCGCGCGAACTCGCGGGCGGCCTCGGCGTGGCGTTCGATCGGCAGGTCCCGCGTGCCGGTCACCGACTCCTCGCCGTCGCGGTCGAAGACGGTGACGGCGGCGTGGACGTACTCGCCCTGCACGACCGCGTAAATGCCCACGGGCGCGATGCAGCCGCCGCCCAGTTCCGCGAGGATCGTCCGCTCGACGGTCGTCTCGACGCGGCTGCGCGGATGGTCGATCGCCGACTGGATGTCCCGAGCCGTCTCGCCGTCGGTCGCGGTGACGGCGAGCGCTCCCTGGCCCGGCGCGGGGACGAACGTCGACGTCGGCAGCTCCCGGTAGTCGACGTAGTGGGCCAGCCCGCTGCGCTCGAGGCCCGCCTGGGCGAGGACGATCGCGTCGTACTCGGTCTCGACCTCGCGGCCGAGGGCCTGGCGCTCGAGTTCCGAGAGGTCGTCGAACCACTCGTCGACGGTCCGGTCGTACTCCGGTTCGAAGTCTTCGTCGCCGGTGTTGGCCTTGCGTTCCTTATCGGCCTCGGAGCGCTGCTGGTGTTCCTCCTGCAGCGCGGGCGCGAGCAACTTCTCGAGGCGCGTGTCGACGTTCCCGCGCAGGGGCTCGACCTCGAGGTCGTCGCGCTCGGACAGCAGTTGCGCGCGACGTCGCAGGCTCGAGGTACCGACAGTGGCGCCCTCGGGGAGTTCCTCGAGGGTCGAGCCGTCGGGGGTGACGAGCACGTCGCCCGGCCGACCGCGCTCGGGGACGGCGGCGGTCACGAGCTCGTCGGGCTGCTCGGTCGGCATGTCCTTCATCGAGTGGATGGCGCCGTCGAGCTCGCCCTCGAGGACGCGCTCGTCGAGTTCGCGGACGAACGCCCCCGTCTTGCCGAGTTGGTGGATGAGTTCGTCCCTGATCTGGTCCCCCGTCGTCTCGACCGTGACGAGTTCCACCTCGTACCGGCGGTCTTCCAGTGCCTCCTTCACCAGGGTGGCCTGTCGCCGGGCGAGTGTGGACCCCCTCGTCGCCAGTCGCAGCGTCCCGCGCGTTCTCATAGGCGCCAGTGGGTGCCTCGGGTATGAAAAGCGCACGCTTGTCCGACGGTCGGACACGGTCTCCCGTGACACCGGTCCGCGAACGCGGTACCCGATTTCGGCGATTCTATCGAGAGAACGACGTTCCGGATCGATCCGCTCCTTGTGTGGGACAACCACACATAGTTTTTGCGGAACGTGTTCGGGGCGGCAATTATTTCTCTTCAAAGGGGTACATATGAGTGGATGACAGACACCCTGTACGATCGACTCGGCGGCGAGGACGGTATCGCCCAGGTCGTCGATCGATTCTACGATCGCGTTATGGCCGACGAGCAGGTCGCACACTACTTCGACGACGTCGACATGCAGAAACAGCGCGCCCACCAGACCCAGTTCATCAGCTCCGTCGCCGGCGGTCCCGTCGAGTACACCGGCGAGGAGATGGAAGCCGCCCACGACGACCTGGGGATCACTCCCGCGGACTTCAAGGCGATCGCGACCCACCTCGACGACACCCTCGCGGAGTTCGACATCGACAGGGACGATCGACAGGCCGTTCTCGAGGCGATCGAGAGCTACCGAGACGACATCGTTACGGTTCCGAACTGACGGCGCAGAACTCCACTCACTTTTCGAACGGCGAGAACCAGTTCTTCCTCGATCGGTAGTTATCCGTATCGATTCGGCGCGATTCGCCGGCGAGTCTCGAGGCGACGGTGGAACACCTATTCCCGCGGTCCCCCTAACCGCTGCCCCGAACCTGTTCGCGCGTTTTTCCAGTTCGTAGGAACTCTCGGCCTATTTGACGGGGTGTGACGACTCAGTATCGTCCGTCATGCAAGTAACCAGGAAACAACTCGCCACGTTCCTCGCGACGATTTTCGTCGTGAACCTCATCGTCATGGGCGGTGGGGCGTGGCTCTCGTACGCGAACTCGCCGGATATCCCCGACACGATCGTCGGACCCGACGGCGAGCAAGTCGCGACCAGCGACGACGTTCGCGACGGCAAGGAAATCTTCCAAGAGAACGGCTTGATGAACCAGGGGTCGATACTCGGGCGCGGCAGTTACTACGACACCGACTACACCGCCGACACGCTCGAGTTGAAGACCGAGCACATGCGCGCTTACTACGCGCAAAACGAACACGACGTAGCCTACGAGGATCTCGACGCGTCGCAGCAGGCGGCGATCGACGAGCGGGTCCGCCAAGAGTTGCAGTCGAGCAACTACGACGACACGCAGGTCGAGTACTCAGCCGCCGAAGGCTACGCGCACGAGCAGGTCCGCCAGGAGTACGTCGAGCGCTACTACGAGGGTGACCGCGAGCGCGGCATCCCCGAAGAACAGGTCCAGAGCGCCGAGGCCGCGGAGGACTTCGCCGACTTCGCGCTGTGGACGGCCTGGATCTCCCACACCGACCGTCCTGGCTCCGAGGCCTCGTTCACCAACGACTTCCCCTACTCGCCCGCTGCGGGTAACGACGCCGGCGGGCCGGTGATGACCTGGAGCGTCATCGCGATGGTGCTGCTGGTCGGCGGCGCGGGGATCGCCATCTGGCTCTACCAGGCCGTCGAACTCCCCGAACCCGAAGCCGAGGGCGTCTCGATCCCCCATCCGAAGGAGATCGACCTCACGCCGAGCCAGCTGTTAAGTTCCCGGTTCGTCCTCATCGGGGCGCTCCTGTTCTTCGCCCAGACGCTACTGGGCGGCTTACTCGCCCACTACTACGTCGAACGCGACGACTTCTTCGGACTCCACGAGTTCCTCGGCATCGACATCATGCAGATCCTGCCCTGGTCGATCGCCCGCACCTGGCACGTCGACCTCGGCATCCTCTGGATCGCGACGATCTGGCTCGGCGCCGGCCTCTTCCTCGCGCCGCTGCTGACCGGCCGCGAGCCGCGCAAGCAGGCCCTGTACGTCAAGGGGCTGATCGGCGCCCTGCTCGTCGTCGCCGTCGGCGCGCTCGCGGGCATCTGGCTGGGCATCAACAACTTCTTCGACGGCCAACTGTGGTGGCTGCTCGGTAACGAGGGCCTCGAGTACTTAGAGATCGGGCGCGTCTGGCAGGCCGGTCTGCTGGTCGGCTTCCTCGGCTGGACCGCCCTCGTGGCCCGCGGCTTCAAACCGCTGCTGGACCGCGAACCCCGCTACGGGCTCGCCCACATGATCGTCTACGCGGGCGGTTCGATCGGCCTGCTCTTTATGGCCGGCTTCCTCTACACGCCCCGGACGAACATCGTCGTCACGGAGTTCTGGCGCTGGTGGGTCGTCCACATGTGGGTCGAGGGCGTCTTCGAGTTCTTCATCCTCGTCGTCATCGCCCTGACGCTCGTCTCGATGAACCTCCTGCGCAAGAAGTCCGCCGAAAAGGCGGTCATCTTCCAGGCTGCGCTGGTGATGGGCAGCGGCGTTATCGGCGTCTCCCACCACTACTGGTGGGCCGGCCTCCCCGAGGTCTGGCTGCCCATCGGCAGCGTCTTCTCGACCATCGAGTTCATCCCGCTGCTCTTTATCCTCTACGAGGCGCTCGGCCAGTACCGCGCCATGGACGGGGCGTCGAAGGACTTCCCCTACCGGATGGTCTTCTACTTCATCGTCGCCTCGAGCGTCTGGAACTTCTTCGGCGCGGGCGTCATCGGCTTCTTCATCAACCTGCCGGTGATCAGCTACTTCCAGAGCGGGACCTACCTCACGGTCGCCCACGCCCACGGCGCGATGTTCGGCGCCTTCGGCTTCCTCGCGATGGGGATGGCCGTCTACATCCTCCGGGTGACCACCCGCGAGTCCCACTGGTCCGAGCGGCGCCTGACCTGGTCGTTCTGGCTGTGCAACGTCGGGCTCGCGCTGATGCTGTTCCTGTCGCTGCTGCCCGTCGGCTTCCTGCAACTCGAGACCGCGTTCACGCAGGGCTACGCCGCCTCGCGCAGCCTCGAGTTCTACAACAGCGGTATCATCCAGACGCTGTTCTGGCTGCGCATGCCCGGCGACACGCTGCTGATCGCCGGTGCCGGAATCTTCGCCTGGGACGTGGTCGCGAAACTGCTGTTCCAGCGGAAGCCGACCGCCGAGGAGACGCACAGTCACGTCATCGCCGACCGGATCTTCGGCGACAGCGACGCGATCGATCCGACCGATCCGGCCGAGCCGGTTAGCGACGACGACTGACGGCAGACAACTGACAACTGACGGCTCGAGCAGCGGGCCGTTTTCGGTGCAGTCGTGACGACGGCGCTACAAACCGGGCCAGAACTGCTAACAAACTCGGCGGAAAGTATGGCGTATGCACCGACTCGCCGGTATCGATATCGGTGTCGGTGATCGGCTCCCCGAGTACGTACTCGGATTCGGCGCGCTACTGACGCTCGTTTTACTCACCGAAATCGGCGTGCTCCTCGCCGTCGGTTCGACAGTTGTCACAGACGGCGTCTTTCTGATCGGCGTCGTTACGACGCTTCCCTTCCTCGCCGGTATCGCGTTCGGCGGGTACTGGCTTCGCGGGGCCGATCTCTCGCCGTCTCGGTACCCGCGGATAGCCGGATGGATCCTCGGCAGCGTGTTCACCTTTCTACTCATCAACGTCCCGATCATTGCCGTTATGCCGCCGAATTGGTGGGCGATTGTCGTCGGGTGGATCCGATGGGCCGTCGCCCTCGGCGCCGGCGTCGGGCTACTGATCGGCTGCATCGAAGCGCGGGCCATCCAACGCTCGCTGGCCGCCGAGCGGGCCGCGCTTCGGGCCGCGCACCTCGAGGAGCAGCGGGACTACCTGGACTACCTCAACACCGTCCTCCGCCACGAGGTGTTAAACGCCGCGACGGTTATCAACGGCTACGCGTCGCTGCTGCGCGAGGAGGCCGCGACGACCGACCAGCAGCGGCAGTGGGCGACGGTCGTCATGGACGAGGCCGACGAGATGGCGACCGTGATCGACGACGTCAGGGTGCTCCTCCGGACGACCGACGGCGAGTGGACCCGCGAGCCGATCGACGTCTCCCGCGTCCTGCGCGACGAACTCGAGAAACTCGAGCACAAGTGGGGGCCGGTTGCACTCGAGACGTCGATCCCTTCGCCGGTACACGTCCGAGCGAACGAACTGGTCGCTCGCGTCTTCGGGAACCTCCTCGTGAACGCGGTCGAACACAACGACGCCGAGCGGCCGCGCGTTTCGGTGACGGTCGAACCCGGACCGGATACCGTCCGGATCGAAATCGCGGACAACGGACCCGGAATCCCGGACGCGGAGGTCGATGTCCTCTTCGAACGGGTCGAAGGTCGCGGGAGCAACCACGGGCTCGGTCTCTATCTGGTCCGGCGGCTGGTAACCCAGTTCGACGGCTCGGTCGAACTCGTCGAGACCGGTGCTGACGGAAGCACGTTCGCGGTCGAACTGCCAACAGCGACCCCCGCCCAGTCTACCAGTGAGTCGAAACCGGCGCCTGCGGTCGAGAACTAAGGCGGCGACGCTGATCGGTCCGGCCGGGTGCTACTCAGGCGCCTACAGCGCCTCCTTGTACGCCTCGAGGGTCCGCTCGACGTCTTCCTCGGTGTGGCCGTAGCTGACGAACTGGCACTCGAACTGGTTCTGCGAGAGGAACACGCCCTGCTCTTTCATCTTCCCCCAGAAGATGCGACGCCAGCGGTCGGTCTCGGCGTTCTTGACGTCGGCGGCGTTCTTTGGGGCCTCACCGTCACGGGTGAAGATCACCTTGAACATCGAGTCCGTCCCGGCGACGGTGTACTCCGGCGCCTGCTCGGCGACGATCTCCTCGAGGCCGGTCCGGAGCTGCTCGCCGATGCCATTGACGTGGTCGTAGACGTCGTTCTCGGCGGCGAATTTGAGCGTCTCGAGGCCGGCGGCCATCGTGACGGGGTGGCCGGAGAAGGTGCCGGCCTGGAAGACGTCGCCGGAGGGGGTGAAGTTCTCGACGATCTCGGCGCGACCGCCGATGGCGCCGACGGGGAAGCCGCCGCCGATGATCTTGCCGAAGGTAGTCAGGTCGGGCGTGACGCCGAACTCGCTTTGGGCGCAGCCGAGGCCGCCGACGCGGAAGCCCGTAATCACTTCGTCGAAGATCAGTAGGGAGCCGTGCTCTGCCGTAATGTCGCGGAGGAACTCGTGGTAGCCGTCCTCGGGCTGGACGATGCCGTAGTTGCCGAGGATGGGTTCGGTGAGCACCGCGGCGATGTCGTCGCCGTGTTCCTCGAAGACCTCGCGGACCGCTTCCTCGTCGTTGAACGGTACCGGCAGCGTGTGTTCCGCAAAGGACTGCGGGACGCCCGCCGAGGAGGGCCGGGGATTCTCGGCGTCGCCCTCGACCAGCGTCGACTCCTGGGCGCCGTGGTAGCCGCCCTGGTTGACGACGATCTTGTTGCGACCTGTGTAGCCGCGTGCGAGCCGGACCGCCGAGGTCGTCGCCTCCGTCCCGGAGTTGACGAACCGGATCTTCTCGACGCTCGGAACGTGGCGGACGACGAACTCCGCGAGGTCGACCTCGATCTCCGTCGGCGTCCCGTACATCGGTCCCTCGCTGGCCTTCCGCTGGATACGGGCCTGCACGGGCTCGGGGAGGTCGTGGCCCAAAAGCAGCGGGCCGAGTCCCAGCACCCAGTCGACGTAGCGGTTCCCGTCCGCGTCGATCACGTGGCCGCCGTCGCCTTTCTGGACGAAGAACGGGTACGGTTCGATCGCCGCTCGCACGGCGGAGTTAACGCCGCCGGGCATGACCGACAGCGCTCGATCGTACAGCTCGCGCGAGTTGTCTTCGTTCATATCCGGCCCTAGGAAACGCGACGGCAAAGTAGTACCGAGGTCCGCTCGCAGCCGCTCCCGAACATGATACCCGGCGCTCGAACTCGAGGCCAAAATGAAGACCGAACCGAAGCCGATCGAACCGAAATCCGCGCCCGCTGTCCGAACAGCGCCACGGATACAGCGTCTCGATTGACAGCGATAACAGCGAGGGACGTGGAGTCGCCGAGCGCTTAGACCGCGTCCTGTCCGGTCTTGCCGGTGCGGACCTGGTAGGCGCCCTCGACGGGGATCACGAAGATCTTGCCGTCGCCCGGCTCGCCGGTGTTGGCAGCTTCGCCGATCGCTTCCACGACGTCCTGGGCCGGGATGTCGGCGACGACGCACTCGATTTTGACCTTCTGGTGGAGGTCGACCGTGTACTCCTCGCCGCGCCACTGGCCCTTCTTCGCGGGCTGTGAGCCGCGGCCGGAGACGTTGGTGACGGTCAGCGACGGCGCGCCGACTTCGGCGAGGGCCTTCTTGACGTCGCCGAGCTTGTCGGGACGGATGATCGCGGTGATCATCTTGAGTTCGCCGTCGTTAGGTTTGCCTCCGTCCGTGCGGATGATCTTCTCGTCCGTGCCGCCGTCAGTACGGAGTTCGCCGCCGTCGGTCGCGACGTCGACGTCGTGCTGACCGAACTCGGGGTAGGTGTCGACGCCGTGTTCGGAGACGTCGAGCCCGTCGCGCTCGTGTTCGGGGGAGACGCGGGCCTGGCCGGCGGCCTTGAACACGAACCAGATCAGGCCGGTCGCGACGACCGTCCAGGCGGTGATGACGACGACGCCGATGACCTGAGCGACGAACGCGTTCGTGACGCTCTCGACGACGCCCGGCGCGGCGACGAACGGGAACAGCAACGTTCCGAGGACCCCCGCGGAGCCGTGGACGGGGAAGACCGCACAGACGTCGTCGATCTTCAGGTACTGCTCGACGAACTCGAAGACGAGCGGCAGCTGGATGCCTGCGAGACCGCCGACGACGAACGCGCCCCACCACGCGGTGGTGTCGGGGATCGCGGTGATCGCGGCTAGGCCGGCCAGCAGTCCGTTCGCGACGTACAGCGTGTCGACTTTGCCGGTCTTGAGCCAGGCGACGAGTCCGGCGCCCATCGCGCCGCAGGCCATCGCGACCGTCGTCGTCAGGGCGACGCGACCGAGCTGGTCGCCGAGGAACGCGCCCTCGCCGATGATCGCCGAGGTACCGACGTTGAAGCCGTACCAGCCGAACGCGAGGATCAGCGTGCCGAGCGCGGCGAAGGTCAGCGAGTGGCCGGGGATGACGTTCGCCGTGCCGTCGCTATTGTATCGGTCCATGCGCGGCCCGAGCACCCACGCGGCGGTGAGCCCGGCGATGCCGCCCATGCCGTGAACGATCATCCCGCCCGCGAAGTCGTGGAACAGGACGTCGCCGTACGCGAGGTGCTCGCCGGCCCACGTGAGGCCGGTGACGACCGGGTAGATCACCGCGGCCAGCAGGAAGGTGTACGTGACGTACGCGCGGAGCTTCGCGCGGCCGGCGACGGCCCCTGACACGATGGTCGCCGCCGTCATCGCGAAGACGGCCCCGTACAGCCAGTCGATCCAGCCCGACGCAGCGCTCTCGAACTGGAACGACAGTCCGTTTCCGGCGACGAGGCCCTCCACGGTGGCGCCGATCAAGAAGAACACCGTCACGCCGACCGACCACGTCAGCAGGTTCTTCGTCAGCTGGTTCGCGACGTTCTTCGAGCGTACCTGCCCCGCCTCGAGCATGGCGAAGCCGGCGTGCATGAAGAAGATCAGGAACGTGGCGACCAGGATCCACGTGTAGTTGATCGCCTCGGTCAGCATCTCGACCTCGGTCTGGAGGACGGTCGGTTCCATCACTCACGCACCTCCGTCAGTTCCGTAGCGCGTCCGTTGGGTTGTAGACGAATGTCCACGTCTGAATCGTTCGGGCTCATGGTTGTCTTCTGAATCACGTCTGATTCCGATGGACCATCTCCATATAAGGATTAGCGTTGACATCTGTCTCAAAATGGGCTAGTAATAGGGACAACCGAACAAATCTAGAGGTAATTTAATGTGTATAAGGGCGTTGAACATCGAGTGTTTTTCGAGACGTGGTTATATATTCGACGTTCGTCAATCGAAATTAGGTCGGGGTTCGTCCGGATCGCCGCCGAAACGGCGCCAAAAACGCCATTGCCGGCTCGCGCGCGGCAGATGTTGCCAGTTGTATGCTGAGTATCGAGGACCGATGGACGTTCGTCCGAATAGCTTGGGTCCTCCGCCCAGTCTGAACTCCAAAGAACGGTGATCGGGTTCCGATCTACAGTTCAGATGCGACGTCCTCGGCGAAGTAGGTGAGAATCAGATCCGCGCCGGCCCGCTTGATCGACAGCAGCGACTCGCGGGCGACCTCCTCTAGGTCGAGCCAGCCTTTCTCGGCGGCGGCGTGGAGCATCGCGTACTCGCCGGAGACGTTGTAGGCGGCGACGGGGTGGTCGAACTCCCGGCGGACGGCGCTGACGATATCGAGGTAGGGGAGTGCGGGTTTGACCATCATCACGTCGGCGCCCTCCTGGGCGTCGAGACGTACTTCCCGCAGGGCTTCGCGCGAGTTGGCGGGGTCCATCTGGTAGTGGCGGCGGTCGCCGAACGAGGGGGCACCATCCGCCGCATCGCGGAACGGCCCGTAGAAGGCGCTCTCGTACTTCGCCGCGTAGCTCATGATCGGGACGTGTTCGTACCCCTCGTCGTCGAGGCCTGCGCGGATGGCGCCGACCATGCCGTCCATCATGCTGCTCGGTGCGACCATGTCCGCGCCCGCCTCGGCGTGGGAGACGGCGGTCCGGGCGAGCGACTCGAGGGCGGCGTCGTTGTCGACGGTTAGGGTCGGGTCAGGATCGTGGTCGCAGGCGGGGCCGTGCTCGTGGTCCTCGCCGCGCAGTTCCTCCTCGAGCGGGCCGCAGTGGCCGTGGGTCGTGTACTCGCAGAGGCAGACGTCGGTGATGACGTAGGCCTCGGTTTCAGCGGTGACTCGACGCGTGGCTTCCTGGATGACACCATCTTCGGCCCACGCGCGGGTTCCCTCGGCATCTTTCGATTCGGGAATCCCGAACAGCATGACCGCTTCGACGCCGGTCTCGAGGACTTCCTCGACGCGGGCGACCGCCTCGTCGATCGGCACGCGCTCGTGGCCGGGCATCGATTCGATCGGCACCCGTTCGTCGGTCGTCGCGTCGACGAACACCGGCGCGATGAAGTCGGTCGGCTCGAGGCTCGTCTCGCTGACGAGCCCGCGCACGCCGTCCTGGCGGAGCCGTCTGGGGCGATGTGTAAGGTCCATATCCACCCTAGAAACGGCCGGGTCAAAAGCGGCGCGGCTCTCTCGAGCGATCCGAGACGGACGCGGGACCGGCTGCTCGAGTCGCCGAGAGTCGCCTCAGTCGTCGGCCACCTCCGTCACGTCGCCGGCGGTCAGCCGATCCATGTCGCGGCTCGCGTGCTCCTGGATCTCCTCGTTGTCGAACTGCTCGCCGTCGTAGGCGACGCTGACGAGCCAGATCGTGAGGATCGCCGCGGCCGTCGCGGGGACGGCCGGTTCGACCTGCCCTTGACCGAAGAACTCGGGCGAGCCGAGCCCGAACTCCCAGACGACGAAGACGAGGCCGCCGACGATGAAGCCCGGCAGCCCCGCCTCGCGGACGGTACCGTCCCAGAGCATCATCACCAGACCCGCGAACAGCACGGACATGATGCCCATGCCGAGCGTGTTGATGACGATGATCTCGATGCCGCTGAAGGCGATCAGCGCGGCGCCGACGCCGAAGCCGACGATGGTCAACCGGGTTACGACGACGAGGTGAGCGTCCGCGAGCTGATCTTGGCCGCCCCGCAGCGGGATGTAGAGGTCGTTGACGAAACTCGTCGCGCCCGCCAGCAGGAACGAGTCAGCGCCGGTGATGACCGACGAGACGGCCGCGGCCAGCAGCAGGCCCGCGAAGGCGTCCGGCAGGATGTTCGTGATCGTCCAGGCGAACGCCATCGAGGACTCGATGTCGGCTCCCTGCGCGTTGGCGATCATGCCCGCCGTGGCGGTGAGGATGCCGTAGCCGACGATGATCGTGCCCGCGAGGAAGGTGCCGAACATCGCGACCCGCCGGTTCCGGGCGGACCACGTGCGCTGGAGCATCTGCTGCTGGGCGCCGGCGACGGTGATGTACATCAGGTACCACGTGCCGATCTGAACGACGCCGACGCCGATCCAGTTCGTGTGGCCCTGCGGCACTGAGGCCGTAATGGTCCCAATGCCGCCGACGTTCGTCACCGCCAGCGGAATCGCGACGAGCATCCCGATGATGATGACGACCCCGTGCAGCGTGTCGGTGTACGCGACCGTATTCATCCCGCCGTAGGCGGTGAGCCCGACGAAGATGGCGACGCTCACCCAGAACGCGGTGTTGAGGTCGATCCCGGTGACGACCGACAGGACCGACGCCATGCCGATCGTCTGGCCGGCCGTCAGGGCCACCTGTCCGAGGACGGTGAACAGCCCGGCGAAGTACTTCGTGTAGTCGCCGTACACGCGGCCGAGCAGTTCGGGGACGCTGACGACCTCGAACGAGTAGATGAAACCGATGAACAGCGTCATCGTCATCCACGCTAACCCCTGGGTCATCGCGTACCACTGCGCGCTGATCCCCTCGACGAACGCCTGCTGGGCGATCCCCATCGTGAGCCCGCCGCCCGTGAACGTCGCGAAGTAGGTCATCAGGTAGACCGGCAGGCTCAGGTCCCGCCCGGCCAGGGTGAACTCCACGTACCCCTCGCCGGCGCCGCGACCGTACCACAGCCCGACCGCCAGCGTCAGCGCGAAGTAGCCGATCATCGTCAGTACCACCGGATCGGTAACCTGTTCACCGATCATGCTCCCACCCTCGAGCAACCCTCGAGAACAGTTGGTAGTTCATACCACACCGGGTACCTCAAGCCAGCGACCGTTATCTTCCGGCGTTGCTTGCGAATGCCGCCTAATAAGTCGCCCTCGAGTCCCGGTTCGATCGGCCGACCTCGCGACGCGGCCACAGCGCCGGAATCGCCCGCTGGGCCGTGCCGGCAACACGCTCATCCGTTCGGAACGAGGGACAACTCGACCGGATGGAGTACGATTCTGGCGCACGAACGACGACGAGGACGCGGTGGCGCTACCGGGAGACCGTGCTCGCGCTGTCGACGCTGGCCTTCTTCGGGACGATGGCCGGACGCGTGGCGATCAGTCCGGTCGTCCCGCAGCTAACTGCGAACTTCGGCGTCTCGAACGCGACGATCGGCCTCGCCCTCTCGGGGATGTGGATGGCTTACTTCCTCTCGCAGTACCCCAGCGGCGTCCTCGCGGACCGCTACGGCGAGCGGCCGATCATCCTCGTCTCGCTCGGCGGAACGGCAATCGCCTGCCTCTTCCTCGCGCTGGCGCCGAGCTTCGCGGTTTTCGTCGGCGCGACGGTCGTCCTCGGGGCCGTCGCCGGGCTCCACTACAGCGTCGCGACGACGCTGCTGATCAAGACCTACGCGGAGATCGGGACCGCGATCGGCGTCCACAACAGCGGCGGGCCCGCCGCCGGCCTCGTCGCGCCGCCGGTCGCGGCCTGGATCAGCGTCCGCTACGGCTGGCGGCCCGCCGTCGCCGTCGGCGCCGTCATCGCCCTGCCGATCTTCTACCTGTTCGCCCGGCGGGTGCGGCCGACGCCGCCGGCCCGGCCGGACCAACCCATGCGCGAGCGGCTCGATCTCGAGCCGGCCGCCGAGTTGCTCACTCGGCCGACGATCGCCTTTCCGATCTGTCTCGCCGTCGCTGGCGCGTTCGTCTGGCAGGCGACGGCCTCCTTCTTGCCGACCTTTCTCGTCGAGTATCGCGGCCAGTCGACGCCCTTCGCGGGCGCCGTCTTCGCGGCCTACTTCGTCGTCCAGACGGTCACGCAGGTCGGCGTCGGCGCGATATCGGACCGGTTCGGCCGGGACGTCGCGACCGCGGGCTGTATGGTGCTGGCCGCGACCGGATTCGGACTGCTGATCGCCGTGCCCGGTATCGTCGCTATCGCGACCGCGGTCGTCCTGCTCGGGATCGGCCTCGGCTGGGGCGCGGCGCTGTTGCCGCGCTTTATCGACGCCCTCTCGAGCGTCGAACGGGGCGTCGGCTTCGGACTGATTCGGACGGTCTACGGAATCGTCGGCGCGACGGGATCGGCCGGAACCGGGCTCGTGGCGGATCTAGCCGGCTGGGGCGTCGCCTTCGCCGTCCTCGCCGCCCTGCTCGCGCTGGTCGTCGTCGCGCTCGCGGGCAACTGGGCGCTCGGGTTGGAGTACTGACCTCCGCACTCGAGCGAGTTCGCCGACCGACCCGTCCGATGAAAGGTGCGAACTTTACCGCATTCGGGGCTTCTCGTCAGTAAAACTGTGTCAAGTAGCGATGCCGAAGAGGCCGTCGGTGCACTCGAGGAGCTCGGACTCACGGAGTACGAGGCGCGGTGCTTCGTCGCACTAACGCGCATCTCGAAGGGGACGGCCCGCGAGGTCAGTCAGGTCGCGGACGTGCCGCGATCGCGGGTGTACGACACCGTCGAGCGCCTCGACCGGAAGGGGCTGGTCGAGGTCCAGCAGACCGATCCCCGCGAGTACCGGGCGGTCCCGGTCGACACGGCGTGTCGTCGCATTCGAGAGGACTACGACTCCCGGATCAACGCCGCCGAGAACGCGCTCCAGCAGGTCGAGGAGCCAAATGCCCCGGACGACGAGGGGATGTGGTCGATCACGCAGAAGGAACACGTCACGGACCGCGTCGTCACCTTCCTCGAGGAGGCCGAGGACACGATCCACTACCTCGTCGCCGCGACGTCGGTCGTCGACCGACAGATCCGCGAGGCGCTGCGCTCGGCCGCCGAGCGGGGCGTCACAGTGTACGTCGAGGTACCGTCCGAGGGCGTTCAGGCGGAGTACGCCGATGAGGTTCCGGACGCCGAGATCGTCGTCGCACCGGATCTCGCGTCGACCAACGACGTGTACGACGAGTGGCCGGGTCAACTCCTCCTGGTCGACCAGCAGGCGATCGTCGCGGCCGGCGTCAAGGACGGCGACCTTCCCGACGTAGTTCAGGAGATGGCCGTCTGGACGTACGGCCGCGATCACGGCTTCGCCGTCTGGATCCGCGAACTGCTCGACAATCGGATCGGCCACCTCGAGGGGACGCCTCGAGGCGAGGACCCGCGCGGACAGTAACCGTCGCTCGCCTTCCGTGGTCAGCACCCCTTCTCGATGACGTACCCCCATCGCTCGTAGCCCCGCTCCTCGTAGAACTCGTGCGTCGCCGCCTTCGACCGCGGCGAGACCAGCGCGACGCCCTCACACCCCTGCTCGTCGGCCCACGATTCGACGTGCTCGAGCATCGCGGTGCCGTCTCCCTGCCCCCGTCGCGGCTCGTCGACGACCAGATCGTAGAGCCACGCGTTCCGGGCGTGGTGAAGGACGTGAGTGACGACGACGCCGGCGACGGCGACCAGTTCCGACTCGGGTTCAGAGTCCGTTTCGCCCGTGCTGGTCCCATCGCTCACACCATCGACGTAGCCGCCGAACAACCGATACTCCTCCTCAGCCGTCCACGCGAGCACCTCCTCCGGCGATCGCTCGGTCCACAGTTGCCGGAGGATCGGTACCGCCTCGCGACGCTCGGCCTCCGTCGTCAGTTCGCGGACGTCCAGATCCATACTCTCGGCTCGAGCGCTCGCGAGTAAAATCCGTTTGTGCATCGAGAGCGCCCCGCAGGAATGCCTCGGCTCGAAATCTCGCCACTCGAGCGTCCCCCGATTCCGCACGTTTAAGTGCGCGTCGCCCGTTTTCACCGGATAACATGGCTATCGATCCACAGTTTCACGAAAACCGCGAGCAGGTCGACGAGCACGAGGGCCACGCCGTCTGGGGGCCGGTCGACGAGCCCGAGGAACTCGGCATCCACGGCACGCACGTCGCGGTCGACTTCGACATCTGTCTCGCCGACGGCGCCTGTCTCGAGGACTGCCCGGTCGACGTCTTCGAGTGGGTCGACACGCCGGGCCACCCCGAAAGCGAGCGAAAGGCCGACCCGGCCAACGAGGCCCAGTGCATCGACTGCATGCTCTGCGTCGACGTCTGCCCGGTCGACGCGATCGACGTCGACGCCGGTCGGTCGGCCTAATCGAGTCGATCACGCGGTTCGGTCTGGCGTCGACGCTCCTCTCCGCTCTGCCTCGAGATATCGAGTTCCGGCTGCTTACGTTATTCTACACCCGTTGCTGCCCTTCCTGCTCCCGCGGGTCGAAAAGCGACTGCAACTATCGGTCGTTCGCCGTGTCTCAGTAGGCAGTGCAGCCCGTCGCCGCGTCCGACCTTACTCGGCTCGGTCGACGTCGACTTGCTCTTTGAGCTGCTCGAGCCCGTCCGCTTCGGCTAGCTCCTGCAACCGCTCCCGGAAGTGCTCCTCGCACAGTCCAACTTTCAGCCCGTCGGATTCTGCTGCGAAGGCGGCTTCGCGGTCGCAGTAGTGGCAATGCATACACACGTATACGACCTGCGCCGCATTGAACCCTCCGCTATCGGCCGCAATTCCCGTTACTCTGCTGACAGCCCGAGCCGCTCGTAGGCGTCGCGAGTCAGGCCGGCGACGCCCAGTACGTCCTCGTGTGCGTCGCTGCCGCCGGTCGCGAGTAGGTCGTGGCGGTCGATCGCCCGCTCGACGATCCCGCGGTCGACGTCGCGGTCGTATGGGTACCACAGTTCGACGGCGTCGAGGTCGGCCGTCAGCGCGAGCGCGGACTCGGGGTCGGGATACCGGAGCGGATGGGCGAGCGAGACGAGCGAACACGCGTCCGAGAGCACCCGCTGCCCGCGCTCGAAGGACGGAATCTCCCGGGGAACGAAACAGGGGTCGCCGTTGCCGATGAGGTCGTCGAACGCGCCCTCGTAGTCGTAGTCGGTGTCGGGATGGACGTCGATCGCTCGAGCCACGTGGGGCCGTCCGAATCCCTCGTCGATCGGGACGTCGAGGTCGATCCCCAGCCGATCCTCGACGCGCTCGACGATCGCCCGGCCGCGCTCGATCCGGTTCGTCTGGATCGCGTCGACCAGTTCCTCGAGCGCCGGCGTCGGCTCGACGCCGTAACCGAGGAGGTCGACGCGCTGCCCGTCGAGACGGCCGTCCCCGCGGTCGGCAGTTTCCGCGTCGACCTCCACGCGGAGTTCGATCCCGTTGACGATCGTCACGCCCTCGCGCTCGACGATCGGCTCGGAGACCGGCTGCAGGCGGTCGTGGTCGGTCAGCGCGACGACCTCGACGCCGGCGCGGCGGGCGGCCTCGGGGACCGCCGCGCGCTCGAGGCTGCCGTCCGACCGCGTCGTGTGGACGTGCAGATCCGCGTATGGCATAGCTCACTCGAACGGGCCCGTCCGGAAAGGCGTTTCTTCGCGCTCGCACCGCGAGACGCCGTGGCATATTAGGAATATAATCTCCATTGGCTCGCTAGAAAACAATTATGGACAATGTTTATAATCATTGTTCACTGAGGATTGGGTGTAATGCTGCTAAACGGCACCGGCGACGTCATCGACGACTACGACTACCCCGCGACGACCGAGGAACTGATCGCAGACTGCGGCGAGCACACGCTCGAACTCCCGAACGGAAGCGAACAGGTCTGCGACGTACTCGATCGGATCGAGTCGGAAACCTTCGAGACGCCGGAAGACGCGCGGTTCGCCATCTACACTGGAGTGAGCGACAAGGCGGTCGGTCGCGTCGGATACAGCGACCGGGACCCGACTCCGGTCGGGAGCCCCTACTCGCCCGACGCCGTGTCCTTCTAGCGAACTTTTTCCGCGTCGGGTTCGCCGAAGGCGAACCCTCGCGCAAAAACTTCGATGAAAAAGTGCCGAGCGCGCCGACGGCACGCTCGGAGAAACCGCTCGCTACGCGAGCGGTACACGACTTCCTCCTGTTACGGAACAGCACTACTCCGCAGCGCTCAGTCTAGAAACTCGATCACGTTCTCGAGTTCGAGCGGCACCGACCCCTTCCGGTAGCCTTCGACGCGGCCGTCGGGGCGGGCGCGGTAGACGACCGCCGGCCGGTGGCGCACGTCCGGCTGTTCGCCGCGGACGGCCGCCCAGCTGTCGTCGCGGAAACTCGAGCAGTCGACGAAGAGGACGGCGCCGCCGCCGTGCCGGGAGAGTTGGCCGTTCGTCTTCGTTTCGGCGGTATCCCGGACGGCGGCGACGGGGCCGCTGGCTGCGCGGTTGGTCGGGGGCTGCGGTCGGGTGACTTCGACGAGGACGTTCGTGTTCGTCGCGGGGTCTTCGGCGCGGAAATCCAGCGAGTGACCCGTCGTCACCTCGATCTCGGGGACGACGTCGTAGCCCGCCTCGGTGAGGATCTTCGCGGCGATGAACTCCCCCATCGTCGCGCTCATGCGGACGCGGTCGACGTGGTTGCTGGTGCCGAGTTTGCCGGCCATGACGTGTCGGTAGTCGTCCAGTGCGCCGGTCGAAAGGAAGTCTTCGAAAAATTGGGTCGTTTCGCGGCGGTCGGCATCGGGGAAGCCGGCCGCGTACTCGCGGAAGAACGCCCGCGTCGATTCGCGGCCGTCCTTGGACATGAAGACCGGCAAGAAGAACCACGAGAGGTGCGGGTAGTCGGCGAGCCAGGGGTCCTCCTCGTGAAGCGTCGCGAGCAGTTCCCGCTGGGTCCATCGGGCGACGTGGTAGGGCACCTCCGTCCAGCCGAACTTGTCGGTGCGCCACAGCGAGGACGGCGTTTCCGTGTTCCCCATCCAGTAGCCGCCGCCCCCGTCGCCGCCGTGTGCGAATAGGGCGAGGTCGCCGTTTTGCATCTCGAATCGGTGCGTCGTCCAGTCGGCCCCGATCTCGAACCGCGGCGTCACGGCGCGGGCGCCGATATTCGACCGGAGCGGCTGTAAAATGTCCTGTCGGACCCGCTGCTCGCTCCAGGTCTCGGGCGAGTAGCGAAAGCGAAGCGGCTGTGCCACGGGATTCCTACGCCGCGGGCGGCCATACGTTTTACGCGCCGACCCGACATGAACGACCGTTACATTGATGTGTGTGACGCGACTACATGTGCATGATTGCCATGTCAATGGGTGCCTATGACGAGGATGAACACGAGCGACGCGAACACCAATCCTCGAGGGTGGATGCCGATTTCGACGACGAGCGGACGATCTACCACGGCGAGGTCGAATACGACTCCGGCGAGTCTACAGAGGAACTTCTCGATCAGTTCGAGCAGATCAAGACGAAGTCGAAGTAGCACCGATCGCTGTCTCGAGCCGTACGACTCTCACAGCTCGCGGTACCAGTGACGGTGCGGCTCGTCGGCGTCCGCGTTCCGTTTCCCCTCGAGAGCGACTGCGTTACGACTCGAGGGCGTCCCAACCGGGCGTCTCCGGTGCGCCGCGCTCCGTTTCGATGTCGTCGGCGATGCTCGCCGGCGGGACGGATCCGCCGTCGGCAGCGCTGGCCCCCTCGCGGCGCCGTTCCCACTCGCGGATCGCCGGCCCGAGCCACGACTCGGCGTCGTCCGCGTCGTCAGCCGCCGTCGCCTCGAGCGCCCGCTCTTTCCCCCACTCGTAGTGGTACTCGGAAATCGCGACGGTGCCCGGACTCGAGGCCGCGGCGACCGCGAGACACTCGGCGCGGTCCTCTCGAGTCAGCTCGCCCGTCGCGACGCGGTCGACGATCCCCTCGAGGCGCTCGGGAACCGGGTGACAGAAGAGTTTCTCCCCGATCGCCTGCGAGCCCAGCAGGAGGTCCTCGAGGTCGTCGGGCACCGAATCGTCGACGAGCCGATCGCCGTCGCCGCCGAAGGCCGCTTCGACGCGCTCGCACTCGGTTTCCTGCTCGAGCGCGAGGTTGTGTTTCGGGTAGGCGCCGCACTCGGCGGGGTAGAGGTCGCTGTCGTGGATGCGACACTGCAGCGTCGTCGGGTCGAGGAAGACGCAGGTCGGAAGCCACGATTCGCCTTCACGGCCGAAGGGAGCGACCGGCTTCGGCGGCTTCCGGAGGCCGACGAAGAAGACCGGGCGGTCGGCGACGGACGCGACCTCGTAGCCGTCGATCTCGACCGCTTCTGCCTCGTCGGCGGCGTGCCAGAACCGCGGGGTCAGGGCGGCCGCCATGCCGCGCTCGAGGAACGTCCGGACTTCGCCGCGGGTGAGCGGCACGAAGTTGGGATCGCCGTCGAGGGACTCCCGCGTCGTGTCGTCGAGCGCGGCCCTGCGCCGGCCGCCCGCGGCGTCGCCGTCCGTCAGCGGTCGCCAGTCCATACAACAGCCCGCACAGCCTTCGCAGTGCACCTCCATACGCGAAGCTACCGTTTCGGACGGGATAACGCCTCGCCCGGCGCATCGTTTTGCCGGTTCGACGGGGTCTCGCGTCCGCAGCCGCCGGTTCGAGCACGTCCTTGCCGACCCGAGGAGAACGGCTTTCAGCGTTCGATTCCTAGCCCCACATATGGGCAAGAACACCTGCGACGGCTGCGGCCGACGGATTTCGGTCGCCGGCGGAGTCCCCAACCTCTGGACGTTCGGCGACCGCGACGGCAGCGAGGGGACCGCGATGACCCTGGAACTCGAGGACGGGTCGGAGCACCTGCTGTGTTACCCCTGCATCGAGGCCCTGCCGGACGAGCCGACCGCCGCGGACGTCGAGCGCCTCGAGCAGGACGGTGAGACGTCGCAGTTGCGCGTGCTGTAGGCCGTGACGTGCGCGTCGGGAAAAATGGACAGCGTAGAGTGTGGAGACGACCGTGGGAACTGACCTGACAGGGGCAGTCGAACCCACGACCACGGACACGTGAGCACTGGCACACTGGAACCGTACTGATGCGGGGGAGCCCGCAGCGCATCGAACCGCACCGAACCGCACCGCACTGCATTACCGCACCACACCGCAACTGCAACCACAACCGCACCGCAAGCGGAAGGGGTGGGATTTGAACGCCACGAGGCTTGACGCCGCCGCGGGCCAAGGGCACCGCGGTGCTCTACCGCTGAGCGACCCTTCCGCACGTCGGTCCGATGGCGGATTTCGTATTTGTAATCAGGCCGCTACCCCCTGGTATACGCCACCTACCGGCCGGAGGCGAGGGACTCGAGCGGATTCCGCGCCACCCATCGGTCCGGTTGCCGCGGCTCGAGCGGTCACGATTATTCCGGTCGGTCGACACGACGGCGCCTTCAGTCGGCGCAACGGTCCGTAGCCTTTAGGGCTCGGCCGCGCAGTGAGTCGAACGGTGAACCCCGAGCGGATCTTCGACGCGTTTCCCGCCCCGAGTTACCGCGGGAATCAGGAGCAGGCCCTCCGCGACATTCGCGACGCCTTCGCGGCCGGGAACGACGTGGTGCTCGTCCGCGCGCCGACCGGGAGCGGCAAGTCCCTGCTCGCGCGGGCCGTCGCCGGCTGCGCCCGCACCGTCGAGGACGCCGAGCCCAGCGAGGCCTCCGGCGCCTACTACACGACGCCGCAGGTCTCGCAGTTAGACGACGTCGCGGCCGACGATCTGCTCGCGGACCTCAACGTCATCCGCGGGAAGTCAAACTACACCTGCATTCTTCCGAACGAGCGCAATACGCCGGTCAATCAGGCCCCCTGCGTTCGCGAGCGGGGCTACGACTGTTCGGTCAAGCATCGCTGCCCGTACTTCTCGGACCGCGCGATCGCCTCGAACCGCGAGATCGCGGCGATGACGCTGGCGTACTTCATGCAGACAGCGGGTAGCGAAGTCTTCCGCAAGCGCGACGTGGTCGTGGTCGACGAAGCCCACGGCCTCGCCGAGTGGGCGGAGATGTACGCGACGATCCAGCTCGGACCCCGAACCGTTCCGTTCTGGGACGACCTTCGCGTCCCCGAGATCGACAACGTCGAGCGAGCCGCCCGCTACGCCGAGAACTTGGAACAGACCTGCACTCGGCGCAAGGACGACCTGCTCGCGCAGGACTCGCTCTCGCCCGCCGAAGTGCGCGAGCGCGACCGCCTGCAGGAACTGATCGGCGAACTCGACTGGTTCGTCTCGGACTACCGCGATCCCCAGAGTCCGACGACCTGGCTGGTCGACCAATCACCCTCGAACTCGTCCTCGAGCGGCGGGGATGACGACGGCGACGACCCGCAGGGCGGTCCGCTGACGATCAAGCCGATGAACCCCGAAAAGTACCTCCAGCACACGGTCTGGGATCGGGGCAACAAGTTCGCGCTGCTGTCGGCGACGATCCTCAACAAGGACGCCTTTTGCCGCCAGGTGGGTCTGACCCCCGAGAACGTCGCCCTGGTCGACGTCGGCCACACGTTCCCCGTCGAGAACCGGCCGCTGTACGACGTGACGCAGGGGAAGATGACCTACGAACACCGCGACGACACCACGCCGAAGATCGCCCGTACGATCGTCCGGCTCATGCAACGCCACCCCGACGAGAAGGGGTTGATCCACGCTCACTCCTACAACATTCAGGAGCGACTGGCCGACCTCCTGCGGGATTTCGGCGTCGGCGAGCGCATCCGCGTTCACGACCGCGACGGCCGGGACGACGCCTTAGAGGAGTGGAAGGCGAGCAACGATCCGGACGTCTTCCTCTCGGTGAAGATGGAGGAGGCGCTGGACCTCAAAGGGGACCTCTGTCGCTGGCAGGTGCTGTGCAAGGCGCCGTTTCTCAACACCGGCGACTCGAGGGTCGCCCACCGCTTGGAGGAGGGCCAGTGGGCGTGGTACTACCGCACCGCCCTCCGGACGGTCATCCAGGCCTGCGGACGGGTCGTCCGCGCGCCGGACGACCACGGCGCGACCTACCTCGCGGACTCGAGCCTGCTGGATCTGTTCGAGCGCGCGCGGACGGACATGCCCGACTGGTTCGAAGAACAGGTCGATCGGATGTCGACCCCGGACCTGCCGGAGTTCCAGCCGCGGGCGGCGCTATCCGGAAACAACGGGACGACGGGCACTCGAAGTTCCACCGGGACGTCCAACGACAACAACAGCCGCGGCGGGCGCGGTCGGTCTCGCTCGCGACGCTCGGGGCGGTCCTCGTCGTCTTCCTCGTCCTCGAGTCCGGTCGCTGACGTGTGGGATACCGACGGGTAGCGCCCCGTCGGGTATGGTCCGTAGAGTTGCTAGTCGCTTAGAAGAGCGCCATCGCGGGCATCGCGATCATCGAGGTCGCCGTCAGCAGGGCGAACAGCACGGCGATGATCTTGTTTCGTTTGTTCATACGCGTCGCTTGTGGTTCCAGTAGCATGTATCTCACGACCGTTCGGCTGCTCGAACCGTACTCGGCGTTGACGGTTCGTTAGTCGATCCGCGCATCGACGACTCCGTGGACGACGCCCGCGCTGTGGCTCTTCACGCGACGCTCGTCGAGCACCTCGACCGTCCGCCCCGCGTCGGCGGCCGCCGCGGAGAGTCGCTCGAGCGGCCGTTCCCACAGCCGATTTTCGGGCGTGGCCTCGTGGTAGTGGACGACGCCGCCGGGGACCAGCGCCTCGAACGCGTGCTCGAGGAAGTCGTGGGCCTCGTCGGCCCGGGTGCCGTGGCCGTCCGCGTCGGTCCCGTTCGCGCTGCCGTAGTAGCCCATGACGACGCGGTCGGCCTCGATCTCGCCGGCGATGTCGCGGCAGTCGGTCATGTAGGCCTCGACCCGGTCGTCGACCTCGTTGAGGACGGCGTTCTCGAGCAGGTAGCGAAAGGCGGTCGGGTTGATCTCGGTGGCGGTCACCCGCGCGCCTGCTCGAGCCATCGGGAGGGTGAAGTAGCCGATCCCGGCGAACATGTCGAAGACGTGCTCGTCGTCGCCGCTGATATCGCCCATCCGGGCGCGCTCGGCCTGATTCCCCGGCGAGAACATCACTTTGGCGGGGTCGAGTCCGTACCGCGTGCCGTGTTCCGCGTGAATCGTCTCGGTGTCTCTCTCGCCCGCAAGCAGCCGGGTCCGGGGTTCGCGGTAGGTGCCTGCCTGCCCGTCGTTGGCGACGCCCTCGTCCGCGAGCACGCTGTCGGCCTCGCCGTGCAGCTCGAGCAGCGCTTCCGCCAGTTCCGTCTCGTCGGGACAGTCCTCGGGGACCGTCACCAGCACGACCGAGCCGATCACGGCCCAGGAACTCGGCGCCGCCTCGATCTCGCTCTCGCTCCAGCCCCGCTCGGCCAGCAGGTCCGCGAGATCCGTCGTGCGGTAGTCGGGCTCGAGCTGGCGAACGACCTCGAGCACGCGCGTCTCGGTCGGCGGCTCGGTGACCGGGAGTGCGACCTTGTCGGGTTCGGATTCGTCCTCGCGCCCGTCGCGCTCACGGGTCGCTTCGCTCCCCGTTCGCACGGCCGAGGGCTTCGCTTCGCTCCGCCCTCGAGCCTCGCGCACCCGTCGGTCGTCGTCGTAGACGCCCTCCGCGCGCAGCGACTCGATGGCGGTCTCCGCCCGCCGCTTCTCGACGATTGCGGCCAGCGGCGCGTCCGCGCGCTCGAGGGTGTCGACGGTGCTTTCCTCTACGCCGTCGGATCCGTCGCTGTGACCGTCCTCAGGCATCGGTATCGGGATCACTGTCGGTGTGCGAGTACGGATCGTAGGGCTCGTCGTCGCCGTCGTCGCCCGTATCCGGGTCCGGATCCGGGAGGATGTGCAGTCCCGCCCGGCTCTTCAGAACGGGGACCGTCTCAGCGTCGGGATCGAAGTACGTCGGCCGCGAGACGGTCTTCGCCTGGTAGGTCTCCGGATCGAGCACCTGCACCGCGTTCTCGTCTTCGACCGTGACGACCGTCGTCTCCACGCCGTCCTCGAGTTCGCCCAGTTTGCGCGCCTCGGGCGAGTTCCCCTCCTCGTAGCTGGCCTCGTAGCGCTCGCCGGTGGTCACGCGAGTCCCCTTGAGGTTGCCGTGGGCGCTGCGGACGAGCACGGGGCCCTCGTCGTCGTTCGCGAGGTCGATGATATCGCCGGGGGTGTACGGCGGCAGGCGGACGGCGAAGGTGACCCGGTAGACCTCGTTGCCGTCCTCGTCTTCGGTGACGAGGGTCTCGGCGTCGTTGACGGTGCCGCCGAACTCCTCGACCATCTTGTTCGCGATCTTCTTGCCGATCTTGTTGGTCGAGACCTTGATGTTGAGGCCGTCGTCGACCTCGCCGATCTCGGTGACGAAGGCGTTGCGGTCGCCCGTCGCCTCCATGTCGGCGACGACCTGGTGGGCGATCTCCTCGGCGCGGTCGGTCTCCTCGCTGGTCGGGGTGCGGTCCTCGGCCCGGATCTGGACGGTGCTGGCGTAGTAGTCGCCGGCGATCCGGCCGCAGCGCTGGCAGGTCTGGCGCGAAATTTTGACCGGAACGGTCACCTCCTCCTCGACCGGCGTCCCGCGGACCACGCCGGTGAAGAAACAATGCATTCGGATCGTGTTCTCGTCGACCTGCTCGGGTTCGACCTGCCAGGCGACGTCGGCGACGTCGACGTGGACGCCCAGCGCCTCGCTGACCTCCTCGATGGCGATGTCGGTGTAGTCGCGGGCCCCGATGTCGACCCAGCGGTTCCCCTGGTAGACCGCACCGCACTGCGAACAGACGCGAACGTCGATCCGATCCGGCGCGTCCACGAAGTCGAAGTCCTCGAAGTAACACGCGTCACAGAGCTCGACCTCCGCGCCGGGTCGAAGCGGGTCCGTTGCGTCGCTCGCCGATCGCTCGGGCACCGGATCCCCGCAGCGAGGGCAGAACGCACGCGATTCACTCATTGTCCCCGTTTTGCCCCTCACGGAGTTAAACGGCGCGCTCTCGGTCCCGCTCGTCCTCGCGTCGACTCTCGTTTCCTTTTGTGAGCCGTCGAGGATCGTGCTCGAGCACGTGAGCCGTCGATCTGCTAACTAGTCGTTTCGTCCACGCGAAACGAAGGGGTCCGGATTGACGCCGTGCGTATCGGTGTCAGCCACCCGTCAGACGTTCGGCGACTCGGCTGCGTCAGACGGTGTCCCGTCGCGGGGTCTCCATGCGAAACGAAGGGGTTGTGAGTCACTCGCTCGAAGTAGTACGAAATCCAATACGTTCGGACAGTCCCATCGGTGACACTTATTCCGCTGCGGACCGAAATTGACAGTATGCAATGGCAGGCGGACTGGGGCCTTCGAGCCCGGATGTTCCTGACGATGTTTCTGCTGTTCGCGCTGTACATCGTCTTCGCGGGCGCGATTGCCGCATACATGGGTGGCGGACTACTGGTGTTCGCCCTCATGTTCGGCGGCATGTCCCTCGTCCAGTACTACTTCAGCGACACGCTCACCCTCCGCAGCATGGGGGCACGAACGGTATCGGCGGACGAATACCCGCAACTGCACGCCACGATCGAGCGCCTCTCGCAGCAGGCCGATCTCCCGAAGCCGAAGGTCGCGGTCGTCGACTCGCAGGTGCCGAACGCCTTCGCGACCGGCCGCAACCAGAAAAACGCCGCCGTCTGCGTGACGACCGGCATCATGACCACGTTGGACGAGGAGGAACTCGAGGGCGTGCTCGCCCACGAACTCGCCCACGTCAAAAATCGGGACATGATGGTGATGACGATCGCCTCGTTCCTCTCGACGATCGCGTTCATGATCGTCCGCTGGGGCGCGTTCTTCGGCGGCGGGCACGGCCGCGGCCGGCAGGGCGGGGGCGGCATCGTCGTCGCCATTCTGGTCTCGCTGCTCGTCTGGATCATCAGCTACCTGCTGATCCGGGCGCTCTCGCGGTACCGCGAGTACGCGGCCGACCGCGGCGCGGCCGCAATCACCGGCAACCCGTCGGCGCTGGCCTCGGCGCTGATGAAGATCTCCGGGCGGATGGACAAGGTGCCCAAGGAGGACATGCGCGAGGAGGCCGAGATGAACGCCTTCTTCATCATCCCCATCAAGTCCGGCGTCGTCGGCCGCCTCTTTAGCACCCACCCGCCGACCGAGAAGCGCATCGAACAACTGCGCTCCCTCGAGCAGGAAATGGCGACGATGTAGACGGGGCGGCGACGCGCCCTTCGAAGCGCTTTTGGCCCGGCCGGCGAAACCGACCCTGTAATGCCCGAGCGCGAGCAACTGATCGAAATCGCTGCCGCCGTCACCTCTGTCCTTCTGATGCTCGGTGCCATGCTCTTCATCGGCACCGCGTACGGCGGTACCAACGGGACGCTCAACCCCGACGGCGCCCAACTCCTCGTCGGCGTCATCGTCGGTTTCATTCTCCTGATGACGGCGGTCGGTATCGGTCTCGCCTACGTACTGAACGACCCCGAGGACGGCCTCGAGAACGAGGACGACGAGGTCGACGCCGACCCACAAAACACGATCTGAGCGATTTCCGTCGGGTGAATCCGACGCCACGCTTTTCCTTATAGCCGGCTGACAGTAGGTATGGCCAGTTCCGATACCGGTACTGACGGCGACGGCGGCTCCGACGCCGACGGTGACGCCGTGTCAGCCCGGTCGCCGGGTCGTACCCTCGCGGTTGTCGCCGTCCTCGCGTTACTCTGTTCGTCGGTCCTCGTGCGGGCCTCGGCTGTCGTCGACGCGACGACGGCGGTGATCGGGTCGGTCGTCCTCGCGATCGTCGGCCTCGCACTCGTGGGCCTGTCGAGTCGATCCGCGGGCGACGCTCGAGCGTCGGGGCAAGGCGAGGCTGACGCCGCTGCCAATCCTGACGCCGACGAGACCGCCGCTGACGACGGGAACATCTGGAACGCGATCCCGTCCTGGCAGTACGACGGTCGACACGTCGAATCCGGCGGGCTCGCTCGCGACGAACAAACGCGAGCTCTGCAGGAGATTCAGGACGAAGCCGACGAACTGGCCGGGTCGGATGATCCGTCGCGCAACTCCTAACGGTACGCGCGGGGATTCGGCGGACAGAAACAGCTAGTCGCCGCTCGCGGCTTCGCTCTCCTCGGCGCCCTCGCGCCAGTCCTCGAGGTCGTCGTCGTCCGCGTCGTCGATGCGTTCCTCGTAGTAGGCCATCGGATGGGGGATCTGCTCGCAGAGGTCGTCCTTGTTGACGCAGTCGCCGTAGGACTGCATCGTCGCACAGGAGGGCGGCGAGTACTCCGTCGGCGAGGTGTCGCCCCGGATGTGGTCGGTCTGGTAGCGGGTCATCTCCTCGCCGAACGACGAGTTGACGCGGTAGAGTTCGACGATCTCGTCGGTGGTCATCCCGATGCTCGTCAGGAAGGCGGTGATCGCGAAGCGGGAGTGATGGGGCAGGTGTTCGCCCTTCTGGATCTGATCGAGCAGCGCCTTCATGCAGGGCGGGAACAGGTCGGGAACGACGGTGTCGATCTCGCGGGTCAGATCGAGGTCCGCGAGCACGTCTCGAATCGCTGCGGCCTCCTCTTCCAACGTCGTGGCGATCGCATCGGGAACCTCGAAGGGGAGACCGTCGTCGATCCGGGTGCGGATCGCCTCGCGCAACAGCGTCAGGAGATCGCTTTCGTCGACCGGGACCGCGCCCCGGTCGAGCGGCTGGTTTACGAGCCGCCAGCCGTCCTCCCAGAGGTCTTCGGCCAGCGGCACGTACGTGCCGACGTCGATCCGGTACTCGTTCCTTCCCTCGGCGGTCTCCCGGACCGCGCTCTGTAAGTCGAACTCCGCGAGCAGGTCCTCGAGATCCAGTCCGGTCGAGTCGACGCTCTTGAGTTCGGTCGTGTCCTCGAGATCGGCCGTAAAGCGGTCGTAGGCGGTCGCGGCTTCGGCGCGGGCGTACTTGCGCACGAGAACGCGCTCGTCGACCATCGAGACGAGGACGCGCGCGACGGGGTAGGAGAGCAGTTCGACGCGGGCGTCGCGGTGTGGTTCGCCGACCGTTCCGTCCTCGATGGCGGTAATCACGCGTTGGCGGGCGCGATCGACGACGGCACCGTCCTGTTCGACGACGGTGGCCAAATCGACCGTTTCGGTCGCCACGGTCTCGCGGGCGGCTTCGAGGAACGGGTACCGGGCGTGCAGTCGCTGCATCGGTAATGTGATTTTACTGGGGCGGGATAAGCCCGCTGATTGTTTTCCTCGCAGTGGTCGGCCGGGGTGGCTGCGTTGGCTGCGGTCGCCGCGAGCGCGACGGCTGGGATCGATCGGACACGGTGGCCGGTAGGCGCTGCTTACCCTGTGCGGTCCGGCCGGGGCACCCTCGAGAACCCCCGCCGTCGAGGGTCGATTTCAAGGGGATCCGACACGTCGAGTCGGGTATGCCACGGGCGACGCGCGACGATGTGTCGATCTACTACGAGCACGAAAAAGGTGGGGGCGACGGGGCTGCCGACCCGGTCGTCCTGCTGCAGGGACTGGGCTTCGGCCGCTGGATGTGGCGCTGGCAGCGCGAGGCGCTCCGCGACACGCATCAGGTGATCGCGCCGGATACCCGCGGCACCGGCCGTTCGGACGCCGGCCTGCCACCACTGGTGCCGCGGCTGCCCGGTCGACTCCGGACGCCGCTGCTGTCTCGATTCGGCTACTCGGTCGAGGGGTTGGCTGCCGATCTCGAGGCCGTGCTCGAGGACGCGGGGGTGCGCAGCGCCCACATCGTCGGCGCGAGTTTGGGCGGGATGGTCGCCCAGCAGTACGCCGTCGAGTACTCGCGAGCGTCGTCGCTGACGCTGCTGTCTACGAGTCACGGCGGACCGGACGCCGCGCCGATTCCGGAGGAGATCCGCCAGCAGTTGCTCGCGTCGAGCGGCGACGGCGACCGCAAACGGCTTCGCGACTCGATGCGACCGGCCTTCTCCGAGCGGTTCACCAACCGAAACCCGCACCTCATGGACCGGATCGTCGAGTGGCGACGGGAGCAGGACGCCGGCGGTCCGGCCCAGATCGCGCAGGCTGCCGCCGTCTCGAGTTTCGATGTCGCCGATCGACTGGGGTCCATCCGCGTCCCGACGCTGATCCTGCACGGGAACGACGACCGCGTCGTGCCGCCCGCGAACGCGCGGCTCCTCGCCGAGCGGATTCCCGACGCCGAACTCGAGTACGTCGAGGGCGGCTCGCACTGTTTCTTCATCGAACGGGACGACCGCGTAAACGAGTCGCTGCTGGCGTTTCTGGAGGAACAGGGACGGGAAGGCCGGGTAGGGTCGACCCGCAGGTAGACGAGTCGCGATTCAGGCGCTCGAGGGTGCCGGCGCGTTCGCGTCTTCGATCTGGATCCGGCCGTCCGTTCGGACGCCGATGTCGAACCCCTCGTAGGTGAATCGGAGTTCGTGCGTCCCGGCGTCGTCGGCTCGCCGGGCGTGTGCGACGAGCGAGTCGAGCGCCTCCGGATCGACGGCGTCGTACAGCGGGGAGAGAGCGCCGGGATCGTCGTCGACGAGGGCCGCAACCGCGGTCACGATCGTCTCGCTCGCGCGTTCGCCGGCGTCGGGATCGAACGTCGCAACGCACCGTAGCGCGTCGTCGGAATCGTCAACGGAGGGCATACCCCCTCCTATTCCAACCGGCCCGGTAGGTGTGCTCCTTACTATGTAGTATTTTTAAGTAGTATCGGCGATCGGCCGCGGATCGGCGGCCGCTCGAGAGCCGTCAGTGTCGTCCCGCCGAGAGCCGCTCGTCGGGGCGGTCGAAGCCGAACAGTCCGGCCAACAGGTTCCGGTGGCCGCGGCGGAGTCGGCCGGCGAGCGACTGGCGCGTGATGCCGACCTCGGCCGCGAGATCCTCGAGCGTCGCCCGCCGCGGCTCGTCGAAGTAGCCTCGCTCGTACGCGAGTTCGAGCGCCTCGAGCTGGGCTGCAGTGAGTCCATCCTCGTCGCGGGCGTCGACCAGCGCCAGCGGCTGGAGCCGGGTCACGTCGATGTGAATCCCCTTGCGCCGACAGCGTTCCCGAAACGCGCTGACTGTCTCGTGGTCGTCGGCTCGCAGCCGGAACGTCCACTGATTCGCCGTTCCGGTCGCCGACAGCAGCGTGACGTTCGACGAGACGATCGCGTCGACGATCCCGTCGACATCGGGTCGCCAGACCGCACGGTAGAGCACACCCCGCGAGCCGAGGTCGTCGACCACCGTGAGCGTCTCCGCCGCCGAGGCGCTGATCGCCGCCTCGACCTCGGCCGGGCTCGCGCCGCGGATCCAGACGTAGGGAAACAGCGACTCCGTCGTCGGAACGATCCGCTCGAGTTCGATCGTAACGTCCGGCAGCGACGCGAACAGCGCGCCCAACGGGAACTCGTCGCCGTCGACGGTGAACTCGACGAGCGTTGCCATTACCCACCGCAACGACGATGCCATTGATAAAACCGAAGGGCGCCTCACGAACTGGACGCTGGGCGCTAGTTAGCGTGCAACCGAACCTGCGGACCGCAGCGGCGACTGTGACGCTATTTCCCGACGATCCGAATAACACAGGCTCGAGTCGGTCCGGGACGGCGAACGAACGAATAGCCGAGCAGCCGAGCAGTCGGGTAGTACTCGAGAACGAACGCGAACGAGAAGGCGAACAGGAACGAAACCGTGACCGCGTCGATTCAGTCGCTCTGGATGCGCGGCGCGAGCATGTAGGTGACCTGACCCTGCCCTTCCGCGAAGCCGAAGAACATCTTGACGGGGAACTCCTCGCCCAGATGCAGCGTTACCTCGGCGTCCGAGGGGATCGCCTTGTTCATGTCCTTCAGGTAGTCCAGCGAGAACAGCGAGTGGGCCGGGCCGGCCTGCAGGTCGATCAGGTCCTCACGGGTGAGCTCGAGGTGGACGTCGTCGGTGTCGCCCTCCGCGTCGACGTAGAAGAACTCCTCGCCCTCGTCGACGCCGAGCGCGATGTGGTCGGAGACCATATCGGCTGCGGTGACCGAGCGGTTGACGTCCTTGCCCTCGAGGATGACCTCGGCGGGCAGATCGAGGTCCGGAATGTCGGGTTCCTGGCGGATCGAGTCAGGGTCGATCAGCGCCAGGGTGTACTCGAGCCCGTCGATCTGGATGTGGAGCTTGCGGGTCTCTTCGTCGAGTTCGAGCTGGATGAGCTGGCCGGATTCAGCCATTCCCGCGATGTCCTCGAGCCGCGAGAGGTCGACGCCGATCAGCCCGCCGTCGGCTTCGTACGATTCGAACGCAGCCGCGTCGAGCGAGAGGTCGACCATCCCGACGTTGGCGGGATCGACGGCCCGGATTTCGAGCCCGTCTTCCTCGAGGTGGATCTTGCACTCGTCGACCAGCACGCTCACCGAATCGAGCGCGCTGGTGAGCGTTGCCGCGCTCACGATGGCCTTGAACATATAGGACGGGCTACGGACGGTTGCCATAAAAAGCCACCCTTTACGCGCGGGCGTGTGGTGTTCGGTGACGATTCGGGCCGTAACGAGTCAGTACTCGTCGCGCAGCCGGATCGGCTCGTCGGGTTCGACGTCGGCGGTACTCTCGTCTGCGTCGACCTCGAGGACGACGCCGATCTCCTCGCCGTTGCCGTTTACCACGCGCTTGCCGGTCTCGTCCGCGGTGATGTCGGTCAGGGTTCGGCGTCCGCCGTTCGACGGGAAAACTGCTGGCCCGGGTTTCGAAACGGCGGGTCGCCCGGAAGCCGTCGTCGCTCGAGTCGTCGACCGCGAATCACGCACTCGAGCGGCGAGTTCGCGTTAGGATTCGATCTTCTCGACGATCTGCTCGGCCTGCTCCTCGGCTTTGTCCTCGCCGACGTGCTTCTCGATGAGGACGCTGGTTACCTCCCAATCGTCCTCGCCCTCGACCTTTCCGGTGCGGACCTCGCTCCCCTCCGAGACCGACTCCGCAGGGTCCTCCGCCCAGTCGGGCGTCCGGATCTCGTCGTACTCGTCCGGATCGCGAAACCGGACGTGGATGTAGTCGTCCTCGGTCTCGACCTTGTTTACGGATGGTGTGTCGGCCATACCGGTACTGCGGCCGCCGCGAGCCTAACGATCGCCCCTGAATGCGCACGCTCTCGGTCGGCTCGAGCGCGAGGTTCCGTCTCGCGGGCAGAACTCGGCGTCAGCGGACGATCGTCACCGGCACCGGCGCGCGCCGCGCGACGGTTTCCGCGACGCTCCCCAACAGAACTCTACTCGCACCCGTCCGGCCGTGGCTGCCGATCACGATTCGATCGACGGCGTGCTCGTCGGCGTACTCGATGACTGCGTCGGCGACGGAGCCGACGACCTGATCCGTCTCGATCGACGCGCCGTGTTCGGCGGCCACCTTCCGTGCGTCGTCGAAGATCTCCTCCGAAAATTCCCGTTGCTGGAGTCGGAACTCGTCGTACTCCTCGTCGGTTTCCGCCTCGAGCGTGGGCGAGCCCGGTAGGTCGGCCGGATCGACGACGTGCAGCGCCGTGATCGTCGCGTCGGGCTGGTCCTCGAGCGCGAACTCGAGGGCGGCGTCGGACGGATCCGAATCGTCGACCGGAACGAGGACGTGCGTGGCCATACCCGCCGTTCGACGGCTGGCGACAAAAGGGTCCGCTCGCGATTGCGGCACGCGTCGTCCGAATTGCCACAGGGACTGGTGTGAATCGCCGTCCCCGGTGCGTACGCAAGGAAACGGTGTTTGCCGCGGCTGCTGTAGCGCAGTGCATGAGCGACGGCGACGCTACCGCCGACGAGGCGACCGACTGGGCGTTCGAAACGGAGTTCGCCGACGTCCTCGAGGCCGTCCCGGACGAACACTACGATCCCGACCAGTTCGTCCCCGGCGTCGGCCCGCTCTCGGCGGACGTCATGCTCGTCGGCGAAGCCCCCGGCGGGCAGGAGGTCACGCAGGGCGAGCCGTTCGTCGGCCAGGCCGGCAAACAGCTCGATCGCGCCCTCGAGTCGATCGGCTACGATCGCCGCGACTGCTACATCACGAACCTGGTCAAGGTCCGGCCGCCGGAGAACCGCGACCCCCACGTCGACGAGATCGAGGCCTGGTGGCCGGTTCTCGAGGCGGAAATCGAGCGCGTCGATCCGACGGTGCTCGTCCCGATGGGAAGTTTCGCGACCGCCGAGATTCTAGATACCGACGAGACGATCACGGATCTGCACGGACGGGAGTTCGAGCGCGAGGTACCACGCACCTCGGACTCCTCGAGTAGCGCGGAACAGAGTTCCGCGGACAGTCGAGCGGCGAAGCCGCGAGACGACGGTGACGAGCCGCGAGAGCGGGACGGGCGGCTCGTCATCCCGTCGTTTCACCCCGCCGCAGCGCTGTACGATCGGAGTAAAGTCGACGCGATCGAGTCGGATCTCGAGGCGGCGCTCGAGAAGGCGTAAGCAGGCGATTCGCTCGCGTCAGCCGCGGATCGTCAGAATCCCGTCGTTAACCGTCACGTCCGTCGCGTCGGACGGAATATCGAACTCGAACTGGTCGTCTCCAACGACGACGATCGCCGTGGTTCCGGTCACGTCGAGCGTCGGCTTCCCGCTGCTGGGTCCGAAATCGACGGCGACGACCTGCTCGTCCTCGTACTCGCGCTTGGTGATCTTCGCGCCCTCCTTCCGTCCCGCCGCGGCTTCCAGTTCGGGTGGCGTTTCCATGGTCGACCGGTCGCGGTCGCCGCCCGTAAGCGGTGTGCACGAAGCTGCCGCGTCCGGCTTCGTAGCCGTCGTACCCGCCGGTTCGATCCGCGAGGCCGTTTCAGCAAGTCTTTCCGCGTCTAGCCCGTACCGATCGACGAATACGATCGCCCCCTCGATCCGTCGGCCGACTCCGGCTCGACCGCCTCGAGGGGCGCGGATCCGAACCCGACTATGACAGGACGCGACCACTACTACAACAAGTCGAAACAGGAAGGCTACCGGAGCCGGGCGGCCTACAAGCTCAAACAACTCGACGACCTCGAGAACGTCATCGACCGCGGCGACGCGGTCGTCGACCTCGGTGCGGCCCCCGGCGGCTGGCTGCAGGTCGCCGCCGAGAAAGTCGGCCCCGAAGGCCGGGTCGTCGGCGTCGACCTCCAGCGGATCAAGTCGTTCGACGACGATATCGACGACCGCATCGAGACGATCCGCGGCGACATGACCGAGGAGCGCACGCGAGACCGCGTCATCGACGCCGCGGACGGGAAGGTCGACGCCGTCGTCTCGGACATGGCGCCCAACATGTCCGGCGAGTACTCGCTCGATCAGGCCCGCTCGCTGCACCTCGCCCGGCAGGCCTTCGAGACCGCCCTCGAGTTGCTCGACACCGGCGGCGACTTCGTCGTGAAGGTGTTCGAGGGCCCCGACGTCGACGATTTCCGGGCCGACGTCGAGGAGGAGTTCCAGTACGTCCGCGCGACCAGTCCGAAGGCCTCCCGGGACGAATCCTCGGAGGTGTACTTCATCGCGAAAGGCCGGCTCACCGCGCCCGTCCGACCGGGCGACGAACTCGAGGTCGAGATCGAAGACGTCGGCAACGAGGGCGACGGCATCGCTTCCGTCGAGGGCTACCGGCTGTTCGTCCCCGCGACGGAGGAAGGGGAGACGGTCGAGGTGCGGGTCGACGACGTCAAACCGAACTTCGGGTTCGCCCAGCGGATCGATCGGGATTAACGGAACGCGGTTCGTTTCTATTCCTCCGTCTCGAGCCGGTCGTGGCGCTCGTCGATCTCGTCCATAATATCGAGCGTCTTCCGGATCGAGGCGCGGATCGCGTCGCTGCGGTTAACGAATTTCCCGTCGTCGCCGACGTGGTCGTCCAGATCGTCGAGCAGTTCTTGGGGAATTTCGACGCTGATCTTTGGCATCAGTATGCGTACGGTTTGCAGGGGGTCCCCTTAAGCCGTGGGAGACGCGCTTCGACAGCGGGATGTGAGACCCGCTGCCCGTGTCGGGGTCACTCGAGAAACAGTCGAATGTCGTCCGCGACCGCCCCGTCTTGCTCGTCTGGTATTTTGCCGAACCACTCGAGGCCCCGTTCTGGGCTGCGATCGATCGTCACGGGGTCCTGATCGGCTGCCGCCGCGCGAACGACGACGTTGTACATGCGGAGGCGAAGTTCCGGTTCCGCGCCCCCTCGGTCCTGCCCGCCCGGACGGAACTCGACGCGACGGACGAGTTCCGGCGCCGCGAGTTCGACGGGACCGTCGGTCAGCCGGTCGATTCCGCGACGGGCAGTTTCGGCCCAGTCTTCGTCGGCGTCGACGACGAAGGCCGGGAGAGTCCAGCCGTGGGTGCCGTCGTTCTCGAGGAGCACCGCACCGTCGTCGTCGGTGATGCCGACCGCGACGTGACTGTCGACGGTTCCGACGACACTCTCGAACTCTGATTGTGGGACGACCCGGGTCTCTTCAAGAGCCCTCACGTCGTCGCGGTCGCGCAGACGTTCGGGATCAGATAGGGATTCCACCAGCGTCGATACAACATGTTGACAGGAAAAGCCACCGGACGGATTCTACCGACGAGCGGAACTGATCGACCGACGTTATTCGGCGACGGCGCCCTCTGCGTCGGCGTCCGGCTCGGCCGGCGTGCCGCCGCGACCGCCCCCGAAGAGCCGACCGCCCGCGGTGAGCACGTAGAGGACGGCCAGCCCGAGCAGGTAAGTCAGTGCGATCGGGATCGCCAGCAGCAGCATCGTCAGAATGCCCTTCGGGCTGGCGAAGGCAGCCACCGCGAAGACCCCGACGACGGCCGGCCGCCAGCGCTCGAGCATCGTCCGGTAGCTGACGATGCCGCCGATGTGGAACAGCGCCATCGTGACGATGACGTTAAAGAGGAAGCCGACGCCCAGCGTCGTGTAGATCACGAGCCAGGAGAAGCTGTTGATCCGGTAGGAGACCTCCATCCCGTTGGCCAGCGCGTCGGTGATCAGGTAGGAGATCACGGCCGGCGCGATCCAGTAGAACCCGAGGAAGACCCCGAGTCCGAAGCCGGCAAACAGCGCGAGGCCCCAGACGAGGAAGATCCGGGAGTCGCCGGTGACGAGCCCGCGTTCCTTGGCCGCCGGCCAGCCCCAGTAGCAGATCAGCGGCAACACGGAGACGAATCCGAGGATCGTACTCACCTTCACCATGAAGATCAGCACCTCGACGGGCTCGAGCGCGACGACTAAGCCGAGGTCCTGGAGCAGTTGTATCGTCGCCTGGGTCGTCATCTCGCCGCCCAGATAGGCTTCTTCCCCGTCGGCGACTTCCGCGAGCACCTCGTCGGGCACCCGATCGACGAACTGCGCGAGGATGATGCCGAAGCCGCCCTGGTACAGCGCGAGGAAGGTCCCGCCGAGGACGGCCATGAAGACGCCGACGATGTAGATCGTCTTCGAGGTGAGGCTGTCGACGATAAAGGCGAGGTCGTAGGCGTAGCCGCCGATGTCGTCCTCGGTCGTTTCGTCCTCGGTGAAGGGATCGAGCATCCCCGCGGCGGTGCTCGCGACGACGCTTTCCTCTTCGTCCTCGCCGGCGCCGCCGCCGGCGGCAGCGGGTCTGTTGGCCGCCGCGCCGTCGCTCGAGTCGCTGCCGCCCTCCTCGTCTGCCTGTGCCTGCAGCGTATCGAACCGGTTGAGAATCGCCTCGGCTTTGTCCCGGTTGTCGTCGTACATCGCCTGCCGGGAGTACTCGAGGGCTTCCTCTTCCTCCATCGAGAGGAACACCTGCGCCGGAACCTCCGCGATGTCCTCGGCCGCGAGCGTCTCGAAGTCGACTTCGTCCGGGTCGTCCGCGGTTCGGATGTCGTCCTCTCGGGGGTAGACCGGCGACTGCAGGACCTTTATCGTGTAGCCGATGAGGACGATGAGTCCGACGACGGCCGCGATGACCAGTCCGGCGACGGCGTCGCCGAGCAGGCCGTACTCAGCCGAGAGCGACTCGAGGCCGGAGCCGAGCGTGAGCGAGCCGTCGGGGCGGAATCTAGACGGCAGCAGGGGGAACAGCGCCGCTTCGGTTCGGTCGAGTCCGTCCTGGTTGAGGAAGATAGTCGTGCCGACGGTGACGACTGCCAACGCGCCGACGAACTGGAGTACGCGCCGCTTGACGAGGCCGACGCCGGTGTCGAGTTCGGCCGCGCCGCGACGGCGGATGTTGGTGACGACCTTCGAGAGGCCGAGGCTGAAGACGTAGAGGGCAAACAGCGGCAGCGCCCACATGACCAGCGTGAACGGGTCCGGCGGCGAGAACATCGCGCCGAAGACCGTGATCGCGACGATCGCGTGGCGCCACTTGTCGCGGAAGGTTTCGTAGGAGACGATCTCGGTGTACGCGAGGGCGCTCATCGCCAGCGGCAGTTGCGCCGCGAGGCCAAAGGAGAGGGTCAGCAGGACGGTAAACTGCGTGAACTCGGTGATTCCCCAGTGGGGATTGACGCCGGCTTCGTAGGAAATCGTCGCGAGGAAATCGAAGGCGAAGGGGAAGAAGACGCCGTAAGCGTAGCTGACACCGACGCAGAACAGAGTCACCGAGATGGCGCCGAGGCCGGCGACGTACCACTTCGAGACGGGGACGACCGACTGGACGCCGCGTTCACGAAGCGCGTCTCGAGAGAAGTACAGCAGCGCCGGAATGGCGAGGATGACCCCGATGAGCATCCCGATCTTCGCCTGCAAGAGGATGACCTCGAACGGCGTCCGGGTGATGATATCGGTCGCTTCGCCGATTTCCTGGCTCATCTCCGCCTTCGCCGTCGCCTTGAGGAAATCCCAGATGAAGACCCGCAGGGCGTAGAAGGAGCCGATGAAGCCGATAACGAAGACGATAAACACCTTCTGGAGGTGCGTTTGGGCGCTCGAGAGCAGTGCGCCGAGGGTTTCGCGCCCGCTATTGATCGCTCGGGCGGTGTCCTCGTCGACGGCAGAACTCATTGTCCGTGGGTAACTGACATCCGGTTATCAACCTTTCGAGTCCTCGAGTCGAAATCGCCGATTGACGGGAATTCGCCGGCTGACCGGGGTCGGTCTGATCGGTCTGCGGCGGTCGCTGGAAGTGGCCGTAAGAAAAAGGCCTATAACCGCCGGCCTATCTATATCCCGATAGATGTCGGACGAGTCGGCAGCCGACGGAAGCGCGGATTCCGTCGCATCCGGTTTCCGCGCTCGGACTCGCAGACGCCGCGACGAGCGATTGCTCCCTGACGGCGGGTCGACCCCGTCCGAGGGCACGGATTCGGAGTCGAGTGCGAATTCGGACGCAGATTCGGATTCGGACACGGACTCAAACTCGAGCGCCGCGACCACGAACGACGACGAGAACGAGACGCCGCCGGTCGAAACCGACGGCGAGGGCGTCGTCAACCCCGAATCCGGCGCCGGTACCGGCGAGTCCTACCCCGACCCCGAGTATCCCGATCCCGACGACGAGGACCTGGGCGGGCTCGAGACGCCGCCGGACGACGAGGAGATGCCGCTGGCCGACCACATCGAGGAGATGATCCTCCGGCTGGCGGTCGTCTTGCTGTTCGGGACGGCCGGGACGGCGATCGGGCTGCTGTTCGCGTCCGACGCGATCAGTTACATTTGGACGGACGTCTTCCCCGCTGCGGCCGAGGAAGTGCCGCCGCCGCACGTCTACCATCCGTTGGAGCTGTGGCTGACTCGGATCAAGCTCTCGGCGCTGCTTGGGATCATGGTCGCCTTACCGACGTTCGTCTACGAGTGTTACCTGTTCATGCGCCCGGGGCTGTACCCCCACGAGCGCAAGTACTACCTCGCGGCGGTTCCGACGAGCGTCGTCCTCGCGGGTATCGGGATGGTCTTTTCCTACGTACTGGTGTTGCCCGTCCTCTTCCAGTACTTCACGTACTACGCCGAGGGGAGCGCGGCCATCGCGTACGCGCTCGGCGATACGTTCGACCTGATCATCACGCTCACCGGCTTCCTCGCGATCGTCTTCCAGATTCCGCTGTTCATCATGCTGGCGATCATGATGGGCGTGACGACCCGCCGGTGGCTCGCCCAGAAGCGGCTGTACTTCTGGGCCGCGTTCCTCGGACTCTCGTTCATGTTCACGTTCGACCCCTCGGGGATGGCGCCGATCCTCGTCGCGATCGTCATGGTCGCGCTGTTCGAGGGGACGCTGTTGATCCTGAAATGGGTCGGCACTGAGTGACCGCGGGCCGGATTCGAGTCTGAGTTCCTTCCGTTCCCGTTCTACCCTGCTGCTTTTCCGCGCGTCGTCAACCTCGAGCAGCAGCCCTGTCTCTCAGCCAGCACTGGGATGACCGTCGCGTTCCCTCTCGGACCGGTCAAGTTCGATCGTCGATTTTGAGCCGAGGTAACTGGTAGCATTGAACACGGCATCTCGTGGACGGACGTCAGATCCGGGTACGCCGACCCGTGATTTTACGGCCTTATATTGTTCCGAGGTGTTCGTATATTAGCGGAAGCGCCCATTTTATCGGCTGTTAGTTCGATATTGTAAACGATTATCGTTTAGTGCTTGCACACGTTCCTCCCTATCCGTGAATAACTGTGTGTTAGTGGAACAATCTACTCGGCCGGCGTCGGTTTGTCAATCGGGATCCACTGGGCCCGGACGTACCGGGAGGTGCAACGCATGACCGATCTCGTGCCGACGACGTGCATGCGGTGTGCCGTCGGCTGCGGCCACGTCCAGCGGCCCGTCGAGCAGGGTTACGGCCTCGACGTCGTCCGCGGCGATGCCTCTCACCCGGTTAACAACGGCCTCGCCTGTCAACGCGGAATCAGCGAAACCGCCGACCCCGACGGGGAGTGGCTGACCCGCCCGCTCGTTCGTCGCGACGGCGAACTCGTGCCGACGACCCTCGAGACGGCCCTGGAACGAGCCGCGGAGGGGCTCGAGGGGGCTCTCGAGAGCGGTCCCGAGGGTGTCGCGGTGCTGGGCAGCGGGCAGCAGACCAACGAGGCCGCCTACGCGCTGGGGAAGCTCGCCCGCGGCGGCTTCGGCACGCCGTACTACGACGCCAACACGACGCTGTGTATGGCCTCGGCCGTCACGGCCTACTACGACGCCTTCGGCAGCGACGCGCCGCCGCCGACCTACGACGACATTCCCAAAGCGAAGACCCACATCGTCTGGGGCGCGAACCCCGCCGCGGCCCACCCGGTCATGTTCCGGTGGATCAATCAGTCGGCCGACGCGGACGACTCCGAACTGATCGTCGTCGATCCGATCGAGAGCGAGACCGCTGCGGTCGCAGACCTCCACGTCCCCCTCGAGCCGGGCGGCGACCTCGCGCTGGCCCGCGCGGTACTCGCCCGGATCGTCGAGACCGGCCGCGCCGACGAGGAGTTCATCGCCGAAGCGACCGAGGGATTCGACGACCTGCGCGCCGACCTCCCCGACGCCGAAACGGCCGCCGAGCGCGCCGGCGTCTCGATGGCCGACGTCGACCGCATCGCCGCGGCGCTCGAGGCCCCCTCCCTCATCTACTGGGGAATGGGCATCAACCAGAGCGTCAACGGTACCGCGGCGTCGGGCGCGCTGATCGACTGCTGTCTGGCGACGGGCAATCTCCGCCCCGGCTCGGGTCCGTTCTCGCTGACCGGGCAGGCCAACTCGATGGGGACCCGCGTTTGCTCCTCGAAGGGGACCTGGCCCGGCCACCGGCCGTTCGACGACCACGACCACCGCCGCACGGTCGCCGACCACTGGGACGTCCCCGAGTCCCGACTGCCCGACGATCCCGGCCCCGGTCCGGTCGGCATCGTCGACGCGGTCGGCGACGACGTCGAGGCCGTCTACGCCGTCGCGACCAATCCCGCCGCCGGCATGCCGAATGCAACCCGCGTTCGCGAGCAACTCGAGGACGCCTTCCTCGTCGTGCAGGATTCGTTCCGCTCGGAGACGGTCGAGTGCGCCGACGTCGTGCTGCCCGCCGCAACGTGGGGCGAGTCCGAGGGGACGACGACCAACATGGAACGGACCGTTTCCCGCGTCCGCGCCGCGACGGAGACGCCCTCCGGAATTAAGACCGACCTCGAGCTCATCGGCGCGATCGGCGACCGCGTCGTGCCCGACCTGTTCGAGACGCCGCTCGAGTCCGCGTCGGTTTTCGACGAACTGGCGACGCTGACCGCGGGCACGCTCGCGGACCTCTCGGGGATCAGTTACGAGCGCCTCGCGGAGGAGGCGGCGGTGCGCTGGCCCGCGCCCGGACCCGATGTCTCGGCGGGGTACCGGTACTACGAGGGGCCGGGCGATGACGACGCTGCGGACACGGACAGTGAGTCGTGGTCGTTCCCCACCGACTCGGGCCGCGCGCAGTTCTCGAGCGGGCAGGCTCGTCCGCTGCCCGAGGAGACCGACGAATCCTACCCGCTGACGCTGACGACCGGCCGTCGGCCCGACGCGTACAACACCGGCGTCCGTACTCGAGAGAGCGAACCGCCGGCCGCTCGCGTCAGCCCTGCGACGGCCGTCGCACTCGTGGACGAACTCGAGGGCAGCGAGCGCGTCGACGCTGCGGTGCAGAGCGATGACGACGCCCGATACGGCCGCGTCGTCTCCCGCCGCGGCTCAGTCACAGTCCGCGTCGAAACCGACGAGTCGATCCCGGACGGCGTGGTCTGGCTGCCGATCCACCATCCCGCGGTCAACGACCTCACGCTGCCCGACGTCGATCCGCGCTCGAAGGAGCCCAACTTCAAGCAGTGCGCAGTGCGTCTCGAGCCGCCCCGCGAGCGGGACGTAAGCGCAGTCGCGGAAGTGAGCGCGTGACGGGGACACGATGAGCGAGTCCGAAGGCGAGCACGTCGCGGCGGGTGACGCGCACGCCGAGCTCGAGGTCCGCGGCGGCCCGTTCCAGGGCGTCGCGTCCGCAACCTTCGGCTTCTTCGTCGGTTTCGCCGGCGTCGTCCTCTTCGGGCCCGTCGCCGCCGAGTTCGAGGGTGCGATGGGACTGTCCGGCCTGTTGCTCGGCCTGCTCGTCGCCGCGCCGCAACTCACGGGGTCGTTGCTCCGAATTCCCTTCGGCGCGTGGGTCGAGAAAACGGGTGCGAAGATGCCCTTTCTCGCCCTGTTGGGACTGTCGATCGTCGGCATGGGCGGGCTGCTCGTTCTGCTGGTGACGACCGCTCCCGACGGGTTGACGATGGCCCACTACCCGCTCGTCTTCCTGCTCGGTTCGCTGTCGGGCTGTGGCATCGCAACGTTCTCGGTCGGCACCGCCCAGACGTCGTACTGGTACCCGTCGCCGAAACAGGGAACGGTCCTCGCAGCCTTCGGCGGTCTCGGCAACACCTCGCCGGCGATTTTCACGATCGTCCTTCCGGCCGCGCTCGCCGCCGTCGGGTTGACGACCACCTACGCCGTCTGGTTTTGCTTCCTCGTCGTCGGAACCGTCATCTACGCCCGGTACGCCGTCGATGCCCCGTACTTCCAGTTCCGAAAGCAGGGCCTCGAGGACCGCGAGGCCAAGCGCCGCGCTGAAGCACGCGGCCAGGAGTTGTTCCCGAACGGCGACGCGTTGGAGTCGATTCAGGAAGCGGCGCGGATTCCGCGCACGTGGTCGCTGGTCGCGCTGTTTTTCGTCTCGTTCGGCGGCTTCCTCGCGCTCACCACCTGGCTGCCCTCCTACTGGCAGTCGTACCACGGGCTCGAGTCGCGGACCGCCGGCCTCCTGACGGCGCTCGGATTTACGCTGCTGTCGGCGGCCGTCCGTATCGGCGGCGGTGCGCTCAGCGACCGCGTCGGCGGCGAGAAAACCGCGATTGCAAGCTTTGCCACGATCGCCGTCGCCGCAGCGATCCTGATCGTCGCGCGGGATTTCGCCCTCGCACTGGCCGCGACGATGCTGCTCGGTGCCGGGATGGGCGTCGCTAGCGCGGCCGTCTTCCAACTCGTCCCGAAGTACGTCCCCGACGCCGTCGGCGGTGCCTCCGGACTCGTCGGCGGGATCGGCGCCTTCGGCGGCTTTGTCGTTCCGCCGCTGCTCGGCCTGTTCGTCGACCTCCGTGGCGTCTCCGGGTACGCGGCCGGCTTCGTCGTCTATCTCGTCCTCGGCTTCGTCGCGATCGGCCTCTCGAGCCACCTCTATCGAACGCAGCCCGTTCCGAGGGCGGAAGCGGGGGTTCCAGCCGACGATTGAGTGAACTCGCCATCGCTTTTCGCTTTGGCTTTTTCCGACCGATCGCAGAATTCCGCTTCGCGTCGCGGTCGTTCGGTCACCGTTCGATCGTCGGTATCCCTCTCTATCGAGAGCGTGGATGTCTCGAGCCGCAGTCTAATTCTGTCGATTGACCCGGGGGTGACTGCTGGAAAACGTCCTTATACAGATCATATCTGATTGTACATCTCACGTCTGATCCTGAAACGCGCCCTATTTCCAGCATATGTCAACGATTAGTGTTATATGGTTTAGGTACATGATATAGAAACGTGAATTCCGAAATGTTTGGAGTGGAAATCCGCGAATCTACGTCGAATCGTCCGTCCGACGAGGTGGTCGTCGATGGTGCATAAGAAAGAGGAACAGAAGGAAGACTGCTACGGCGACGAGGTGCGCGAGCACATCGAGGAGTTCGCGGAAAACGGCGGCTTCGAAGCCATCCCGGAGGACGAAGTCGACAAGTGGACCACCCGGTTCAAGTTCTGGGGGGTCTTCCAGCAGCGCTCCGGTCAGGAGGAGTACTTCATGATGCGGCTGACCAACGCCAGCGGCATCTTAGAGCCGGGTCAGCTGCGCCGCATCGGCGAGGTCGCCCGCGACTACGCGAAGGGGCCCGTCGAAAACCCCGAGTTCGGCAACGGCTGGATCGATCTGACGACGCGCCAGTCGATCCAACTGCACTGGCTCGAGCTCGAGGACATCCCAGAAATCTGGGAAAAACTCGAGGCAGTCGGCGTCCACTCCCGCTCTGCGGGCGGCGACACGATGCGCAACATTTCGGGCTGTCCGCTCCACGGCAAGGCCGAGGAGTTCGTCGAGTCCGGGTCGCTGCTCGAGCGCTTCGAGGAGGAACTGCGCGGGGATGACGAACTGGCGAACATGCCGCGGAAGTTCAACATCAGCGTCTCGGGCTGTCGGGTCGGCTGCGCGCAGGACTCGCTGAACGACATCGGGTTCGAGCCGGCGACGAAGGAGATCGACGGCGAGGAAGTTCGTGGCTTCAACGTCTGCATCGGCGGCGGCCTCGGCGGTCGCCAGCCCCGCGCCGCGACGCCGCTGGACGTCTTCGTCCGGCCCGAAAACGCCTACGAGGTCGGCCGCGGGTTCGTCGAACTCTACCACGACTACGGCAACCGCCAGAACCGCTCGAAGAACCGGGCCCGGTTCTTCGCCGAGGACTGGGGCATGGAGAAAATCCGCGAGACGCTGCAGGAGGAGTACGTCGACTTCGAGCTACACACCGCCGGCGAGGACTTCCGCGGCGAGTACACCTACAACGCCGGCCGACCCCACGACGAGGGCCCGCACGACCACGTCGGCGTCGGCGACCAGAAGGGGGACGGCATGAAGTACGTCGGCCTGAGCGTCCCCGTCGGCCGCCTGCCGGCCGAGGACGCCATCGGGCTGGCCGATCTGGCCGACGAGTACGGCTCCGGCGAGATTCGGCTGACCCGCCGGCAGAACCCCGTCATCGTCGACGTTCCCCACGAGGAGGTCGACGCCCTGCTCGCGGAACCGCTGCTCGAGGAGTACCCGCCCGAACCCAGCACGTTCGAGCGCGGCGCGATGGCCTGTACGGGGACGGAGTTCTGCTCGATCGCGCTGACCGAGACGAAGGCGCGGATGGCCCGCATGCTGCGCTGGCTGAACACGAACGTCGACCTCCCCGACGACGTCGGGAAGATCAAGATGCACTACTCCGGTTGTACGGCCGACTGCGGGCAGGCGATGACCGCCGACATCGGCCTGCAGGGGATGCGCGCCCGCAAGGACGGCGAGATGGTCGAAGCCTTCGACATCGGCGTCGGCGGCGGCGTCGGCGAGGACCCCTCCTTCGTCGACTGGATCCAGCAGCGCGTCCCGGCCGACGAGGCCCCCGGCGCGATCCGCAACCTGCTCGAGGCCTACGCGGCCCACCGGGAGTGCGAGACTCCGGAGGGGTCTCGAGAGGGCGGTGAAGCCGTCCGGGGGCAGACGTTCCGCCAGTGGGTCGAGGCCACGGCCCAGGAACAGCTCATCGAGTTCTGCGAACCCGAGGAGACGGACTTCGAGGCGCCGTACATGGACGACGCCAAGCAGTCGTGGTACCCCTTCGCCGACAGCCCGTCGGCGGCCGCCGCAGCCGAGGAAGCTGCACCGTCGGACGACTGACGACGCGGCCGCGACGCGCTCGCGGCTCCGAACTCCAAACATCGCTCTCCGCGTCGTCGCCGCTCGAGTCGCTGTCGGTTCGATCGTGTCAAATGCGCTCTCGAGCGGCGAGCGATGGCGAGCGAAACGCGAGACGTCGTGTCGACTGCTGTTTCTGTTTTTGTGACGCCCTACGACCGACTGTTACGCCTGTCGAAGCGGGGCGGCGGAGAAGACGGCGATATTGGAGCTACTCGAGCGCTCAGTCGCCGGAAGGTTCGTGATTCGCGTGAGACTGCTGTTCGCTGCCGCCGAGCGAGAGCGCAGTCCGGTAGCCGCGCGCGAGCGTCTTCCGAGCGAAGTACAGGGCGTTGGTCGGCCCGGTCCGATCGACGGGGGCGCGGTAGCTGACGATCAGCGACCACATCGTCGCGACGCCGAGCGAGCCGGCCGCGGAGAAGGTCATCCCCATCGTCGCGTAGGTGCAGGCGTAGACCGCGCCGATGGTCATCGACGGGACGCTCGAGCCCAGCGGGACCTTGGCGGTTGCGTCGCGGACGGTCGGGGCGAGGAAGACGATCGAGAGGACGCTGCCGGCGAGGAAGACGAGGTCTTGCCACATCATCAAAACTCCTTACTCGAATGCGAGTAAAAAGCTCGTCGGTATTGTAAACGGAACGATATATTGACTATCAGTCGACGGTGATTTTCACTGCTCACGACGGCGACTATCGGTTTCGTGTCACCGATGTTCTCGCGTTCGCTCGTAGGCGTAGTCGACGGCGTCCTCGAGCGAGCCGGGCCCGTCGTAGTTGGCGGCGAACAGGTCCATGAACTGGCGGGCGATCCGGTTGCACCGTTCGAAGGTCAGTACGGTTCTGACGCGGATGGTCTCGGAGAAGTCGAGTCCGGGATAGGAGGTCGCCGTCAGCGTGTAGCCGGGGTGGTCTTCGCCGTCCAGCGACGCCGGTGCGACCTTCAGCCGGAGGTCGCCGGATTCGTGGCGGTAGGTTCGATACTGCATCTCTCGATCGGTGTCGGCTGGCGTGTACGACCGACTCTCTTCCGTGTTCCACGCAGGCGGCACGTCGGCGTCCATCGATTAGTGATACCAAGCCGAGTGCTACGTTCGTATCGCATTGCGCAATATTCCCGGACGTTAGTTCAGAAACTCCACTACCGACGAATCTACCGCCGATAATACGATTATATTCTGACCGAGCGTCTATTAGGTTGGTGGTGTTCTGGACAATACAACAACCGACATCGAAATTGGGATCGGTTTCGATACCAGTTCTGGAATCGAGTCTCCGATCTGTAGTGAACTGAAACGATCGGCCTGCGATCGTCAATCGTCGGTTTCGGACTCCGCCGCGAAGACGTCCTCGACGACCGGCTCGTCGGTCTCCGCGTTCGTCTCGGGGCTGACGCTCCCGGTCCGGTACCCGTGCAGGTCCAGCGTGACGTGGTCGAAGCCGATCCGCGACAGTTCCTCGCGGACGGTTTCGGCGAACTCCGTCGTCAGCGCGCGCTCGAGTTCGTCGGGCGCGACTTCGATGCGAGCGAGGCCGTCGTGGTCGCGGACGCGGAACTGGTCGAAGCCCCACTGCCGCAGCAGGGCCTCGGCCTGCTCGACCCGCGTTAGACGCTCCTCAGTGACCTCGAGGCCGGTCGGGATCCGCGAGGAGAGGCAGGCCATCGAGGGTTTGTCGGCGACCGAGAGGCCGTAGTGCTCGGCGATCGCCCGCACCTCGTCTTTCGTGATGTCGTGAGCCAAAAGCGGCGAGTGGACGTCCAGTTCTTCGACGGCCTGCAGGCCGGGGCGGTGGCCCGCACCGGGATCGTCCGCGTTCGTCCCGTCGCAGACCGTCTCGACGTCGTTTTCGCGGGCCGTCTCGAGCATCTCGCCGAGTCGCATCGTCCGACAGTGGTAGCAGCGATCGTCGTCGTTCTCGACGAAGTCGTCGCTTGCGAGTTCGGAGAAGGAGACGATCTCGTGGCGGATGCCGATCTCGTCGGCGACCCGCTTTGCGTCCTCGAGTTCGGCTTCGGGGAGCGTCTCGCTTTTCGCGGTGCAGGCGATCGCGTCGTCGCCGAGGGCGTCGTGGGCGATCGCGGCCACCGCGCTCGAGTCGACCCCGCCGGAGAAGGCGATCAGCACCCCGTCGCGATCGGCGAGGTCCTCGCGCGCGGCCTCGAGTTTCGCCTCGACCTCGTCCTCGACCGTTGTCATAGCCCCCCGTTCGTACCGGACGGGCAAAAGCGCGTTGTCGTCGGCGTCGCTCCTCGATGCGTCGCGAACGCGGCCGGCTCAGGCCTCGTCGACGTCGACGGCGCGATCCGTCTCGGCGCTCTCGTAGAGCGCGTCGATGACCGCCATGTTGGCGATCGCTTCGTTCCCGTCGGTGCGGGGCTGGCGACCGGTCTCGGCGCAGTCGGCGAAGTGCTCGATCTCGAGGCGGTACTGATCGACCGGGTCGAAGGTTTCGACGGCGTGGCGGCCGTCGATGTAGTACTCGAGTTCGTACGCGTCGCTCGAGGGGTTGAAGGCGCCCTCGACCTCGATCCAGCCGTTGGCGGCCTCGATGCGGTAGCGCTGGACGTCCTGGGTGTCGAACCCGGAGGCGATCCGGGCCGAGGCGTCGTCGTACTCGAAGATGCCGGCCAGTTCGGTGTCGACGCCGCTGTCGCGGGAGTCGTTCGTGTAGGTGTAGACGCTGTTCGGCTCGCCGAGGACCTGTCGGACCAGCGAGACCGGGTAGCAACCCACGTCCATCAGGCTGCCGCCGTGTAAGTCCGGCGAGAGGCGGATGTCGTCGGGGTTACCGAACAGCGGGAACTTGAACGACGCCGTCACGGAGCGGACGTCCTCGAGTTCCTCGCTGGCGAGCTCGAGCGCGCGCTCGGTGCGGGGATGGTAAAGGTACATGAAGCCCTCCATCAGCGTCACGCCCTGCTCCTCGCAGTGGGCGACGACCTCGCGGGCCTCCGCGGCGTCGACGGTCAGGGGCTTCTCGCAGAGCACGTCGATGCCCGCGTCGGCCGCCTTCTTCGTCCACTCGGCGTGGAACTCGTTCGGCAGCGGGATGTAGACCGCGTCGACGTCTGCCTCCTCGATGAGCGCCTCGTACCCCTCGTAGCAGTTTGCGATCCCGTGCTCGTCGGCGAACGCCTCGGCTCGCTCGAGGTCTCGAGAGGCGACGGCCGTGACCTCGTGCTCGGTCGGTTCGATGCCGGGGAGAAAGGCCTTCCGCGCGATGCCCGCCGTACTCAGTACGCCGAAATCCATGGTACGACGTTTCGCGAAGGGGCGTAAATAACCGCCCGATCCGGTCGCGGGCGGTCGATCCGCTTCGTAGCGGGCCGGCGACCGAGCGGTTCAGTCTCGAGCGCGAGCCTCGATCACGCTTCGGCCGTCGTCCAGGCGATCGCGTTCCGCAGGAGCCCGCGGAAGCCGGCGCTTTGCAGCGCCTCGTCCGTGTGGCCGATCGAGACGTAGCAGACTCGGCCGTCCCCTTCCGTTCGGACCCAGGCGATCGGGTAGTCCTCGAAGTCGGGATCCGGGTGGTCCATCCGGGCGAGAACCGTTAGATCGCTCTCCGCGCCCTCGTCGGCGTCCACCTGATACGGTTCGTCGTGGACGCTGAAGTCCGCGACGCCCTCGGTTACGGGATGGTCGGCGACGATATCGACGCCGAACTCGGCCTGTTCGGGATGATCGAGGAAGTGGCCGCCCAGCAGCGAGCGGAGTCCGGGGACCGGTTCGTCGCGTTTCTCGAGAACGTCGTCGGCGTCGGGGTCGGACGGCTCCGTACTCTGCAGGTCGGCGGCGCAGTGGACGCCGAGGTAGCCCCCGCCCGCCCGGACGAACTCGAGCAGACCCGCCTGCTGGTCGTCGGTGAGCGTGCTGTCGGTGAGGTAGTCGATCAGGAGGTCGTACTCCGAATCGGGCAGCGCGGCGAGCTCGTCGCGGTCCGTCGTGGTCGTCACGTCGGCGGTATCGCCGACCGCGTCGACCAGTTCCGGCCCCTTCTCGTCGATCTTGTGGAACGGAAACGTATTCTCGCCGATCAGTAGCGCGTTCGTCATATCTCGGTCGTCGCGGTCGACGACCAAGTAGTTTGATACCGCGTGACGTCCCGAACCGTCGATCCGGGCCGTCACGAGCGCGCCGGACCGTTAAGACGCTGCTCGTGGTACCGTCTCGCCCGATGTCAGTATCCGATCGTCTCCGCCAGTTGCGACCGTCCGCCGGGTCCGCGTCCGAAAGGCGCCCCGCCGCGGACGAGCGCTCACGCACCGCAGACAAAGACGTCGCCGGCGCGGTCGCCCGCGGCGTCCAGGCCGGCTTCGTCGCGACGCTGATCATGACGGCCTTCCGGCTGCCGATCCTGCGGTCGCTCCCGCCGTCGGCGAACTTCTGGTCCCAGTACGTCGCCCGCGACCACGACCCCGACGAGCACCCGATCGCCGGCCTCGTCTTGCACCTCGCGTACGGTATTCAGGGCGGCGCCCTGTTCGGCGCCCTGTTCGAACTGCAGGACGCCGAGCAGGCGATCGAACCCGAGCAGCGCGGGCTCGTCTGGGGCACGATCTACGGCCTGGTGCTGTCGGCCTTCGGCTCACAGGTCATGCTAAAGGAACTGCTCGACATCCAACTCGACGCCGACGAACTCACGCTGTTTCACGCGGGGCATCTCGTCTACGGGCTCTCGCTGGGCGCCTGGGTCGGCTCCCGCACGGAGGGCGTCGAGGACCCCGAGACGGAGTACGAGTACGACGACGGCAACTAGCGGAACGCTTACGTGGCCGTCGGGAGCGTAAAGTAAAACGTCGTCCCTTCCCCGGGCTCGGAGTCGACCCAGATATCGCCGTCGTGGTGGTCGACGATCTTTCGACACAGCGAGAGGCCGATGCCGGTCCCCTCGAACTCGTCGTTCGTGTGGAGGCGACTGAAAACGTCGAAGATCTGATCGACGTACTCCGGTTCGATCCCGATTCCGTTATCGGCGACCGAAAACACGCAGCGGTCGCCCCGGCGATCGGCGTCGATCTCGATTTCCGGCGGCTCGTCCCCGCTGTACTTGATCGCGTTCGTGAGCAGATTCGAGAAGAGTTGGTCGAGTTGCCGGCCGACGCCGACGACCTCGGGTAACTCGCCGACCGCGACCGTCGCGTCGGTTTCGTCGATTCGGCCCTCCAAACCGTCCAGCACGCCCTCGACGACGTCGGCAGTGTCGACCGGTTCGAACTCCGATTCGTCCAGATCGATTTTCGAGTACGTGAGCAGGCCGTCGACCATCTCCCGCATCCGATCGGCGCCGTCGACGGCGAAGTCGATGTACTCCTCCGCGTCCGCGTCGAGGTCGTCGGCGTACCGGGACTCGAGCAGTTGCAGGTAGCTCGAGATCATCCGCAGGGGCTCCTGGAGGTCGTGCGAGGCGACGTAGGCGAACCGCTTGAGCCGCTCGTTCGACTCCTCCAGTTCCGCGACCGTCTCGTTGAGTTCGGCCCGCGCCCTGGAGCGATCGACCAGCGTGTGCAGCATTCGATCGACGTCCCGATCGGGCTCGTCGGGTTCGAAGAACTCCTCCGGCGGCGTGTAGTAGAAGTTGTGACAGACCGTATCGTCGTAGACGAGGTGGGGATGCGTTCGAATCACGTCGACGAGCGTCTCCGCCGGAATCCGCTCGCGGTCGTAGTGACAGAGCGCGATGCAGTCCTCGCCCCGGAAGAGTTCGTTCACGCGGCTCTCGTAGGCCATGAACTCCTCGATCGTCGCGTACTCGTCGAGGATGAAGTTCGTGCTCGCGGTCACGCGAAGGCCCGGGTACTCCGCTTTCGCTTCCTCGATGGCCTCGGCGTACACCTCGAGCATGTCGTCGGCGTCGAAGCGGCCGGACCGGAGGTAGGTTTCCTCGAGCGAGTGGAAGGTCAGTTGGCCCGACTCGAGGGCGGCGTCGATGTCGACGCTCCCGCCGCGGAGTTCCGCGAGAATCTCGGATTCGGTGTAGTCGTCGATGACGTACATCACGCGTTCGCCCGTCTCGATCCCCTGGCGAACGAACGGGGTGACAGTCGCGAACCGCTCCTCGTGCGTGCTGTAGAAGAGGGCGATGTGCTCGCAGGTCTCGAGATCCTCGAGTCCGACGAACGGCTCGACCGTGCCGTCGAACGCCGGACTCGACTGCAGCGCTTCCAGCCCGCTCTCGACGGTCAGCGCATCGATGGTGTCAGCAACCTCCGCCTGAGAGTCCCGCGGGTTGCTGGGATCGGACTGTGAATTCATGCTCCCGAGAAGGACAGCAACCGGTAAGTAATCTTTGTCGCCCCGACCGCCGCTCGACGTCCGTCCGCCCGTCGGACGCTCGTAGCCCGTCGAATCTCGTCGGAACCGCGACGCGGGATCGCGTTACGACTCCGTCGACTCCGCCGACTCCGCGAGCGCCGCGACGTCCGCCTCGAGCAGCCCCGCGTACTCGAGCCGGAGCTCCCGCGCGTCGGCTCGGGTGACGAACTGGCGGCCGTCGATCCGCGCGGAGATCGGGTGGTAGTCGTCGACGGCGAATCCCATCCGCTCGAGGTAGGCGACGAGCGGCGTCGACTCGAGACCCTCGTAGGTCGCCGCGTCGACGAGGTCGGCGACGGTCGTCGAGCGCGGAAGCGCGAGGCCGTTGCGCGTGACCCGACCCGGCGGCGCCGCGCCGTCGCGCTCGGTTTCGCGGGGCCCGAGGCGGCCGCGTGACTCGCCGCGCTCTCCTCGGCCGCCGATGCGAACGGTGCCGCGGCGAAGCCGATCCATCACCGTCGCGACGTCCTCGGCTAGTCCGAGGAGTTGCCTCGGCAGGGCCGTGTCCGGCGCTCGCCACTCGAGCATCGGCGGCTCGGCCCGCTCGCGGAGCGCGACCGGCGTCCAGCCGACGGCCGCGGGTTCGAGGTGATCCGCCACCGCCGCCGGATCGACGCCGTTGTCCACCGCCCGATCCGCAACCCGCTCGTATCGTTCCTCGAGACGGCGCGTCCAGTCAGCGGCGGAGTCGACGTACCGGCAGGGCTGGTCGCTGTGCGTCCGAGTCCCGCCGAGTCGCGTCCGGTAACAGTGGGTCCGCGCGCCGACAGCGACGCGGTCGCCACCGACGTAGGGCGAGGTGTTGACCAGCGCAAGCGCGGGCGTCAGCGCGAGCAGGGCGTTGAGCTGGTCGGTCACCGATCGCTGTTCGACGCAGACTCGAGCGCCGGCGCAGTAGGGGCCGCGATCGGCGTTCGATCCCGGCTCGGCGCCGAGCCCCGTTCCGCTGCCGTCCGCACCGTCGTTCGCGGCGTCGTCGATCACTCGCTGCAGCCGAGTGCGATCGCCGCCCGACCGATCGACGACCGGATCCCCGTTGATCGGCGTCGCCAGCGGCACGAGCCGCCGCTCCGCGTCGGCGGCGCGTTCGCACGCCGCCTCGAGTCGCGCGACGAACGCCTGCCGAAGCGCGCTGCTCGACTCGCAGGATGGCGTCGTCACTGTGACCAGCGACGCGAGAGCGCGTTTTTCGGCTGCGATTCCCTCTGTGTCGGCGATCGATCCCGCCGGCGCGAAATCGCCGTCGCTATCGACGACCCAGTAGTCGGCCTCGAGGCGCGTGTTTATCATCGGAATCTCGGTGTCGATCTCGGTTGCGAGTCGAAATCCGGCGTCCGAGATTTCGACTGCGTCGCGGTCGTCCGTCGTTCGATTCGGGACCCGGCGGCGATACCCGCCGTCTCGGGTCCGTCGTTGCAGTTCACTGCCGCTTCACCCCGCCCGACCGAAGTGGCCGGGCCTGCAGGTGCGCGCGAGACGGGCGAGCGGCTCGATACGGCACGTTCCGGTCGAACCCTTTTCCGCCGGTTCGGTGAAGTCCCCCGCAGATCACCCATGATTCCCTCGAGCGACACCGACGTCGACCCCGCCGACGTGATCGCGAACCCGGTAACGGGCGAACGAATCCGCTTTCGCGAGGCGACGCCGGCGGCGCTGCGGTTCGACTACCGGCTGGAACCCGGCGGCTTCGGCGTCGGGAAGGTCGATCACGTCCATCCGAAGCAGGCCGAACGGATCGCGGTCGAGTCGGGCCGGCTCGGCGTCCGCATCGACGGCGACGAGTGGACGGCGACGCCGGGAACGCGGTTTTCGGTGCTTCCCGGAACGGATCACACGATCTGGAACGAGGGCGCCGACGAACTGCACGCGGTGATCGAACTCCGCCCCGCCCTCGAGATGCGGCCGTTCTTCGAGACGCTGTTCGGGCTCGCGCGCGAGGGAAAGACCAACGACTGGGGCCTGCCCGGTCCGCTGCAACTGGCGGTGCTCGCCGACGAGTACCGCGAGGCCTTCGCCTTCGGCCGGATTCCGCTGCCCGTCCAGCGCGCGCTCGTCGGGGCGCTCGCCCCGATCGGCCGGCGTGCGGGGTACCGGGCGCAGTACGATCGGTTCAGCGGGGAGCGCGCTCGCACCGGGTCGCACTCGGGGCGGTGACGGTATCGGCTGCTACGCCTCCTCGAGCGCCATCGTCTCGCCGATCGAGAGCTCCGTTTCGAGTTCCTCGAGCGCCTGCAGCGTCGCCCGCTCCTCCGCGAGGGTCGTCTCGAGCGGTTCGACGACGTCGTCGGCGTAGGCCAGCCGGCCGGCCAGCCGCACCAGCGTCTCGTAGCTCCTGATCTCGAGGCGTTCGGCAAGCAGCCCGAGTTCGAGGTCGTCGGGAACGGTCGGCTCGCCCTCGGCATCGTCGCGCAGGTGTCTCGCGTCGGCCAGCCCGTCGACCGAGCGCGCGCGGCTGGCCCGCGGCCGGCGACCCAGCGCCGCGAAGACGTCCTCGAGGCGCTCGATCTGGCGGGCGGTTTCCTCGCGGTGAGCGGCGAACCGATCGCCGAGTTCGTCGCTGGGCGCGTCGGTCGCCATCTCGTCGAGCAGTTCGGCGTGCGTGCGTTCGACGTAGTAGGCGTGCTGTAACTGGTATCCGAACAGGTCCTCGAGCGTTTCGACGTTCATGGATGGTGTGGGTGTCGCGCGGCAGTGGTGGTGTGGCTCTGTGACGGCGGTACGGCCGGGAGTGCGGGCGACGCATCGATCACAGTGAGCGATCCAGCGACGCCCGGTCGGCGGGATCGGCGGCCGTCCCGGCGGCGAGCAGCGTTTCGACGGCTTCGCCGTCGGCCAGCGAGTCGATCTCCGACCGGAGGTCCCGCTCGTCGTCGTAATTCTTCCGGAGCGCGTCGATGACCGCGTCGCCGGCGTCGTCCTCGAGCGTGCTGGCCAGCCCCATCGTCCGCTCGTAGGCCGTACACTCGATCGCCTCGAGTTTCAGCACCGTCTCGATGTAGAACAGCGGCCGGAGTTCGTCGTTCAGCACGACGTTGTTGAACTTCTCTTTGTCGGCGATCAGGCCGTCGAGTTCCGGGACGCGACGGGTGTCGGGAGCCTCGCCGAGCGCATCGAAAGCCTGTTCGATCCGCTCGATATGGCGATCGCCCTGTTCGCGGTGGCTGTCGATCGCATACTGCAGTTGTTCGCGACACTCCAGTTCGCGCAGGTCGTCCAGCGTATCGATCGCGACGTCGTTCGACAGCGTCTCGAGTTCGTCGCGGAGTTCCTGCTCGATGTAGTAGAGCCGCTCGAGTTCGGCCGTCAGTGCGTCGCGTGGGGTCTGTGTGGTACTCATGCGTGTGGAAGCGGTGAAATCGTGGGAAGATGAAGACGCAACTCGTTCAGAACGACTGCTGCATCCGCATGTGCTCGTCGGTGTCGTGGGGACTGTCGCCGCGGTCGCTGTACCGCGGTCGGCCGACGGCATCCCGCCTGACGCCGTTTAAGATCGCCAGCTCGAGTTCGTCCCGAGTTTCGTAGGTCTCGTGACCCGAGGTCTCGAGGACCGTCCGGAGCGAATCCGACTCCCGCGGGTAGGCGATCTCGACGTCAGCGTACTCCGCGAGTACCTCGTCGGTGGTCATCGGGAACGTCGCATCGGTGAACAGTTCGGTAACTGCGCCGATCTCGAGCGATCTGACCTCGTCGGCGTCGTCTGTGTGGCTCATCGAAGGGTCCTACCCGGATCGGCCGGATAGTAGTGTACCCTGCAAGCGACGACCGGCTTCCGTCGGGCGATTTCGCTCGTTCTCTTCGTCCGATCGCTGGTTCCGACCCCGGCCGCGGTCGGTAATTCGCGACGGTGCTTCTGAAAACCCGTCGTATGTCGCCCGCTGAACGTTGCTCGAACGAACATCTATACGTGGATCGCTCCGCTATTCGTCAATAATGGCACAACTCGAACGGCTCAGGGTGTACCCCGTGAAGGGCCTGGACGGCATCGATCTCGAGTCGGCGTCGATCCTCGAGGGCGGCACCGTCGAGTACGATCGCGAGTTCGCCCTGTTCGACGACGAGGGCGAGGTCATCAACGGCAAGCGAACCGACCGCGTCCACGACGTAGAGACCGATTTCGATCCCGCGACGCGCGAACTCGTCCTCGAGACGCCCGACGGTGAGCGCCAGCGGTTCGCCCTCGACTCCGAGAGCGACCGAGAGCGCGCCGAGGCGTGGTTCGGCGACTTCTTCGACGAGGAGGTGACCCTCGAGCGGGACCGATCGCTCGGCTACGTGGACCGTCGCGAGATGGGGCCGTCGGTCGTCAGCACGGCCACGCTTCGGGAAGTCGTCTCCTGGTTCGACGACGACGGGATGACCCTCGAGGGCGCGCGCCGTCGTATCCGTGCAAACGTCGAAATCTCCGGTGTCCCGGCGTTCTGGGAGGATCGATTCGTCGGCGAGGAAGCCCCGGCGTTCGAGATCGAGGGGATTCGGCTCGAGGGCGTCACCCCCTGCGGTCGCTGCGTCGTTCCCCAGCGCGACCCCGACACCGGCGAGCCGATCGCGGAGTTCCAGCGGCGGTTCGTCGAAAAGCGCGAGGAGACGTTCCCCGAGTGGGCCGACCCGGACGCCTTCGACCACTACTACACGCTGATGATCATCGCGAGCGTGCCGCCGGCCGATCGCGGCGAGGCGATTCGGGTGGGCGATACGGTCGAGGTCGTCGACTAGAGAGGTGCCGATCGCTCGCCGTTACCCCTCTCTGCGACGATGGCTGTAAAGTTCTCGACGAGCCGCGTCGCGTTCACGTCGTCGAGGCTACGTTCGTCCTCCGTCCAGTCGAAATCGGCCTCGAGTCGCGCCCGCAGGTCGGCGGTGTACTCGGGGTGGAACTGAACCGTCCACAGCGGCGCGGTCCGGTGGCGCGTCGCGAAGGCGCGATAGTAGTCCGCCGACGCGATGACCGTCATTTCGTCGCCGGGTTCGGTGACGACGTCGCCGTGAGTCGCGGGGACGACCGGCGAGAGGCCGTCGAACAGCGGTTCGTCGCCGTCTTCGAAGGTCACTTCGACCGGTCGGCTGGTCGTCTCGGCGGCCTCGACGGTGCCGCCGAGCGCGGCGTTTGCGATCTGGTGGCCGAAGCAGACGCCCAGCGTCGGAATCTCGCGATCGACCAGCTCCCGGACGAGTCGCTTCTGGTCCTCGGTCCACGGGTACTCGTCGGTCTCGTAGACCCCTGCCGTGCTGCCCGTGAGCACGACGCCGTCGGCGTCCTCGAGGTCGGGCCGCTCGTCCGCCGGGTAGTCGACCGCCTGTGCGTTCGGAACGAGCCCCTCGAGGGCGTCGCAGTGGAACTCGCAGGCGGAGTCGACCTCGTTGCGGACGACGACCAGCGTCGGCTCTGTCATCGCTTCGTCGTTGCACCGCGAGTCGAAAAACGGTATCGACGGTTCGACGGACGCGACGGGCGCGTTTCACTCTGCGAGTCGCCGATAGCCGGTCCGAGCCAGTCTTCCGGCGCCCACGACGGTCAGCACGGCTGCGCCGATCACGACGCTCGAGCGCACGACTGCGAACCGGGGAACCGGAGTGTACCGGCCGAGAACGAAGACGACCACCAGCAGGAGCCACAGCACGTACAGCCCCACGACAGTTCCCAAGAGCGCTTCGCGCATAGGTCCCCTTCTCCGTCAGTTCACTTACTACTACCGCGGGCTGAGAGAACCGGTCGAGAGCCCGGCCCCGTCTGGATCGCCGCGACACCTACTCGAGGCCGTTGAATACGCAAGGGAGGAATCGATCCGCTGCATCGGCGAACCGTCGAGTATGACCGACTACGAGATGCACGACCCCGACTTTTCGGGGACGACGACCGACGAGTGGGACGAGCCGCAACTCGAGGACTTCGACACCGACGACCTGAGCGAGGTCGCTGATCACTTCATCCTCTCGGCGTCGGGCTTTCCGCCGGAGAACTTCACGGACCTCAAACTTCCCGTGGTCGATCCGGACGGCAACCTGAACAAGAACGCCCTGCAGACGGCCAAAAGCGGCGGCCACGGCGTCGGCGCGGTCGACGAGCTGGACGACGACAAGCGGGACGAGATCGAGGACACGATCGACGAACTGGCGAACGAAAACTTCGAGGACGCCGACTTCGGCGACTGAGCGTTCGAGTGACGGCCTCGCCGCCCTCATCGACACGCTACCCGCTTCGACCCGATCACTCCGGATCGAATCCGCCGACGAGGTACTCGAGTGCGAACAGCGCGAGTGCGCCAAACGCGGCCCACGCGATCGTCAGGGCGATCGTCTCGGCGGTCCACGCGTGCGCCGCGCCGATGTTGTGCAGCGGCGCGGGAACCGAACCGGCGATGAGGCTCACCAGAAAGACGAGCGTCAGGTTCCGGCGCCGCGCTAGCGCGGCGCGGACGACGCGAGCGATCGTGACGAGGCCGACGACGCCGCCGACGACGAACAGGACGACCGTCGTTCCGGGCTCGACGACGGCCGCCGTCGACCCGTCCTCGAGAACGACGTCGCCGAGGGCGTGGACGAACGCGCTCAGCTCCGAGGAGAGGAAGACGTACTGGCCGAGCAGGATCAGGATGAGCGAGCCGGAGACGCCGGGCAGGATCATCGCGCTGACGGCGAGCGCGCCGGCGATGGCGATGACGACCGGGCCGCTGCCGGGCAGCGACACCAGGTCGGCGGCGACCAGCAGCGCGAGTCCGGCGCCGACGATCGCCGCCGCGACGTGGGTTCTGGAGGAGAACTCGAGGCTGCGGCCGAGCGTGACCGCCGAGGCGGCGATCAGTCCGGTGAAGAAGCCGAACATCGGGAGCGGATGCGACGAGGCGAGCGACGAGACGATATCGGCGATGAGGACGACGGCGGTGACCATCCCGACGCCCAGCGGGATCAGAAACTGCAGGTCGAGCTCGAGCAGCGCCTCGCGCGCGCTCGTTCGCCGATCGGGGTGGTACCCCCGAAGGACGGTGATGATTCGGCTCGGCGTCAGCGCCGTGACGGCCGCGATCAGCCGCCCGTAGAAGCCCAGCAGGAGCGCGACGGTGCCGCCGGAGACGCCCGGGAGCGCGTCCGCCGTCCCCATGCAGAGCCCGTAGGCGTACGTGCGCAGCAGTTCGAACCGATCGACCGCGAGGTCGAGTCGTTCATACCCCATGCGTTCGCCCCTGGAGAGCGTCGGTCGCGGTCCGGACAGCCGTCGGTCGACACCGTCGTCTCGAGTCCGCCCGCACGGACTCGTGCGTCGGTTGCATGTCTGAGAGGGAGACGCCGACACGTATAAAAGTACGATTCCGCATCAGATATCGGCGGTTCCGGTTCCGGCCGCTCGCTCGCTCCGTCCAGCAGCGCCCAGCGTGGTGCCGTAGGCCGAATCGACCGACGTTCCCGCGACGGTGCGGCGTCAGGCCGGGTGCCCCATCGTATAGAGAAACAGCGGCGTCTGTCCGGCGGCCCGCGGCGCGAAGAAGTCCGTCACGACGTCGTCGTAGAAAGTGAGTCCGGTACCGCCCAGATCACGGTGTGCGTACGTCGCGAGGTAGAGCCGGCCCGCAGTTAGCGACGCCTCGAGTTGTGCAACGCGGTAGCCGCGATCGCCTATCGCGTCGGTGATCGCCTCGAGATCGGTCAGAAAGTACAGACAGACCGCGGCGTCGCCGCCCAGCCGCTGGTCTAACGCGAGGTGGCTCGCTTCCCGTCGGAACTCGCCGCTCCGGAGCCGCTCGAGTTCTCCCGCGGCCGGGTGGTAGTGGTAGGTACCGGGCTCGAGGCCGTCGACGGCGGTGACGAGCAGGTAGGGGTCGACGAACGACAGCGGCGGCGCGTCGGCGGGGCGAACGTCCATCGGAACGCCCCGCACGGCGCGATCGAGGACGGTCGACAACTTGCGGAAGCTGATCGACTCGCGGGCGTACTCGCGACAGGAGCCGCGCCGGCGGATCGTCCGGTGGAGCGGCCGACTCGAGGCCGTCTCAGAGTCGACCGGCTCGAGGGCAATGCGCTCGCCGTTGCCCGGATCGCGGCGGCCGATCGGGCCGTCCGAACGGACGCTGCGCCACCGCTCGGCGCTGGCGCCGTCCTCGAGCGTCCCGGCGCGCCAGGCCTCGTGGATCAGCGCGAACTCCCGCTCGGTCGGCGAGAGTGGTTCCGTGTCGGGATCGATCGGCTCGAGGTCGGGCGTCTCGTCGGACGGATCGCCGGCGCTGGACCCCGAGCCGATCGGCACGATCTCGAGGGGCGCCTCGCGCTCGGGATCGACGCCGAGCAGGTCGGCGACGGGCTCGTCGGCGAACCCGGTCACGACCTCGGCGCGGTAGTCCAGCGCGTGGGCGACCGCCAGCAGGTTCGCGAGCGTCGTCCCCGAATCCCAGAAGGCGTGGCGGAAGGTCCGCTCCTCGTACTTCCAGGCGTTGCGCCACCACGTCGACGTGGCGACGATGGACAGCGGCGCGTCGGCGACGGCGTCGTGCTCGGTCGCGGCGGCCAGCACGCCGCGGTAGTCGCCCTCGCGGAGCACGTCCAGCGACAGGGTTCGCGGATCGAAGTGGTAGACGCCGGCCGCGAGGCCGGATTCCACTCGAGTCGCATCGTCTCCTCGATCCTCGAGGTCGCCGCAGACGACGTACAGATCGACGTGGTAGAGCGCGCCGGTCGTCGCCGCGGCGCGGAACAGGTGGGTACGGCCGCGGCGCTCGATGGCCTTCGTGATGCCAGCCGCGTAATAACAGAGGGCGGTGACGGTCTCGAGCGTCGGCTTCTCGCGCACCGGGTCGCCGTCCGGCGTTGACTCGGCGATCGCCGACAGCGCCGGCTGCTGGGGCGGCCGGATGCGATCCGCGAGGGGTTTCGTCGGCAGGTCGATATACGCCTTGTACGGCCGCGGCTTGTTGTCGAAGTTCAGCCCGCTCGCGCCCTCGCGGACGCTTCGCGGCGAGTGTTTCGTCCGCTCGTGGTACTCGAGCGCGTCGGTCGGCATGCGGAACGGTACCACGCCGCCGCCGTAAAACCCGGGCGGGAACTTTTTCTCGCTTCGGTTGGATACGACCGTCGAGAAGCAATGGACCTCGAGTCGATCCCGGGCGTGGGCGAAAAGACCGCTCGGGCGCTGTCGGAACTCGACGATCCCGAGCGAGCGTTGCGCGCGGGCGACGTCGCGACGATCGCGACCGCACCCGGGATCAGCCAGGGCCGGGCCGCCCGCATCGCGCGCGGCGCGATCCGCCACGAACACGACGATCCCGGCGGCTTCCTCGCGACCGACCGCGCCAGAGAGATCTACCGCGAGGTCCTCGGCCTCCTCAAGCAACGGACGGTCACCGACTACGCTGCCCAGCGCCTCGAGACGATCTATCCGAGCCCCTGCCGATCGCGCATCGAGGAGGTCCGGGAGTTCGCCCGCGAGGCCCTCGAGCGCGAGCCCGACCCCGACGTGCTCGCGGCGCTCGAGGGGGTCGAACCCCTCCGACAGCCGGGCGACGTGCGGGTGCGCGAGCGCTGTCTGGCGACGACCGACGCCGAACGCTATTCGGAAGCGAAAGCGGCGATTCCCGAACTCTCCGTCGAGGTTGTCGAGGACGCGCAGGGACTGGCCGAACTCGCGCGGGGCTACTCGACGGTCATCGCCCTGGACGAATCGTTCGCCGGCGTCACCGTCGAGGGCGACGTGCAGGTCCGGCCCGACGCCCTCGAGAACCCGGCCGAGATCGTCCCCGAACGGCCGCTGTCGTTCTTCGCGCGGAACCGCGACCGGCTGCGCGCGGCGATCGACGTTCACCGAGCCGCCGACCTCGAGGCCGAGTGCGACCTCGAAGCGCTCGAGGACGGCCTCTCGCGACTCGAGGACGACGGCACCGTCGCGGGCGACGACGAACTCGACCGGCTGACGACGGCCGTCGACGACCTCGACGCGGCTGCGAGCGCGGCGGAAAGCGTCGCGAACGACCAGCTCCGGGACGCGATCCGCGAGGAGGACGTGACGATCGAAGGCTCGGACCTCCTCTCCTTAGTCGAGCGCGGGGCCGGCGTCGACTCCTTGCTCTCCCGGGAGTTGGCCGACGAGTACGCCGCGGCCGTCGAGGCCGCTCGCGAGCACCTGATCGATGCACTCGACCTCGATACCGGCGAGGCCGAGATCGCGCGCCGCGTCTTCGGCGACGAACCGACGTTCCCCGTGGAGCGCGACGAAGACGCCGTCAGCCGCCTGCGAGAGGAACTCACCGCCGCGAAGGAACGCCGTGCGGGGCGGCTCAAGCGCGAACTCGCGGCCGACCTGGCCGACCAGCGCGAGGGCGCCCGCGGGCTCGTCCGGACGGCCCTCGAGTTGGACGTGGAACTCGCGGTCGCCCGGTTCGCGGCCGATTTCGAGTGCACGATGCCGGAGTTCGTCTGGGACGCTTCCGTATCCGACGACGAGATCGGTTTCGACATCGAAGGCGGCCGCTCGCCCCTGCTCGACGAGCCGCTCGAGGCGATCGACCCCGTCGATTACGACGTCTCGGGCGTCGCCCTGCTCTCGGGGGTCAACAGCGGCGGGAAGACCTCGACGCTGGATCTGGTCGCGAGCGTCGTCGTCCTGGCCCACATGGGCCTGCCGGTCCCCGCCGAGGACACCGAACTGCGCCGGTTCGACGATCTGCACTACCACGCCAAGACCCAGGGGACGCTCGACGCCGGCGCTTTCGAGTCGACGGTGCGGGAGTTCGCCGACCTCGCACAGGGTGGCGAGGGCTCGCTCGTGCTGGTCGACGAACTCGAGAGCATCACCGAGCCCGGCGCCTCCGCGAAGATCATCGCCGGCATCCTCGAGGCCTTAGCGGAGAACGGCGCGACGGCCGTCTTCGTCTCCCACCTGGCGGGCGAGATCCGCGAGATGGCCGACTTCGACGTCACGGTCGACGGCATCGAGGCCGTCGGGCTGGTCGACGGCGAACTCGAGGTGAACCGCTCGCCGGTCAAGGACCACCTCGCGCGGTCGACGCCGGAGCTGATCGTCGAGAAGCTGGCGACCGAGAACGGGACCGGCGACGGCGATTCCGGGGCGGTCGCGACCAACGGCGGCCGCGCGACGGCCGACGCCGCCGAGCCCGGCTTCTACGATCGATTGCTCGAGAAGTTCGAGTGACCGACCACCCGCCGACGAGAGACGGGGAAGTCTATCCCCTGTACTATGCAAGTAGTAGCCCTACCTCCCGACGTAGCCACTTTCGTGGTATGCCGTACCAATTCGAGTGCTCCGAGGGGAACTGCCAGTTTCGCATCCGCTCGAGCAGTTCCGACGAGGTAGAACGGCTCGTTCGCGCCCACGTTCGCATGGTTCACAACGGCCGGATCGATCGCGCCGACCTCGAGCGCGGTATCGACCAGGTCGAACTTGCCTGACGGTATCCGCTAGGGGTGTCTCCATCTCGCCTGCTCACTCCGGGAACGTCTCCGGCAGCGGCGCCGGTCGCTCGCAGTCGCTCTCGAGCCCGACGTGTTCCTCCCGTTCGGCGGCCCGCCGAACGCCGGCCATGATCTCGAGGGCGTGGTACGCACGCCGGCCGCTGGTGCGGTGCGTCCAGTCGTCGTGCTGCAGCGATCGGGCGAGGTCGGCGACGCCGACGCCCCGGCCGGCGGTGTAGCTGTGGGTGTGCTGGACGCTCTCGAATTCGTCGGCGCCGCGCTCGCGGACGCGAACGTCTCCGTCGAAATCGTTCGGATCGGGGAGCTGCAGCGTCCCTTCGGTCCCGTAGAGTTCGAACAGCGGCGACGGACCCGACGTGCCGCCGACCGCGTCGAAGCTGAGCTGGAGGTTCGCGATCGCACCGTTCTCGAAGGTGACGACGCCGGCCTCGTGGGTCGGCACCTCGACGTCGATGGTCTCGCCGGTTCGGGGGCCGCTCCCGATCGTTCGCTCCTCGAAGGCCCGTCCAGTTGCCCCTGTCACGCTCGTGGCCGGTCCGAGCAGCGCGATCAGCGCGCCGACGTAGTACGGCCCCATGTCGAACAGCGGGCCGCCGCCTTCCTGATAGTACAGGTCCGGATTCGGGTGCCACGACTCGTGGCCGCCGAACACCAAGTGCGCCGTCGCGCCGATCGGCCGTCCGATGCGCCCTGCCTCGAGCACCGCCCGGGCGGTCTGAAGTCCGGCGCCCAGCACCGTATCGGGCGCCGAACCGACGCGGAGGCCGCGTTCGTCGGCCGTCTCGAGAATCGCCTTCGCGTCCTCGAGGTTGGTCGCGAGCGGCTTCTCGGTGTAGACGTGGGTGTCGGCCGCCAGCGCCTGCGTGATGACCTCGGCGTGGGCCGTCGGCGGGGTCAGGTTGATCGCGATGTCGACGGCCGGATCGGCCAGCAGGTCCTCGACCGAGCGGACCTCGAGGCCGTACTCGGCGGCCGTCGCCTCGGCGCGCTCGCGCTCGAGGTCGGCGCAGGCGGTGATGCGGTAGCTATCGAAGCGGCCGTTCGCCTCGCAGTACGCGTCGGCGATGGTGCCGCAGCCGACGATGCCGGCGGTGAGTGTCATGTACCCGCGTTTCCCGCCTGCGTGGTAAAGTCACCCGATCTCGATATCGAGGTGGTCAGTGTCCGATCGCCCAGGGATAGCCGTCGGTGCTCGCCCGTGCGCCTGAATCCGCGTGCTCGTGACCCCGGTCGTGTCCGTCTTCCGACGGGCCGGAGTCCGCTACCGACTGCGCCGACTCCGCGAGGACGGCATCGATCCGGAGTATCGCGGCCGTCGCTTCGAACGCCGTCGCGAGCGTTCGATCCAGAACGGCCCGCGGCTCGAGGACGCCGGTTTCCACCATATCTGCAACCCCGCCGTTCGTGTCAACCCCGGCCGCAGACCGGCCCGAAGCGTGCTCAGCTCGGAGTTCGGTCACGACGTCGATCGGATCGCGGCCGGCGTTTCTCGCTAGCGTCCGCGGAATCGACTCGAGCGCCGTCGCGAACGCGTCGACGGCGAGTTGTTCCCGCTCGTCGAACCGGCGCGCCCGCTGTGAGAGGTCCTGCGCCAGTGCCATCGGGGTTGCGCCGCCGCCGGGAACGACACCCCCGTCTCGAGCGACCGACGCGGTGACGGCGAGACAGTCGTCGATGATCCGTCGGGTCTCATCGGCGACCTGCGGCGTGCCGCCCCGGAGCAGCAGGGACGCATGCTCGTTGCTCGGACAGCCCGCGATGACGAGGACCGGATTCGAACCGATCGTGCGCCGCTCGACCGTTTCTGCGCGGCCGGTCGCCTGCCGATCCAGATCCGCGATCGAGTACGCCGCTCGCGCTCCCGTCGCCGCCGCGAGGGCGTCGAACTCGTCCTGCCGCGTCCGCTCCGCGACGACGATTCCCTCGCGCTCGAGGGCTTCGCGGATTCGCTCGTCGACGGACTGCTGGCAGACGAGGACGTCGACGCTACGGTCCCGGAGGCGGTCGACGACCCGCGAGCGCTCCTCGCGTTCCGACTCGCGGAGTGTCTCGAGCTCGTCGGGTGTAGTTATCGTCGGCGTCGTTACCGCGTCAGCCTCCTGAACGCCGATTTCGTGACTGACGAGTGCGATGCGGGCGTCCGTCACCGAGCGATCGGCGGTGCGAGTCCGCCCGTCGCGGTCGCGTTCGATCGTCGTCGACGACGCGTCCAGATCGATCACCAGGCCGTCGATCAGTTCCGACGCCTCGAGCGGCGCACCGGCGTAGGATTTTCGCGCGATCGATTCCGTCTCGAAATCGACCGCTCGAGCCGCCGACACGGCGAGGTCGGCGAACCGATCGATCGACGCGTCGTCCCAGTCGTTCGTGGCGGCGGTGCGCGCGACGGCTCGCAGGGTTTCGTCGTCGCCGCGGTCGACTGCAGTCTCGTACTCCGCGAGTCGCTCTCGAGCGTCCCGGGCCGCCGTTCCGTAGCCGGCGACGACGGTCGTCGGATGGAGTCCGTCCTCGAGCAGCGAGGCGGCCGCGTCGAGCAACGCGCCGGTCAGCAGCACGGCCGTCGTCGTCCCGTCGCCGACGGCCGCCGCCTGCGCCTCGGCGACGTCGACGACCGCTCGAGCGACGGGATCGGCGATCTCCAGGCTCTTCAGGACGTTCGCGCCGTCGTTCGTGACGACGACCCGCCCGTTGCGCCCGACGAGCATCTTGTGTCGCCCGTTCGGTCCCAGCGTCGTCCGCAGCGTCTCGGCGACGGCCGTCGCCGCGGCGACGTTCGATCGCCGAACGCTCGCGGGGTCGGTTTCCGACCCGGTTTGCTCGCGGAAGGTCTCGCGCTCGAGGTCGCTGGTCGCGTCGGTCGGAACGTGAACGGAGTCCGGTCCTCGAGTCGACCGGTTCGGTGGTGATCGCGTCATTGGTGGCGTCGGTAGTGACGGGTTCCGCGGATCATCCGAGCGGATCGTCCGTGACGACGACGTCGCCGCGGTCTTCGTCGCTGCCGAGCGTCTCCGGGGAGACGTCGAAGTCGAACACGCCCTTCGGGAGCGCGAGCGTCGAACACGCGTTCGGCACGTCGACGACGCCGCTCTGGCGTCCCTCGACGGGGACCGTCCCGAGGATGTGCAGCGCCTGCTGACCGGTGTAGCCGAACTGTTTGAGGTAGTCGATCGCCTGCAGCGAGGCGCGCCGGTAGGCCGTGTGGGAGTCGAGGTAGCGCTGCTCGCCGTCCTCGGTCACCGAGTAGCCGCAGAACGTGACGTAATCCTCGAAGGTCGGGCCGCGGTGGCCCGGCTCGAAGATCGGGTGATCGACGCCCAGTTTGTCCATCCCGTCCTTGACGAGGTCGAACTTCACGTCGACGTAGGCGGCCATCTCGATCGCCCCGCAGAAGGTGATCTCGCCGTCGCCCTGCGAGGCGTGGAAGTCGCCGACGGCGAACTTGGCGCCGTCGACGTAGACCGGGAAGTACACCGTCGACCCGATCGAGAGATCCTTGATGTCGTGGTTGCCGCCGTGTTCGCGCGGCGGGACGGTCCGTGCGGCTTCTTCGGCGGCTTCCTCGGCTTCGTCGGGGTCCATCTCCCCCATCAGTGCACCCTCCGTCGTCGGCGGATTCGCTACGGGCGGCTCCGCCTCACCGGTCGGGTGGTTCTGGATCGAGTCGGGATCCTCCGCGTGGCGCTCCATCAGTTCCCGTTCGCGCTCGTTCCACTCCTCGAGCAGTTCCTGACTCGGGGCGCAACCGGCCAGTCCCGGATGGATTTTGCCCTCGTAGCGGACGTCGGGAACGTGCCGGGACGAGACGGTGTAGCCGTCAAGGTCCCAGATCGATTTGGCGGCGTTCGGAAAGTGATCCGTCAGAAAGCCGCCGCCGTTCTGCTGGGAGAACGTCCCGGTGAAGCCGAACTCCGCGCGGTCGTTGAGCGGCCCCATGTCGAGGAACTCGACTTTCAGCAGATCGCCGGGCTCGGCGCCGTTTACTTCCACCGGGCCGGCGAGGTAGTGGACCTGCGATAGATCGACATCCCGGACCTCGTTTGCGTCATCGTTGTCCCGAATCTGGCCACCCGTCCAGTCGAGCGCCTCGAGTCGCATCGTGTCGCCGGGATCAGCCTCGACGACGGCGGGAATATCCGGATGCCATCGATTAAACGGGTTCGCGCCGGGTTGGTCGTCTGGCGGTGCGTCGACGTCAACCTCGAATGCTACTTCTGGCATTGTGCCAGTGATTCCCAACCACAATACGCAATAAAATGTTTTCCCGTGAACAGGTGCGACTCACCTAGGGAATATTATCCGTTTGCAGATGTTGGCTATTCTGATGGATTTTCGAAAGCCATCGTTGTGTGAACGAGCCGACTCGGTCGAACGAAGCAGAACTCGATAATCGTCCGCAACTGCGCGAGTAATGGCGTCTTCGCTACGAACAACTAAGTAGCTTCGACAGCGTGGTGAAAGTGATGGCAGACGACCCCGAGGAGGGGATGTTGTCGTGGGACGAATCCGTGTTCAGGGACGAGCACGTCTTCGAAATCGACTACGTCCCCGAGACGTTCAAGCACCGCGAGGCCCAGACCGAGAGCCTGACGTACGCGCTCCGGCCGGCGGTGCGCGGGTCGCGACCGCTGAACGTGATGGTCCGCGGGCCGCCCGGCACCGGCAAGACGACGGCCATCCAGAAGCTGTTCGACGAGGTCGGCGCTCAGACCAGCGACGTCCGCACCATCCGCGTCAACTGTCAGGTCAACGCGACCCGCTACTCGGTGTTCTCGAGACTGTTCGAGGGGACCTTCGATTACGAGCCGCCCTCCTCGGGGATCTCGTTCAAGAAGCTGTTCGGCCAGATCGCCGAGAAACTCGTCGAGGAGGACAAGGTGCTGGTCGTCGCCTTGGACGACGTCAACTACCTCTTCTACGAGAACGAGGCCTCCGACACGCTGTACTCGCTGCTTCGGGCCCACGAGGAGTACCCGGGCGCGAAGATCGGCGTCGTCGTCGTCTCCTCCGATCCCGCCTTGGACGTCATCGACGAACTCGACTCGCGGGTCCAGAGCGTCTTCCGCCCCGAGGACGTCTACTTCCCGGTCTACGACCAGCCCGAAATTGTCGACATCCTCGAGGAGCGGGTGAAACGGGGGTTCCACGACGGCGTCATCGGCCGCGACACCCTCGAGTACGTCGCCGAACTCACGGCCGACAGCGGCGACCTGCGCGTCGGGATCGACCTCCTGCGTCGGGCCGGGCTGAACGCCGAGATGCGCGCGAGCCGCACCGTCGAGCGCCAGGACGTCGAGGAAGCCTACGAGAAGTCCAAGTACATCAACCTCGCGCGCAGCCTCTCGGGGCTGACCGACACCGAGCGGGCGCTGCTCGAGGTGATCGCCCACCGCGACGGCGAGCAGGCCGGGGACATCTACGAGGCGTTCCACGAGCGGACCGATCTGGGCTACACGCGGTACTCGGAGATCGTCAACAAACTCGACCAATTGGGGCTGATCGACGCCGAGTACACGGACGTCGACGGCCGCGGGCGCTCGCGGTCGCTGTCGCTGTCCTACGAGAAGGACGCGGTGTTGAACCGGCTCGAGTGACCGGTCGTCGCGCTCGTCTCCTTCGTCCCGCGTTTCCACCGCAATTTCGAGCGCGATCCCTATCGCTCGAGAGGAATCGTACCCGGTCCGCACGGCGCCGCTCGTCCGTGCCAGCAGTCGCCGGCCCAACCGCCACGGACGATTCCGTCCAAGCCCGGGACATGGAACGCCACGACTTCTACGGCTCCGTCCAGTACGAGGCGAACCTCGCCGACGAAGCCGACGCCCGCGACGCCACGCAGGCGGTGCTCTCCGCGCTGGGCGAACGGTTAGACGAGACGCGCCTGCAGCGCATCGACGGCGAACTGCCCGCCGAGATCGGCGATCACCTCGTCGAGGGCGCCTCCGGTCGGCGGCTCGACTACGACGGGTTCCTCGAGCGGATCACCGAGCGCGCCGACCGGGCCGATACGAGCGAACCGGAGGTACTCGCGCAGGCGGTCGTGGGAACCATGCTCGAGCACATCAGCGACGAGGAGGCCGAGGGACTGCGCGAGCGACTCGAGGAACTCGAGTTCGGCGCGGCGATTCCGGAGACCGGGCCGGGCGCCAGGAGTTAGCCGAGGCTCGTCGGCCGCCACCCGGCAGTTGCCGCCCGAACCGTGAGGGCCCGAGTCGCCCTTGCTACGCACATGGAACAAACAGAGCTACTCCAGACGGTGAGCGACCGCGCCGCCGCCGACGCGGACGAGGAATCGGCCGACGACGCGACCCGGGCGGTTCTCCAGACGCTCGGGGAGCGACTGAGCGAGGACGAAGCTGAGGACTTGGCCGCGCAGTTGCCAGGTGATCTGAGCCAGCACCTCACGGAGGGCGAGTCGGGCCAGCGCTTCTCCGAGGAGGAGTTCGTCTCCCGGATCGACCAGCGCATGGACACCACCGAACTGCACGGCGAAGAAGCGGCGACGACCGTCCTCGGAACGGTCCTCGAGGCGGTCGACGAGAGCGAGCGCGCCGCGGTCGTCGATCAACTCGAACACTACGGGTTCGGCGAACTGCTCGCGGAGACAGATGCGGACGCCGACGTCAACGAGCGGACGCCGGGCGAGTACTGACTTCCCGATCGCTTTTCAGTGTCTGCTCTCGTTTTTGCCGTACCAGTCGTCTCAGCCGTCGATAGTCGACTCGAGCAGCGCGTCGCTCGAGAAAAAGAAGCCTACGCCTGATCGACCTGTTCGCGGTAGTCCTCGACGGTCTCGATGGCCGACTCGACCTTGTCCTTGGTGTTGCCGTCGGCCCGCTCGCGGACCTGCCGGAGCGTGTTGAGCCGCTCGTCGAGGATCGCGTGATCCGGTTGGGTGTCGCCCATCACGTAGTCGGCGAACGCATCGGTCGTCTCGCGGATGTCGTCTCGCACGTCGTCGTCCGCCGATTTGGCCGCTTCCTCGAGGTCGTCTCGGGCTTCTTGCAGTTGTTCCGTCATAGCTGAACCCATTACGAGGCGACCCATAACGATTGAGCGAGCAGTCGCCACGTGACGAACGCCGTCCGCCGGAAGGGGTATCGTACGGCGGAATACGACGACGCTACCGGCTCGGAGCGCCCAGTGTCGCCGATAGACCGAACGGGGCTCTCGTCTCACCGCTCGAGTTACGGCTCGCCTTCGCTCGTCACCGGCAGGCTACACCGCGCTCGGCGGCGGGAAACGACGGAACAACCACCGATACTAACACACACAACTTTTCGCCTCCGGTCCTCCGACTCGGTCGCACCATGCCAGTATCACGGCGGACGGCCCTGAAATCGCTGGGCGTCGCAGGTGGATTGACTGCAGCGAGCGGCACAGTCTTCGCGACCGGCGAACACGAATCGGACGAACGATCGAAACAGAAGAAAGGCGGGACCGCCGGTGACGAGCACGAGCAGGCGACCGACGTCCCCGCCGCCGCGGTTCGCGTCGCGCACTTCTCGCCGGACGCGCCGAACGTCGACGTCTACGTCGACTGGACCCGCGTCCTCGAGGACGTTCCCTACGGCGAGATCTCGCCGTACCTCGAGGTCGAGCCGGGCACGTACACGGTGACGATCACGCCGGCCGGCGATCCGGAGACGAAAGCGTTCGAGGGCGAGGTCACCGTCGGATCGGGCTTTTACACCGTCGCGGCGATCGGCGAACTCGGCGCGGGCACGTTCCGGCCCGAAGTCCTCACCGACGCCGGTTCGGCGCTGGTGCGGGCATTCCACGCCTCGCCGGACGCACCCGCGGTGGACGTCTACGCCGACGGCGAACCGCTGTTTACGAACCTCTCCTTCGGCGAGTCGACGAACTACCTCGCCGTGCCGGCCGGCAGCTACTCGCTGTCGCTCCGGCCGGCGGGCGACGCGGAGACGGTCGTCGCCGAGTTCGACGCGACGGTCGAGGCCGGCACCGCCTACACCGCGAGCGCGATCGGCTACCTTCAGCCGCCGGCTGACGCCGCGGATCGCGGTCTGGAGGCGGCGATTTCGGTCGACGGCGCGATGAGTGCGAGCGACGACTGACGACGTCTCGCGACCCGATCGATTTTTCGACGGTTTCGGCTCCGGCGCGGACGGTCTCGGCCGCGACACGGGACGGCTGTACGGCCGGGTTCGCCACATGCGAGCGCGTAAAGTACCTCGAACCCCTGTCACCGATAATGAGCGACTCCGAGTCTCGAGGCCCGCTCCAGCCGGACCGTCCCGACGTCGACCGGCCGTTCGAGGTCGACGCGCCGTTCGAACCTGCGGGCGACCAGCCCGAAGCGATCGAACAGCTCGCCGACGGGTTCCGGCAGGGAATGGACAAGCAGACCCTGCTCGGCGTGACGGGCTCGGGAAAGACCAACACCGTCTCGTGGGTGATCGAGGAGATTCAGAAGCCGACGCTCGTAATTGCACATAACAAAACTCTCGCGGCCCAGCTCTACGAGGAGTTTCGGAACCTGTTTCCGAACAACGCCGTCGAGTACTTCGTCTCCTACTACGACTACTACCAGCCCGAGGCCTACGTCGAGCAGACCGACACCTACATCGACAAGGACGCGTCGATCAACGACGAGATCGACCGCCTGCGCCACTCCGCGACGCGCTCGCTGCTCACCCGCGAGGACGTCATCGTCGTCGCCTCCGTCTCCGCCATCTACGGCCTCGGCGACCCGCGCAACTACGTCGACATGTCCCTGCGTCTCGAGGTCGGCCAGGAGATCGGCCGCGACGAACTCCTGAAACAGCTCGTGGACCTGAACTACGAGCGCAACGACGTCGACTTCACCCAAGGCACCTTCCGCGTCCGGGGCGACACCGTCGAGATCTACCCGATGTACGGCCGCTACGCCGTCCGCGTGGAACTCTGGGGGGACGAGATCGACCGCATGGTCAAGGTCGACCCTCTCGAGGGCGAAACCAAGGGCGACCAGCAGGCCGTGCTCGTCCACCCGGCCGAGCACTACTCGATTCCGGAGACGAAACTCGAGCGGGCGATGGACGAGATCCGCGAGGACCTGGATAAGCGCATCTCCTACTTCGAGCGCAAGGGCGACATGATCGCCGCCCAGCGCATCGAGGAGCGCACTACCTTCGACCTCGAGATGATGCAGGAGACGGGCTACTGTTCGGGGATCGAGAACTACTCGGTCTACCTCTCGGACCGCGAGTCTGGCGACGCACCCTACACCCTGCTGGACTACTTCCCCGACGACTTCCTGACGGTGGTCGACGAGTCCCACCAGACGCTGCCCCAGATCCGCGGCCAGTACGCCGGCGACAAGTCCCGCAAGGACTCGCTGGTGGAGAACGGCTTCCGCCTCCCCACCGCGTACGACAACCGACCGCTCACCTTCGAGGAGTTCGAGGAGAAGACCGATCAGACCCTCTACGTCTCGGCGACGCCGGGCGACTACGAGTACGAGCACAGCGATCAGATCGCCGAGCAGATCGTTCGACCGACCCACCTCGTCGACCCCGAAATCGAGGTCACGGACGCGACGGGCCAGATCGACGATCTGATGGACCGCATCGACGAGCGCATCGAGCGCGACGAGCGGACGCTGGTCACCACCCTCACCAAGCGCATGGCCGAGGACCTCACGGAGTATCTCGAGGAGGCCGGTGTCGACGTCGCCTACATGCACGACGAGACCGACACCCTCGAGCGCCACGAGATCATCCGCTCGCTGCGACTGGGCGAGATCGACGTGCTCGTGGGGATCAACCTGCTGCGCGAGGGGCTGGACATCCCAGAGGTCTCGCTCGTCGGAATATTGGACGCCGACCAGGAGGGCTTTCTGCGCTCCGAGACGACGCTGATCCAGACGATGGGTCGTGCAGCGCGGAACGTCAACGGGAAGGTCGTCCTCTACGCCGACGACCCCTCGAACGCCATGGAGTCGGCCATCGAGGAGACCCGCCGCCGCCGGCGGATCCAGCAGGAGTTCAACGAGGAACACGGCTTCGAACCCACCACGATCGAGAAGGAGGTCGGCGAGACCAACCTGCCCGGCAGCAAGACCGACACCTCCGAGGTCTCCGGCAAGTCGCTCGAGGACGAGGACGACGCCGCCCGCTACATCGACGAACTCGAGCAGCAAATGCAGGAAGCCGCGAGCAACCTCGAGTTCGAACTGGCGGCCGACATCCGCGACCGGATCCGCGAGGTGCGCGAGGAGTTCGACCTCGAGGGCGGCGACGAGGACGAGGGGATCGCGCCGCCGACCGAGGAGTTCTGAGCGGACCGCGGGAACGTACTCGATCAGAAGACTTTCACCGCCGGTGCCACGAGCGGGTGACGGATGCGCCGACTACTACTCGTCGTGGCGCTTGCGGCACTCGTATCGGTCGCCGGCTGTTCGGGATTCGGCGGTGAGACTGCCGCACCGTCGTCCGACGCCGACGGAACGCTCGAGGTTGCCGGTAACGGCACCGTCGACACCCAGAACCGGACGACCGACGCCACGGCCACCAATCAGACGGTGCAAATCGAGGCGAACGAATCGGTCGCCGGAAGCGAGTGGGAGTCGCTGTCGGTGACGTACCCGCGCGAGCACTTCACCGTCGAAAGCGCCCAGCACGACGAAATCGCGCTCGGCGTCGATACGAACGGCGACGGGTCGATCGACCGCGAGTTCAACGAGACCCACGTCAGCGGCGTCAACAACAACGACTACTCGTTCACCGTCGAACTCGACGCCGAGTACGCGCTCGAGGCTGGCGACGTGATCGTTGCCGAGTATCCAGCCGTCGACAATCCGTCCGAACCGGGCGAGTACGTAGTCGAGGTGGCCCTCAACGAAGCGCAGACTGTCGAGGGAACGATCACGATCGCGGATGACGAGGATCCCTGACACTCTCGAGAGGACCAGCGCCGACAGGAGTCGATAGACGCTTTTTCTGTTGAATCGGCGGCGCCGTCGAATCGTCGAAGGTAGAACGACACAATCCGAGCAGAACGGCCGATTCAGAGTACGCCGAAGCCGAACTCAGCCATGCCGAAGACGGGCGCCCACAGCAGATGCAGCGCGACGCCGACGACGACCGCGGGCAGGAAGTTGTAGATCGAGGCGACGACGGCCGCCTTCGCGTCGACGGCCAGCAGCGGGAACAGCGCGTCGCCGTCCTGGGCGATCGCGTTGGCGGTCAGCGCGGAGAACGGGAGCCCGCCTTCGGCGTAGACGCTCGCCAGCAGAATCTGCGGGCCGCAGCCCGGAATGAGGCCGACGACCGCGGCGCCCATCGGCGCGAGGACGCCAGCGGTCGAGGCCAGCGCGGCGACGTTCAGCCCGGTGAGGAGGACGGCGTACTCGTAGACGAGGAAGGCCACGAGCACCCAGACAGTGACGAAACTCGTCTCCATCGCCGCGTGGGTGAGCGTGTCGTAGACCGATTTGAAGGAGTCTCGAGCCCGCGCGATCTCGCCTTCGCCGACGTAGTGGCGGCCGACGACGTAGAGGTAGAGCGATAGCAGGGCACCGACGATCCCGACGACAGTGAACAGGCCGTCGAAGCCGAGGCCGGCCGTAAGCGGGACTTCGGGACCGCCCCGGAACAGGTACACCGATCCGAGGACGAGTCCCGCGACGGCGGCGACCCACCACAGGACGTGTGCGAGGTGAGACAGCGGCGTCAGCACTCGAGAGTGCCGATCGGGCCCGGTCTCGTGGGCGTGGGTCGGCGCCGGCCCGCAGTAGTCGTGGGCGGGGTTCGGCCCGACGCCGCCGTTGACGACTGTGCCGCCGTCGGGCGTCGCATTGGGCGAGAGGCGAGCCACGGCGGCGTCGACCCGCGAGACGCCCAGCCCGACCGAGTCCACGAGGTAGCCGGTCGCGACCGAGGCCGCGAAGGCGATGGCGTAGGCGTACAGCGCGGCTTCGGGCGCGAGTGCGAGGATCACGAACGCGGAGTCGCCCGCGGTCGCCCCAAGGGTCGCGACGACGGTCCCGAAGCTGACCGTCCCGCGGACGTACAGCGGCATGACGATGATCGCGCCGCCACAGCCCGGCGTCAGCCCGAGCAGCCCGCCGAACAGCACTTGCAGCCGCTCGTTGTCCTCGATCGCCGCGAGTAACGCGCCGTCGGTCCGGTACTGAATCAGGCCGAACGCAAGCACCGTCACCGCGACGAACGCGCTCACCTGGACGTAGCCGTCCCGCAGCGACTCGAGGAGGACCGTCAGTAGATCGTTCATATCGACGCACCTCTAATTACTACACTCCTAAACCGAGGATTAGACATCTCTAAAAATGTGTTGAGCGTCACACAGTAAATAGCTATCGCTATCTGTAATACTGGTGAATTGTGCGCCGAATTCCGGTCGCGTTACGGGCGCTCTTCGCCCGGCTTGGACTCGTTGTCTGCGGTATCGACCGATAATGGTGAAGCGGAGCGGTCGTTTCGATTCCGGTCGGGTTGCGTATAGATCGCATAGCCAACGAGCCCGAATCCGAGCAGAATCGCCAGAACGCTGCTCGTGAGAACAGCGTCGTGGAGTATCGTCCAGCCTGCCGATTTTGAACCGATGTGAACGTCTGTCCCCACCGACGGCACCGGCAACAGCTCGAGTTCCCGCGGCTCGTCCGAGGCGGCGGACGCCGACCGTGCGGATGTCGCTGTCTCGCTCGCGTTGCGACTTACGGTATAGGGCACCGTCGCACGATTGTCCTCCGTGGCCACGACGAGTCTGTACTCGCCCGTTGCGTTCGGAGCGGCGTGCTCGAGCGTAACCGACTCGGTTTCCCCGGTGCCGAGTTCGAGACGCGTTCGCTCGACGTCACCGGATTCCGTGTCGACGGTGACGTCGACGAGGTCGGGAACCTCGCCGGTGTTCGTCGTCGTTACAGTGACTGGCACCGTCCCGCCCGGCGCAACGTCGGCGGGGGCCTCGACGTCGTCGAGTTCGAAGTACGAGGATCGGTTCGTCGCCCACGAGGGCGTTACGTCGGCATCGACCGCTACTGTGGTTGTTTCCGTTAGTCCAAACTCATCTCGAGCCTCGACCGCGAGCGTGTACTCGCCTAACGCTTCGACCGTGAACTCGGCTGTCGACTCGTTCGTCCGTTTTGTTGCGATCGTCTCATCACTATCGCGAAGTTCCCACGCGTACGTCTCAAGGCGGGGTAAATTCGCGTCGCTATCGGCGGTCTGAACCGCGGTAACGACGAACGACTCGTGAGTTCGGATCCGATCCGGTCGCTTGATATCGAGCGTACGATCCGGCTCGATGACGTCGATCGTCGTGGAGACGTTCGTTTCAGTGCCGGCCGTCCCGCGCACTAGTGCGCTTGCAGTGAGATTCTTCAGGTCGGTAATTGGAATCTCAAGCGAGGGAGACTCTCGCCGGCCAGCGGTGTGGTTTCGCTCCTGTTCGCCGATTGTCCACGATACCGACTCGACCGGGCGATTCGAGTTAGCGACGGTTACCGTCACGTTCTCGCCGACCGGTACGGGATCCGGCGCCGCCTCGAGCGAGACGTTGATCACTTCGGGGAGTCGTACCGTGTGGTTCGTCGTCTTGTCGACGGTTATCGTTTCGATCTGCGTCCGCGGAACGAATCCGTCGTCAGGCGGTTCGACTTCGATGACGACGTCACCGGCGACAGTAAGTGGCCGATCCGATTCCGGAATCGGACGCCCGTCCGCGTCGGTCGTCGTTTCGAACGTGACTATCGCACCGTTGCTGCTGTGCGTATACGTCACCGTAGCGTCTTCGGCCGCGGTTTCGGACTGATTTCCGACGACGACGGTCTCGAGTACGTGTGGGTCGGGAAGGATATGCGTTCCGACGTCGATGGTCTCGTCGTTCTCGTGGAATCGGACAGTATCGATAGCGTAGAGATCGACATAATCGGCGGGGCCGCTATCAGGTTCGGAGCTGTTCCCGACGAGGGTCGGGTTCACGGCGACGATTTCGTACGTTCCAGACTCGTCGGTTGAGAGAGTAAATGAGCCATCATCGCGCGTTACGTTTTCTGCGACTACCTCCCCGTCCTCGCGAAGCTGTACCGTCTGTGAGAGTCCCTCGTCGTCGGTACCGGCGAGTCGACCGATAACCGTCGGGGACCGATCGACGATCTCGATCGTCGCCGTCGTCTCTGCACGGTGATTCGCTTCCGTCAAGACCTCGAGGACGACATCTGTCGTCCCGGGTTCGTCGAAAGTGTACTCGAGCGTCGGCTCCCAGGTGATAACCTCGTCTTGCGTGTCAGGGCCGTTGATCTCCCAGACGTAGGCGCCGATTTCGTCGTCGACGCCCGGATCGGATTCGGAAGCGTTGAACGATACTGTTTCTCCGGTACTGGCAGTTTTCGGCGCCTCGAACGTCGCAGTCGGAGCCGTTTTCGTCTCGTTCTCAGCAGAACCGGTGGCCGTTTCGTTTTCGCTATCGAACGACGATTCGTTTCCGCTGTCGGTCGTCGATCCGTTCTCACCATCCGATTCGTTCTTAACAGGGCCGAACGCAGCAGTTGACCGGATTCGTTTGTCGGTCGCGGGCACTGGCGACCGCACCTGTGGTTCGACCCGCGCCATCGCTGGTTCCTGAACCGCTGATCGTATTCTCATATCCTGTGTCGACGCAACTGTGCTCTGGGTGTCGCCGAGTGTTGGTTCGCTATCGGTCGCGACACTATCGACCGGGATGGGACCCGCTACTCCCGCACCGACGACGGTGACAAGAAGGAGAGCAAGGATGGGGAACCGTTCAGGGATTGGCATCGATTTCGGTGTGTATCTAGTACTCCAATCATTATAGAAATAAAGAATGTTCTATGGGTAGTCATCGGGAGTGTGGTCAACCTCGGGCGGTCTCAATGGTCAGGCACGTTCCCTTATCGTCACTGACGTAGACGGGACGAGTCAACGGTTATAAGAGATCGTGTTAGGAATGTTAGTAGTATCTATGGGCGGCCGCGGTGACTGGAACAGACGTCGGGTCGTGATCGGAACACCGCTCCTGCTGGCCGGAACAGCCGGGTGTATGCGATTCGCATCCGAAACGTCCTCGTCGATCGACCCAAAAATCGACGCGGTCGACGTTCCGCCAACAGCGTCCATCCACGATGACGTCGGCCTCCGGTGGCGGATTAACAACGCGAACGAGCAGTCCAGCACTCGCGAGGTTTCGGCCGTCGTCACTGTCGACAACCAACCCGTTACACAGAAATCTCTCGCTCTCGAGGCCGAATCGAATGCGACCATCGAGACTACGATCACGCCAACGGAGCCGGGCGAACACAACCTTGCCGTGGTCGTTGAGAACGAGGACGGTGAGCGCCTTGCTCGTTGGACCGGTACTCTCACTGTTCTCGGTCGCACGCTGACGCTTGATTGGGACACCACGTTCGTCCCGGCGACACACGCCGCCAGTGCATCCGATACTCGGCACCTCGCTTATGCCTGCTTCCTCGTTCAGTGTCGCCGCGGCGACACCGTGATTGCGGAGTACGAAGTCGGAAATGGCTCGTCGCTCGCGTTCATCAGCGGTGCCTATCCGCCGGAGCCCATCACTGATGCGCGATTAGAAACGTTCGACGGCACGCAGGGACGATGGCTCGGCACTGAGGAGGAGCAAACAGTCGTCGCTGTCCCCGATTCGGAAGTACTCGCCGAAGCCGAGACGCTCGAACTGCACGGCTACTCGCTCCTCGAGACGACAACGACCGTCACTGTTTCCATCGACGAACGGGGCACCATCGATACGGCTCCCGTTCCGACCCGCGACGACGGTGAGGCCGTGCTCGAGATCGACGTCACCGACGACGACGGCTGAGGTGTCGGTTTAGCTGTCGCTCGAGAGTCGGTCCCGGTTCTGTGCTTGCTCGGCGAGAAGCCGTTGAATGTGCGCTTGTACGACTTCGGGTTCTCTGAGGTGTTCGAAGGCGAGAAAGCCGAGACTGCGATTAGTGCCTGCCGTCAGCAGTCGAATCGTGCCAACGCCTAGGGATGCCTGATAGCGGCTCTGCGTGAACTCGTGTCCGCGAAGCTTACTAACCGGAATCTTTCGAACCGTTCGTTTGTACGCGAGGTTATACCGTCGGATCAGCGCATCATCCCGGATCTCGTACCGCGTTCGCCACAGCACGACGAGCTGGACCGAAAACCGAACGACCGTCACCGTCACGAGCACGGCGATCGCATACTGGACGATTTCGGCGATGACTGGATCTCCGAAGAGGTCCGGCCGGAACATAGGGATCGCCAGGGCGACCGTCCCGCACAGTAACACCGAACTCAGCAACAGCAACACGGGCCGGAGCATCGGCGTCGTCTCGTAGCGGATCGTCCCGGTTGATCCCGCAGCCGCGTCCGATTGCGTGGTCGTCGTCCCTTCGTCGTACGACATCGTGACCGTTCGGTCTCGAGTCGGCGGCTCGTCGTCCGGGGTCGCACTCGAGTCGGTCGACGCTTCGCCTGACAGTCCTCTCTGCACCTCGGTGGCCGTCTCTGCACCGGTAGTGGCCTCGGTAGTGTCGATGTCGCTCCCGTCGGTGACGCCGGTCTCGTCCACCGCATCACCACCGCGATCGTCGGTATCTCCCTCAGAATTGTCTTTGCGATTACAGTTCGTCATACGCCGATCGTGAGGTAGATCGCCCCGAGAACGTACAGCGCGGGCGAAGCGAGTACGAACGCCGTCGCACATAAGGCCTGGATTCGCGTTGCGTCGTGCGAGGTTCGTGCTCCTGCGTATAGCACGTACAGGAAGTACATCCCCGAGAGTAACAGAACCGTCAGCAGTGCCTGCTCGACGGTCGCGATCGCGGACAGTTCGGGTCGGCTCGCCTCGACCGGTGGGACCAGATCGGCGCCGACGAAATCGATGAAAAACTGGATGAACGACGCCTGCAGCCAGAGCAGCAGTCCTTCAGCGGTTTTGAACCCTGACTCCGTCGACACGGAGACGACGATCGAGAACATCACTGCCAGATAGATCCCCGTGGAATAGCTCACCGCACGCAGCGATTGAACGATGCCGTTCGAACTCCCGGCGAGAACCGTCCCAATATGGAACGTGACGAGCGTGAGCACCGTTGCGAGCAGGAGGAAGATACCGTTCGCGAGCAGCGCCGTCCCGAACTGCCAGACCGTATCGGGGTTACCGACGATCGGTTCGAGGACGGTGCTGACGGCCGGCGGAGCGGTCGTGCTGTTCCGGACACCGTAACCGGCGAGCGCGAGTGGAGCCGTGTACAGGAGGAGATTCGCGAAGTACACGGCCACGAGTCGAACGGCGTCGATGATTGCATCGACCCTATTCGCGGGTTCTTGATCCGGATCGACCCGAACGAAATCGGAGGGGCGGACGAGGACGTCGACCGGCCAGCGTAATAACTGCCCTGCTGTCATGTCTACCCCGTTCGAACTGGTCCATAATATTGTTTTTGACCGACATCTATCGCGGTCAATATATCCGCTCCTGTCGTAGTCGGTGTCGTACCCTACAACTCGAGCGTGTACACGACTTCACGTCGCTGCTCGTCGCCGATCTCGACGGTCCCTTCGCCAGTTCGTTCGAACCCTTGCCGTTCGTAGAACTCGCGGCCGCCCTCGTTCGAGGCGAGGTCGATCGCGCGCATCCGCTCCATGTTGAAGTCCTGCAGGTCTTCGCAGAGTCGCTCGTGCAGCGCGGTCCCGATCCCTTCGTTCTGGTAGTCTGGATGGACGGCCATGCGGAGGACGTCACCTTCGTCTTCGGTGACGACGCCGTGGGTGAAGCCCACGACCTCGCCGTCCGTTTCAGCGACGAGGAACGCGGTCCCGGCCTTCGAGAGTGCCATCTCGAGGGCGTCGTCGCCGTACCACTCGTCGATCGTTTCGTCGACGGTGTCGGCGTCGAGTTCGTCGTAGGTGTCGTGCCAGGTGTCGCGGGCGACGGCCCTGATCTGCTCGCGGTCTTCGAGCGTCGCGGGACGGATCTCGATCTCGGATGGTGTCATACGGCGGGCTACACCGGCGGCCGATAAAGTGCTAACACCCCGTCGGATGGCCGATACGTTCCCCTTCCGCCGAATCACTCCGCGGGTCGCTACTCGCGAACGTCGAATCCGCGATCGCGAAGCAGGTCGGGCACGCGGTCGCGGTGATCGCCCTGCAACTCGATGTGGCCTTCGGTGACCGTCCCGCCCGTCCCGAGCGAACTCTTCAGGTCGGAGGCGACGTCCTCGATTTCGGACTTCGGCAGGTCGAACCCTTCGACGATCGTCACCGGCTTGTCGTAGCGTCGGCTCTCGGTGCGGAGTCGCAGTTGCTGTTGTGACGTCTCGAGGTCGCCCTGGGTGTCGAGTTCGTCGAGCAGATCCTCGAGGTCGTCGTCGTTTGACATACGGTGACATTGGGACGGACGCGCGGATAGCCCTGTCCTTGCGCTCGCAACTGTCCGACTGTCGGGCGGCGGCCGCGATTACTGGTCCAGGTCGAACTCGAGCACGTCGCCCTCGCTGACGTCGCGCTCGGTCGTCCACTCGTAGGCGACTTCGAGGACGTACTGTCCCTCGCCGGGATACTGGTGCGCTTCGGACTCGCCGTCTTCGCCCGGTTCTGGTGCGGGCGCGTGGTGGATGCTGGTAATCTCGCCACCGGCGTCGGCGTAGATGATATCGATGCCGAAGTCCATCTCCCGCATGACGAAGGTGCGCTCCTCGACGGACTCGTAGACGAACAGCATGCCGCGGTCCTCGGGGAGCTCCTCGGTGTCGCTCAGCCCGAGGTAGCGGAGTTCGCTCGTGTCGGCGATCGCTGCCGTCACCGACCCGAGTTCGTCGCCCTCGGGCGTGACGACCGCCACCTCGGTCGTTTCGTAGTCGTAGTCTCCGTGGATGGACGATTCGCCGTCGCCGTCGGTTTCGGTCCCGTTTTCGTCGGACGATTCGTTTCCGCCGCTATCGCCGTCGCCGCTCGTCGACTCGGATTCCTCGCCGCCAGTCCCGTCAGTTCCATCGGTTCCGTCGGTCGAATTCTCCGTTTCGTCGCTCGATGCACCCGAACCGATCGCGTCGAGGCAACCGGCGGCCGCGACCGTTCCGGCGACCGCGAGAAGGTGTCGTCGGCTCCACACGTCTGTCATACCCGTCCTTCCAACGAGCCGGATTAAGTGATTTCCGTCACGCGACCGTGACACTCTTCGGACCCGTCGCGTCGCCTACCCTTCGAGTCGCGACTTGATCGTCTCCGCCGTCTTCTCCCCGACGCCGGGGACGCTCCGGAGGTCCTCGAGGCTCGCCTCGCGGACGTTCTCGACGCTGCCGAACCGACCCAGCAGGCGCTTTCTGGTTTCGGGGCCGACGCCTTCGACGTCGTCCAGCACGGTCTTGACCTCGTCGCGGACGGTCTGGTGGTACTGCACCGCGAAGCGGTGGGCCTCGTCGCGGACCCGCTGGAGGAGGTGAAGGTGGGGTGCGTCGTCGGGCCACGAGAACTCCCGGTCGGGCGTAATCACGCGCTCCTCGGCCTTCGCGAGCGCGACCGCCGGCACGTCCCAGCCGACCGCCGCGAGCGCGTCCCGGGCGGCCTCGAGTTGCCCCTGGCCGCCGTCGATCAGCAGGAGGTCGGGGTCGGGCCGGTCGTCGCGGTCCTCGACGGCCCGGCTGGCGCGCCACTCGAGCAGCGCGCGCATGTTGTCGTAGTCGTCGTTCTGGTCGGTGAGCTTCTTCCGCCTGTAATCCGCCTTCTCGGCGCTGCCGTCGACGAAGGTGACGTCGCTGCCGACCGCCGATTTCCCCTGGGCGTGGCTCACGTCGAACCCCTCGATGCGGCGGGCCGAGTCGATCTCGAGGGCGTCCGCGAGCATCCCGCACTCGTCGCGGCGGCCGACGTTCCGGCGGGCGTTCTTCAGCGCGAGGTCGACCAGTTTCGCCTCGCGGCCGGCGCCGGGGACGCGCACCGAGACGCCCTCGGCCTCGAGCCAGGCGGCGACCTCCTCGTCGCCGTGGCGCTCGGGGAGCAAGATCGCGTCGGGCAGGCGGCGCTCGGCGTAGTACTGGACGATGAAGGCCGCGAGGACGGCGGGGACGCCGCCCTCGCCGTCATCCGCGGGCCCGTCGATATCCGTCGAACCGGGCGCCTCGAGCGTGTGGCGTTCCCGATCGACCAGCTTCCCGTCCTCGGCGCGCAGGCGGGCGACGGTCGCGTCCTCGCCCTCGATGGCGACGCCGAGCACGTCGACCGCGCGCTCGTCGCCGACCGACTGGACGGCCTCGCCGCCCTCGCCGTGGAACGCCCGCACCGTCTCGAGGCGGTCCCGCAGGTTAGCGGCGCGCTCGAAGTTCTGGTCTGCGGCGGCGGCCTCCATCTCGCGGCGCAGCGGGTCCGCGAGGATGCCCGTCTCGCCCTCGAGGAACCGCTCGACGGCGGTGACGTCTTCGCCGTAGCTCTCGAGGTCGATCTCGCGGGTGCAGGGCGCGGTACAGAGCCCCATCTCGTAGTCGAGACAGGGTCGGTCGCGGTTGCTGTACTTGTGGTCGGAACAGCCGCGGACGCCGTAGGTCTCGCGCAGCGCCTTCACGACGGTCTCGACCTGCCCCTTGTTCGTGTAGGGGCCGAAGACGGTCGCGGACTCGTCGGGGTCCCGCGTAATTTCGATCTGCGGGGCCTCGTGGTCCGTCAACTGGACCATCGGGTACGATTTGTCGTCCTTCAGCCGGACGTTGTAGCGTGGCTGGTGGCGCTTGATCAGGTTCGCCTCGAGCAACAGGGCCTGGGTCTCGGTGTCGGTGACGGCGATCTCGATGCCGTCGGCGCGCTCGACCATCCGCCGAATGCGGGCGCTGCGCGGGTCGGCGTAGGAGCCGACCCGGCTCCGGAGGTCGACGGCCTTCCCGACGTACAGCGTCGTCTCGTCCTCCCGAAACTGGTAGACTCCGGGCTCTCGCGGCAGCGATCGCGCGCGGTCGCGAACCCCCTCGGCGTTCATCGGCGGCCCTAGGGCGTCAGCGCGTTTCAGCCTGACTCATCGGGGTCGCCGCCCGGTCCGAACCCGTCCTCGCGCGCGCCGGGCTCGAGATCGGCCGGTCCGTCGACGCCGCGGCCGCCGGCGTCCCGTTCCTCGAGAGAGTCGGCCGACGGGACGGTGATGGGATCAGCGTCTTCCGCGTCCGTCCCCGGTTGAATCGCCGCCTCGAGTTCGCTGACGATGCCGGCCTCGATGTCCGCGTCGGTGATCGGCAGTTGGACGTCCTCGCCGCCGCTGATCCGGAGCGCGATCCGGCGCGACCGCGAGCGGAGGTACAGCGCGAGGTAGCAGACGGCGGCGGCGAGCGCGAGCGCGCCGAGCAGCACCGTCGCGAGTTCGACGGCCGAGAGCACGGTTTCGACGGCGTCGAACACCCCGTTCGTGACATCGGTCGCGGCGCCCGGCCCGTCCGCGCTGTCGGCCCCGTTGAGGCCGGGGACGAGTTCGGTCGCCTCGAGGAAGGTTCCGACCGCGACCAGGCCGCCGCCGAGCAGTCCCGGCCCGAGGGCCCGAAGCAGGTAGCTCGTCGATCCGCCGGTTTCGACGGTCACGCCGCGGACGTTCGGCCGGTCGATGGCGCGGTACGCGGCGCCCATCTCGGACTCCGCCGACGGCGAGGCGACGCCGCCGTCGTCCTCGGCGAACACGAGCACTCGGTGGGTCGTGACGACGACCGTCGCGTCCGCGAACTCGAGTCGGCGCTGCTTTCGTTCGCCGTCGTACAGCAACTGATCGACGTGGTCGCTCCAGGCCATCGTGTGTTCGTCTCGGTTTCGTCTGCGCGGTCGAGGCCCAAGTACGTCCGGGCCGATTCGCCGTATGCGAAATGCCGTCCGGACGCGGTACATTCTCGAGGATGGGGGGCGAACGGGCGTGCATGACCGATTCGACGGACGCGACGGACGGCGACGATACGGCGTCGACGGATAACGGCGACGAGGCGGACGACGCGGTCCGGTGCTGGCTCGTCGAGCGCGAGTTCGGCGACCGCAACTTCGTCACGATCGTCTACGCGACCCGCGACGGCGCTCGCTACCAGCAGTGGGAACGGTCGACGACCTCGCTGCGGACCGGCTCGCAGATCACCGCTGCCACCGAGATTCCCGAATCGGAACTCGAGTCGGTGACCGACGAGGCGACCCGCGAGCGCTACGCCCGGGAGGCCGAGCGGACCGCCGAACAGTACGATCCCGACGATCCGATCTAACCGACGTAAGTAGCTGATCGTCAGTTTGGGCGCGTGCTGGCGGTTTTTCCGCGCCCGATCGACCGGTATATTAGTCGCTGCAAGTGGCAACCCTTTTCGGCAAACGGGCTGACTACTCAGCCATGCCCGCTATTACAGTCGATTCCCTGACCAAATCCTACGGTCAGGGAGAGGGAGCAACCCTTGCGCTCGAGGATCTCTCCTTCGAGGTCCGCGAGGGCGAGGTGTTCGGCTTCCTCGGTCCCAACGGCGCCGGCAAGTCGACGACGATCAACGTCATCCTCGATTTCATCCGGCCGACCGCCGGGCGGGTCGAGGTGCTGGGCATGAACGCCCAGGCCAACAGCCGCGAGATCCGCGCGCGGACCGGCGTCCTCCCCGAGGGCGTCGAGACCTACGACCGCCTGACGGCCCGCCAGCACCTCGAGTTCGCCATCGAGTCCAAAGGGGCCGACGACGACCCCGAAGCCCTCCTCGAGCGGGTCGGCCTCCTCGACGCGATCGACAAGAAGGCCGGCGGCTACTCCAAGGGGATGTCCCAGCGGCTCATGCTCGCCATGGCGCTGGTCGGCGAGCCGGACCTCCTGATCTTAGACGAACCCTCCACCGGTCTCGACCCGAACGGGGCCCGCGAAATGCGCGATATCGTCCGCGAGGAGAACGCCCGCGGCGCGACGGTCTTCTTCTCGAGTCACATCATGGAGCAGGTCGAAGCCGTCTGCGACCGCGTCGGCATCCTCCGGGACGGCGAGATGGTCGCCGTCGACTCCGTCGAGGGGCTGCGCGACTCGGTCGGCGGCGGCACCTCGCTGCGGGTTACCGTCGACCAGCTCGACGACGAGGCCCTGCAGGCAGTGCGCTCGCTGCCCGACGTTTCGAACGTCGTGGTGGAAGGTGAGGACCCGCCGACGATCACCGTTCAGGTCCAGGGCGACGGCTCGAAAACGGCCGTTCTCGGCGAACTCGAGGACCGCGGCATCGACGTCCAGGACTTCTCGACGCGAGAAGCCTCGCTCGAGGACGTCTTCCGCTCGTACACGACGGGCTCGGAGGTGGAAGCGCGATGAGCGCCGATACTGGCTCCGGAGCCGGGACGGGGACCGACACGCGCGCCGGGACACCGTCGCCCGGCACCGCCTCGAGTTCGATCAACCTCGAGAGCGTCCGCGCAATCGCGAAGAAAGACTTCCAGGACTCGATCCGCTCGTGGATGTTCTGGGGGCTCAGCATCTTCTTTTTCACCCTGCTGGTCGCGGTCACGGGCGCAATTTCGTACTTCGGTGACGAAATCGCACAGGCCGGCGCGACGACGGAGGCGCTCATCTTGTTCGTCAGTCAGATCACGCGGCTGGTCATCCCGTTGATCGCGATCGTGCTGGGCTGGAAGTCGATCGCCGGCGAGCGCGAGACGGGGAGTATCAAGATCCTGCTCTCGCTGCCTCACTCGCGCAAGGACGTGCTGCTCGGCAAACTGCTGGGTCGCTCGGCCGTGCTCTCGATCTCGCTGGCGATCGGGTTCGCGCTCGCTGCAGTCGTCGTCGCGGTGATACTGGGCGGGTTCGACGTCGTCGACTACGTGAGCCTGCTCGCGATGGCGATCATCTACGGGCTCGCGTACACGAGCATCGCCGTGTCCCTGTCGTCGATGACGCGCTCGACGACCCTGGCTGGTGCCGCCATGGCCGGCATCTTCCTGCTGTTTTACCTCGTCTGGAACGCGATTCAGAGCGCGCTGCAGTTGCTGATGAACCGGGGAACGATCTCGGGCGTCACCTATACGCGTGAGGCCACCCTCCCCGACGGCTCTACGCAGCAGATATCGGCCGAGCGGCTGCCCGACTGGGCGCTGTTCGTCGACATGATCGATCCGGGCAACGCCTTCCAGAACGCGATCACCGTCCTCAGTTCGGCCGGCGGGAGCAACCTGGGAACGTCCTACCCCGAGTACTACTTCCCGGACGGGCTCCCGTTCTACCTCGAGAACTGGTTCTCCTTTGTCATCCTGCTGCTCTGGATCGTCGTTCCGATCGCGATCGCACTGTTCCGGTTCGATCGCGTCGACCTCTGAGGGACGGTCGGCTTGTTCGTCTTCGTCCGCTGTACCTGACGCTGCAACACGTTTCGTCGCCGAACACGTTCTCCACAGTCACACACGACGTTTAGGTGCCGATCTCCGGTACTCGAGCACGGGCTGATCCGATGACGGAGTGCATTCTCTACGGCGGCAAGGGCGGCGTCGGCAAGACGACCTGCGCGGCCGCTACGGCGATCAGACTGGCAACGGCGGGGAAGCGGACGCTCGTCGTGTCGACGGATCCGGCACACTCGCTGTCGGATTCGCTGGGCGTCCCCCTCGAGGCCGACCCCACCGAACTCGACCTTCAGGGCGGTGAGGGAGAGTTGTGGGCCGTCGAGATCGATCCGGACGCTCAAAAAGACCGCTACGAGGCCCTGGCGCGGGCGCTCGCCGCCGACCTCCGCAGCGCCGGCATCCGGCTCTCCGACGCGGAGATCGAGCGGCTCTTCGCCGGCGGCGCGCCCGCGGGGAGCGACGAGATCGCGGCACTGGACCTGCTCGTCGACTACGTCGAGTCGGGCGAGTGGGACGTCGTCGTCTTCGACACCGCGCCCACGGGCCACACGCTGCGGCTGTTCGACATGCCCGAGGTGATGGGACTGGCCCTCGAGACGACCCAGTCGCTCCGCGGACAGGCCCGACGGATCGGGACCGCGGCCCGGACGGCGATGTTCGGCCCGATGTCGATGTTCGCCGGTCGCGACGACGAGAGCGAGGACGACCTCGAGGCGTTTCGCGCTCGTCTCGAGCGGGCTCGCGATATCCTGACCGATCCCGAGCGGACCGAGTTTCGGGTCGTCTGCCTCCCCGAGGGGATGGCCATCGCCGAATCCGAGCGGCTGGTCGAGCGACTCCGCGAAGCCGACGTGGCGGTCGACCGGCTGGTCGTGAATCGCGTCTTCGAGGATCCCGAGGAGAATTGTTCGCGCTGTCGGTCGCGATACGAGCGCCACCGAGAGCGGGTCCGCGAGATTCGGGAGACCTTCCCCGACCTCGAGGTCGTCACGCTGCCCGAACAGGAGGGCGAGGTGCAGGGGCTCGAGGCGGTGCGGTCGGTTGCAGCAGCGTTTCGATCGCGGGCGTGATGGCGAGTGGACTGGCGAGGGTCCGGCGGAACAATCGGTTGTGACAACCAGTACCACAGAAGCTAACCGACCGTCGAACGTAGATCGCGTGTGGTCCCGCTCGAGGAGCTCTACGTAACTGTCGTCGGTATCCTCTTGCTCGCTGCGTTAGGGGCCTGTATTCCGGTTCTCCTGCAGATTTTTCGAGACGGCCTCGAGCGCCAGCGCAAGCGGACGTCCGGGGAGCGAAACCGCGGCACCGAAGCGGATGACGCCGACTCGAGCGCGTCCGCCCGACAGCGGACGGAGACGACGGCTCGCCTGACGTGCGATCACTGCGGGGCGACGAACGATTCCGAGTTCAGCTACTGTCGGTGCTGTTTGGAACGACTCTGATCGGTTTCGATTCGTGTGGGCCCTCGCTCGAGCCGCACCGGTGGCAGAAGGGCGGTCGGCGCCCGTCGTTCGTCGTTCGCTGACGATCGAGTTCACTCGGGATGGTCGGGCCGCGGCGTACCGATCGGCACGCGAACGCGGGCCGGCGATCCTACTCGCGGTCCGGGTCGACGCCCCTCTCTGCGAGCAACTCGCGGAACTCGTTCTCGTCGACGATCGGGACGTCGTTGGCCTCGGCGTCGTCGCGCTTCGTCTGTCCGGGATTCTCGCCGACGACGAGGTAGTCCGTGTTGCCGGAGACGCTGCTCGTGGCGTTCGCGCCGTGGGCCTCGACCGTCTCCTGAGCTTCGCCGCGCGTGACGCCCTCGAGCGAGCCCGTGAAGACGAAGGTGAGTCCCTCGAGTTCGTCGCCGGTCTCGACGTCCGTTTCTTGGGGCGAGACGTGCTCGAGGATGGCGTTGACGGCGTCGGCGTTGGCCTCGCTGGTGAAGAACTCGTGGATCTGCGCGGCGACGGTCTCGCCCACGTCGTCGACCGTCTCGAGGCGGTCGGGGTCGTCGACGGCGGCCTCGCGGACCGCCTCGAACGTCCCGAACTCGCGGGCGAGTTCCCGGGCCGTGGTCGGCCCGACGTGGGGGATGCCGAGCGCCGAGAGGAAGTCGGGTAGCGGCGGCTCGCGGCTGGCCTCGATCTCTTCGATGAGGTTCTCGGCGCTGGTTTCGCCCCAGCCCTCGAGCTCCGTCAGTTCGTCGCGCTCGAGTTCGTAGAGGTCCGCGACGGATTCCAACAACTCGGCCGCGACCAGTTGCCGGACGCTCTTCTCGCCCAGCCCCTCGATGTCGAGGCCGTCGTCGCTGGCGTAGTACTGGATCGACCGCCGGAGTTGGGCGTCGCAGGCCAGCCCGCCGGTACAGAAGGCGATCGGCCCGTCGCGCTCGATGGCGCTGCCGCAGACGGGACAGTGATCGGGCAGTTCGTAGTGGCCCTCCGTTTCCTTCTCGACGACCTCCGCGACGTAGGGGATGACGTCCCCCGCGCGCTGGACGCGGACCGTGTCGCCGACGTTGACGTTCTTCTCCTCGATCTCCTCGGGGTTGTGCAGGCTCGCCCGCGAGACCGTGACGCCGCCGACGTCGACCGGCTCGAGCAGGGCGACGGGGGTCACGCGGCCGGTGCGGCCGATCTGGACCGCGACGTCGGCGATCGGCGTCACCTCCGCGCGGGCGGGGAACTTGTAGGCGTAGGCGTAGCGGTCGTGCCGGGCCGTGCGGCCCAACTCTTCGCGGGCGTCGCGGTCGTCGACCTTGATGACGACGCCGTCGATCTCGTAGTTCAGGTCGTCCCGCACCTCGAGCATGCGGTCGCGGTAGTCGATGGCCTCGTCGATGTCGGCCACTACTTCGACGCGGTCGTTGACCCGCAGGCCCCAGTCGGGGAACCGCTCGAGTTCGTCGCGGTGGCTGTCCTCGAGGTCAGAGGCCTCGAGCACGTCGAAGAAGAAGACGTCGAGGGGCCGCTCCGCGACGATCGAGGGATCGAGTTGGCGGATCGTCCCCGCGGTGGCGTTCCGGGGGTTGGCGAACGGCTCCTCGCCGCGCTCGATGCGCTCGCGGTTGTACGCCTGGAAGGCGTCCTTGGGCATGTAGACCTCGCCTCGGACCGCGAGCCGGTCGGGGTAGTCGCCGTGGAGCTTCTGCGGCACGGAGCCGATGGTGCGGGCGTTTCGGGTGACGTCGTCGCCCTCGCGGCCGTCCCCGCGGGTGACCGCGCGCTCGAGGCGGCCGTCCTCGTAGACGAACTCCATCGAGACGCCGTCGAACTTCGGTTCGCAGACGTAGTCGACGTCCCCGACCTCGCGGCGCACCCGGTCGTCGAACTCCCGGACGTCGTCGGCCTCGCCGCTGTTGTCGATCGAGAGCATCGGCGCGACGTGCTCGACGGTGTCGAACTCCTCGATCGGCTCGCCGCCGACGCTGCGGGTGGGACTGTCGGGGTGGGAGAGGTCGAACTCATCCTCGAGGGCCTGCAGCCGCGTAAAGAGCGCGTCGTAGGCGCGGTCGGCGATGATCGGGTCGTTCTCGACGTAGTACCGGCGGTCGTGCTCGCGGATCGCCTCCCGGAGTAGCTCGACCCGCTCGCGGGCCTCGTCCGCCGAGAGGTCCTCGAGCGGCGCGAAGTCGGTCGGCGGATCCCGGAGGTACGGGTTGTCGGAGTCCTCGTCGGCGAGGGACATTGATCGTCGGTGGGTAGCCGCTCGTTTCGGTTAACGTTACTGAATGGGGGTGGAGATGGTCCGATCGAACGCCTTTAGCGCCGATTCGAGTTCTCTTCACCCTCTCCACTCCCGCCACTTTCGCCGCTCGAGTCGCCCGTGACTGGATGTCCCACGGTCCCGGTGACGTTTTATCCGTCGCTCGTCTGATTACGGTAGAATGGAGCCTGCGTCGTCGATGGACGGGGTCGACCTCGACGAGATCTACGGCCGCATCTCGGACGCCGTTTTCGCGCTCGACGAGGAGTGGCGATTCACGTATCTCAACGAGCACGCTCGCGAACTGATCGCCCCCGACGGACGGGCGCTGATCGGTGCGAATATCTGGGACGAGTTTCCCGACGCGGCCGAGCGACGGTTCAAACCCGAGTACGAGCGCGCGATGTACGAGCAAGAGCCGGTCTCGTTCGAGGAGTACTACCCCGAACCCCTCGACGCCTGGTTCGAAGTGCGCGCGTACCCCTCGGAGACCGGCCTGTCGGTCTACTTCCGCGACATCTCCGATCGCAAGGAGCGCGAACGGGCGCTCGAGGAGTTCCAGCGGCGCTACCGGACGCTGGTCGAGCACTTCCCGAACGGCGCCGTCGCCCTCGTCGACGAGGATCTCCGGTACGTCACCTTCGGCGGGACGCCGGAGGGGGACGCGGACGTCACCCGCGCGGACCTCGAGGGAGCGCCGCTTCGAGACGCGCTGCCGCAGGAGATAGGTGACGTCGTCATCCCCGGGTACGAGGCCGCCCTCGACGGCGAAATCTCGGCGTTCGAGAGCGCGGTCGACGACGAAATCTACAGATTCCACTTCGTTCCGGTTCGAGACGACGAGGGAGAGATCTTCGCCGCGCTGGGCATGTCCCAGAACATCACCGAGCGGGTCGAAACTCAACGAGCGCTCGAGCGGTCCGAGCAGCGCTACCGGACGCTCACGGAGTACTTCCCGAACGGGATCGTCGCGCTGTTCGATCACGATCTGCGGTACGAACTGGCGGCCGGCCGGGCGTTCGACGACATTCCCGTCGATCCCGACGACCTCGAGGGGAACCACTTCAGAGACGTCTGGGACGACGAGACCGCCGACGCGCTCCGACCGGCGTTCGAGGCCGCGCTGAACGGCGAGGAGCGCTCGATCGAACTCGAGTACGCGGGTCGGGAGTGGAGCCTCTGGGCGGTCCCCATCACCGACGAACGCGGCGACGTTTTCGCCGGCATGACGATGGCCCAGGACATCACCGAGCGCAAGGAGCGCGAGCGCTACCTCGCGGACGCCAAGTCGCAACTCGAGGCCGCCACCGAGGCCGGTGCGGTCGGCACCTGGGAGTGGGATATCGAGACCGATACGGTCGCCACCGACGCCACGTTCGCCCGCACGTTCGGGATCGATCCGGCGGCGGCGCGGGAGGGCGTCTCGCTCGACCGGTACCTCGACGCCATCCACGAGGCCGATCGCGACCGGGTCGAGGCCGAAATCGAGCGGGCCGTCGAAACCGGCGGCGAGGCCGAGGCCGAGTTCCGCGTGACGAACGCCGACGGCGAGATTCGCTGGGTCGTCGCTCGCGGTCGCGCCGAGTGCGATGAGGCGGGTAGGCCGGTCAGCTTCCCCGGCGCAGTCACCGACATCACGGAGCGCAAACGTGCGCAACTCCGACTCGAGCGGTACACGGACCAACTCGAGACGCTGTTCGAAGTGCTCCCTGTCGGCGTCATCGTTGCCGAATCGGACGGTCGCATCGTCGAGGTCAACGAGACGGCGAAAGAGATCTGGGGCGGACGGCTGTTCGAGGCCGAGTCCGTCGCGGAATACGAGCGATACCCGGCGGTGTGGGCGGACTCGGGCGAGCCGGTCGAACCCGACGAGTGGACGCTGGCCCGCGTGCTCGAGGGCGAAGAGGTACGGGACCCGGACGTGTTCGAGATCGAAGCGGCCGACGGCGAACGCCGGATCATCAGCGCCGAAGGGATGCCGATTCGAGACGCCGCCGGCGACGTCGTCCGCGGCGTCGTCACCATCACCGACGTCACCGATCGGCGGGAGAACCAGCGCAAACTCGAGGAGTCGAACGAACGCCTCGAACAGTTCGCCTACGCCGCCTCCCACGACCTGCAAGAGCCCCTGCGGATGGTCACGAGTTACCTCCAACTGCTCGAGAAGCGGTACGACGACGAACTCGACGCGGACGGCCGGGAGTTCCTCGAGTTCGCGGTCGACGGCGCCGAGCGCATGCGCGAGATGATCGACGCCCTGCTCGAGTACTCGCGGATCGAAACGCAGGGCGATCCCTTCGAACCGATCGATCTGAACGCGGTCCTCGAGGACGCCCTCGAGGACCTCCAGTTCCGGATCGAGGAGACCGACGCCGAAATCGTGACGGAGCAGTTGCCCCGCGTCGAGGGCGACGCGAGCCAGCTCCGGCAGGTGTTCCAGAACCTGCTCTCGAACGCGCTCACCTACAGCGGCGACGAGCCACCCCGAGTACACGTCAGCGCCGACCGGCGCGGCGACGAGTGGGTGCTCTCGGTCGAGGATAACGGGATCGGCATCGCACCGGAGAACCAGGATCGCGTCTTCACCGTCTTCGATCGACTGCACAGCCGCGAGGAGTACGACGGGACGGGAATCGGCCTGGCGCTGTGCGAGCGGATCGTCGAGCGCCACGGCGGCGAGATCTGGGTCGACTCCGAACCCGGCGAGGGCTCGACGTTCTCGTTCACGCTGCCCGTCGCGTGACGACTCGAGACCGAGCGGCCGACGCCGCCGTCGGTCCGTCGTTTCGCTACTTCCAGGGATTCTCCACCAGTTCGGCGTGGACGCTCGAGCCGACGGCGACTCGACAGTCGGTCCGCGGCGCGGCGATACACAGCAGCACGTAGCCGGTGTCGCGGTGGCGCTCCTTCAGCGCCCGCGGCGGCCGCCGGTACGCGAAGGCGTCGGCGACGTCGGGCGTCCCCTCGTCGGCGTCTCCGTTACCGTTGCTCGAGAGCAACCGCCCCGTACAGGTGCCGCAGGCGCCGGTCCGACAGCCGAACGGCAGGGCGATGTCGGCGCGCTCGGCGGCCTCGAGGACCGTCTCGTCCTCGCCGATCCGGATCGTCCGCCGCTCGCGGTCGGCGTCGGGCCACTCGAGGGTGACGTCGTGGCGCCGCGTCTCGTCGCCCATCCGCTCACTGCCAGACGTCGCTCGTGCAGTCGCCGTCCGGCCACCGGATCTCGTGGGCGCGAGCCGGCCCGTCGGGACACTCGCCCCAGTCGACGAGGAAGTCCTCGTCGAGTTCCATCGTCCCCTTTCGGGGGTCGACGTCGGCTTTCAGCATCACCGAACCCCGCTCGCCCTCCTCGGGGTAGAACTGCTCGTCCCACGAGGAGAACAGCGAGGTCGTCCAGTAGAGCCGTTCGCCGTCCAGCGAAAGCTGGATCATCTGCGGTCCGGCGGACAGTTCCCGGCCCTGGACCTCCTGCACGTCGCCGAAGGTGCCGCCGACCGACAGCGAGTCAGCCCGCCGCGGGTTCGCCGGGTCCGAGATGTCGTACATCCAGACGTCGCCGTGGAGCCAGTTCGAGCCGAACAGGTAGCGGTCGTCCATCGAGATCAGGATGTCCGTCGGCAGTGCGGGCACGGGCATGTCCCAGTCGGGGTGCTCGCGATCCTCGAAGTCGATGACCTTTTCGGCGCGGTACTCGCCCGTTTGATCGCGCCAGAAGTGGAAGATGTTCGACGACAGCGCGGCCCCGACGAACCCGTGGGTCGATTCCGGCGTGTGGAGGAACCGGACTTCGAGCGGGATCAGTCCTTCTTCGCCGAGGTCGATCGTCTGCTCGACGGTGCCGTCCTCCCAGTCCCAGAAGTGAAGCTGGTGGCCGTAGTTGCCCTCCTCGACGTCCTCGAGGTCGAAGCCCGGGTAGTAGGTTTTGGGCGCGGCCCACTCGCTCGAGACCATCACGTTCTGGCGGGGCTGGTACCAGTAGTCGTAGTTCATCTCGATCTCGCCCGGCGGCTCCCACCGTCCCTCGATCTCGAAGTCGTCGTTCAGCTCGAGGAACCCGCCCGGCAGGTCGCCGTCGGCGTCCCCGAGCATGCTGATGAGGATCTCGCCGTCCGGGATGCAGTGGACGGTGTGGGGCGCCGAGAGGTCGTACTCGAAGACCTCCTCGGGTTCGATGACCGTCTCGAGTTCCGGGTTTCGTCGGTCCGCCGCGTCGATCACGTGGATCCGCGAGGAGCGCTGGCCGGGCACGATCAGGTGCCGGCGCTCGAGGCCCTCCATGTGACACGACGACGAGCAGGCGTTCCACCCGAAGTGGTGGAGTTCGTCGCCGCGGTTGGGCAGTTCGATCCGGTCGACGATCTCGCAGTACGTCTCGGACTCGGGATCGAGGTCGACGACCGCGACGAAGTCCGAAGCGTCGACGTCCGTGCCGACGTAGAGGCTCATCACGTAGGCGAGTTTCTCCCGCTCTCCCTCCTCGATGGCGGCCTGGGGCGTCGCGTAGCCGGGCCCCTCGTGGTCGTGGTGGTGCTCGTGGTCGTGTTCCGGCTCCGGTTCCGCGTCGCCGGGTGTGCTAGCGTCACTCATACTAGTACCGACCACGAAGCAGTAGATAAGTCTGTCCGGGGTGGTCCGTCGGGACCGAGAAGGACCGAGGGCCGCCGCGAGAACTACGCCCAGGGACTGTCGCCGACCTGTGCGCGGATCTGGGGACCGACCTCGAGGCGGCAATCGGCCCGCGGCTGGGCGATACACAGCAGGACGTAGCCGTCGGTTTGCTCGCGCTCGGTAAGCGCCGCGGGCGACCGTCGGTACGCGAACGCGTCGGCGGGATTGGGGGAGCCGACCGCGCCGTCCGCGTCGGAATCCTCGTCCGTCGCCTCGTTGTCTCCGGCGTCGTCGCCGTCGACCTCGAGCAACCGACCGACGCAGGTGATACAGGTCCCTTTCCGGCAGTCGTACGGCAACCGGACGCCGGCCCGCTGGGCTGCGTCGAGGACCGACTCGTTTTCCGGTGCGTCGATCGTTTCGGTTCGGCCGTCCGGCCACTCGAGGATGACGTCGTACTCCGTCATCGGCGCTCCTCCGGCAGTCGTCGTTCGCGTTCGCGCTGGTCGATCATGCACGCAGTACGTCGCGAGCGGGGAAAAGTCCGCGCCGACGTGAGACGCGTGTCGTCCCGTCGGTCAGTCTTCGGCAGGCGTCGATGCGGCTCCCACCGGGGCGTCCCGTTCGGGGCTGTCCTTGTAGAAGATTCCCCAGCCCGTCGCGCCCATCGCGATCAGCACCAGCGGCGAGAGGATGCCGAAGAAGTAGTAGGGTGCGTACTCGATCACCGGCACGCCGAGCGCCGAGGCCATGAAGACTCCGCCGGAGCCCCACGGCACGAACGCCGAGGTCGTCGTCCCGGCGGCCTCGACCGCCCGCGAGAGGTTCCGACTCTCGAGGTCGTACTCGTCGTACAGATTCTGGAGGGTCATTCCGGGAACGACGATCGCCATGTACTGTTCCGCCGAGAAGAAGTTCATCGCGATGGTCCCGACGGCCGTCCCGGCGGTCAGACCGGCGACGCTGCTGATGGCCCGCCCGATGTGGTACGCGATGGACGCCAGCACGCCGGTTTCCTGCAAAATGCCGCCCAGCGCCAGCGCCGCGACGACGATGGAGACGACCCATATCGAGCCCTCGAGCCCGCCGCTCGCGAGCAGTTCGTTCGTGAGGTCGACGCCCGTCTCGGGTTCGGTCCCGTAGTGGACGGCACTCCAGGCGGCGGCGAAGCCCGTCCCCTGGACGACGGTGCTGACCGCGACGCCGGCGAAGATTCCGGCGCCGAGCGACGGCAGCGCGGGGAGGCCGTAAAACGCGAGCGCGAACGTCAACACGAGCGGGAGGAACGTAAACGGCGAGACGGCGTAGCTACTCGAGAGCCCGCCCTGAATCTCGGCGATGCGGTCGGCGGGAATCGTCCCGCTCGCGTTCAGCCCCAGCAGGACGAATAGGACCAGCGAGATCCCAAAGGCGATCGCGGTACCGGGGCGCATCGCCCGAATGTGGTCCATCAGGTCCGTGTTCGTCACTGCGGCGGCGAGGTTCGTGGTGTCGGAGAGCGGCGAGTTCTTGTCACCGGTGTACGCACCGGAAAGGACGGCACCGGCCGTCATCGGCTCCGGAATCCCCAGGCCGCTCCCGATGCCGATCATCGCGACGCCGAGCGTCCCGGCCGTCGTCCACGAGGAGCCGATCGCGAAGGCGACGACCGCCGAGATGATGATCGTGAAGGGGAGGAAAATCTGCGGCGAGAGGAACTCGAGCCCGTAGTACATCAGCGACGGGATCGTCCCGGAGTCGATCCAGGACGCGATCAGCATGTAGATGACGAACAGGATGAGGATGGCCTGCAGCCCCATCAGGATGCTCCGGCCGATCCCGTCGTAGAGTTGCTCCCAGTCGTAGCCGAAGTAGTACCGGCCGAACAGCCCCGCGAAGGCGATCCCCCACAGCAGCGGCATCTGGGGGTCCATCTCGAGGTAGATCATTCCGACCGAGAGGAACAGCAACATCGCGGCGATCGGAACGAGCGCTTCTCCCAGAGACGGCCGCTTGTCCGCTGGAATTTCGTCGTATGTCTTCGGTGTGAAATCTAATCCCATGCTACTCTGTACCCGTGCTTGCGACAGCGATTACAAAAGTAGCGCCATTCTCGTCTCGGTATTCGACGTGTTCACGTGAACCACAATCGGTCCGGTAACGGCGCGTCGGCGTCGGGACCCAGCACTTTACCCGTCGCGACTCCTACACCCCGGTAGATGGGACAGGGATCGGACACGGAGTACGGACTGGTCGACCTCGAGGAAGCGGAGACGCCGGGCGACGAGTGGGAGGAGATCGACGTCTCCGATACGGAGGCCGACAGGATCGCCCGCAAGCGCGACCGCGAGTTCAACCAGTTTCAGGAGCGCATCAAGGACGCCGACCAGTTCAAGGTCGAGCAGTCGGTGTTCGACGACGCCACCTTCGCGGCGCTGTACAAGCTCGTCCAGGACGGCTACGTCGAGGCCTTCGGCGGCCCGCTCTCGACCGGCAAGGAGGCGAACGTCTACCACGCGCTGGGCGACGACCGCGAGGTCGCGGTGAAGATCTACCGGATCAACGCCTCGAACTTCCGGCAGATGCGCGACTACCTCGAGGGCGACCCCCGGTTCGAGGGCCTGGGCGGCAAGAAGAAAGACGTCGTCCTCGCGTGGACCAAGAAGGAACTGGCGAACCTCCGCCGCGCGAAGAAGGCCGGCGTCCGCGTCCCCGAACCGATCGCGTCCGAGCGCAACGTCCTCGTCATGGAGTACATCGGCAACGCCGAGGGCCGCGCGAAGCGACTCGGCGAGGTCCATATCGAGAACCCCGAGACCGCCTACGAGGTCATGCGCGAGTACATGCGCCGGCTCTACTCGGCCGGCCTGATCCACGGCGACCTGAGCGAGTACAACGTCGTCTTCGACGAGGGCCAACTCGTGGTGATCGACCTCGGGCAGGCCGTTACGGTCCACCACCCCAACAGCCGCGACTTCCTGGAACGGGACTGCAAGAACGTCGCGAGCTTCTTCTCCCGGCAGGGACTCGAGACCGATCCCGACGACCTGCTGGAGTTCGTCACGAGTCCGGAACCGGATCCGTCTCGAGACTGACGACGGCAGTCACTACCGGCAGAACCGACCGCCTCAGACCGTCTCGATCCGCCCCGCTGTTTCCGGTGCGATCGTTCCTTCGTCCTCGATCGTCTGAGTCGCGAGCGCCGATAGCAGCGTCCCTTCGTCCGACGGCACGAGTACGTCTGCTTCCGCGAACATCTCGTAGCCGTCGCCGCCGCCCGCGACGAAGTCGTTGGTCCCGAGTTCGTAGGTCGCCTCGAGGTCGACGGGCTCGCCGCCGACCGTCAGTTCCTGCACGCGCTCGCCCGGCTCGGCGTCGGGATCGTAGGCGAACGACAGGCCGCTGACCTGCGGGAAGCGGCCGTGCCCCTCCTCGACCGCACCGACGCCGTGCTCGATCGCCGCTTTCAGTTCCTCGCCGGAGACCTCGAGCTTCGTCGTGTAGTTCGGGAACGGCAGGATGTCGACGATCATTCCGCGGGTGATCTCGCCGGCCTCGTACAGCTGGTCGCTCCGGATGCCGCCACCGTTTTGGATCGCGACGTCGGCGTCGACGTCCTCGCGAATCAGGTCGGTCAGCCAGTTGCCGAAATTCGATTCCCCCTGTCGGACCGTTTCCCGTCGTGTGTCCAGATCGACCGCCGTCTCGCCGATCACTTCGTCGAGTTCCGCCTCGAGTTGCGACTCGTAGTCGGTTAGCAGCGATTCGATCTCCCCGTGAGGTTCGACCTCGCCGTCCTCCACGAGCGCCGCGAGGTCGTGGCGCTCGAACGCGTAGTCGGTGACGTCGCCGTCCGCGACCTCGAGGTCGAGTTGACCGACGTAGTCGAACTCGTCGCCCACGAACGAGAGGATCGTGTCGTCGACCTCCTCGGCCTCGTCCGCGACGTACGCGGCGTGGTCGCCGACGATGACGTCGATGCCGTCGACCGCGGCGGCGAGTTCTCTGGCTGCGGGGCTGGCGATGTGGGAGAGCACGACGATCACGTCGGCGCCCTCGTCCCGCAGGTCGGCGACGACCTCCTCGGCGGCAGCGGTCGGCTCGAGGACGTCCACGTCGTCGCCGACCGAGGTTACGTCGGGCGTATCCGCGGGTGCGAAGCCGGTAAAGCCGACCTGCACGCCGCCGATTTCCTCGATCGCATATCGGGTCGCGCCCGCCTCGCTGGCGAAGGCGTCGTCGGTGCCGGCCTCGAGGACGTTCGCGGTGACCCAGGTAAATTCGCTGGCGGCGATGTTCTCGCGCAGGCTCTCGGGCCCGGCGTCGAACTCGTGGTTGCCGATCGTGTTGTACGAAATCGGGCTCTCGTTGAGAACCGACGCGATGTGCTCGCCGTCGAAGACGGAGGACTCGACGGACATGTGCAGATCGTCGCCGTTGCCGACCGCGACGGCGTTGTCCGCGTCGTCGTGCAGACTCTCGATCAGGCCGAAGTAGTTCGCGACGTTCAGGGCTTCTTCGGAATCGCCTAACTTCCCGTGGAAGTGCGTGTCGTGGAGGAGTCGGAGACTCGTCGTCTCCTCGGCACCGTCGCCGGTTTCGTCCTGTTCCGACTCGGTGCCGTCCTGCTCGTCCGTTTCGTTCTCGTTCGGTTCGTCCGCTTCGGTCTCCTCGCTCGAGCAACCGGCCAGCGCCGCCGTCCCGACGGCGCTCAACGCTGTCAATAGTCGACGCCGCTCGAGTTCCGGAGTCTCTCCCTCGGCCATACGCGGCCTCTTCCGGAGCGGAGTAATGTATCTGCTGAAATGTTTTTACGTTGTCCTATTTTCCCGATCGGACTGGTCCTCCCGATCGGACTGGTCCGGACGACGCCGTACCCGTCCGCTACCGGCGCAACGTTCAATTAGATCCCGTTCGAACTGACGAGTGATGACGGCCGCTCTCGAGTGGCGGTGGCGCTGGCTGGCCCCCTCGAGAGCGGACAGTATCGGCGCGGCGGGCGACGCGGCCTAACCCGTCGACTGCGGCGGCGACCGCTCCCTCCGTTCGTTTCGGTCCGTACCGTTCGCCAGCCGCTGCAGTCCCCTCTCTCGAGACGAATGTCCGACGACGCCGACGACACACCGAACGACGCCGAACCGACTTCGAACCAGTCCGCCGCACGCGCCGACGGAGCCGAACGGGCCGACGGTGAGTTCACCGTCACCCCCTACGCCGTCGAGGGCGAGATCGGCTACGACAAACTCCTCGAGCGCTTCGGCGCCGACCCCCTCACGGACGACCAGATCGCCCGCTTCCCCGATCAGCCGATGCTCCGTCGCCGAACGTTCTACGCTGGCCGGGACGTCGATCGCTACCTCGAGGCCGCCGAATCCGGCGAGCCGCACGCGATCGTCACTGGCCGCGGCCCGTCGGGACCGATGCACCTCGGGCACGTCTTCCCGCTGTACCTCGCGAAGCGCTTCCAGCAAGCGACGGGTGCGACGGTCTACGTTCCGCTCTCGGACGACGAGAAGTTCCTCGCGAAGGAGCAGTCGTTCGAATCGATCGGGACGCATACCCGCGACAACCTCCGGGATATCCTCGCAGTCGGTTTCGATCCCGAGCGGACGCGGATCGTGGTCGACACCGCCGACGCGGACGTGATATACCCGATCGCGGTTCGCCTCGCGAAGCACCTCACGCCCGCGACCGTCGAGGCCGTCTACGGCGAGCAGGACACCGTCGGCCTGCAGTTCTACCCCGCCGTGCAGGCGACCCACCTCCTGCTGCCGCAACTCGTCGACGGCCGCCAGCCGACGCTGGTTCCCATCGCCGTCGATCAGGATCCTCACGTCCGGATCTGTCGCGACGTAGCGGCCAAGGAGGCCCTGCCCGTAGCGAAGCCGGGCGCCCTGCTCGGGCGATTCCTCCCGAGCCTCGAGGGGCCGGGGAAGCTGAGTTCCTCCGGCGACGCCCCGTCGATCGAACTCACCGACGATCCCGAGACGGTCGCCGAGACGATCCGGAACCACGCCTACACCGGCGGCCGATCGACGCTCGAGGAGCACCGCGAGCAGGGCGGCGATCCGACCGTCGACGTCCCCTTCCAGTACCTCCGGTTCTTCTTCGAACCGGACGACGACGCGCTCGCCGATATCGCCGAGCGGTATCGCTCGGGAGCGTTGCTCAGCGGCGACCTGAAGGAACTCGCGATCGAGCGCATCACCGACTTCCTCGAGGACCACCACCAGCGCCGGTCGGAACTGGGCGACCTGGAATCGGTACTCGAGCCCTACCGACTCACCGATACGGAACGTCGGCAGGCGCTCGAGCGGGCCGGGGTGCCGTCGCCGCAGTACTGAGCGGTCGGCGGACGACCGCTCAGGTCCGTCCGCGACCGCGCTCGTCCTCGAGCCGCGACTCCCGAACGAATTAGTGGTTCGCCCGCGCGCTGTCGCGTATGAACGTCGGCATCATCTCCGACACCCACGACAACGTCGCGGCGGCCGAACGAGCGGCAGCGATCTTCGCGGAGGAAGGCGTCGAAATCGTCGTCCACTGCGGCGATTTCGTCGCCCCGCCGCTGCTGCCAGCCCTCGAGGCGTTCGAGGTCCACGGCGTCCTCGGGAACAACGACGGCGAGATCGCGGGCCTCCACGCGGCGTTCGACGACCTCGGCTCGGAGAGCGAACTCCACGGCCGGTTCGCGAGCCTCGAGTTCGACGGGCTCTCCTTCGCCGTGCTCCACGGCGAGTCCAAGGAGGAAGTCGAGGCGCTCGCGGTGGCCGAGGCGTACGACTTCGTCTGCTACGGCCACCACCACGAGCGCGACCTGACCGAGAACGGCCGGACGACCGTACTCAACCCCGGCGGCCACTTCCCGACGATCCCCGACGAGCACCGCACCGTCGCGATCGTCGACACGCTCTCGGAATCGGTGCGGTTCCGGTCGGTCCTCGAGGACGAGGTCGGCGGCGAAGACGAGGCGTAACCGCCGGCCGTGTGTCGCGTGTCGTCACACCGCGTCACCGCCGGAGCATCCCGTAGCGTCCGGACCAAGGTCTTAACCTCGACCAGCCAGTACCGTACCGTATGCAACACGTGAAGATTCCGCAGGACCGAATCGGCGTTCTCATCGGCGAGGGTGGCGAGACGATGCGCGAAATCGAGGCCGAGGCCGAGGTGCGACTCGACATCGACTCGGAGAACGGCTCCGTCGCCGTCGAAACCGTCGGCGATCCCGTGCTCGGGCTCAAGGGCCCCGAGATCGTCCGCGCGATCGGTCGCGGCTTCGCCCCCGAGGACGCGATGCGGCTCCTCGAGGACGAGATGATGCTGTTCGACGTCGTCGACATCGACGCCGCGTCGCGCAACAAAAACGACATGAAGCGCCAGAAGGGCCGGCTCATCGGCGAGGAGGGCCGCACCCGCGAACTGATGGAGGAACTCACCGGCGCCGACGTCGTCATCTACGGCTCGACGCTGGGCATCATCGGCACGCCCGAACAGGTCGACGCCGTCCGCAGCGCCGCCGAGATGCTGCTCGACGGCGCACCACACGGGGCCGTCTACTCGTTCCTCGAGGAGCGACACAACGAGATGAAACACCAGGGGATGGAGTACCACCGGTTCCCCGGCGGGCAGTCCTGATCGCCGACCCGGTTTTGCTGCTATCGCCGCTTGTCGGAGCTGCTTCGGTCCTGACCGGGTCAGTGTCGAACCGCTGTCGATCACTATTCTCGCGTCCGAACGGTCGTCGTACACAAAGAGTTTATACTACTTACATGAATCGGGGATATGCGCCGCCGCGCACTACTGACCGGCGTCCCCGCTGGCGTCCTCGCATCGCTCGCCGGCTGTGCAGACAGACTCGACCCCGACCCCGACGAAATCGAAATCGCGCTCGAACCCGTCGAGGTCGACGCGATCGCCGAGGACGTCACCGATCGGGCGACGGTGACCGATGACGATCTCGTTCCCTCCCCGTACCTTTCCGAGCTGATCTATCGCCTCCGTGACGGCGAACAGGCCGAACTCGAGCCGATCGACCTCGAGGTGGTCGATTCCCGCCGGCACGACCCGGTGTATCACCGAGCCGGCGGCGAGATCTACCGAATCGACGAGACAGTGCTAGCCGCCGGCCGGATCACTGGGCCCGAGTACGAGGTATCGCGGATCAACAACCTCCCCGACGATGTTTCTCCCGACGACGAGGACGCGGTGCTGTCGTTCGCGGACCTCCCACCGGCCGACCAGTGGCGGCTCCACGAGGCGTTCAGTTTCTCCGAGGAGACGGAGGGGTTGATTTTCTTCAGCGATTCGGTCGTCGTCGGCTATCACGATCCCGAGCACGAGGCGAACTCGATGCTCCTCGACGGCGTCACGCAGCGGTACCTCGAGGTCGAGGGGGACTACGTCGAACTGACGGCGGGCGACGAACGGACGGCACGGGTCGAACACGTGCGACTTACCGCCGAGCGGATCGCGGACGACCCCGAGTCGTTCACCGAGTACGCGCTCGACCGCAACGCGCTCACTGCAGACGAGTTGCCCCGCGTTCTTCCGCAACTACTCGAGAAACTCCATGCGAACGACGGCAGACTGTTCGCCGCCAGAGCCGACGATGAGGAACGGTACGACGAACTCAGTCGGTATCTCAATCTGCTCCGAGAGACAGCGGAGGACGAGGCGGCCGACCAGTGGATGTTCGGCTACGGACTGTACCTCTGGGACGACGGTGACTACTACCGACTCACCTGGCACACCCCGTCCGTATAGCGGTTCGTATCCTGCGTGGACGGTACTCGACGGCCGGTTGCGAACGACGGTCGGCAGCCTGCCGACCTCGCACAACGGCAGCCATCATAAATGATGGGCTGGTCCGCTGTCACACACCGATCGCGCCACGTCTGGCGATTCGAAGCCGGCTGGTGCAAAAGGTTTATATAGAATCACAATCAATCCTTCGGACGACTATGGCACAACAGCAGATGGGCAACCAGCCCCTTATCGTCCTCTCGGAGGACAGCCAGCGGACCTCCGGGAAAGACGCTCAGTCGATGAACATCCAGGCCGGGAAGGCCGTAGCCGAGTCCGTCCGGACCACGCTGGGTCCGAAGGGGATGGACAAGATGCTCGTCGACTCGACGGGCAACGTCGTCGTCACGAACGACGGCGTCACCCTCCTCTCGGAGATGGACATCGACCACCCCGCGGCCGACATGATCGTCGAAGTCGCGGAGACCCAGGAGGACGAGGTCGGCGACGGCACCACCAGCGCCGTCGTCGTCGCCGGTGAACTCCTCAGCCAGGCCGAGGAACTCCTCGAGCAGGACATCCACGCGACCACCCTCGCGCAGGGGTACCGCCAGGCCGCCGAGGAAGCCACCGAGGCCCTCGAGGAGATCGCCATCGACGTCGACGAGGACGACGACGAGATCCTCCACCAGATCGCCGCCACGGCGATGACCGGCAAGGGCGCCGAAAACGCCCGCGACCTGCTGGCCGACCTCGTCGTCGAGGCCGTCCAGTCCGTCGCCGACGAGGACGGCGTCGACACCGACAACATCAAAGTCGAGAAGGTCGTCGGCGGCTCCGTCGAGAACTCCGAGCTCGTCGAGGGCGTCATCGTCGACAAGGAGCGCGTCTCCGACAGCATGCCCTACTTCGCCGAGGACGCCAACGTCGCGATCATCGACGGCGACCTCGAGATCAAGGAGACCGAGATCGACGCCGAGGTCAACGTCACCGACCCCGACCAGCTCGAGCAGTTCCTCGAGCAGGAGGAACAGCAGCTCAAGGAGATGGCCGAGGGCATCGCCGCAGTCGGCGCCGACGTCGTCTTCGTCGACGGCGGCATCGACGACATGGCCCAGCACTACCTCGCCCAGGAGGGCATCATCGCCGTCCGCCGCGTCAAGTCCAGCGACCAGACCCAGCTGGCTCGCGCGACCGGCGCCACGCCCGTCACCAGCGTCGACGACCTGAGCGAGGACGACCTCGGCTTCGCCGGCTCCGTCGCCCAGAAGGAGATCGCCGGCGACCAGCGCATCTTCGTCGAGGACGTCGACGAGGCCAAGTCCGTCACCCTCATCCTCCGCGGCGGCACCGAGCACGTCATCGACGAGATCGACCGCGCCATCGAGGACTCGCTGGGCGTCGTCCGCACCACCCTCGAGGACGGCAAGGTCCTCGCGGGCGGCGGCGCACCCGAAGTCAACCTCTCGCTCGCGCTGCGTGACTACGCCGACTCCGTCGGCGGCCGCGAACAGCTGGCCGTCGAGGCCTTCGCGGACGCGCTCGAGGTCATCCCGCGCACGCTGGCCGAGAACGCGGGGCTGGACCCCATCGACTCCCTCGTGGAGCTTCGCGCGGACCACGACGGCGGCAACGAGTCCGCCGGCCTGGACGCCTACACCGGCGACACCATCGACATGGCCGAGGAAGGCGTCTACGAACCGCTGCGCGTGAAGACCCAGGCCATCGAGTCCGCCACCGAAGCCGCCGTCATGCTGCTGCGCATCGACGACGTCATCGCCGCTGGCGACCTCGCCGTCGAGGACAACGACGACGACGAGGAGATGCCCGGCGGCCCCGGCGGCGGCATGGGCGGCATGGGCGGTATGGGCGGCGGCATGGGCGGCATGATGTAAGCCCAGCTTTTACGCTGCGCTCACTCGCTCACGCCGCTCGCTCGTTCGCTCGGTAAAACCTGGACCAAAAGCACTCCTCGCTCCCGCCGCGCGGCGCATGGCGCCGCGCTCCGGTCGCTCGTCGGCCTGCGAGCGCCCTCGGCGCTCGCAGTGAACGGCGCCGTTCGGGTTCTCCGAACCGCTCACTCGCCGACGATCGACTCGAGGAACGATTCACCGAGTGATACGGAGCGGGAGGCCGTCCACGCTACCGCTCGCATCGCCATCGAGTCGGCCCATCTCTTGCCGTTTCGCCGTTCGTTCCGACACTCGTCGTAGCTCCCGATCCGTCCTCCTCGTACCCATCTCGTCCCGTTCTCGAGTCCGATCGGATCGATCCCCGTTCGAGCCGCGTATCTGCTGTCCGTCGCCGTCGATTCACGACGCCTAAGTAGCTTCCCGCGATATTTGCCAGTATGAATACGCTTCTCTTAGACAGCGACGCCGTCGACGAGCACGCGCAACTGGCCGCCGTCATCGACGCCGTCGAGGAGGCCTTCGGCGCCTTCGAACGCGGCGACACGCAGATGCCCGCCAAGTCCTACATCGAACTGCCCCAGTACAACGGCGACTTCCGCTCGATGCCCGCTTACCTCGACACCGGCGACTGGGACGCCGCCGGCGTCAAGTGGGTCAACGTCCACCCCGACAATCCCGCCGAGCACGACCTGCCGACCGTGCTGGGAACGATGATCTACTCCGATCCCGAGACCGCCGCCCCGCTGTCGATCATGGACGGCACCGCGCTGACGATGAAACGCACCGGCGCCGCCGCGGCCGTCGCCACCGACTACCTCGCGGTCGAGGACGCCTCGAGCCTCGGTCTCGTCGGGGCCGGCGTCCAGTCGTACACGCAACTCGAGGCGATCAGCGAGGTCCGGCAGATCGAGGAGGTCGTCGTCGCCGATCAGGACGAAGAACGGGTTCAGCGGTTCGTCGAAACCTACGAGGACCGGTTCGATGTCCGCGGCGGTTCGATTTCGGAGGCCGGTCACTGCGACGTCCTCTCGACGGTCACTCCCGTACGAGACCCGATCGTGGGACCGGACGACGTCGGCGAGCACACGCACATCAATGCGATCGGCGCCGACGCCGCGGGCAAACACGAACTCGCGGACGACCTGCTGCAGGCTGCCCGGATCGTCATCGACGATCACGAGCAGTGTACCCACTCCGGCGAAATCAACGTCCCCTACAGCGAGGGCGTGCTGACCGACGAGGACATCTACGCGGAGATCGGCGAACTCGTCGTCGGCGCCAAGGACGGTCGTACGGACGAAACGGGCGTCACCGTCTTCGACTCGACCGGGCTCGCGATCCAGGACGTTGCGGCGGCCCGCGTCGTCTACGAGAACGCGAGCGACGCCGACGACGGCTACGCGTTCGGCATGATCGACACGAGCCAGCGGTAGGGCCGCTCTCGGAATCGCTACTCGCAGTGAACATCTCGAGCGACACCGAAAAATAGGGACTCAGTTTTCGCCGTTAATCGTCGCCCTCGACCGCTGCCGTGGAATCACGCCCGGCGTCGGTACCCAGCGCCGTCTCGCGCAGGTCGGCCTCGATCTCCTCGAGCGAGCGACCCTTCGTCTCGGGGACCAGCCGGTAACAGAACACCAGCGCAGCTAGCGACAGCGCACCGTACAGCCAGAAGGTTCCGGACTGGCCGAAGACGTCGATCAGCCGCAGGAAGGTCAGCGAGACGAGCAGGTTCGCGGCCCAGTTTAAGACCGTGACGACGCCCATCGCGGTCCCGCGGAACTCCATCGGGTAGATCTCGGAGATCATCAGCCAGAACACCGGCCCGAGCCCGATCGCGAAGAAGGCGACGTACAGCATCAGGCTCCCGGTCGCGATCCAGCCGATAGCCCCCGAGAGGCCGGGGAGGTAGAAGGCGGCGCCGAGGACGCCGAGCATCACGGTCATGCCGCCCAGCCCCGTCAACAGGAGCGGCCGCCGGCCGGTGCGGTCGATCAGCAGGACCGCGACGACGGTCAGTGCGACGTTGACGACGCCGATGCCGACCGTCGCGAGGATCGACGCGGTGTCCTCGAAGCCGGTCGACTCGAGGATGGTCGGCGCGTAGTACATGACCGTGTTGATGCCGGTTACCTGCTGGAACACGGCCAGGCCGACGCCGACGATCAGCATCGGCCGAACCCACGGCTGCAGCAGGTCGCGAAGCGTACCCGACTCGGTGCGGATGGTCTCTTTGATCTCGCGGAGTTCGTCTTCGATCTGGTGGTCGACGCGGGTGCGAGCCAGCACCTCACGGGCGTCGGCCTCGCGGCCCTGTTCGTAGAGCCAGCGGGGGCTTGCGGGCATGAAGAGCATCCCGATGAACAGAACTGCTGCGGGGAGCATGCCGAGGCCGAGCATCCAGCGCCAGTCGCCGCCCGCCGAGAACGCGTAGTTGACGACGTAGGCGATGAGGATGCCGGTCGTCACGGTGAGTTGGTTCAGCGAGACCAGCGAGCCGCGGATCTTCGGCGGGGAAATCTCGGAGATATACAGCGGCCCGACGACGGAAGCGAAGCCGACGCCGATCCCGTCGATGATGCGCCCGAGGATAAGGATCTCGACGGTCGGGGCGATCGCCATGATGAGCGAGCCGACGAAGAAGACCACGGCGCCGACGAGAATGAGTCGGCGGCGCCCGAGTCGGTCGGCTAGTCGTCCCCCGAACGCGGCGCCGAGGATCGCGCCGATCATCGCGCCGCTGACGATCACTCCCTCGATGAGCGACGGGTTCAGCGAAATCCCGAGGACCGTCGCCAGTTCGAACGTCTCCCGGATGTACAACATCGCACCGGAGATAACCCCGGTGTCGAATCCGAACAGAAGCCCGTTGAGTGCGGCCAACGCCGCCACGACGTAGACGAACGAGTTGCGCTCGTCGGCGGCGTCGCCAGTCAGTAGTGATGGCATGTGTAGACTGTGGTAAAAGTTAACTACGGTCCGAAGTAAATTTGACGATCGTTCCCGATCGATGGCTCGATCCGAAACCTGGCGGTCGGTTTATAGCCGGCGCGGTATCGATCCTGTCATCGGAAGTTCGTCGCAGTAGTACGCGATCGCCGACTCCGTCGGCACCGGAAGCCCGTCGGCCTCGAACATCGTGTTCTCGTGAATCGTCACCTCGGCCGGCTGTAGCGGCCACGGCTCGTGGGACACTTCGGCCGTCAGGGTGTTGCCGTTCGCCGGTGCGTAAAACCGTCGCCGTTCCGTCAGCCAGTACTCGAGCGTGTCCGGTTCGGGCCTGAATACGTCGCCGTCGGGCCGGTACGTTGCGGAAAACCAGCCCGACTCACGGGCCGGTTCCCCCGCGGTCGCGGGGTTGACGTTAGTCCGACGGCTCGAGAACGAAATCCCGGATTCGCTGCCGCTAACGTGCATCTGCGCGTAGTAGACGGGAAGGCGTGTTTGCCCGACTGCGGCCGCAACGAGCGGATTGCCGACGTCGATACTGAAGAAGAAGAGCCCGGGGTCGTCTCGGTACCGAACGTATGTCCGCACGTTCAGCTCGGGAACGGCGATTCTGGTCGTCGACGGCGAGCCCCGCACCCCGACGTTGACCAGCACGAACGGGAGCACGCTGATCCAGGCGTCCCCCTCCCACGTCTCGAGCGTGAGCGGGTCCGGAATCCGCGGCCGGAGCGCGTCGGGACTGATCGGCCAGTGGACGAACAGACCGTGTCGCCACGTCATCGAGGTGAGATGTGGGAGTGTCGGCAGCGCCGCCCCGCTGTCGTGCCGTCGAAACGGTTCTATATAGTTCGCCGTCATCTTGACCGTGCTGTTGCCGCCTTGCTACACCGGTACGTGGCATAAAACAGCGCGCTGCCTGTTGGATCCGATTGATGTCGCGATCAGTATCGACATTCGATACTATCTGGGAACCCGATAGAAAGTCTCGATTCGATTCCGGACGCATTTATTTCATCGATTCCGTTACTTTAAATACGGTTGCATAGCAATCAGTAATTACCAGAGGCCACAATGGCGACTTCCAATTCGAACTCGACGTTGGTCTGCCCCGAGTGCAACGGTCGATTGCGCGAGACCGATACCGAAACGGTCTGTGAGGAGTGCGGACTCGTCACGACCGAAGACGCGGTCGATCGCGGGCCCGAATGGCGGTCGTTCGACGACGACGATACTGACCGTCGACGAACCGGCGCCCCGCTCACTCGGTCGCGCCACGATCGGGGGCTGTCGACCGAAATCGGCTACGGATCCGGCTCCGACTCGAGCTACGAGACCAGGCTGACCGGCCGCAAGCGACGACAGATCGCGCGACTCCGACGCGAACACAATCGTGCACGCATCTCCTCGAAAGCGGAACGGAACCAAGTGTACGGATTCGCCGAAATCAGACGCGTCAACGCACAGCTTTCCCTGCCCGATTCTGTACGCGAACAGGCCTGTGCCCTGTTCGAGTCGGCCCAATCCGATGGTCTCTTTCAGGGCCGCTCGCTCGAGGGGTTCGCCGCCGCTGCGATCTACGCGACGTGTCGAACGCGGTCGGTCGCACGCACGATCGACGAGATCACCGCCGTTGCTCGCGCTGACGCTGACGAACTCCAGGCGGCCTACGACGCGTTGAACCGCGAACTGGGGCTGCCGACCGGGCCGATCGACCCGACGCAGTACCTGCCCCGATACGCCGCGCAACTCGAGGTCGGCTCCGCGGTCGAACGCCGCGCCCACGAGCACGCCAGCACACTCTCGGAGGCGGGACGGATCGGCGGACGGAATCCAAGCGGCGTCGCCGGCGGTTGCATCTACAAGGCGACACAGGAACGCGAGGAGTGGCCAACCGTTACGCAGGCAGCAGCAGCTGACGTCGCCGACGTCGCACCCGTGACGATCCGCTCGACGGTCACCGCGCTCGAGGAACTCGGCGATCGCTAGTATCTCGTCTTCGATTCGACTCGCCGGTTCGAAACGAACTCGATTCTCCGCGCGAAAGCCGGGCCGGGTCGCGACGGCGCCAGTTCAGTCGAAGCGAAAAGAGCAACGGACGGAGAAGCACCGACGCTCGCGTCGATTTACGTCGTCCGCAGCGTATCCGTACTCGGCTCGTAGACCTCGCCTTTCTGTTTGAGCTTGTCGATCTCGTGTTCGGCCTTGGACTGGTCCATGCCGACCTCTTCGGCTCGCTCGAGGACGATATCGACCGGCGCGCCGTCGTCGTACTCCTCCTCGATGTCGCTGATGAGCTGTTTGAGGTTCTTGATCCGGTCGCGCTGGGACTTCGAGGTGCCGGCCTCGACGATGTCGGCGTCGAACTCTCCCGTCTCGGGGTCGACGCCGATGTCCTGCAGACAGGAGCGAACGATCTCGATGACCCGGTTCGCGTCGGACTCTTCGACCGTATCCGAGAGTCGCACGCGGGCGCTGGCCTCTGAGAGTCGGACGAGCGCCTCGAGTTTTCGGGCCGTCACGGGGACGGGTGCGTCCTCGTCGGTTCCCTTCGAGCGCAGATCGACGTAGAAGTCCCGGATCGCTTCGCGGGCTGCCTCGGTCATCCGCGGGTGACAGTTCTGCTTCGCGAAGGCGATGTACTTCCGGAGGAGTTCGGCATCGATCTCGGGGTCGACCTGCTCGGTCATCTCGTCGATCTCGTCGTTGCTGACCTCGAGCGAGGTCATCTGCTCGCGTTGGGTCGTCAGTTCGCCGGCGTAGTTGGTGGTGAGGATGTGCTCGGCGAGGTTCTTGTCCTTCTCCTCGTCGGGCTGGTCCGTCACCGTGAAGATGAGGTCGAATCGCGAGATAAGGGCCGGCTCGAGGTCGATCTGTTCGCCGATTGGTTCGTACTGGTCGAACCGGCCGTACTTGGGGTTCGCCGCGCCCAACAGCGAGCAGCGGGACTTGAGGGTGGCGTTGATCCCCGCCTTCGAAACCGAAATCTTCTGCTGCTCGAGGGCCTCGTGCATCGCCGAGCGGTCCTCCGGACGCATCTTGTCCAGTTCGTCGACCGCCGCGATCCCCTGATCGGCGAGCACGAGCGCGCCGGCCTCGAGGGTCCACTGCTGGCCGTCGCCGAAGTCGTCGCGGACGGCGGCGGCGGTGAGACCGGCCGAACTGCTACCTTTGCCCGAGGTGTAGACGGAGCGGGGCGCGATGTTCTGGATGTAGCCCAGCATCTGGGACTTACCAGTACCCGGATCCCCGATCAGGAGCATGTGCAGGTCGCCGCGAATCCGCGAGCCGTCGGGCAACTGCTTCGTGACCCCCGAGAACAGCTGGAGGATCATCGCGAGCTTCTCCTGCTCGTAGCCGTAGATCGAGGGCGCGATCGAGCCGATCATCTGCTCGTAGACGTCGTCCCGGTTGGAGATGTTGTAGATCTCCTTTTTGTCCTCGTCCGTGATGTTCATGTCCTCGAACTGCTCCTCCTCGATCTCGACGGACATCCCCTCCATGTAGAAGTCGAAGACGGGGGACTTGTCCTGCCCGTCGCCCTGCTGCTCGAGGCGGAGGACGCCGGTCGCGGAGACGTGGTCGCCGGGGGTGACCTCGCCGGTGATGTCGTCCTCGACGTGGACGTCGAGCGACTGGGGCGTCTCCCCGCCGCGGAGGCCCTCGGGGCTCTCCTGAATGCGGAGCTTTTGGGAGTCGACGAACTCGGACTGGTCGAAGTTCACCTGAAACGGGCCCTGGCGTTCACAGCCCTGACACTCGTGGGGTTCCTGGAAGTCGCCGCTGGATTGCGGAACGCGCGTCAGGGTGCCACAGAGTTGGCACTCGAAGGCGGCGTCCTCGATTTTCGGCCGGACGTCGGTGGCCTTGCGGACGATTCCCCGAACCTCGACCAGCGTGTTCATGTCGGGGGACCGGATCTCCCGAATCTCGGGCGACTCCGTCTCGGGTAGGTTCCGGACCCGGACGTGAGCCTGCCCGAGGCTGACGTCGATCGGGAGGTCGTAGAGTCGCAGCGCCTCCTCGGCGTAGCGCTGGAGTTGCTCGGGCTGGTTTAGGAAGTCGTCGGCAAGGTCGGGATCGTACCGGTAGAGATCCTGCCAGTCGACGTGGAGCGATCGCTGCTCGTTGGGGTACTGCTGCGCAAGCTGCTTGATCTCGTTGTCGTAGTAGTTGCGGAAGAACTGCTCGAAGGAATCGACGAGTTCGGAGTTACCCGCTTGCGCCTGCGCCATTGCACTGTGGTACGGGCGCCAATAGGTATAAATGGTCGCAAAGCAGGGCGAAACTGGTCGCGGAGTACGCCGCAGCCGTCGTTCGGTGCGGTCCGGTTAACGTACGGACTCGAGTTCTGTCGAGGAGGGGCCGAGCCGCTGGTGGGTAGCTAGCGACGGCGCCGCGAAAGGGCGGGCCACGTCGAACAAGTCGTCCCCGACCGCTGTCGGGAACACACGCCGTGTCCTGTCCGGTTCCCTGTCGTTCACGTGGCCACGAATGTCGATACGGTTCGTTCAGTTATGTATGTACGGCCAATTCATTTTGGTATCTCTTTCTGAAATAATTAGGCTGTGTCACTCGTCTTCCGTGAACCCGTTCGAGGCGACGCCGAGCGTCGCGATCGAGCGGACGGCTTCTTCCACGGTGACGTCGACGTCGTGGACGTTCTCGCGGGGCATGTGCATCACGAAGCCGTTCGTCGTCGGGTTCGGTCCGAGCGGGACCATGATCGTTATCATGTCATCGCTGTCGACGGAGTGTTCGATGTCGTCCGGCGTATCCGCCGTGAGGAAGCCGAGCATGTACGCGCCCTGGTGGGGAAACTCGACGAGTTTTACCTCCTTGAACTGGTCCGTATCGTCGTCGACGAGAATGTTCGAGGCCCGGCGGACGCTCTCGTAGACCGTACTCACGCCGGGAATCGTCTCCATCGTCTGGTGAACGCGCTGAGAGAGGTACTTCCCGGGCGTATACTCCGCGACGAACCCGATCACGAGAAAGAGTCCGAACAGCGACGCAAGCGTTATCAGTTGCACGACCGCTCGCGGCGGTTCGTCCGGCCAGGCGTAGAGCACGCCTTCGATAACCGGGGAGAGCACGCCGAGGACGAAATCGAAGACGACGAGCAATACGACGAGCGTCACGACCAGCGGAATCGTGATTACGATCCCGTTGAGCAGCCACCGTTTCACTCCGATCCGGGGGACCGACATGGATCGTCTAATTGTCAGTTCTCCCCGGAAATCGTTCGGCTTGCAGGAAACTGTCGTCCCGCGCTTGAAATTCCAGATTGCAGAACGTTGTTACGCTACTCACAACACGGCTGCTACTCCTCCCGTCGTTACAGCAGCTATTTGCAATCGCTGTTCTCACGTCGCAGCGATGGACGAACGCGACGATCCTGATCGGATGATCGCCGCCTGTACGCACTGTGGTGCACTCTACGCAGCGACCGAACTGTCGGACGGCTCGATCCTGCCGATCGGCCGACGTGACGGCTGTCGCTGTGGCAGTACGACGTTCACCAAGGTCAACGAAGAACTACTCGAGGACGCGACCGGCGGTGGGCCGGCCGCTACCGAGACGGAAGACGAGTTCGATTCCGAGGACTGAGTGGCCGTTCCCCTGTGTCTCCGCTGTTCGGTATCTGTAGCCGTAGCCTGGAAAAACGAACTGTCCGGCCGTTCTCGAGCGGCGACGTGAATCCGCCGTGAGCCGACGGCGGTCTCGCCGCCGTCGTGAGAACTGCGGTGGCGAAGTGGTGCTGGTGACGGCGACTGCGTCGGGCGCGATCAGTTCCAGGGGGCGAAATCGGGATCGATCTGCCGATCGGTTTTGTCGATCGCGTCGATCGTCTCGATGTCGTCCGCGTCCAGCTCGAGGGTCAGCGATTCGAAGTTGTCCTGAATGTGTTCCTCGCCGGTCGCCTTCGGAATCACGGTGACGCCCTTCTCGCGGGCCCAGGCCAGGCTGACCTGCGCTTCGCTGACGTCGTGTTTTGCGGCGACCTCCTGGATTTCGGGCTGGTCGAACACCTGTCCGCGGGCCAGCGGCGAGTAGCCGACGACCTCGATGTCGTGGGCCTCACAGACGTCGCGGATCTCCTCCTGGGGCAGCATCGGATGGAGTTCGACCTGGTTCGCGAAGATCGGGGCGTCGCAGATCTCGACGGCCTCCTCGACCTGCTCGGGCAGGAAGTTGCTGACGCCGACGCGTTCGATCAGGCCCTCGTCGTAGAGTTCGTCGAAGGCCGACAGGGTTTCCTCGGCGTCGTACTCGCGGGACGGCCAGTGGACGTACAGCAAGTCGACGTAGTCGACGCCGAGTCGGTCGAGACTCTCGCGAGTCGTCTCGAGGACGTCGTCGTGTTCGAGGTTGTCGATCCAGACCTTGGTGGCGAGGAAGATGTCCTCGCGGTCGACGTCGGCCGCGGCGATGCCATCGCCGACGGCCTCTTCGTTGTCGTAGGCCTGGGCGGTGTCGATGTGGCGGTAGCCCGTCTCGAGGGCCGTACGGACGCTGTCGGCGCACTCGTCGGGGTCTTCGTTCTGCCAGGTGCCGAGACCGAGCATCGGCATGCCGTTCGCGGTCGGACACGTCTCCGGATCGGCTGGTTCCTGCATACGCGACGGTTGGAACGTGACGTGAAAAGGGCCTGCGCTCGCAGAAACGAATTCCGGAAAGCGGTCTAGAGAGACTCTGGCGTGAGTACTCGTCACTATTCCTGAATGAAGTGCGGGAGAGTCATCTGCCGACGGGTGGCGGCTGCAACTCACGCCTCGAGCGGATTTCCGCCGCGGAGGACGTCTCAGCGCCGGTCCATTCGATCCGCTCCTGTCGCTGCCCCCGGTAACCCGAACAAAGATGGGACAGCACTTACCCGTGTTACACCCTCACACTCAATTGGCCTGCCGCCCAAACGGCAGGTCAGCCCGCCACGCGAGCACCCACCAGAGCACACCTGCGAGCCACCCTCCCGGCTCGAAGATTCGGACTGAAATAGCTCGAGAATACCCTTTTTGCTCGGATTAGAACCACGGTCGTTCCGCTCTCGCCTCACTTCCTGATTCAAATCCGGACTCATTCTATAGCCGCCGCTCACGAATTTGTTCGCGGCAGTAATATGGGATCGCCCGGATTTGAACCGGGGTCACGGGCACCCAAGGCCCGAAGTATACCAGGCTAACCCACGATCCCGCACTCACTCTTTCGGGCGGACATCATAAAGGGTTTCGTTCCGTTCCGAACCGTTTTGTATCGTCCTGCGCTAGTATCGCGTATGGTTACTGGTCTCGAGATCCTCCTGTTGGTCCTCGTCCTCGCGGCCGTCTTGGGTGCCTCCACCTTGATCCAGACGGCTCGGCCCTTCATCGTCAACGCGGTGGTCGGTCTCCTCGTCCTGTTCCTCGCACAGGCGGTGTTCGGCCTCAACGTCGCCGTCACACCGATCGCACTCGTTATCGTCGCCATCGGGGGCTTCCCCGGCTCGCTGCTGGTGATCCTGCTGTCGCTGTTCGGGGTTGCGTTCGTCCCCTGAGCGGGCCCGCGCTGATTCGCTCACACGGCGGGCGATTTGCGAGTGGTCTCCGCCGGTAGACAGCCGCTCACAATCAAAACGACGGCTGCTGCCGGCTCAACCCTTTATTTTTCCGGCGTCGTACCCGTGCCATGCCGACCCACGTGAGCGAACGACAGGTCCGCTGGTGGCTCGACCGAAACGCCATCCACGACGTAACGGCCCACACGCAGGAGGAAACGGAGTTCAACCTGCAAGTGACTCTCTCGAGCCTGCCGATCCATCTCATCAAGGAGGAGCCGAAGGGGCCGATCCGGGTCGTCGGCCGCAGCGGCCTCGACAGCGAGCGGGCCAGACGGCTCGTGCGCGACGACGAACAGCGCGCGGAACTGTTGAGTCAGATCGGCCCGGTGCTCGCGACGACACCCGGTTTCTACACGTTCCTCGACGAGGAGAGCCGGGGCTGCGAACTGCGCGAGGCCGAGACGCTCCAGATGGAACACCGGATCTACCCCGACGGCGCGTCCCAGCAGGCGCTGATGGACAGCGTGATGGCCATCGCCACCGGAATGCGGTACCTCCAGAACTTGCTGGCCGCCTCGAGCCCCGAAGAGTCACCCGAATTGAACCGACTCGAGAGCAAGAGCAACCACGAGAGCGAAGAGGACTGACGCCGCTCAGAGATCGTCGTCCCGAAGCTCGATGTCGGCGACGAGGTCGTAGGGGTGGGCGTCCTTCCGGATGCCGTCGACGAGGGTGAAGGCCTCGCCGGGCTCGAGGAAGTGTTGAGTGACGACCTGGCCCAGCGGGGTCGGCTCGAAGCCGTCGATGAAGTCGTACTGCAGGAGCTTGCCGATGGCGTGTTTCGTCGGCACCTCGCCGAGCATGCGGTCGTTTAACGCCTTCGCGGTCTTGCCGCCGACGGCGATGTTCGCCAGCGTCTCCTCGACGGCGGCGGCCTCGTCGTAGTGGGTCATCACCGACTCCATCTCCCCCTTCAGGAGCTTGAACGCGATCTCGTCCTCGGTCCCCTCCATCGAGTTGTGGTAGGCGCAGTCGGGCTCGACGAGGACGTACACCTTCCCCTTGTCGTGGTAGTCGGGGCGACCCGCGCGGCCGAGCATCTGGTGGAACTCCTGGACGGAGAGCCACTCGATGCCCATCGCCAGCGAGTCGAAGACGACCTGCGAGGCGGGGAAGTCCACGCCGGCCGCGAGCGCGGCGGTCGTGACGACAGCCGACAGCTCCTGCTCGCCGAACTGGCGTTCGACTTTCTTCCGGCGCTTGTAGTCCAGACCGGCGTGGTACGGCGCGGAGGAGTACTCCAACTTGCGCGAAATCTCGTGACACCGCCGCCGGGAGTTGGTGAAGATGATCGTCTGGCCGCGATACCCCTTCGAGGATTTGGTGTCGAACTCGCGTTTGACGAGTTTGTTCTCGATACGGACCTTCTCCTGTCCGTCGGCGAAGGTGACGTGGCGCTCGATCGGCACCGGGCGCTCCTCGAACTCGATGAGTTTCGACTCGAGGGCGTCCGCGAGTTGTTCGGGGTTGCCGACGGTCGCCGAGAGGTAGATCCACTGGGCGCCGCCGTAGTCGTCGCGGCGCTTGGCGCGCTGCTCGCAGGTGTACTTGAGCCGCGAAATGAGGCCGTCGAGTCGGTGGCCCCGGTCTTCTTCCTTTAAGGTGTGAACCTCGTCGATGACGACGGTCCCGATGTCGCCCATGTCCTTGCCCGTCCGCAGGGCGTGGTCGATCCCCTCGTAGGTGCCGACGATGACGTCGGCGTTGGGGTCGAACTGGTTGCCGTTGTCGGCGATCCGGCTCGCGCCGACGCGGATGGAGACGTCGACGAGGTGGCCGTACTCGTCCTGGAAGTCCTCGTACTTCTGGTTGGCCAGCGCCACGAGCGGGACGAGGAAGAGCATCTTCCCCTTCCCGTTCAGGACGCGGTTGATGCCGGCCATCTCGCCGACCAGCGTCTTCCCGGTCGCCGTCGCGGAGACGACCATCTGGTCGTCGCCGTCGAAGAGGCCGTTCTCGACCGAAAGGCTCTGGACGGGCAGCAGGGTTTCGAACCGGTCCTCGAGCAGGTTCTGCAGGCCCGGATGGAGGTTCAGCGAGTCGACCGGCACGGGGTCGATCTCGTCGGTCGTCGCCGAGATCGTATCGAACTTCGTTAAGTCGGGATCGAGTTGGCCCTTGAGCAGGTTGACGATCCGCTCTAAGTCCTGGACCTCGAGCATGAGGTCCTCCAGGCGCTCCTTGGCGGCGCCGGTGACCGCGCCGCCGCCCGAGAACGACAGCTGGCGCTCGAGTTCCTGACGCGCACAGTCCTGACAGATCCAGTCGTTGTCGTCCTTGACGGCGGTCTCGGTCGTGATCGGCGAGTACCGGCCCGCGGAGGCGCAGTACCGGCAGGTCCGGACGGCCTTGGCCTTATCCTCGAGCTGGTAGCCCGCGAGCATCTCGGTGAACTCGCGGCGTTTCTCGGGGGAGGTCTGTTCGGAAATACGGATTCGCTTGGCGCGGCGGGCGAGTTCGATGAACTCGTCGGGCTGGCGGGGCTCCTCGCTCGAGCCCTGCTTGAGGCGGAACTTGGCGGGCCGGGGACCGGCCGACGTCTCGGAGAGGACGAGCTTCGCCCGGAACAGCCGCTCGCCGTCGCGCTGGACGACGATCAGGTAATCGTCACCCGTCTCGTGGCAGAAGATCGTTTCGACCTGCTGAACCTGCTTCGACACAGTAGCCGAATATGGGCGCGCGGTATTTCAGCGGTTCGGACTGGTCCGATTGGGGACCGTCTTACGGTCGTTCGGACGAATAGGTACGTCTCCGGTCCGATATATAGCACTACGGAACACTCTTACCAACGTACATGTAGGGACTGTCGAATCCTCAGACAGATGACGTTGAATCCGTGGGAGTTCGTTCCGGGTGTTCGCCGCCGCTACGCGCTTCGCTTCGTCGCCGCACTGGTCGTCGTTGTACTCGTCGTTGGAGTCTTCGGCGGCATCATCTACGCCCACACGGGGGCAGAACTCGAGGACGACGTCGAGTCCCAACTCGTTTCCGACGCACAGAAGGACGCGACGCGGCTCGACACCTGGTTTGGCTCGACCGAACGATACGTCGAATCACTCGCGCGGTCGACGGCGTTTCGGAACGACGACCGGATCGTCGTCGCCGATTCGCTCCACCGCATGACGGACCGGACGGCGTTCGACGGCGCCTACTACGTCGATACCGAGACGGGCGCGGTCGACGCCCAGTCCGGGACGGACGCGCTTCTCGAGGACGGAAACGTACGCGACCCGGTCGACGAGCGGATCGCCACCGCGCTCGAGGGGTCGTCGCAGGTCGCCTTCTCCGAGCCGTTCGAGGCCGAGGACGGACGCTCGGCGATGCTCGTCGTCAGCAAGGTGCCCGGCGGCTCCGGCCACGCGGTCGTCGGCGTCATCGGTCTCGAGTCGCTCTCGCGGTACATGATCGGGACGGACGCGACCGACGACGTGGTCGTCGTCGACCAGTCGGGGACGGTCGTCCTCGCCGGAGACCGTTCGTTACTGTTACAGGACGACGCGCTCGATCCGACGGCGATCGAAGGCGACGCCGGCACGACGTCGTTCGACGCGGGCGACACCGAGACCGTCGCCGGCTACGCGACCCTCGAGACCGACCAGCGGGACTGGACGCTGACGACTCGGGTGCCCGCCAGCGAGGCCTACTCGCTGCAGTCGGACATCTCGAATCAGATCCTCCTGATGATCGGCGTCGTCTTCGGGAGCATGCTGTTGCTCGGCGCGACCGTCGGACGAAACACCGCCGGCTCGCTCCGGCACCTCTCCGAGCGGGCAGCAGCCATCGAGGACGGCGACCTCGCGGAGCCGGTCGAATCCGACCGCAGCGACGAACTCGGCGAGCTCCACCGCTCGATCGACCGGATGCGCCGCTCGCTGCGCGACCGCCTCGAGGAGGCCGAACGGGAGCGGGAGCGAGCCGAGTCGGCACTGGCAGACGCCGAGCAGGCTCGCGAAGAAGCCGAACGCGCACGCTCCGAATCAGAGGCGTTCTCCCGACGCCTCGAGGAAACCGCCGACGACTACGGCGAGGCGATGCGGGCCTGCGCCGCCGGCGACCTCACCCGCCGGCTCGAGCCCGATGACGAGAGCGAAGCGATGGCGACCATCGCCGCCGAGTTCAACGCGATGATGGACGACATCGAGGCGACGATCGCGGCGACGCGGGCGTTCGCCGACGCGGTCGACGAGGCGGCCGACTCGACGGCCGAGGGCGTCGTCGAGGTGCGGTCGGCCTCCGAACAGGTGGCCACCTCGGTCCAGCAGATCGCCGACGGCGCGGACCGCCAGAGCGGCCAACTGACGACGATGGGCGGCGAGATCGACGACCTCTCGACGACGACCGAGGAGATCGCCGCGACCGCGTCCGACGTCGCCACGCTCGCCGAGCGCACCGCCGAGACCGGTTCGGCCGCCCGGGAGGCGGCGACGAGCGCCATCGACGGCATGAACGCCATCGAGGACGAGGCCGCGGCCGCCGTCGACGAGGTCGAGCAACTCGAGGCGGAGATCGACGCCATCGACGAGTTGCTCGAGTTCATCCGGGAGGTCGCCCAGGAGACGAACATGCTCGCGCTGAACGCCAACATCGAGGCCGCACGCGCGGACGCCGGGGACGCCGGATTCACGGTCGTCGCCGACGAGGTCAAGTCCCTCGCCGAGGACACCCAGGGAGCGGCCGACGACGTCGAGGAGCGCCTCGAGCGGGTACGCCGGCAGGCCGAGCAGGTCGCCACCGTGGTCCGGCAGACGGACGCGCGGATCGGGGACCACCGCGGCGCGGTCGAGGACGCGATCGGGTCGATCGAGGAAATCTCGGAGTACGCGGCCGAGACCAACGACGGTATCCAGCAGATCTCCTCGGCAACCCAGCAACAGGCTGCCGCAACTCAGGAGATCGTCTCGATGGCCGACGACGTGACGGCGATCAGCGAGGAGACCAGCGCCGAAGCGCAGACGGCCGCCGCGGCCGCCGAAGAACAGACGTCGTCGCTGACCGACGTCTCACACACCGCAACCGCACTCTCGGAGCAGGCTCGAGAACTCGCCGACGCGGTCGGGAAGTTCGAGGTATCGGCCGAACCCGATACGATCGCGGATCCGGACTCGCCGTTGCCGGCTGCTGACGCGGCCGACGATGCGGCGACACCGGACGCGGATGCGGCGGTGATCGATGTAGAGGCACAGCCACCGTCCGCGGCGGTGGCCGTTGACGAGCACGACGCCCCCGACGAATCCAACGCGGACGACGGTGACGGTCCCTCTGAGGAGCCGACATCGGCTGCCGAACCCGACTCATATTCGGACTCGGATTCGGATTCTGACTCGGGCTCGAACACGGACTCGGACGCGGACCCCGACGGCTCGAACACGTTTACGTGGTCTGAATAACGAGTTCTCGAGCGTCACCGTCGGCTGGTGACGTCGTTTCGGCTGGGCGATGTGCCTACAGTAGGGACGTGAGAACCGAAGCGAGAAACCGCGAAAGAGACGGCCCACCGGAGCCGTGCGACGGTCGCGGACCGTCGGCTTAGAAGTCGCCGTTGACGATGTCGCTGACTTCCTGTCGGTCGAACAGTTCTTCCTCGACGCCGTAGAGGTCCTGGGCTGCGCGCTCGGTCAGCACGAGGTTCGCGATCGGTCCCTGGTAGAGCGGCCCGCCGCGGTAGACGTCGCCGTTCTGGACGGCCGTCAGTTCGCTGGCGATGTCGTGGTTTTCCATCTCCGCGACGACCTGGTTCTGGAACTCCTCGGCGGTCAGGGACTCGTTGCTCGGGCCGCGAAGCAGGAGCACGTCGGGATCGATCTCGAGCAGGTTCTCGTAGTCGATCGTCCCGCGGTCGCTGGTGAAGTCCGAGACGCCCGCCTTGCCCAGCGCGTCGCCGACGCCGAGGTCGCGCCACTGCTTGTAGCCCGTCCCGTCGCCGATGGTGTAGGGGTAGAACGTGTCGTCGCCGGCCGGCCAGACGATCGCGACGTCCGGCCGCTCGTCTTCCGGCGGGACGATAGCGTCGACTTCGTCCTGGAACTCATCGTGGAGCGACGCGAAGGCCTCGTACCGTTCCTGCTCCTGAAAGACTTCCGCCAGCTTCTCGAAGGCCTCGTACAGCGAGAGGAACTCGTAGTCGTGCCAGGTGTAGTCCTGCGAGAAGATACTGTTGCCGAAGAAGGGCGTCCCCGTCGACTCGATCTGGTCGATATCTCCCTGGTCCCAGCCCCCGCGGTTGATGAGGAAGTTCGGGTCCATGACGAACATGTCGACGTCGCCGCTGAGTTCGATGAACTCCTCGGGATCGAGTTCGTCCGCCCAGAGCGCCGTCATATCGCTCTTGTCGACGCTGACGTCGGGGATCTCGTCGTAATACTGCGTGTGATAGCGGTCCGTGAGGTAGACGGCCTCGGGGGGCTGCTGGCCGAGCGCGATACCCATGTCGGCCCAGCTGCCGTTGTTAGCGGCCCAGGTTTCCGGAACGGAATCGAACTCGAGGGTGCCGACCGGCTCCATCGTCACGGAGTAGCTCTCGCTCGAGCCGTTGCCGTCGTCGCTGTCGCCGTTACCGCTGCTGTCACCGCTGCCGTTTCCGTTCCCGTTGCCGTTTCCGCCTTCAGTGTCGCCGTTGCCGTTCCCGCTGCCGTTCCCGTCGCTCGTACACCCGGCGATGAGGCCCGCCGCGGCAACTGTCGCACCCGTTCGAAGGATCGTTCGTCTCGATCGGTGGCTGTCGTCAGTCATTGTCCTTTAGGCTCGCCTAAAAGTAGAAAAGGGTTCCGGTATTTCCCCTACTCGGTGTCAGTTTGCAGCGCTCGCTTGGGGAGCACCTGCAGTTCGGGATCGTAGGCGACGGTCGCCTCGACCTCGAACACGTCCGCGAGCAACTGCTCGGTGACGATCTCCTCGGGCGGCCCCCAGTCGTACAGTTCGCCGTCCCGCATCGCGATGAGATAATCCGCGAACCGCGCGGCCTGTGAGATATCGTGGAGGACGACTGCGACGGTGACCCCCTTCTCCTCGTTCAGTTGGCGGATCGTCTCGAGGACGCGGAACTGGTGGTGGAGATCGAGGAAGGTCGTCGGCTCGTCCAGCAGGAGGATGTCGGTGTCCTGGGCAAGCACCATCGCGATCCAGGCGAGTTGCTTCTGGCCGCCGCTGAGCTGACCGAGTTCGGCCTCCCGGAGGTGCTCGACGCCTGCCAACTCGAGGGCGCGTTCGACCGCCTCGCGGTCCTCCGGCGAGATCCCGTCGAAGAAACCGCGGTGTGGATAGCGACCGTGATAGACCAGGTCCTCGACGGTGATCCCGCTGACCGAGTCGTTCTCCTGGGAGAGGAGGCCGAGTTCGCGCGCGAGTTCCGGGCGATCGAACGACCGGAGGTCCTCGCCGCGCAGCCGAACGACGCCGGTATCGGGCTCGAGGTGCTTCGACAGGGCCTTCAGCATCGTACTCTTCCCGCTGCCGTTGGGGCCGACGAGGGCGGTGATCTCCCCTTCCGGCACGTCCAGGCGCGTACAGTCGACGATGGTCTCGTCGCTGCCGGGGTAACTCAACTCGAGGTCGTCGCCGACGAGTGCGCTCCGGACGCTGACGCCGTTACGGCTCTCCGCAGCGTCGGCCGCGTTTTGGTCGGTCTCGACGTCCGTCTCCGTACTCGTGTCCGTACCCCTGCGTTCCCTCGTCACCTCGACTTCACCGTCGACGTCCGTGTCGTTCGCGGTGTGTTGCGTCATTAGAGTTCACCCATCGATCGCTGTTTGCGCATCAGATAGAGGAAGTACGGCCCGCCGAGCAGCCCGGTGACGACGCCGACCGGCATCTGGACCCCGCCGAGCGCGAGGCGCGCTCCGACGTCGGCGGCGACCATCAGCGCCGGCCCGGCGAAAAGACAGCCGACCATCAGCTGCCGGTAGTCGCCCCCGACGGTATTGCGGACGATGTGGGGAACGACGAGCCCGAAGAAGCTGACGATCCCGGCGACGGAGATCGCGACGCTGGCGGCCAGGATGGCCACGCCCGAGAGGAGGAACCGAACCATCTCGACGCGCATTCCGAGCGAGCGGGCGGTCTGCTCGCCGAGCAGCAAGACGTTGAGTTGGCGGGCGCCGGCCATCGCGAGTACGATCGCGATAATCGCCGGGATCGTGGCGATGCGGACCTCGTCCCAGCCGGTACCGGTCAGCGAGCCGGTCAGCCACGCGATCGCCGTCTGGACGACGCCGATGTCGTCGGCGAAGAAGAACAGCCCCTGCTGGAGCGACTGGAAGACCATGTTGACGATGACGCCGGCCAGCACGAGTCGGACGGGGCTCGTCCCGTCCTTCCAGGCGATCAGGTAGACGACCAGAAACGCGATCGTCCCACCGAGCGCGGCGATAAGCGGCAGAAACGGCGCGAGGCCGCTGAAGACGACCAGCGTCGCGAGCACGGCGAAACCGGCGCCGGAGCTCACGCCCAGCACGAAGGGACTGGCCAGTTCGTTGCGCGTCACTGCCTGGAAGATCGCACCCGATACTGCGAGGGTCGTCCCGGCGATAATCGCGACGAACACCCGCGGCAGCCGGATGTTCCAGACGACGATGTTGTTCCGGGTCATTTCGGGCAGTTCGCCGCCGAACAGGAACGCGTTCCACGCCTGCCGGTTGAACACGACCGCCGGATCGACGACTGCTCGCCACGCCTCCCCAATCGTCATCGAGTAGGACCCGAAGCTCACCTGTATCAGTCCCGCGACGACGGTGATAACCGCGCTCGCGAGACAGAACAGGACGAGCGTCCCGGTGAACCATCCCTCCTGCTCGCGGGCCGGCGAGTGAGCCCCTGCCGAGTGCGATCCTGCCATCTGTATTTAGGTGTGCCTAAAGAGTGTTTAGTAGTTGCGATTCCACCCAGCAGGCGGGAAGACGATCAGTTCACTGGACGTGACCAGTCCTTCGAGCGGCGCCGGGAGCTACTCGAGCAGTTCGATCTCGTCGTCGCCGTTCGGGACGGCACAGAGGAATGCGCCGGGCTCGTCGCCCTCGTTGCGGTACCAGTGGACCGCGCCGGCGGGGATCAGCAGGGAGTCGCCGGCTGCGACTTCGTACTCCTCGTCCCCGATGCCGACGACGTACTCGCCCTCGAGGACGTACTGCTCGTGTTCGACGTCGTTGGTGTGTTTCGGCACTTCGGCGCCGGGCTCGAGGACGAATCGGCGGATCGCGAAGTGGGGCGCGCCGTGCTCGTCGCTGATCAGGACGCCCTTCTCGAGGCCGTCGGCTGCGTCGACGGACTCGTACGAAATGTCGTCGCTGTGCCGAACCAGCGGCTCCGGAGCGGCGTCTGGGGACACCGAGTTAGGAGCGGCGTCGTCGGCGTCCGGCTCGGACTCGGGCTCCGACGAGGAGTCGGCCATACCCAGCCCTCGGACGCGACGCTACTAAAGTCTACTACTTGTCGTCCCGACCGGGACGCGACAGCCGCAGCTAGCCGGTGTAAAATACTGCAGTCAAGAGCCGATACCGTTACGAATCCGCCTTACAGGCGCTCGACGTTCGTCGCGCGCGGGCCCTTGGGGGCCTGCTCGATGTCGAACTCGAGTTCCTGCCCTTCTTCGAGATCCGGGCCGCCGATGTCTTCCATGTGGAAGAAGACGTCCTCATCCGCATCCTCAGTCTCGATGAATCCGTAGCCGCCAGTGTCGTTGAAGAAATCAACGGTTCCTTTCGCCATTGCTTCTAAAGAGAACGGACGGATACGTATAAACGCTGCGACTCATGAACCACCGACGCACCGGGTGTCACGCCCGTCGTGCTGCCGTCTCCGCCTTTCGTTGCGGTCGTCCGTTCGCCCTCGAGTCGCGGCGCTTCTCCGGTTCGGCGAGACCGGCGAGCACCCGTCCGCGGGACCCAGCCCGCGGGAGGCAGGCGAAGTCCCTTATATTCGCCGGTCGAAACGACGCGGTATGACCGAGTACGAGCTCGACGCGGTCGACCGGGAGATCCTCTACGCGCTCCAGGAGGAGGCCCGGAACCTTTCCTCCGGCGAGATCGCCGAACGGACCGACGCGTCCTCGAGTACGGTCCGCAAGCGCATCCAGCGGCTCGAATCTGAGGGAGTCATCAAGGGATACAGCGCCAACATCGATTACACGAAGTCCGGTTATCCGATCCGGATGCTGCTCTTCTGTACGGCGCCGATTCCCGAACGGGGCGACTACATAGAGGAGATTCTGGACATTCCCGGCGTCGTCTCGGTGCAGGAGTTGGTGACGGGCGAGGAGAACCTCCTCGTGACGGCCGTCGTCAAGAACGATCGGGGTATCACGCCGATCGCCCAGGAACTCTCGGACATGGGGCTGACGATCACCGACGAGGTGCTCGTACGTAGTCACGAGTCGACCTCGTTCGACGAGTTCTCCGCGGAGTGATCGCGCCGTCACCCGGTTTCGGTTCGCTTTTTATACCTCTTCTCACTGTCCCTATTTCGCCGATAACGCAGCGTTAGCGGCGTCTCCGTCATTCCAACGCGGTGGACCCTCCCGATCGCCGTCGGATCGGCAGATTGGGTTACGGCACTTCTTGCGAGAGACCATGATGTTCTTTCACACGGGTTTCGGCGAACGATTTGTTCGAACAGCAGGTTATAATAACCAGGATGTTCAAAGCGGTGGTAACGACGACTGGGCGGACCGGCCCCGAAGCGGGACCGTCCGCGCCGGTCGGAGGTGACACTCGACGCATGACCGACGAACGCTCGATCGACGCCGCACAACTCTCGGAACTGACGACGACGGACGATTCGGTCGTCCCCCGGGCGTCGACGCGGCTGGTATGGATGCTGTTCCTCTGTAGCGTCGGCATCCTCGCGCTGACGATCCGGCGCGGCGAGCCGTGGACCGGCGTCGACTACGCGGTCGTCGACGGGCTAACCGCGGTGCTGTGGGTCGTGGTCACCTTCTTCAGCGGCATCGTCCACAGCTACTCCAGGCGTTACATGGCGGGCGACCGCGACCTCGAGCGCTTCTTCGCTCGCGTGTTTGCGTTCACGCTCGTCGTGATGGTCCTCACCGCGGCCGACCATATCGCGCTGTTCGCGGCGGCGTGGCTCGCGATGGGCCTGCTGATGGCCGCCCTCATCGGCCACGTTCGCGACTGGGAGCAAGCACAGGCCGCCGGCGCGCTGGCGCGTCGGTACTTCGTCGCCAGCAGTGCGGTGCTGGCCGGCAGTCTGGCCCTACTCGCGTGGGAGAGCGGAACGACGTCGATCGCCGGCATCCTCGGCGGCCTCGAGGCGGTCTCCCCGACGATCGGCCTCGTCGCCGCCGGCGGGCTCGTCCTCGCGGCGCTGATCCAGTCGGCGCTGTTCCCGTTCCACGGCTGGCTGCTGTCCTCGATGACGGCGCCGACGCCGGCCTCGGCGCTGATGCACGCCGGCTTCGTCAACGCGGGCGGCGTTCTGCTGACCCGCTTCTCGCCGCTCGTCGCCGACCACCTCGCGATTATGTCGGCCGTCGTCGTCCTCGGCGCGGTCAGCGCCCTGCTGGGTCAGGCGATGTTGCTCGTCCAGACTAACGTCAAGCGCAAGCTCGGCAGTTCGACGATGGCCCAGATGGGATTCATGATCCTCCAGTGCGGCCTCGGATTCTTCGCGGCCGCGATCGCCCACCTCATCCTGCACGGGTTCTACAAGGCCTACCTCTTCCTCTCGTCGGGGGCCGTCGTCGAGGAGGCGGCGCCGAAATCGACGGCCAAACACGCCGGCCACACGGAGTTCGGCTTCTCGAGCGCCGTCGTCAGCCTGCTCACGGCGGTCGGCGGCGGCGTGCTCTTCGGCGCCCTCACCGGGAAGGCGACGGGGCTGGCCTTCGACAGCGGGACGATCCTGACGCTCGTCGTGGTCCTGACGACGCTGACCGCGGCGCGGGACATCCTCAACCGGACGACCCTGCCGCGGGCGGTTCGATTCGTCAGCGTCCCGCTGGTCGTCCTCACGGCGATCGGCGGCTACGCCCTGCTGTACAACGCGATCTCGGCGGTGGTCCCCTCGGCGATGACTCACGCCTCCACCGACGTGACGATCGCCCACGGCCTCGTCGCCGCACTGTTCGTCGGGGCCTACGTCGCGACCGAATTCGGGTGGCACCGCTCGAGCGAGCGCCTCTACGTCTCGCTGTTGAACCTCTCGGAGCCGGATTCCGCGACCGTCCTCACGAACAAGGAGGAGTACAAAGATGTCTAAGCCGACGGCCAAATCCGAACTCGACAACGACCCGGAAGCCGAACAGACGCCCCAACAACGCGACCAGGCGGACCACTCTGCGACCGGTACTGACGCCGATCGGGACCCCCTCGCCGCGACGATCGAGCGCGCGGCCGAGCGGGTCGGCGCCGTCTGGCCGCTGTACTCGTTCGTCACGGCCAACCCTCTCTCGGGATTCGAGGACCAGCCGTTCCACCGGGCCGTCGACGACGCCGAGCGCCTGTTCGGCGGTCGCGGGTATCCGCACCCCGACGTCTTCCGCACGGCCTGGGAGCGCGGCCAGATCGATCCCGATGTCCTCGCCGCCGAACTCGAGGCCCACGGCATCGACCGCGATCCGGAGACGCTCCTCGAGGAGCTGGCCGCGGCCGAAGCCGAGCGCGATACCGAGGCCGACGACGCGACCGAGACCGTCGACCGCGTGCTCTCGAAGTGGCTCGGCGCCTTCCTCGACGAGGGGCAGGCCAAGTGGCCGATGCCGAACCGCGAGGAGGGGTTCTACGCCGCCTGGCGCTCGGTCGCGCCATACGACGGCGACGTGCCCGGCTGCGACGCCCCCTCGGACCTGCCCGAGACGGCGACCGAGGCGCTCGAGGCGGTCCTCGAGGACTATCCCGACGACCGATGGACTGACATCGCCGAGCACCACTTCGCCGCGCTGCCGGGCTGGACCGGCTTCATCAAGCAGCGCGTCGAGGACGAGACCGATCCCTGGCAGGCCGAGTACCCGATCACGCTGCGCGAGTACCTCGCGGTGCGGCTGACGCTCGCGGACCGGCTGGACGCGCCGCTCGAGCCTGCGAACGACGAGAGCAACGCCGGCGACGACAGCGAGGCCGAGGACCCGCCGCTCCCCGAAATCTGGCTCACCGCCTGGGAGAAGAGCTACCGCGAGCGCCTGCTCGCCCAAATCGACGGCTCGGTGACCGACCCCGCCGACGCGGGCGAACCGTCCCGGCCCGACGTCCAACTGGTGTTCTGCATCGACACGCGCTCGGAGATCATCCGCCGCCACATCGAGGGACAGGGCAACTACGAGACCCACGGCTACGCCGGTTTCTTCGGCGTCCCGATGCGGTATCAGGGGTACGACGCGGCCGCCCCCGTCGACGCCTGTCCGCCGATCGTCGACCCCGAACACCGCGTCGTCGACCAGCCCGACGAACCGGAGACGACGGCGAAACGCGACCGCTGGACCGGCCTCGCGACGGCGACCCGCAAACACTTCAAGCGCCTCAAGGCCAACGTCGTCGCCGCCTTCCCGTTCGTCGAGGGCGGCGGCGCCGCGTACGGCTCGGCGATGGCCGCGCGGACGCTCGCCCCCTCGGCGATCGCCTCGCTCGAGAACGCCGTCGATGAGCGCGTCCCGAGCCGACACGAGTTCTGTTCGCCCGCGATCGACTACGACGACCACGGCGATCACAGCCACGCCGACCACGACCTCCCGCAGGGCATGCGCCTCGAGGAGAAAGTCGAGTACGCCGAGAACGCCTTCGCGCTCATGGGCTGGACGGAGTTCGCCCGCCTCGTAGTCTTCACCGGCCACGCGAGCGAGACGACGAACAACCCGTTCGACTCGAGTCTCGATTGCGGGGCCTGCGCCGGCAACCCCGGCGGCCCGAACGCCCGCGTCCTCGCGACGATCTGCAACGATCCGGACGTGCAGGCCGAACTCCGCGATCGCGGCTTCCACATCCCCGAGGACACGGTCTTCCTCGCCGGCGAGCACAACACGACGACCGACGAAATCACCCTGTTCGACGGCGCGGTTCCCGAGAGCCACCGCGAGGACCTCGAGCAGCTACGCGCCGACTTGGAGCGCGCCCAGGCCGGCGCGGCGGCCGAGCGCCTCGAGTCGATGACCGACGAGACCGACGTCGACCCCGAAGAAGCGGTCGCCGAAGTCGAGCGCAAGGCCGCCGACTGGGCGGAAACCCGCCCCGAATGGGGGCTGGCCGGTAACGCCTCGTTCGTCATCGGCCCGCGCGCGTTGACCGACGACGAGAACTTGGACGGCCGCGCGTTCCTCCACTCCTACGACTGGACGACCGACCCCGAGGGCGAGGCGCTCGAGGCGATCGTGACCGGCCCGCTGGTGGTCACCCAGTGGATCAACAACCAGTACTACTTCGCGACGGTGGACAACGGCGTCTACGGCAGCGGCTCGAAGGTCACGCAGAACGCGCTCGGCAACGTCGGCGTCGTCCAGGGTAACGGCGGCGACCTGATGACCGGCCTGCCGCTCCAGTCGCTGCAACTCTCCGACGAGGAGTCGTACCACCAGCCGCTCCGCCTGACGGCGGTCATCCACGCGCCCGTCGAACGCGTGACCGAGATCCTCCGCCGCCACGAGGACGTCGCCGAACTGCTCGACAACGGCTGGATCGGCGATCTGACGGTCGTCGATCCGGAGCGCGACAACGAGGCGTTCCACTACCAGGGCGATCTCGAGTGGGCCTCCGAGTCACAGACAGCGGTTCAGGCCCGCGAGCAGGACCAGAGTCAGGGGCAGCTTTCGGCTCCGGCGCAGGACTAGGTTTTCCGTTCCCCTTCCAGTTCCGCCACCGTCGCCTCGCGGTTACAGTTCCTCTCGCTTCTCGAGCTGGTGGATCGTAATCGAGATGAAGTAGACGACCATGAACAGCAGGAAGCCGACGACGAGGCCGCCGAGCTCTCGAGCGCCGATCCCGGCGGGCGAGAGCACCGCAAGCGTCGTCAATCCGATGACGAAGATCGCGGCGACGAACGCGCCGACGGCGTAGTAGAAGCCGACGTCGGACTCGAGGAGCGAACGCATGCTCGATACGTTTTCCGGGAGTGGTAAAACGGTGTCGACGGCCGGCCGCGCTCGCGTGGTCGTCAGGCCAGCAAGCTGGCGGCCGCCGTCTCGTAGCCGTCCGGTACGCGCTCGCGGATCGCCGCCGGATCTGTCTCGCCGTCGACGTTGATCAGGTACGCGCGGCCATCCGTATCACCGTAGACCCGCTGGAAGTCGTAGACGAAGCCGTAGACGGCGATATCGTCCGGGACGTCCGCCGCGTTTTGGAGGAACGCTACTTGCCGGTTGACGTTGTACTCGACGAGTTGATTGACGACCGTTTCCTCGTCCGCGTCGGCGTCGACGGCGCCGCTCTCTATGGCCTCCTCGACGACGGGGACGAGCATCTCGACCCACTTGTCGACCCCCTGGGGTCCGGGCGTGTCCCCGCCCGTCGCGACCCGGTAGGCCGCGGTGACGGCGCCGCAACCGGTGTGACCGACGACGGCGACGACGGCGGTCTCGGTGTGGTGGATCGGGTAGAGGATCCCGCCGTCGACGATGCGCTCGCCGTCGTCCTCGTCCCAGACCTGATTGCCGATGTTGCTCGGCGTAAAGACCGCGCCGGGGTGGTCGACCCCCCACATGTATTCCTGCGGGACCCGCGAGTCCGAGCAACAGATCGCGACGACGCCCGGGTGCTGGCCCGTCTGGACGTCCCTGAAGTAGTCCTCTGGCAGCGAGTCGACGTGGCGCCGGTTGCCCGCGAGCAGGGTCTCGAGGACCTCGTGATCGTGCTCCGGCCCGGCGGCGGGATCGCCGGCCGGCGCGCTCGTGTCGGCGCCACTTCCGTCGGAATCGTCGCCGTCGTTGTCGGTTGCCATACGGTACCGTATGCGAACGGCAGTGAAAAAGCTCCCACGCTGGAGGGGCCGGCGGTGGACCGCGAGTGCGCTCGAGGCGCGCTCGCTCGCCGGTCGATCGCAGCACCGGCACTGTCTTCCGCGAGCCCGCGTTTCATCCGTCGCCGACCGCTACGACTCGACATGGCAGAAACCAGACAGTGGCGACTCGCCAGCCGCCCGACCGGCGAACCGACCCGCGAGAACTTCGATCTCGTGACCGTCGACCGTCCGGAACCCGGCCCCGGCGAGGTCCTCGTGAAGACCCTCTACCAGTCCGTCGACCCCTACATGCGCGGTCGTATGCGCGACGAGGAATCCTACGCCGAACCGTGGGACGTCGGCGACCCGATGCAGGCCGGCATCGTCGGCGAGGTCGTCGCGTCCGAGGCCGACGCGTTCGGCGAGGGCGACGTCGTCACCGGCAACCTCCTGTGGGCCGAGCACGCGGTCGCGGACGCCGACGAACTCCGGCCCGTGAATCCGGAACTCGGTCCCGTCTCGACCGCGCTCGGGGTGCTGGGCATGCCCGGTATCACGGGCTACTTCGGCATGCTCGACGTCGCCGACCCCTCGCCCGGCGAGACGGTCGTCGTCTCCGCCGCGGCGGGCGCGGTCGGCTCCGTCGCCGGCCAGATCGCCCGGCTCTCGGGCGCCCGCGTCGTCGGCACCGCCGGCAGCGAGGAGAAGATCGAGTGGCTGACCGACGACCTCGGGTTCGACGCCGCGATCAACTACAAGGAAACCGACGACCTCGAGGCCGCGATGGAAGAAGCCTGCCCCGACGGCGTCGACGCCTACTTCGACAACGTCGGCGGTCCGATCACGGACGCCGTCTGGCCATTGCTGAACGTCGACGCCCGCGTCGCCGTCTGCGGCCAGATCTCGCTGTACAACGCGACCGAGGTCCCAACGGGGCCGCGCAAGCTGAGCAAGCTCATCGAGTCCCGCGCGACGGTCGAAGGCTTCCTCGTCGGCGACTACCAGCACCGGTGGAACGAGGCCCTCGAGTCCCTCTCGGAGTTCATCCAGCAGGGCGACCTGCACTACCGTGAAAACGTCGTCGAGGGCTTCGAGAACGCGCCTGAGGCCTTCTTCGGCCTCTTCGAGGGCGAGAACATCGGGAAGCAACTCGTCAAAGTCGCAGAGCGCGGCGAGTAATCGACCGCTCGAGGCGCGGTCTCGCCTCGAATCCGTCTCGTAAACCGGTGCTATTTTCGCCCGGCCGCTTCCACGTTCGCACATCGTCGCCGACGCACTCTGCGTTCGTCGATCCCACTACCGATGCTTCCACTCCAGTCGAACTCAATGCCGGACGTCGATCTCGATCTGGATCGCGATCTGAACGTCGAGACGCTCGACCTCCCCGACGGCCGCACGCTCGCGTACGCGACCTACGGCCGCGAGGACGGGACGTCGCTGGTCTTTCACCACGGCGTCCCGGGATCGTGCGTCCTCGGCGCGGTCCTCTCCTATACTGCTCGGCAGCGCGGCGTTCGCGTGATCGCACCGAGTCGCCCCGGCTACGGCCGCTCCGATCCCCATCCCGACGGCACGCTCGAGACGTGGGCGGCCGACTGCCAGTACCTCGCCGACGAACTGGGTCTCGAGTCGTTCGCCGTCGCCGGCTTCTCCGGCGGCGGACCTCCGGCGCTGGCCGTCGCCGACCGGTTCCCGGACCGGGTCACCGCCGCGGGAATCGTCAGCGCGCCGGTGCCGGAGAGCGAGGGGCCGCTCGCGTCGCTCGCCCGGTTTCCCCGGCTGCTCGATATCGCGTTGCGCTGTTCGCGACTGCTCGCCCAGCGTCGCGGCGATCCGTTCGTCGTCGATCAGCTTACCGAGCGAGATCTCGACGACGTCACCGCACAACTCGTCGGCCACGATTTCCGGACCGGACTGGCGGGCCGGCCGTCGGGTGCGGTCCGCGAGACCCGATTCCTGGCCGGCGACTGGTCGCTCCCCGACCCCGAACCCGCTATCGAGACGACGGCCTGGCACGGGACTGCGGATTCGAACGTCCCGCTCGAGCCCGTCGAGCGCGTCTACGCGGACCGCTCGGACGTTACGTTTCGAACCGTCGAGAACGACCATCTTGGGACGTTGTTGTCGGTTCGCGAGGAGCTAGTTACCATCGCGACCTGATAGTTCGGCAGTGACGCACGGTCTCGAGATAGTCCTCGTCGAGAACAATGTAGAAACCAGTCAGCAGGACGGGTTCTCGGTCAGTCTGTCAATCCGTAGCCGGTCTTGAACAGGTAGATGTCGATCGCGAGGACGACAGCCGTGACCGTCGTCAACACGCCCAGCGAGAACAGCGGGGCGAGGTTGCCGTAGGGAGCCGGAAGGATGCCGACCGCGATCAGATCCGAGTAGCCCAGCAGCCCGTACCGGACGCTGTCGACCATGTAGACCATCGGATTCACCAGCGAAATTTGGACCTGCCAGGCCTGCTCGAACGTCTCGAGCGAGTAGAACACGGCGCCAAAGAAGACCAGCGGCCGGAGGATGAACTGGTTCATGACGGTCAGGTCGTCGAAGTCCCGTGCGACGAGGCCGCCGATGATTCCGAGGCCGGCAAAGAGCGCCGTAATGACGACCATCGTCGCGACGAGGAACAGGCCGTGCTCGATGCTGATCGGGACGAACAGGCGGCCGACGACGGCGATGATGACGCCGACGATCAGTCCCCGGACCGCGCTGGCAGCGACGTAGGCGACGACCATCTCGGCGTAGGACAGCGGCGAGGTCAGCGTCTCGTGGATGTACTCGTTCCACCGCCCGTGGAAGATCGAGAACGAGGCGTTCTCGAAGGCGTTCGAGATGGCTCCCAGGACGATGAGCCCGGGGACGATGAAGAGGATGTACGGGAAGCCCGCGATCTCGTCGATCCGGCCGCCGAGGATGAGCCCGAAGACGGCGAAGTAGAGCACGTTCGTGATCGCCGGCGGCATGAACGTGTTCTTCGGGCGGCGGACGAACCGCAGGACCTCGCGCCGGAAGAGGGCGCGGAAGCCGACTGACAGCATTAGGCGACCCCCTCCTGTTCGCGTTCGGCCGTGTCACCGCGCTCGCCGTCCTCGTTGTCACCGTCACCGCCGCTCGAGGCCGACGACGCCGACGACCGCGTCACCGTCCGATCCTCGCTGCGGGTAAGGTCGACGAAAATCTCCTCGAGCGACGTACGCGTGATCTCGAGGTCGGCGATCTCGTAGCCCTTCGCCTCGAGGTCGTTGAGCAGCCGCGGCGCGGTCGAGCCGCCGTCGTCGACGCGGACCTCGAGCCGGTCGCCGTCGAGCGTCGTCTCGTGGGCGTACTCGGCGCTCACGTCGGGCGTCATCGACGGAGCCGACTCGAGGCGCACCGAGATGGTGTCGGTCCCGCGTTCCTTGAGTTCATCCGGCGTCGCGACGGTCACCTTCCGGCCCTCGTTCATGATCGCAACCCGATCGCAGAGGCGCTCGGCCTCCTCGATGTAGTGGGTCGTCAGCAGCACCGTCGTCCCCTCCTCGTTGAGTTCGGTGACGAGTTCCCAGAGGTCGTGACGCAGTTGAACGTCGACGCCCGCCGTGGGCTCGTCCAGAATGAGCAGATCGGGGTCGGTGACGAGCGCGCGGGCGAGCAGCAGTCGGCGCTTCATCCCGCCGGAGAGCCAGTCGAAGCGCTCGTTGCGCTTGTCGTAGATGCCGACGCGCTTGAGGACCTCGTCGGCACGTTCGGCGGCCTCGTCCTCGGGGATTCCGTGGTAACCGGCCTTGTGCATCAGCACCTCCTTGATCGGAAAGAAGCGGTCGACGTTGAACTCCTGGGGCGCGAGCCCGATCGCGTCCCGGGCCTCGCGGTAGTCGTCCTCGACGTCGTAGCCGAAGACTCGCGCCTCGCCGCCGGTCTTGCGGACCAGCCCGACCAGCGTATTGATGAACGTCGTCTTGCCCGCGCCGTTGGGCCCGAGCAGGCCGAAGAACTCGCCCTCCTCGACGGTCAGCGACAGCTCCTGTAGGGCGCGCAAGTCCCCGTACTCCTTCACGAGATCGACGGTCTCGATGGCCGGTGGCATCGCCGAATCGTCGGCCCCGGCCGCGGTTAAGAATATTGGTCTCGGCCGTCGAGACGGTGGTTTCGGCCGGTTTTGCCGGATTTTCTCGTTAGTCCTGAACCGATCCGGGGATCGATCAGTCCACGATCAGTCCGCGGTCTGTGGCGGTCGCGACGGATTCAGGGCGCCGCTCTTCTGAACGATGTCGAAGGCGGTCATCACGTCCGTCCGCGAGATCAGCCCGACGAGGTCGCCGTCGTCCACGACGAGCAGGCGACCGATATCGTTCGCGCGCATGCGATCGATCGCCTCCATCGCGTCCGAATCCGGCGCGATCGTCTGCAGATCGGTCGTCATCACGTCCTCGACCGTGTATGCGTCGCGCTCGACCGGCTCGATCTCGCGCGCGTCGGATAGCGTCACGAGCCCGATCAGCCGGTCGCCGTCGTACGCGTCGCGCTCGACGACCGGATAGCCGGTGTGGCGCTCGCTGAACATCCGCTGGATCAGGTCCGCGATCGAGGTGTCCGGCTCGACAGTGTGGAGGTCGCCGGCCGGCGTCATGATATCGGAGACCGTGACGTCCTGGAAGGCCGCTTTCATCGTCACCTGCTGGGCCTCGCTCGAGGCGGCGATGTAGACGAAGAAGGCGACGCCGATGAGGATGATGTTCAGGTTGAACAGCCCGAACAGCCCCATGATGATCGCGAAGAACCGCCCGATGCCCGCGGCCTGCTGGGTCGCTTTGGCGTAGGGCTTCGAGCGGGCGAGAAACGCCCGGAGGACGCGACCGCCGTCCATCGGGAACGCGGGGAGCATGTTGAACCCTGCCAGCGCGACGTTCAGGATCGCGAGGTAGCCCAGGACGAATCGGACGCCGTTTAGCTCCGCGGGCGTCACGGCGAAGAGCCCGTAGGAGACGATTCCGACAAGCACGGAGACGATCGGACCAGCGATGGCGATGGTGAACTCCTGGCGCCAGTCTTCGGGCATCTCGGTGAACTGGGCGACGCCCCCGAACAGCCAGAGGGTGATCGAGTCGATCGGAAACCCGTACCGTTGGGCGGTCAGCGAGTGGCCGAGTTCGTGGAGGATCACGCCGACGAACAGGCCGAGCGCTGCAGCGAGGCCGAAGATCCAGGGGTTCGCGCCCGCGGCTACGGCCTCGACGTTAATCCCGGCGCCGAGCACGACGTTGAGCACCTCCGAGACCTCCTCGATCTGGGCGCCGATGAGGTAGGCGAACAGCGGGAGCACCAGCAGGAACGTGAAATCCAACTTGATGGGGATCCCGAACAGAGATCCGATCCGAAAGCTCCGCATCATGCTGTATGATTGCCGCGGCTGCTCCTTAAACACGCCGTTGACCCACGGTTTCGCTGATTGTTCCGGCGTCTCTCACCGGAATTCGTTCTCGAATAGTGGACGGTCATCTCCGATCCAAGATATATTATCACATACTTATCCAATAGTCCGTATAACCACCTTGCACCATAGAGTTATACAGGAGTTCGTGGACGGTGGATGTATGCTATCAGAAACGCAACAGCGTTCACCGGCCGACATCGACCCCTTACCCGCCGAACTCGAGTCCTCGCAGGGGAAACTCGTCTACCTCTTCCTCGAGGCGACCGGCGGCGCGACGCTGACCGACCTGCACCGATCGCTGGGGATGCAGAAGATGGCGATCCTGAGCGTGCTCGAGGCGCTCTCGGCGCAGAATCTCGTCGAGCGGACGGAGACGGAGTACGTGCCGGTTGCGGCGGCGAACTGAGCTTTGACACGTAACCGCGCCCGACCGCGCGCATGTGATCTACCTATCTGCCCCCTCTCTGCGGTTCGACCTCGGGCGCCCGCCAGAATGCGACCGTTTCTCACGCTTCATCCCCGTTCTTGCCTCGGTAGCCGCCCTGCTGGACGCGACGGTTCGAAGCCTTTATCCGCACGGTAGGCCTCCGTTTTCGTAAGTAACCACCATGTCCGACAAACCTGCCTCCATGTACCGGGAGATCAGTAAGCCGGCATACACCCGCCGCGAGTACATTACTGGCATCCCGGGCTCGAAGATCGCACAGCACAAGATGGGCGACATCAGCGCCGATCCCGAGGATTACCCGATCCAGATCAGCCTCGTTACCGAGGAAGAGGTCCAGATCCGTCACGGATCGCTCGAGGCCTCGCGCCTGTCGGCGAACCGCCACATGCTGAAAAACGCCGGCGAGAACAACTACAAGATGATCCTGCGCAAGTTCCCCCACCACGTCATCCGGGAGAACAAGCAGGCGACCGGTGCGGGTGCAGACCGTGTTTCCGACGGGATGCGCCAGGCGTTCGGGAAGATCGTCGGTACCGCCGCCCGCATCGACGAGGGCGAGCGCATCTTCACCGTCTGGTGTGACGTCGACGACGCCGAGTTCGCCAAGGACGCGTTCCGCCGCGCCTACAACAAGATCTCGCCGCCGTGCCGTATCGTCGTCGAGAAGGGCGAAGAGAAGCTGATCGCGTAAAACAGAACGAAATTTTACGCTGCGCTCTGGTTCGACGACGCCAGCATAGCTGGCGTCCGTCGTACCGACGCTCGGTAAAATTTCGATTAAAAGCACTCCTCCTTCCGTTCACTCGCTCTGTAGCGGCGCAAGCGCCGCAGTCGCTCGTTCACATCAGGCGTCGGCCCGCTCGTTCGCTTCGCTCACTCGCGGTCGATAGTAGTGCGGTAGCCTACCCTCCCCCGAGTCGCGCGGCTCTCACGGTGCTCGAGGCGCGCTCCCGGCCGACGTCGTGACTTGTGCCAGTCAGTATCCCTCGCTTGCGTGACCCGTCTCGAGCACCTTTTTGCTCCTCTGTTCCCGAGGGTCGAGTATGATCGATCTCGCCGTCGCCAACGATCAGGAAACGTTTCAGCGGATGGGGGAGCCGCTGGCCGAGCGCGGCATTCGGGTCCATCACGTGCCCGCGAGCGAGCGCGTAGTGGACCTAACCGAGCCGCCGTGGGGGCCCGACGAGTACGACGTCGGCTTCGTCTACCCCGGGCGGCTCATGGAGGGCGGCGTCGCCGACGCCTTCCTCGAGATCCCGTGGCTCAACGACCACGAGACGGTGCTCACCTCGCGGAACAAGGCCGAGGTGCTCGCGCGCCTCGAGCGGGCCGACCTGCCGGTGCCGCGGTCGGTGTACGTCTCGAACGACGTCTCGGAGGGCGAGCTAACCGACGTCTTCGAGCGGTTCGAGCCGCCGGTGGTGGTCAAGCCGAACTCGACCACGCGGGGCGTCGGGGTCGCGAAGGCCCACGACCTCGACTCGTTTTTGGGCATCTGCGACTACCTCTCGCTGGTTCACGACTACAAGGCGACGGGGGACCGCTCGTTTCTGGTGCAGGAGTACCTGCCCGACGCCGTCGACTACCGGGTGATGGTCCTCGAGGGCGAGTACGTCGGTGCGGTCGAGCGACGGCTGCCTGACGAAGCTGTGTCCGAGGGACAGTGGAAGCACAACGTTCACCGCGGAGCGGAAGCGACAGGAGTTGAACTACCGGACGAGCACCGCGAGCTGGCCGAGCGGGTCGCCGCGGAGCTCGAGATACCGTTTTTGGGCGTCGATCTGCTCGAGACCGAGGATCGGCTGGTGGTCAACGAGACGAACGCCCGGCCGACGATCGACGAGGCGACGAAGTACGAGCCGGACTTTTACGATCGACTCGCGGCTGCGATTCGGTCGACTGCAGAGGACGTGTAGGCACTCGGCCCCCGGCGCCTCGGCACCGTGCGGTCCGCTGGCGGCTGTCGGGTGCCGGTCGAAGAAGGCGGGTCGGCGCCGGAGCCGAAACTGAATTCGTGACGCAACGATGCGATCGCGGTCCGGCCGACGAAGCAGCACACAGCCGCGACGGTGACCGCGACGTCCCGCTTACTCGAGACTGATGTCGGACGATTCCTCGGCGGGGTCGAAGACGACCTCGAGCACGCCGTTGTTGTACGTTGCGGAGGCGGTGTGTTCGTTGACGCGGGTCGGCAGCGAGACGCGCTCGTCGTACTGGCGGTGGTCGCTGCCGGCGGAGATGGTCAGGGTCTTGCCGTCACACTCGAGTTCGATATTGTCCTTTTCCACGCCGGGGAGGTCCGCGACGACGCGGATCTCCTCGTCGGTCTCGTGGATGTCGACGTGGGTGTCCGCGCCGAAGCCGCTGTCAGCGTTGCTCGAGGTGTTGAAGTCGACGTTCCCGTCGGCACCGTTCATCATCTCGTTCATCATCCGTTCGATTTCGCGAAACAGGTCGTCGAAGGGTTCGTCGCGGTCGTCTCGGCGCATGGGTGTGCATAAGAAGGGAAGGTGCAAAAACTTTCCCCGCGCTTCGATCGATGAGCGGCGGCCGGTGCTCGAGGGGTCGTCGCTGTGCCTGCCGAGGCGGGCGCGCTTCGGTGCGGCTGCGAGTGTGCGTTTCAGTCGTCCGACGACACTCGCTCTGCGGCTTGCTGCTCGGTCGTCGGATTCTCGCGGCCGCGGAGCCGACCGAGATCGATGCCGAGCGTCTCGTTCGTCAACGATCGGCTCTCGGGACCGTCGAGCAGTCCGGTGAGCGCCCGGATCGCGTCGACGTTTTCCGGCACCACGTCGGCTTCCTGGTGGATCGCCTGCATGCAGTACAGGTCCCGTCCCTGCAGCGTGATCGACTCGCCCCAGATGCAGTTCTCCCAGATATCGCCGCGGGGACGGCCGGCGTCCATCGCGAAGTCCTTGAGCGTCCCGGCGCCGTCGATGCCGGCGTACTCCGGGATCGTGAGGAGTCGATCCTCCGCGCGGAACTGGTCGCGAACGTCGTCGACGCCGTCGGGCTCCTCCGCGAGGCTGACGTTGACGGCGTGGACGTGCATCATCGTCGTGGGGACCTTCAGGCCGATGGTGTCGATGTCGAGTTCGGGGAAAACGGTCTGGACGTCGGGGCCGTGGTGGGAGGGGATCGAGACCGGGTCCGGAACCGTGTCGTTGATCGGACCGCGGCCGGTCTGGTCGGGGTCGCCGCCCCGCCGGACCAGCGTGACGCGGGCCTTGTCGATGCCGTAGGTTTCGTGCAGCGGTGCGAGGAACCGGGAGAGTCCAGTCGTATTGCAGGAGACGACGCGGGCGTAGTCGGCGTCCTCGGCTTCTGCAAAGTTCGCTCGAGCGTTGAAGCTCACTTCGGCGACGGTCGCGTCCTCGCCGCCCTGAAAGATCGCGGGGGTGTCGTGGCGTTCGTACAGCGGGCGATTCTCGGCGCCGATGCCGGAGGGCGTGGCGTCGACGATCACGTCGCTTTCCGCGACGAGGTCGTCGACCGTGCCGGCCAGGTCGATGCCGATTTCACGGAACCCGTCGGCGCGGTCCGCGTCGGCGGCGTAGACGGCGTAGTCCGCCTCCGCGGCTCCGACTGCGACGTAGTCCGGACTCCGTTTCGCAACCCCGTGGACCGTCATGTCTGGTTGTGCGCGGACCGCGTCCGCAACGCGTTTGCCGATTGTTCCGTACCCGTTGATTCCGACCCGTATCATACGGATCGTTCTCCACCGCGAACGCTCATAACTGTTTTGCAGGAAATTGATAGATCTTAACTCGAAATTGAGTTACTCGAGTCAAATCGCAATAGGGGAGTGTGTGAACTAGTACACACCAAGGGATACCCACATATAAGGAATGTGGTAGTATGAAAACTTCCGGTAGCCGCCGGGATGCTGACAGATCTATACCGATCGTTCACCAACGTTTCGAAAGGGGCAACAACTTTAACGACGGGGCGCGTACTACTCGGATATGAGTGAACATTCGTACAGCGGTGGCGCGGGGTCGGACGGTGCGCTTCGGATCGGCCTGAACGGCTTCGGCCGAATCGGGCGTAACGTCCTGCGCGCGTCGCTGTCCTACGACAACGTCGAGATCGTCGCCATCAACGACGTGATGGACGCGGACGACATGGAGTATCTGCTCCAGTACGACTCGGTTCACGGGCGACTCGACGAGGTTTCCCGCGACGGCGACACGCTCCACATCGGCGACCGCGAGATCGAACTGCTCTCCGAGCGCGACCCGTCCCAGCTGCCCTGGGACGAACTCGACATCGACGTCGCCTTCGAGGCGACCGGCCTGTTCCGTACCTACGACGACGCATCCCAGCACCTTGAAGCCGGTGCCGACAAGGTCGTCATTTCCGCGCCGCCGAAGGGCGAGAAGGAGGTCCCGATGTTCGTCTACGGCGTCAACCACGACGAGTACGACGGCGAGGATATCGTCTCGAACGCCTCCTGTACGACCAACTCCGTCGCGCCCGTCGCGAAGGTGCTCGACGAGGAGTTCGGCATCGAGTCCGGTCTGCTGACGACCGTCCACGCCTACACCGGCACCCAGAGCATCGTCGACGGTCCCTCGAGCAAGCGCCGCCGCGGCCGCGCCGCCGCCGAGAACATCATCCCGACCACGACCGGCGCCGCGATCGCCGCCACCGAAGTCCTGCCCGAACTCGAGGGCAAACTCGACGGCATGGCGATCCGCGTCCCCGTCCCGAACGGCTCGATCACGGACTTCACCGTCGACCTCGAGGAAGACGTCACGAAGGAGGAACTCGAAGAGGCCTTCCGCGACGCCGCGGACAACGAACTCGCCGGCATTCTGGGCTACACCGACGAGGAGATCGTCTCGCGGGACATCATCGGCCTGCCGTTCTCCTCGTACGTCGACCTGGAGGCCTCGATGGTGCTCGAGGACGGCCTCGTGAAGGTCCTGACCTGGTACGACAACGAGTTCGGCTTCTCGAACCGCATGCTCGACCTCGCGACGTACGTCGCCGCCGAAGCGGACGACGTCGACGCCGAGGAAGCGGTCGCGCAGTAAGTCGACACCCCGCCCCATCCCGTCCCCGTCTATCGAACTTTTAAGCCCGTTCGCAGCCCTCTTTTCGCTACGATCAACACCATGACGACGTTCAAGACGCTCGACGACCTCGAGGCAGGACAGCAGCTACTGGTACGCATCGACATCAACGCCCCCGTCGAGGACGGGGTCGTCCAGGATAACCGCCGGTTCGCCCGCCACGCGGAGACGCTCGCGGAACTGCTCGAGGACGACCACGCGATCGCCGTCCTCGCCCACCAGGGCCGACCCGGTCGGGACACCTTCGTCTCGCTGGAGCAACACGCCGACATCCTCGCGGACCACCTCGATCGGGACGTCGACTTCGTCGCCGACACCTTCGGCGACGACGCGCTCGCGGCCATCGACGACCTCGAAAGCGGCGACGTGCTCGTGCTCGAGAACGCACGGATGTGCGACGAGGAACTCCCCGAGGAGGACCCGGAGGTCAAGGCCGAAACCGACTTCGTCCAGACCCTCGCACCCGAGTTCGACGCCTACGTCAACGACGCCTACTCGGCGGCCCACCGCTCGCACGCCTCGCTGGTCGGCTTCCCGCTCGTGATGGACGCCTACGCGGGCCGCGTGATGGAGGCCGAGTACACCGCAAACTCCGCGATCCAGGAGCGAGAGTTCGACGGCCCCGTCACGATGGTGCTGGGCGGCACGAAGGCCGAGGACCTCATCCCCGTCATCGAGCGGGTCGACGACACCGTCGACCGGTTCTGTCTGGGCGGCATCGTCGGCGAACTGTTCCTCCGGGCCGACGGCTACGACCTCGGCTACGACGTCGAGGGAACCGAGTTCTTCGACCACCAGTGGGCGGACCACCGGGAGACCATCGAGCGCGTTCTCGAGGAGTACGGCGACCGCCTGCACCTCGCGAGCGACCTCGCCTACGAAGACGACGACGGCGAGCGCGCCGAGGAAGCGGTCGCGGACATCGAGAAGGAGACCTCCTACCTGGACGTCGGCTCCGACACCGCCGACGAGTACGCCGACCTCGTCCGCGAGTCGGACGCCGTCTTCGTCAAGGGCGCACTGGGCGTCTTCGAGGACGAACGGTTCGCCGACGGCACCGTCGACGTGCTCTCCGCGATCGCCGAGACCGACTGCTTCTCCGTGATCGGCGGCGGCGACACCTCCCGCTCGATCGAACTGTACGGCCTCGAGGAAGACGACTTCGGCCACGTCTCGGTCGCCGGCGGTGCCTACGTCCGCGCGCTGACCGGCGAGGGACTCGTCGGCGTCGACGTGCTGCAACGCGAGGCGTAGGCGGCCGCGGTCGTTCCGATTTCGAATTTCATCGTCCACTACATTCTTGGTCGCAGCGCGTCCATCCGTTCGCAGTGGCGACCGAGAGCGAGATCGACAGCGATTCGGATTCCAATTCCGGTTCCGACGACCGGGCAGTAGACGCGGGGGACTCGAGCGGCAGTATCGGCGGCGACGGCGTCCGCGACGACGGCCCCGGCGGCGTCGATCCGGACACCCGCGCGCTCGCCCTCGAGGAAGCGCGGACGACCTTCGACTACCAGGTCGAGCGCTTGCGAGAGATCGACGCCAAGGCGATCGAGATTCTGAAGGCGAACCTGCTGATCATCGGGGTCTTCGTCACGGGGCTGTCGGTCGTCGGCCAGACCGACATCGACGTGCGCGCGTTCGTCAATCCCCACACCGCGTTCGGCGCCGTCCTCATGCTCGTCTCGACGGCGATCGCCGGCGTCACCTACACCACCTCGAACCTGCGCGGCGGCGTCGGCCGGGACGCACTCGAGGCGGCGCTTTCCGACGCCGCGTTCGCCGAGCGACTCGTGCGCAGCTACGGCGAGTGGATCGAGTACAACGCCGCGGTGACGGCGGTCAACGACGTGCTCGTCACGATCACGGTGTTGCTGATCGTCGATTCGTTCGTCTTCGTCGTCGTCGGGATCGGCGTCGGCGCAGCCGACCTTTCGCCGATCGGCGTCTGGGCGTCGTTCGCCGGGCTGACGCTCGCGCTCGGCTACCTGACGCACGTCGCCTATCAGATGGATCACGTCGGCTCCGTCGGCTCGAGCGAGGATCCGACGACGGCGACGTTCGACGGGGTTCGCCTCTCGAAGGGCGCGACGCGCGGACAGAGCCACGACGCGCTTCGGCGGACCGTCCAGGCGCGCGACGAGGGAACGACCGAGCCCGCCGAGCGCGAACGGAAACGGAAACGGAATTCCCGCGAAGGGAAGACATAACCCGGCGCTTGCCCCACATTGAGGCATGTCCGATTCTGCTGACTCAGATGCCGACCGTCGAACGGCGGCCCGGACGGCCGTCGAGCAGTGTCTCGAACTCGAGGCCGACGAGTCCTGCGTCGTCGTCACCGACGACAAGCGCGAACCTATCGGCGACGTCCTCTACGAAGTTGCAAGCGAGATCACCGACGACGCGACGATCGTCCGGTATCCGCCGGGCGAGCAGCACGGCGCCGAACCGCCGGCACCCGTCGCGGCTGCCATGCGCGGCGCCGACGCCTTCCTCGCGCCGACGACGAAGAGCCTGAGCCACACCCGCGCCCGGTCCGAGGCGACCGAGGCCGGCGCCCGCGGCGCGACCCTGCCGGGGATCACCGAGGAGGTGTTCCTCACCGGCCTCGACGCCGACTACGACCGCATCCGCGAGGAGTGCGAGCGCATGCTCGAGCGCGTCGCCGGCGCCGACGAGGTGCGGGTCACGACCGACCGCGGAACCGACATCACGTTCACGCTGGGCGATCGCGACTGGTTCGACGACACCGGCGACGTGAGCGAACCCGGTTCCTTCTCCAATCTCCCCGCCGGCGAGGTGTTCATCAGCCCCGAGTCCGCCGACGGCACCTACGTCGTCGACGGGACGATGCGCCCCCACGGGCTGCTCGAGGAGGGCCAGGAACTCGAGTTCGTCGTCGAGGACGGTCTCGTCACCGAGATTTCGGACGACGAAATCCGCCGGCAGGTCGAGGAGGCGGCCGAAGAAGTCGGCGACGCGGCATACAACCTCGCGGAACTGGGGATCGGGACGAACGTCGGCGTCACGGACCTCGTCGGCTCGGTCCTGCTGGACGAGAAGGCCGCCGGGACGATCCACATCGCCATCGGCGACAACGCCGGTATCGGCGGCGAGACGGAAGCGCCGCTGCACCTCGACGGCATCGTCCGCGACCCGACGGTCTTCGTCGACGGCGAACAGATCGACCTGCCGACGCCGAGCGAGCGGTAGCGTCGACGTCCTGTCTTCGATTCTCCGTCGAACGTTAAAGTCGCTCGAGCGCGTCGTCCTGTTCAATGCCCGACACGCGGAACGAGGACGACCAGGAATCGCGGCTCGACCTCGAGCCCGCAGACGCCTTCGCCGCGCTCGGGAATCCGATCCGCGTCGAGATCCTGCGGGCGTTTCTCGAGCACGCGCAGGCGGGCGCGGAAACGGGAACCGCCGAGCCCGTCGTCCGGTTCTCGACGCTGCGAAAGACCGTCGGGATCAGGGATTCCGGGCAGTTCCGATACCATCTCGAGCAGCTTCGGGGGCAGTTCATCGAGAAGTGCGACGGGGACGACGGGGGCGACGCGGACGAGACCGCCTCGGGTGCGGACGGCGACCGCGGCTACCGCCTCACGTACGCCGGTTCGGAGGTGATCAACGCGATCATCGCCGGCACCTACACCGACCGGGAACAGCGCGGCCCCGCCACCCTCGACAGCACCTGCGGCCGCTGCGGGACGACGGCCCGCGCGAGCTACCGGGACGGTATCCTCGAGGTAACCTGCGAGAACGACCACCCGTTGTTTCTCTGGGCGCTTCCGCCGAACGCCGCCGCCGCCGACGCCTCGCTCGAGGACATCGTCGACCTGGCGACGACGCTCGCCGTGCAGTCGTACGAACTGGTCGCGGACGGAACGTGTTCGGAGTGTTATTCGCCGGTCGAGCCCGGGATTCGGCTCCTCGAGGGGATTGAGACGGACAACGGTGACAGTACTACTGCCGCCGTCGACGGCCGGTCCGTTCGATTTACCGCACGCTGTGACGCCTGCGGCGCCCAGTGGGACGCTCCGGTCGGCTTCGTCCTGTTCACCCATCCGCGAGTCGATGCGCTCTATCACCGGCAGGGTCGGCCGATCCGCAGCCAGTACTGGTGGGACCTCGAGGTCGTCAGCGGCGACGGGGAGATTACGATCCTCGTAGCCGACGACGAACCGGAACGCGTCCGACTGAGCGTCGACGTCGGCGAGGCGCAGGTGCGTGCGACGATCGACGGGACGGCGCAGGTCGTCGCCCTCGAGATCGACCAGCCTGCAACGGACGAGTGACAGACAGTCTATAGAAATTCCTTTCGCCAAAGCTTGATTCGCTCGCCGGTGCAAGTGTCAGCGCATGGAGACGCGCCACCCGCTCGCACCCGATCCCGAACCCGAACCCGCCGACGACTCGGAGCGACTGTCGGGTATCCGCCGGCTCTTTCCGAGCCCGACGCTGATCGCGACCCTCGGCTTCCTCTCGGTGCCCGGGTTCCTGTACGAACCGCTCGAGGGGCTGCAGGTGTTCGCACTCTTTTTCCTCGCCGGACTGTGGCCGCTGGTCGCCGGAATCGGCGGGCTCGTCTACGGTGCGGTGAGGAACGCGACCGGTACCGAGACCGAACCCGGCGCCGAAGCCGAGGCTGCCGCCGACGAAGTGGAACCGACCGACTGGATCGATTCGGGCGATCGAGCCGTCAACGCTCGCGCCCTCGTTTCGATGCTCGTCCTGCAGTTCCAGCCGATCCTCCTCGTGACGGGACTGCTCCAACTGGCCGGTCACATCCCGATCGTCGCCCGCTACCGGGGCGATCTGCCGTCGGCGGAGACCTACGAGAGCGACGTCGACTACCGGCTGCCGCTCGAGGGGACCTGGACCGTCGTCAACGGCAGCCCGGATCGGGAGTATTCCCACTCGTGGGGGCTGCTCACCCAGCGGTACGCCTACGACTTCGTGATCACCGACGAGGCCGGCCGCACGACGGCGGGCGAGCGCGGGCCGCCCGAGGAGTACTACTGCTTCGGCGAGCCGATCCTCGCGCCGGCCGACGGCGTCGTCGTGAGCACCCGGGACAATCACCGCGACTACCACCGGACGAACGGCTGGATGGATCCGCTCCAGCGCTCCATTCTCGGGAACCACGTCGTGATCGACCACGAGAACGGCGAGTACAGCGTGCTGGCGCACCTCCAGCGCGGCAGCGTCGCCGTCGAACCCGGCGAGCGCGTGGAACGGGGGCAGCAGGTTGCGCGCTGTGGTAACTCCGGAAACACGACCGAACCGCACCTTCACTTCCACCTGCAGGATCGGTCGTCCTTTTTCCTCGGGATGGGGCTCCCGATCCGGTTCAGCGACGTTCGCACCGACCATCCGCGGACCGCGGCCGAAACCCGCGAGGAGACGTACGTCCACGCGGGCCAGCGGGTGGCACACGTCGGCGAGTGAGACCGCGTCGCACCGCTCGGACTCGAGACGGTTCGAAACCAGCGGTGGCGAGGCCGGTCCAATCGCCTTTTCAATGCGTGGCGTCTAGAGCGTGCTATGAGCGATACATCGGAGATCCCCGACCGGGTCCCCACGCCCTGCCCCTCGTGCTCGCCGGAGCTCGAGACGGTCCACGAGGTCCTGACCGCCAGCGAGGGCGGCGGGACCGTCACCGTTCGCTGCAGCGAGTGCGGACACGTCCACAAGGTACAGCCCGAACAGGAGAGCGAGGTCACTCTCGACGTCGTCGTCTCGCAGGAGGGCGAGTCCTTCACCGCGAACGTCACGACCCCCGAGGACGAGACCGTCGAGGTCGGCGACGAGTTCATCTTAGAGACCGAGGAGGTCCTCTCGACCGTCCGCGTGACCAGCGTCGAACTCGAGGGCCACCGCCGCGTCGAGGAGGCGCCGGTCGACGAGGTCGCGACGGTCTGGACCCGCGAGGTCGACAACGTCGCGGTCAACGTCACGGTTCACCCGCAGGACGGCCGGCGCGACGACAGCCGCTCGATTACGGTCCACGTGCCGGGCGACTACGAGTTCGAGGTCGGCGCGGTTGAGGAGTTCGGCGACGACGAGATCGAGATCGACGCCTTCGTCGTCCGCGACGACGCGACCGGTTACGACCGCGACCGCTACGAGATGGAGGGCGACACGGTCCTCGCGAAGGACGCAAAGCGCGTCTACGCCTACGATCAGACGACCAGCGCCTGGTCGGCCTGGTAACCTCGTTTTCTCCGCGATTCTCCACGGCTAATCGTCGGCGCGAGCAGCGGTCACGGTCGCCGACGACCGGGCTGTGCCGCTCGAGGCGAGCCGGGTGACGAGCGAACTGCTCACGAGCTGCTGGGCCACGTGGAACGCGGTGATGCTGGCGATCACCGCGCCGCTGCCGACGGTCGCGCCGACCATCACCGACACGCTCAGGTTCTTCATCGAACTCGAGAAGAGCACGGTGATGCAGTCGTCACTGCGTGCTCCGCGTGCGTACAGCGCGTATGCCAGTCCCGCGCTGAGACCCAGTGCGGCCACCGCGAGCCCGCTCACGAATGCCAGCTGCACGATGTCGATGGAGCTGCTCGAGGCGCCGACACCCGCGTAGATTAGGACACCCATCGTCGCGAGGGAGAACGCGTCCAGCCGGTCGTCGGAGACGGCGCCGTTCGGGACCAGGCGGGCGAGGACGCCGCCGCCGGCGACGATGGCGGCGAGTTCGACGACGATCCCGGCCGCGTCGATATCGACCGTCGAGCCGGCGAACGCGGCGACGATCGAGGGCATCACGAGCGGCGACAGACACAGCGACAGGAGGGCGATCACCGTCGCCAGGAACGTGTTCCCGCCGCTCAGGCGCGTCCAGATGATCGAACTACCGGCGGTCAGCGGCGCGGCGAGGACGATCAACACGCCGAGCAGCGCCTCCCCGGACAGCACCGCGGCGGCGATCGGATACAGCGCGAGCGGCGTGAGCAGGTAGAGCCCGGCCAGCGAGACGAGGACCGGCAGCGAGGCGTTTCGGCCCGTCATCTCGCCGAGGCTGAACCCGTAAAACGAGGTGAAGATCAGTCCCGCGACGAGCAGCGGGATGATCGGTTGCAGCGGGGCGGCGAAGTGGGGGACCGCCACGCCGGCGACCGTCGCGGCGAGGACGACGAGCAGCGACCGTTGCGAGCGAAGGAGCGTCCGGAGAGAATCCATATCTCGAGCGATAGCAGCGAGTATTCGAAAGGGCGCACATAGGCCTTTTTACCCGCGCTCGATCGCGTTCGGCCGCTGTCATCTCTCGGCGTCGCGTCGGCGAGTGCGAGCGCGAGCACGAGTGCACTCGACGGCGATCGGCCCCTCGCGTATCGACGGTCCGAACGGGTCTCGCCGGGAATTCGATCGCTGCCGGCATTCGCGCCCAACATCCTATTGCCGGCGCCGTGCTAGTCTCGGGCATGTTCGATCGATTCCGCTCGAGTCCCGACGGCGACGCCGATGCCGACGACGGCGAGTACGAAGCCGCCCGCGAGCGAATGGCCCGAACCGTCGCTCACAGAGTCGCGGACGACCGGGTCCTCGAGGCCCTCGAGGCGGTTCCGCGCCACGAGTTTGTCCCGCCGGATCGGCGGCGCAACGCCTACGCGGACCGGCCGCTACCGATCGCCGACGGACAGACGATCAGCGCACCCCACATGGTCGCGGTCATGGCCGACCGACTCGACCTAGAGCCCGGCGACGAGGTGCTCGAGATCGGGACCGGCTGCGGTTACCACGCCGCGGTCACCGCCGAGATCGTCGGCGCGGAGCACGTCTACAGCGTCGAGTACGGCGAGGACCTCGCCGAGCAGGCCCGCGAGCGACTCGCGGAGACGGGCTACGACGCGGTCGCCGTCCGCGTCGGCGACGGGCGCGACGGCTGGCCGACCCACGCACCATACGACGCAGCTTACGTCACCTGCGCGACGCGGGAGCTGCCGGAGCCGGTCGTCGAACAGGTCCGGCCCGGCGGCCGCATCCTCGCTCCCGTCGGCGCCGGTCACCAGACGCTCGTGCAGGCCGACAAGCGCGAAGACGGGTCGCTCGAGCGGACCGAACACGGCGGCGTTCGGTTCGTACAGATGCGCGGCTAACGCTACGGTCGCGACCTCGAAACCGCACGACTGCACGAACCAGGGTGGGTAGCGCAAGCGCGCCATTCATAACCGCCGATCGAATACCGCGAGTATGGACCCCGCGGTACTCCGGGAAGACATGGTCGACGGCCTCGAGTCCGCCGCCAAGGACGTCCTCCAGGACGAGGCCGTCGCCGTCGCCATGCGAGACGTCCCCCGCCACGAATTTATCGACGACGAGCGGGCCGCCTACGCCGATCGCGAACACGAGGCCTTCGGCACCCGCGTGCTCGCGCCGAGCACGGCCGCCCGAATGCTCCAGGCGCTCGACCTCGAGGACGGCCACTCCGTGCTGATCGTCGGCGCCGGCGTCGGCTACACGGCCGCCGTCGCGGCCGAACTCGTCGGCGACGCGAACGTCCACGCCGTCGACATCGCCCGCCCGCTCGTCTACGAGGCCCGCGGCAACCTCGCGTCGGCCGGCTACGAGGGCGTCCTCGTCGACTGCCGCGACGGCGCCGACGGCCTCCCCGAGTACGCCCCGTTCGACCGCATCCTGCTCGAGGCCGCGGCCGTCGATCCGCCGCGGGCGCTGCGCAGGCAACTGGCGGACGACGGCCGCCTCGTGTTCCCGCGGGGCTCGCAGTCCCAGCGCCTCGAGGTCGTGACGGCCGACGGGGAGCGCGAGCAGCGCGGTCCCGTCGCCTTCGATCCGCTGCTCGTGGACGGCGAACAGTCCGGCGCCGTCGAACGCAATCGAACGGCCCGCGAGGACGTCGAACACGCCCAGCGTCGCGCGGAGTCGCGACGCGGCTGGGAGCAGGACTGGATCGAGTGGGACGACGCGATCGACTCGCAGTCACGGCCGCGGTAGTACCCTCTCAAAACGAGTTCGCGCGCACGCTCGCGACGCAGCCGCTACGCTCGAGAACGAGTCGTCCGAAGCAAGTGGGGGTGGGGGATTGGGGGTGGCGATAGCCTATCGCAGATCGCCATTTCTTCGTACGGGTTGATCGGGGTTAAATATACTTTCTATCTATTTAGCACCTTCTCGATTGGAGTACTAATTAACTAGAGTCGCCGTCGAACGCCAGCGACACCAGCTTCCGCTGGGCCGCTCGCAGGTGGTAGTGGTAAGTCGGCGCCGAGACCGACAGCGTCGCGGCCAGATCCTCACCGGTGCTCTCGCGGGGCCACTCGAAGAAGCCGCTGTAGTGGGCCGCCTGCAGCGCCTCGAGTTGTTTCTCGGTCAGTTGCTCCTCGAGGTGGGTATCGAGCTGGCGGGCCGAGAGCGTCGTCGTCTCGCGGCGCGCCTCGAGTTCGGTCTCCGGATAGGCCTCGGCGATCGATTCGACGAGCGACCGGGGTTCGACGCGCTGGGGCACCTCGAGCGTCAGCGTCGTCGCACCACTCTCGCCGACCGCGGTTCGCAACGCGACGTCGTACCCCCGCAGGATCTCGAAGAACGGCGTCGGTTCGACCGTCACCTCGAAGAGGGACTCGTCGTCGCCGTCGCTGACCGCCGAGACGCTCGTGACCGATGCTTTGTCGGCGACGAGTTCGGGGATCGCCGCCGTCGTCGGCGCGCTGACGAACGCGACGATCTCGTCGCCGCGGTCGATGACTCCCTCGAGCGCGATCGGGGCGTCGACGCGCTCGGTGAGTCGGTTAAGTAACAGCCGCGGATCCGTACAGCGGAGTTCGAGCTCGAGCCGGCTGTCGGTCAACAGCGCGCGCGTCCGTTCGACCGACCGGATCGCGTGGCCGATCGTCTCGCCGAGTTCGCCTAACACGTCGCGTTCGCCGTCGCCGATCGCGTCGACGCCGCCGACGTGGACGACCAGCACGCCGTGCTGTCGCTCGTCGTCGACGAGGGGGACCGCCAGCACCGTCTGGAAGCCGTACGTCAGCGCCTCCTTTCGACGCTGGCTCCAGGCGTCGGCCTCGAGGACGTTCTCGACGACCCGAACGCCGTTCGCCTCGAGCGTCTCCTCCACGAGTTCGATTTCGGGTGCGCACGCCCCGCCGTCCCGGATTCGATCGACGTAGGTGGCGTCGACGCCGGCCCACGCGGTCGGTTCGGGCGGCTCGTCGTCGGTCGTCGCGAGCCAGGCGAAGCGATAGCGGTCGGTGTCGGCGAGGCGTTCGCAGACGATCGATTCGATCTCCTCGCGCGTCGCGGCCTGCGCGACGCCGTGGTTGATCTCGCGAACGATCTCGTTGATGTGGTTGAGCCGCGTCAACTCCTCGTTCTTCCGGGTGAGCGTCCGGTCGCGATCCCGGAGCAGTTGCTCCCGCTCGGCCCGGTCGAGCGCGGCCTCGGTGTTGGCCGCCAGAATGTGCAGGAGTTCGGTCATCATCTCGTCGAACCCGTCGGCGTCCTCCGTCCGCGCGATCAGCACGCCGTGGGTGCCGAGCGGGACGATCAGTTCGCTCCGGCCGCGGTCGGTCTGTGGCGACGGTTCCACGTCCCGAGCAGCCTCCGGGACGTCGTCGCACTCGAGGTCCTCGTAGTAGGCGCTGTCGCCCTCCGAGAACGCGTTCCAGACTCGGCTTTCGCCGCGTTGCATCGTCGTCACGGGTTCGGCCAGCGTCTGCGAGTCGGTCGCGGCCGCGCGCTCGAGGCAGCCGTCGGTCGGATCGAACGCGTAGGCGACGGCCAGCGGCACGTCGAGGATGTCGCCGGCGGTGTCGACCGCCGACCGGTAGATTTCGGTCTTGCTCTCGGCTCGCATCAGGTCCCGCGTCGTCTCGTGGAGCGTCGTCAGCGTCCGCTCGTAGCGGCGTTCGCTCTCCCGGAGTTCCGTCTCGGCCCGGTACTGGGACACGGCGTTCGTGATCTGGTTGGCCAGCAGGGTGTACTGCTCGTCGCCGGTTCCCTTCTGGAGGTACTGGGTCACGCCCGCGGCGATCGCCTCGCTGGCGACCTCCTCCGAACCGCGCCCGGTAAAGAGGATGAAGGGGAGATCCGGGTCGTCCTCGCGAACCCGCTCTAACAGCTCGAGACCGCTCATCGCCGGCATCTCGTAGTCGCTCACGATGCAGTCGATCGCGCGCTGGTCGAGCAACTCGAGGGCCTCGTCGGCGCTGGTCGCCGGGACGGCGTCGATCGACTCGCGCTCGTGCTCGAGCATCTCCTTGGCGAGTGTCGCGAAGCCGGGCTCGTTGTCGACGACGAGGACGGTAATCGAGTTCGTCATAGGATCGGTCGGGGGCGACGTGTGATTCGCGCTCGAATGATGACGCGACCGGTACGTAAGTTGATCGGACGCCGTGCGTCGATCTTGGCGGTGCGTGATCGAACGCTGCAACCGGCAGTAGAAGTACGAGCAGCGCCGCTCACGACCGATACCGGATCCTCGAAAACCGTCGAGACGGGCGTTGAACGCCGGATGCAGCGACGCCGCCCACTATTCAAATACCTTCGTCACCAGTCTCGGAATTCACGCATCGTTCAGCGCGAGACGCCCCGCTGGCGGATGTGAATTCGGAAGAAGACGCCCGAGGCGGGATTTGAACCCGCGTCACGACCGTGACAGGGTCGTATGATGGGCCACTACACCACCCGGGCTTGCAATACGTCGTTTCCCGGTGAAAGACTTAAGGGTTGTGTTTCATCCCGCCGCCGGCGCGTCATTCTCGAGTGCGCGACGGTATGTACCGGCCCCGCGTGAAACGGACCGCGCCCGTCAGTCGTCGACCGCAACGAGCGTCTCCGAGTCGGCCGACTCGGTCGAGTCGTCGTCCGCCTCCGTTTCGAAGTGCGCGGTCAGGGACTGCAGTTCCTGGGCGCGCTCCGAGAGGGACTCGGCGCTGTCGGAGATCTGGCTGATGGCGCTGGTTTGCTCCTCGGCGGCCGCGGAGACGTTCTGTGCCTCGTCGGCGGTCTGTTCGCTGACGGCCGCGATATCGTCGACCATCGAGGAGACTTCCTGTGCGGAGTCGGCCTGATCGTCGGTCGCGTCGTTGATCGACTGGATACCCGCGTTGGCGTCGTCGATCGAGTCGACGATCGACTCGAGGGTGTCGACGGTCCGATCGATCGTCTCCCGGCCGTCCTCGATGCCGTCGCGCATCTCGAACATGTCGTCGGCGACGGACTCGGTCGACGCTTCGACGGTTTCGACGAGGTCTTCGACTTCCTCCGTGGCTTCGGCGGTCTCCTCGGCGAGGGATTTGACCTCGTTGGCGACGACCGCGAATCCGTCGCCGGCCTCGCCGGCGGTCGCGGCCTCGATCGAGGCGTTCAGCGCGAGCATGTTGGTCTCCTCGGCGATCTGGTCGATGAGTTCCACGACCTCGCCGATGCGTTCGACCTCCTCCTGTAGGGTGGCCATCTCCTCGGCGGTGTCGACAGCCTTGGATTCGATCTGGTCCATCTGCTCGACGGCGTCGCTCGCGGCCGTCTTCCCCTCTTCGCCGCGTTCGGCGGCCTGATCGGCCTGTTCGGCGACGGTGTTCGAGGAGGACGCGATCTCCTCGACGGTCGCCGAGAGGTCGCTCATCTCCGCCGCCGCAGTGGTCAGCTTCTCGTTTTGGGTTTCCGCGCCGGCCGAAATCTCCTCGATGCTCTCGGCGACTTCGCCGCTCGAGGCGCGAATCTCTTCGGTGGAGGCGGTGACCTCGGAGCTCTTCTCGTCGACCTGGGCGGCGACCGTTTGAATGCGCACGACCATCGCCTCGATGTCCGTGAGCATCTCGTTGAACGCCTGGCCGATCTCGGCCATCGCCTGACTCTCGCTGGCCGTCTCGAGTCGGCGCGTGAGGTCCCCGTCCGCGGCGGCTTCGATCGACTCCCGGTACTCGTCGGCCTTCTCCTCTAAGTGCTGGCTCAGGGCTTCGGCTTCCGCTTTGGCTTCCTGGGCCTCGGCCTTGGCTTGCTCGGCTTCCGCCTTCGATTCCTCGGCCGCTTCGCGGGCCTGTTCTGCTTCCTGGGCCTGCTGTTCGACTTCGGTCAGCCGCTCCTGCAGCGTGTCCCGAATCCGCGCGAACAGGCCGGCGAGTTGGCCGAACTCGTCGGTCCGGGACTGTTCGATGTCGACCTCGAGGTCCCCATCCTCGATCGCTTCCGCGTAGCCGGTCATCTCCTCGAGGGAGTTGTTGACGTCCCGGGAGATCACCGCGCCGACGCCGACGAAGCCGACGATCGAGATCCCGATCAGCAACAGGATGTTCCGGTTGACCGCGCTGGCGGTATCGAACACCTCGTTGTGGGGTGCGATGACGGTCACGGCCCAGTCTTTCTCCTGGAGTGGCACCGTCGCCACGACGACCTGATCGTCCCCGACGACGTCGTTTTCGGCCGTCACCTGATCGACGCGGGGGTGCAGCGCGCCTTCCTCCAGGTGTGGCAGTTCTCCCATCAGGAACGATTCGTTGAGGATCGTCCCTGTGGTTTCGGCGAGCGTAATCTGACCGTCCGTCGCGACGACCTCGATTTCGCCGCCGTCGATGGGCGACGTCAGGAGTTCGCTGCGCTCCCCGAGATTGATCACGAGGACGATCGCGTGGTCGTCCTGTCCGGCGACCGGGCTGATGAACCCGATCCGCTTCTCGCCGTCGACGTCGTACGGCTCGAACGAGCGCACGTCGCCGCTCGAGTCGAACGCGTCTATATCGACCGCCCAGGGACGCGTCGCTTCATCGACCGTGTCGCCTTCCTCGTTGAACTGCGTGCTCACCACGATCTCGTCGTTTTCCATGCTGTAGTAGTGGATCGCGTGGACGCTGTCCGGGAGCGCCTCGCGGTACGTCCGTAACGACGCCCGAAGTTGGCTTTTGTCCGCGTTAGCGAGATTGACACTATTGGAGATCTCCACGGTGTTGTCGTTCCGATCCTGAACGAACTTGTCGATCCCATCGGCTTCGCGTTCCGCGGCGTTGAGGAGGGTTTCTTCCGCGTCCCCCTCGACGCTCGCCTGGGCTTGCGTAAACGAGAAATAGCCCGCACCGAGCAGGACGACGGTCAACACGAGAATCGCCGCGCCGACCTTGAAGAAGTAGCGGCTCCGCAGCCGATCGTATATCCGTCGGTGTAACGACTCGTCCGACGAGCCGTCTCCTGGAGTTTGCATACGTACCCATGTCATATACGATAATTAAGCTTGATGGCCCGTTTCCGGCGATATTTCGGGCCGAACGGAGACGGTCCGACGCGGACTCTCGCCGTCGCGCCCGATGCCTCGGACTCGATGCTGGGGTTCGCTCTCGGCAGTGAATTCCGTCTCGAGGCCGTTCGCCTGCGAAATCGCCAACCGACGAATACCTGCGGTGTGGTACCGATGACTTTCAGTCCGTGACCCAACTCGCCGGTACAATCTCGCTGCTACCACTGTGGGGACTCACCGTGAGATCGATTCGAAAAAGCGCCCGAGGCGGGATTTGAACCGCAGTCACAGCAACGCTGTTCCCTCCTTCAAATCCCCCGTCACCGGTCTCCGAATTCACGCGTCGCTCGGCGACGAGACGCCTCGCTGGCGGATACGAATTCGGAAGAAGACGCCCGAGGCGGGATTTGAACCCGCGTCACGACCGTGACAGGGTCGTATGATGGGCCACTACACCACCCGGGCTTGCAATACGTCGTTCCCCGGTGAGAGACTTAAGGGTTCTGTTCCGCACCGACGGACGTAGAATCCGCCCCGAACGGTTGCGGCATCGACATCGGCTGATCGACCGATTGGTGGTGTTGGCGTCGATCAGCAACCCGATCGACTCGAGGAGCGCGTTCCATTCTCGTCGCGGAAGCTGTGCGCCGGTGACGTCGACGTTGTCGTCACCAAGACCTCTCACCCGGGCGTTACGAGCGACTATCCGACGTAGATCGGAGCAGAAAACGCTCGAGGCGGGATGTGAACCTCGGTCGCAGCGACGCTGTTCCCGCCTTCACATCCCTTTGTCACCGGTCTCCGAATTCACGCGTCGCTCGGCGACGAGACGCCCCGCTGGCGGATGTGAATTCGGAAGAAGACGCCCGAGGCGGGATTTGAACCCGCGTCACGACCGTGACAGGGTCGTATGATGGGCCACTACACCACCCGGGCTTACACTGCTTTCTTGGCCGGTGGGCGTCTTATGACTTTCCAATCGATCGCCGTATGGTACGGTGAATCGCCCCACGTCTGCGGATTTCCGTTCGGGAACAGGATACCTGTCGCTCGAGGCCTCCGTCACTCGAGTCAACTGGTAGCGATCGACGAACGTACCGCTCACCGAATCGATCCTCGGTAGCTGAAAAGTGCGCCGACCGGGAATTGAACCCGGGCTATGAGCTTGGGAAGCTCATGTCCTACCACTAGACCACCGGCGCACGGCACTCACTTCGTTCGCTTGTGCGCCGTAGTTCGCAGTTCCGACGGAACTGCTCACCACCGGCGCTTACTCCAGTCTAACTGCCGATTCCACTTCAACGTAGCGTTCTCGATCAACTACCGAGCCGAACCGACCGCCCGTCCACTTTTTCGGCTCGAGGGGAGGCTATTTGGCGCTGCCGCCCCTATTGCTGACAAATGCTGGACCTTCGGTTCTCGGATGCAGAACTAGCACAGCGGCGCGAGCACATTACGGAGTTCATCAGCGAACAGGTCGACGCAGCGGGGGCCGACGGCGCAGTACTGGGACTTTCCGGCGGCATCGACAGCACGCTCACGGGCTATCTCACCGTCGAAGCGCTCGGTCCCGAAACCGTCCACGGGCTCGTCCTCCCGGCCCACGTCAGCAGCGAGGGCAATATGAGCGACGCCGAGCGGGTCGCACAGGAGCTGGATATCGCCTACGACGTCATCGAAATCGAGCCGATCGTCGACCAACTCCTCTCGGCTTACCCCGAGGCCGAGGGCGATCGCGAGGCCGTCGGCAACGCGCGAGCGCGCGTCCGGGCGGTACTGAACTACCTCGTCGCCAACCACGAGAGCCGACTCGTCGTCGGCACCGGGAACCGAAGCGAGGCCGCCGTCGGCTACTTCACCAAGTACGGCGACGGCGCCGTCGACTGCCACCCGATCGGCAACCTTTACAAGGGACAGGTCCGCCAACTCGCGCGCCACGTCGGCGTCCCCGAGGAACTGGCCGCTAAGACGGCCACGGCGGAGCTGTGGGCCGACCAGACCGACGAGGACGAACTGGGAATCAGCTACGAGACGCTCGATTCGATCCTCGCGACCCACGTCGACGGACCGCTATCGGTCGCCGCGACCGCCCGCCTGCTCGAGGTCGACGAAGCGACCGTCGAGCGAGTCCGGACGATGTACGAGCGCAGCGAGCACAAACGCGATGTACCGCCGGCGCCGGAGCCGCTCGACTGAGTCGCCGGCAGTCGGACAGCCACTCGAGAACTTGCCGTCCCCGTTCTCGCTGTCGTTACTCGTGTTTTTGCGCCCGCCACTCGTCCGCCAGCAGGCCGTACCAGTGGGTATCCTGGAACTCCCCGTCGATGAACTCGGCGTCGCGGTGCACACCTTCCGGCGTGAACCCGACCGACTCGAGCAGCGCCTGCGAAGCCTCGTTGAACTCGAAGACGCGGGCGGCGATGCGATGGAGGCCGAGCTGGTCGAACCCGTACTCGACGAGCAACGCCGTCGCTTCCGAGCCGTACCCCTGTTCGTGGTGCTCGGGGGCGACCCAGTAGCCGATCTCGGCCCGGCGGGCCTCCCACTCGATCGTGTGGAAGCCGATCGTGCCGACCGGCTCGGCGTCGGCGACGATTAACAGGTTGATGCTGTCGTCGTCGCAGACGACGTTCTCGAAGAAGTCGCGTTCCTGTGCGCCGTTGACGGGTCTCGCGCGGCCGATCCCGCGCCAGACCCGCGGATCGTTGATCGTCGTCTGCAAGAACTCGAGGTCGTCCTCCTCGATCGGTCGCAGATCGACGCGCTCTCCCGGTAGAAACACAGTCTCGGGCATACTCTCGTGTTCTCTCGGTCCCCACAAGAGAGTGCTCGAGGGTTGGTATCTCACAACATGCTGTTACTCAGGGGTGGTATCGTCGATTTGGGTGGCAAGTGTGCGGTCGGTCCGCAAATGACGGCGGTCCGGTCGGGCGAATAACGACCGGGCGTTTCCAAAGGTCTTTGCCTCCTCCGTCGTAACCCCCCGCTAATGGAAACGGCCGACAACTGTCGGCGTGCCGCCCGCGAAGCCGTTGCGGACGTCGAACCACCGCAGTTGCACGATCTCGTCGAATCCGTTCTCGACGGTGCATCGATGGTTCCAGGCGCACTCACCGTCGCGAGCGCCGCCATCGCAGCGTCCAGCAGTGCCGGGGCCGCCGGCGCCTCCGGAGCCGGGACGGGAACTGGAGCCGACGCCGACGGCCCCCGCTCGTCCGCAGCCGAGCGCTACGCCGCCGCCCTCGAGAGCGACCCCGCCGAAACCGCAGCGGACGCCCTCGTCACGCACGCGGCCGGCGTCCAACTCATCTACGAAGGCCTGCGGCTCACGCGCACGCTGGCCCACGAAGAGCCCTGGCGAAGGATCGAGGGCGACGAGGACGACGCGCAGTCTCACCCTGACCAGGACGCCATCGAGAGCGACCTCGAGATTCTGGCCGCGGACATCCTCGTCTCGCGGGGGTTCTACCTGCTCGCGCGAACCGACGCCGCGGACAAGGCGGTCCGAACGGTCCAGGCGTTCGGCCGCGACCAGACCAGCCGCGACGAGGTCGCCGCGGACGGCAGCGGCGACCCCGCGGCGATCGACGCCAACCTCGAGCGGGACATCCTCGAACTCGCCGTCGAGACCGGCGCGGCCGCCGCCGGCCGCTCGCCCCCCACTCGACTGCTCGCGCTCGCGGACGATCTCGCCGCCAGCGCCGGCACCGCCTTCCCGCCGGCCGCGGAGTGTCTGACTGCGCTCGAGCCGGCAGTCAGCGAGGAGCCGTTCGACGACCGGCCGCTCGAGTTCGACGATCGGTCGCTCGAGGACGGGCCGACGGACCGTGCGACGTCGGCGACGGATCCGTAGTCGCCCGGTTGAGCGTGCTTTGATTTTCTGGTGGTACGTGCTTCGGTAGCGCTCGCTCTCGAGTGGTGATCCGTGCCCCGGTACTGAGCCCCACGCCCGGTGGCAATCGAAACCCATAAAGTCGACTCCGGACAACGAAGGAATGCGCGCCTGGGTAGCTTAGCGGTAAAGCGCGTCCTTGGTAAGGACGAGAGCCCGGGTTCAAATCCCGGCCTAGGCTTTTCTCATCGAACTATCGTCGGTAGAATTCGTTCACGGCCAGCGAGAGGTAGACACACGGTTTAGTGGCCGAGCGTTGGACGGGCGGTATGGCCGACGAATCATCGGTTTCGGCATCGACACCGGACCTCGAGCCGGAGTTCGACCACGACGTCGAAACGGCCCTCGTAACGGGTGCAACGGGGGACGTGGGATCCTGGGTGATCGACCGGCTCGCCGACCGCGGCACGCACGTCGTCGGCGTCGACCTCGAGCAGCCCGACGGCGTCCGGGCCAACGCCGACTTTCGGGCCGTGGACCTGACCGAACAGGCGCCGACGTGGGAGACGATCTGCGAGGTCGAGCCCGACGCGGTCGTCCACCTGGCTGCGATCTCGGATCCACTGGACAACCCCGCGACGCGGGTTTTCGAGAACAACGTGACGAGCACGTACAACGTCCTGCAGGCGGCCGGCCGCGAGGGGATCGACGTCGTCTGGAGCTCCTCGCAGGCGGCCTACGGCGCGCTGTTCGCGAGCGGCGAGTGGCAACCCGACGCCCTGCCGATCGACGAGGCCCACGAGCAGCGACCCGGAGACTCCTACGGGCTGTCGAAACGCTGCGGGGAGGCGATCGCTCGAGCGACGGCCCGCCGGTACGACGTCTCGATCACGACGATCCGACCGGCGACGATCTTCACGCCCGAGAAGGCGCGGGCGCGGCCGGCGGAGGACGACTCCGATCTGACGACCGTCGAGTCGGGCGGCGACTTCGGATCCTACGTCGACGTTCGCGATATGGCCCGGCTGGTCGAAGCGGCGCTGGCGGCCGACCGCGACGGCCACGAGGCCTTCCACTGCGTCGCGGACGAGAACTACCTGGGCCGGCCGACCGCCGAACTCGTCGAGGCGATCTGCGGCGACTTGCCGGCCGACTGCACCCTCGAGGGGAAGGAGGCGGCGCTCTCGAACGCGAAGGCGGCCGCGGTGCTCGGCTGGGAGCCGACGCATTCGTGGCCGGATTCCGGCGCTGACGGCGAGGGCGACGCGCCGGGGGCTGGCGAGCCGACCTGGCGCTAACGCGGCCGGCAACTGCGTCGCGATCGAACTCGAGTCGCGGATCACATACTGTTAGTGCGTGCGAGCGCTACGACCGGCCTACCGTGATCGTCGTCATCTGCGGGCCGCCGGGCGCGGGTAAAACGACGCTGACGAACCGCGTCCGGGAGCGACTCGAGACCCGCGACGTCCCCGTTGCCGTCGAAACCCTCCACTCCGACGACTTCTCGAGTCGAACCTACGACCAGTTGTACGAACGGGCCCGAGACGCAACCGCCGAGATCACGCTCGTCGACGGCACCTTCTACCGCCGCGAGTGGCAGACGCAGTTTCGAACGCTTCCCGAGGTCCGAGTCGTCCACGTCACCGCGAGCCTCGAGACCTGCCTCGAGCGCAACCGAACCCGGGCGGATCCGATCGCGGAGCAGGGCGTCCACGTCGTCTACCGGGAGTTCGACGAGCCGGACGCCGAGGTGACGATCGACACCGACCGGCAGTCCGTCCCCGAAGCTGTCGATCGGATTCTGATCGCACTCGAGGAATGGGGCTGGCTCGAGAGCAAACCCGACGTCTCGAGGTAAGGAATGGACGGCGCTTATCGACGGAACTCGAGGAACGAGCGCTCTTCGGGGCGTTCGGGAACGAGACTGTCGGGAACCACGTCCCAGCCGAGTTCGTCGGTGCCGGGTTCGGCGTCGGTCTCGAACCCCGGTTCGTCGGCCGGCTCCTGCGTTCGATACTCCTCGGGCGGCGCGTCGTGGGCGTAGACGCTCTCGGGGTGGTCGACCGACCAGACGTGCAGCATGCAGGGAGTTCGACACGGGACCGAGAGGGTCCCGTCTTCGTACTCCTGCCCGTAGACCTGCTGGTAGTACCACCACGCGGCGCGGCCGGGGAGGCCGGCGTGGTAGTGCCAGGGAGAACAGCGGTCGGGCTGCTGGTCGTGGCTGTCGTCGCTACCGTCACTCGTCCCGGTGTCTCCCGCCGATTGCTGTTCGTCGACGACGTATTCGTCGACCTGTTGCTCCTGCCAGACGGCCTCGTCGCCGTCGTAGACCGGCGGCGGGGGCTCGATCGCCTCGCCGCTTCCGGTCGCGATGAACATGACGCCGATCGAGCGCCAGGACTGGTTGTCGACGAGCACCGACTCCGGCCGGTCGGGATCCAGTACCGTCGCGTCGCCGATGAACGCCGGATTGATCCAGTGGGACCAGCTATCGTCGCCGCGCTCGAGCGTGTCGAAGTAGGGTTTGTACCCCGCGTCGATGAGCGTCCCCGCGGTCGGATACCGCGTCTCGAGCGACTCGCGAACGGCCTCCCGAAGCTCGACCGTCGCCGGGTGGTCGTCGGCGCAGCCCGCCGTCGTCGCGCCCTCGCAGTGGCCCATGCTCGGCTCGATGGTGGCGTCGGGACAGGCGCCGTCGATCGGCAGGGCGTCGAGCAGCCCACCGCTGCCGTCGCCGTCGTCAGCCTGTACGTTCCCGGCCCCCACTACCGGAAGCGCGAGCGCACCGCTCGAGGCTTTCAGTACGGCACGTCGCGTGGGTACCGACCCGTCCGATTCGTCCGCGTCCGCCGACCTGTCGCTCTCGTCTGCCATAGCAGCGTGTCGCACACCTCCGATCGCCGTAAAACCGTGTTGCCGGTCGGAGCGACAGTACGGTCAGTTGACCGAAAGCGCGGGTAGAGTCGAACTCGCAGCTACTCGAGCCGCGCGCCGGTTCCCGACCGATCGAGCCCCTCGAGATCGATCCGGCCGTCGGGCATCGGCACGCCGTCGTAGGGGTCTTCGGCGAGCAACAGCGCGCCGTCGAGGTCGGCGTAGTCCAAACACGGCGCGAGGTGGCAGGCCGCCGCGATCGAGGCGTTCGATTCGGTCATACAGCCCAACATGACCTCGAGGCCGTGCGCGCGTGCAGTGTGAATCATCCGCCGGGCCTCCCGCAGCCCGCCGCACTTCATCAGCTTCAGGTTCGCGATGTCACAGCGGTCCGCAATCCGCGGCACGTCCTCGAGCGTGACGCAGGACTCGTCGGCCGCGATCGGGAGCGGCGAGCGCTCGGAGACGAACCGCAGCCCTTCGGGGTTCTCCGCGGGGACGGGCTGTTCGACGAACTCGAGGTCGTACTCGGCGAGCCGTTCGATCCGCGAGACCGCCTCGCGGGGCGTCCAGGCCTCGTTGGCGTCGACGAACAGGTCGACCTCGGGCGCGACCGAGCGGATCGTCTCGACGATCTCGATATCGCGGTCGGTGCCGAGCTTGACCTTGAGCCGGCCGTAGCCGCGTTCGAGCGCCGTTTCGGTCTTCTCGCGCATCGTCTCGAGGTCGTCGAGGCCGATCGTGTAGGAAGTCTCGAGCGTCTCGGCGGGGTCGAGGCCCCAGTACCGGTAGAGCGGTACCTCGAGTCGCTTCGCGACGAGGTCGTGGCAGGCGATGCTCACGGCGGTCCGCGCGGCCGGATTGCGCTCGACCGTCTCGCGCATCCGGCGTTCGATCCGCGCGAGCTGGTGGGGGTCGCCGACCTCCTCGACGACCGCCAGCAGGTCGGGCAGCACCGCCTCGACGGTCGCCGCGGTCTCCCCGTAGTGCGCGGAGGGGCCGGCGGCGCCGATTCCCACGTTCCCGTCCCCGTCTTCGACGCGGACCGTCACGGCCTCGGTTTCGGATCGCGTCCCGCGCGAGATGCCGAACGGGTGCTCGAGGGGGAGCGCGTGCCGTTCGAAGCTCGTCTCGAGGGCGGGGTCCGAGTCTGCCATCGCGGATCAGCCCTCGAGCAGCGCCTCGAGCACGTCGTCGGTGTCGAAGCGGATGACGTCCGTCGCCGGTGCGTCGAGTTCGTCGGCGTATTCGGCGACCGCGTCCGCGGCCGCGTCGTCGTCCTCGAGACTCGAGGTGTTGATCGCGCCCGCGGCGATTTCAGCGTCGCTGACGGGGGCCGAGAGGCTCTCGTAGAGATCGACGTAGGTCGAGACCGCGGGCAGTTCGAACGACTCGTAGCCGTGGATGGCTTCCTGGCCGGCGTTATGGCAGAGGACGAGTTTGTCGGGCATCGCGCCGTGGAGGATGCCGCAGGTGACCGCCGAGTAGGCGGGGTGGACGATGCTGCCCTGCCCCTCGACGAAGAGGTAGTCGTGCTCGTCGCCCTTCTCGAGGATCATCTCCTCGACGGCGCCGGCCGTAAAGTCCGAGACGACACGGTCGATCGGGTTCCCCCAGCCTTCGATCATGATGCCGGTCTGCCCCGTCGGAATCACGGCGGCGTCGTAGCCCGCGTCGCGGGCGTTGCGGGCCAGTTCCATCGTCGTCGTCATCTTGCCGGTCGAGCAGTCGGTGCCGACGGTGAGGATCACCTCGGCGTCGACCTCGCCGGCGACGCCCTCGCTGACCGTCAGGTCCTCGGGCGGCTTGCGCACGTCTCGCAGTTCGCAGCCGTGTTCCTCGGCCAGGCGGGCGAACTCCTCGTCCTCGGCGAGGAAGTAGTGCAGCCCCGAAACGATGTCGCAGCCGTACTCGAGAGCCGTCTCCACGTCCTCGCGCCAGCTTTCGTCGAACTCGCCGCCGATCGGGGAGATGCCGATCAGCAGGGTATCGATCTCGTCGCGCTCGAGGTCGTCGGTGCCCGCCACGATCGGCGCGTCCTGCACGTCGGGAACGAAGTCGGCGACGCGCTTGCCGGCGTTGTCGCGGTCTAACACGGCGGCGACGTCGTAGTCGCCGTATCGGAGCACGCCGAGTGCGGTCTTTGCCCGGTGGGGAAACTTCTCGTGGGCGAGAATCGCGATTGCCATATCGACGAGATGGACGAGCCGGCACTTAAAGCGACTCAATGGCGCCGAGGCGTGACGACCGCCGGCGGAGTTTCCGGCCGCTCACAGTACGTGCAGGTCCGTCGTCCAGAACGAGTGATGGGCGTCCTCGAGCGCTGGCTTCGGATCGCCGGTCGCGTCGACTGCGGCGGTGGCGTCGGGCTCGAGGGCGGGCCCGGATTCCTCGACCAGCGTGTCCACGACGCCGCGCTGGCCGACGAGGAAGAGTCGGTCGACGGCTGCGTCGCCTGCTTGCGCGCCGACGGACGCCTCGAGCGTCTCCCGACACTCGTCTAAGTGCTCGTCGATCTGCTCGTTGCGGAGTCGTTCGAAGCGGGCCTGCGAGAAGCCGCCCTTCGAGTGGCTGCCCTTCACGTCGCTCTCGAAGCCGCGGTAGTCGACTCGCTCGCCGTCCTCGTAGATCCCGAGCGCGAAGAGGTCGGTCCGAACCAGCGCGAGCGCGTAGCGGCCGGTCGGCAGGAACCACTCGCGCTCGAGGCTGAACCGGTCGTTCCAGCCCAGTTCGCGGTCGTCGGGAAGGACCGGCGGCTCGAGTGCGACCGAGACGAGGCCGGCGTCGTCGACGCAGCAGACGCAGGGGGCGGCGTCCGCGAGCAGGGTGGTTCGCTCGCCCAGCAGGTCGGTGAGGTCGCCGTCGAGATCGTCCCGGTCGGCGTCCTCGTCGATGACGGTCGTCAGCGCGCCCTCGGCGTCAGTGCGGAGCGTCTCGAGCCGATCCAGCACGTCCTCGAGTCGCCGTCCGCGGAGGCGCTCGCGTCGCCGGACCGTGACGCCGCTGGGACCGTCGTCGTCGACCTGTTCAAGTTCGCCCTCGAGTTGGGCGATCCGATCTTCGAGTCGGTTGAGTTCCTCCTCGGCTTCCTGTCTTGCTCGTGCGGCATCGGCTCGGCGTTCGGACTCGGCTTCGTAGCGCTCGCGCAGTCGTTCGGTCTCGTCCTCGAGTTCGTCGATGCGCTCCTTGAGTTCGGCGCGGCCGAGCAACGCGTCGAGGTCGAACATCCGACCGAAAGCGTGAGGCGAGCGTACTTCTAGGTCCCGGTTCCGCGCTCAGCTCCGACTTCGGTCGGGTACTCAGGTCCCAGCACTCGGATAATCGTCAGTATCCGGCACCGCCGACGGTCCCGGCTCCCAGCCGCCGGCGTACTCGAGCAACTGTCGCGCTCGCTCGCGCCGCGCCAGGAACACCTCCCGTAGGGTGGGCGGGTTTCGGATCTCCGTGCCCTCGAGCAGCGATTCCGGGAGCGCGAGCGTGTTCGCCGGCACGCCCTCGTCGCCGTGGACCGGGAAGTGCTGGGACTCGAGTTTCATCACCAGCGGCGAATCCAGCGGCTCGAGGCCCTCGCCGCTCGTGTAGACCTCCTCGTTGATCCGCTCGTGTTGCTCACGCTGCATGAGTGCGCGATCCCGATCGGTCGGGGTCACGTAGAGACGACCGAGATAGTAGCTCCGTGAGAACACTTCGAACATGCTAACTAGGCACACGGACTGGCGAGATATAACTATTTGCGAACAGATTTAAACCGTATCGCTATCAACGGTCTTTCCGACTCTCTGATCCGTCAGAACGGTGACCGAATGGTCGGTTTGACTGGCTACGGACGAACGAAAACTGAGCGTTACCTGCGCCGTGGTGGCCGACTAATCGCCTCGACTTTCTCCGCTCTCGATTGTACTCACCGATCGATCTGGAGCGCAATCGAGCGCGTCTGCGCGCCGATTAAACACTCAAAACGGTTCTCGGTCCGCCAATTCGATTCGTAAACTGTCCGAACAAAGCTTCGACTTTTTAGTGGATTCGGCGTAAGGATCGGTCGATGACCTCCACTCGGGTAGTCGGTCTTCTCGCCGTCACCGTCGTCCTCGGTCTCGCGGTTGCGCCGGCCGCCAGCGGCGCGCTCGCGAACGTCGCCGACGGTGACGCCGATTCAGGGGGTGGCGAACCGAACGCGACCGTTACGACGTTCATGCAATCGACCGCCGCGGACGCCGAGCATTCGATCGAGTCCGGCATGTTCGAAGCCACGTACGAGAACGCGGCCGCCGAGCAACGCGACGAGATCGTCGCCGACCGCGTCGACGACCTCGAGGAGCGACTCGAAACGCTCGAGGCCGAACGCGAACGGCTCCGGTCCGCCGACAACCGAACCGGCGCGTATCAGGCGCAGATGACGAAGCTCGCGGTCGAGATTTCGGCGCTCGAGCGATCGATCGAGCAAACCGAGTCGCGGGCTGCCGAGGCTGGCGTCGACGACGAGCGTCTCGAAACGCTCCGGTCGAACGCGTCTGCACTCGCCGACGATGACGTTACGGCGACGGCACAGGGGATCCCCGGACTGGAGCGCCAGCCCGGCGGACCGCCTGCCGACCGCGGCCCGAACGCGGCTACTCCGGGCGGGGGAACCGGTGGCCCGTCGGAGCAGGCGACAGGAAACCAGCCGCCGGGGCAGGCTGGCAATCAGACGCCGCCCGGTCAACTCGGGGATCAGACGCCAGGACAGGCTGGTAATCCGTCCGCCGGGAGTCAGGGGCCGCCAGATGCTGACAACGGAGCGGCACCCGATGCAGACCGGGGGCCGTCCAACACCGGTAACTCGAACACCGGCAACGGCAATGCGAACAGTGGCGATCCGGCCAACAGCGACTCGAGCGACGACGAGGGAAACGGCTCCGGCGCTGACTCCGCGAACGGGAGCGGTCCCGATCACGAGCGCGATCGGTCGAACGCCGGCAATGGGGTGGAAAATAGCGACAACGACGGACCGGCCGACTCCTCGGGACCGTCGGATGGCGGGACTGGAACCCCGGACTCCACGAGCGGGGAGAACGGAAACGGTAGCGACAACGGTACCGGCGGTGAGAGCAGTCCCAACGGGAACGGTGGGAACAGTGCAAATGGCGGGAACAATGCAAACGGCGGGAACAGCGCCGACAACGGAAACAACGACAGCTAAGATCCCACCGGCAACCGCGGGAACTAGTAGCACCGTTCGCTGTACTCTCTCCGGCGATATCGGCTCTCGCGGACGAACGGTTTGAAGTAACCCCCGGAACGAGCAGACACCCTTTTCAGCGCCGACATCATACGCTCCGGCGATGGACTCCGCCGCGCTGTTGGATTTACTGGGGAACGAAAACCGGCGGCGAATTCTCCGGTTACTCGCTCGCAAACCGTGCTACGTAACCGAGATATCCGAATATCTGGGAGTGAGTCCGAAAGCGGTCATCGAACACCTGCGCAAGCTCGAGGACGCGGGCCTGATCGAGAGCCACGTCGACGAGCAGCGCCGCAAGTACTTCCACATCGCCCGGAACGTCCGGCTCGAGGTGAACGTCTCACCCTACGGGTTCGCGAGCAAGAGCGCCTATCCCGCGAACAGTAGCTTCGACATCACGACCTGTCGACACCTCACGCTGGACGTTTCCTGGAGCGACACCGACGACTTAGACGAGTTACTGCGCGCGCTCGAGGACCTCGAGCAACTGGAGAACGAACTCTCGCTCGCCCAGCGGTGGGTGCAGGGGCGGCTCTGCGACGTGCTCGATCAGATTTCCGAAAACGTCGGCGCCGGCCCCGAGAGTCGCATCTACGCGGATCTGCTGGCGAGTATTCGATCGGAACCGAAGTCGGTCGGGGACCTGAGCGAGGAGATCGACGCTCCCCGCGAGGTCGTCGCGGAACTCCTCGAGTCGATGGCCGACGAGGGGATCGTCCGGCGGACCGAACGCGGCTGGGAGTTGACGACCGAGACGGACGCGTGAGGTCTGGGGTTGGTTTCGGTGGTAGCGGAGCGATGCTACGGTCCGGATCTCACGACGGCGGGCAGTGCGAAATCGCAGATAGAACCGGACGGGGTGGACGCTTTCACTCGATATCGCGAGCCAGCCCGTCGCGCAGGTCGCGGCCGAAGTAGTACCCGACGAGCGAGGCGACCAGCCCGACCGTCGCGCCGACCGCGAGGACGGCCTGGGCCGACCCCGCAACCGCGAAAAAGGCGTGGGTTACCAGCGACGAGACTGCGCCGACCGAGACGCCGGCGGCGGTCATCTCGAGGTAGCGCCGTTTCGACGCCAGCAGGCCGACGAGGAAGGCCGTCGCGAACATGCCGATCATCCGGCCGGCGACGGGGAGCACCGTCCAGCCGACCAGCAGACCGGCGCCGACGAGCGCCAGCATCGCCAGGAACCCCTTCGGCGAGAAGTACTGACTCGGCGAGAGGGAGGGCGTGAGGCGGTCGCGAAGCGACGAGCGCCGGCCGGCGGGTGCAGTTGCACTCGACGACCCGCCGAACGGCATCCACGACGGCAGCCTCGACCCCGAGTCCGCGTCGGCGGTCGGTGCCCCGGTGTCCGTCCCTGCAGCTGCGCTCGCATCTGCTGACTCGCTCGCAAGCGGATCGGACTCGAGCCCTCCGTCCAACGAGTCCTCGAGTGACTCGGACGGTGACCGTCCGGACGAGGGGGAACCGGTGTCTGCGGCCGCGCCGGTTCCACTCTCGCCCTCGCTGCCGCTTCCGGTCTCCTCGAGCAGTCGCTCCGTCTCCGCGAGGACGTCTTCGGGCGAGCGGGCGTCCTCGTCCCGCCGGCTCTCGGTGACCTCGTCCGAACGGTCGCTCATACGACAGTCCACGGCCGCCGAGGTCATGGACCTTTCCCCGCGTGTCCGATCGCGTAACTGCCCCGAAGCCGGCGATTAAAGCGGTACAGTCCGACAGTAGCGGACCCAGCTGACGTGATGACACTTTATCACGACTGCGCTGGTAGCGAAACGGGTGAACGTCGAACTGATCGCGTTGGGCGTCCTCGTGATCGCGCTCGGGGTGGGGGTGCTCTCGCTCGCGCGGCGGTTCTATCCGCGACTCGAGTTCGGGACGGAGACGATGGAGACGATCCGGCTCCTGACGGCCCTGATCGTCGGTCTCCTCGTCCTGACCGGCCTCGGACTGATCGCGGTCGGGATCGTCGTACCGTCGGCAGCGGCGCACGCGTCGGCGTCGCTCCGACCGCGCTGACGGTTTCGGCGGGCCAGCCGCGACGGAAACGGAACAGAACGGAACGGAAAGCGTGCCTTCAAGTCCGACGGCGCGCAACACTGGCGCATGAATCCAGGCGATCGCGTTCGGGTCGACCGCGAAGATCGCACGTACGAAGGCGTCGTGCTCCCCTCGAGTACGGACGACCACCTCGTGGTGAAACTCGAGGGCGGCTACAACGTCGGGGTCGACCGCGACGAGGCCGCAGTCGAGGTGCTCGCCGAGGACGTCTACGAGATCGACGGCACCGACTCCATGGGCGCCGACGAGGACGACGAAGCAACCTCCGAGATCGAGTTCGACGAGGAGCTACCGACGATCTCGCTGATCTCGACCGGCGGGACGATCGCCTCGACGGTCGACTACCGCACCGGCGCCGTCACCGCGCAGTTCGACGCCGAGGACGTGCTGCGTGCGGTCCCCGATCTGGCGGGCCGCGCGAACTACCGCGGCCGCGTCGTCGCGAACATCCTCTCGGAGAACATGGAGCCGCCGATCTGGCAGGAACTCGCCGAGGCGGTTCACGAGGAGATCGAGGCCGGCGCCGACGGCGTCGTCGTCATGCACGGCACCGACACGATGCAGTACTCCGCCGCCGCGCTCGCCTTCATGCTCGAGACGCCGGTCCCGATCGTCTTCACGGGCTCCCAGCGCTCGGCGGACCGCCCGTCCTCCGATAACGTGATGAACGCCGTTTCGGCCGTCGAAGCAGCCAAGAGCGACTGCGCCGAGGTGCTGGTCTGCATGCACGGCTCCGAGAGCGACGACGTCTGCGCGCTCCACCGGGGAACCCGCGTCCGGAAGAACCACACCTCCCGGCGCGACGCTTTCGAGACGGTCGGCGCGGAGCCGCTGGGCACCGTCGACTACGAAACCGAGGAGATCGAGTTCCACCGCGACTACCAGCAGCGCGGCGCAACCGACCTCGAGATCGAGCCCGAACTCGAGGAAGGCGTCGAACTCCTCAAATTCACCCCCGGCATGGATCCCCAGTTCTTAGACGTCGTCGAGGGATCGGCGGGCCTGATCATCGAGGGAACCGGTCTCGGGCACGTCCACACGGACCTCATCCCGCGCATCGAGGAACTGATCGACGACGGGACGACCGTCGTCATGACCAGCCAGTGTCTCGAGGGCCGGGTCTGCGACCGCGTCTACGACACCGGACGCGACCTGCTGGACGCCGGCGTCATCGAGGCCGGCGACACGCTGCCGGGCACCGCGAAGGTCAAACTGATGTGGGCGCTCGCGAACAGCGAGAACGTCGAGGAGGCGATGAGCACGTCGCTGGCCGGCGAACTGCAGGAGCGCTCCGTTCCCTGGGAGTAACGCCTCGTCGTCCAGATCGTTCTCTCGAGGAGACGCTCTCGCTCGAGTGACGAATGACGAATCACGGATCGACAGCAAACACGGCGAAAGCCCCTGACGCGCTCGCTGGTTGCGACTCGCTGTCGTTCGAGAGAGCTTTGCTCTCTCGTGATGACGAAAGGCGCAAAGCGCCTTTCGAACCACGCACCTCGCTCCGTTCGGTGCTCGCGTCGTCTCACACAACGAGCGCGCCAGCCCCTTTCGTTCCCGCCCGGCCAGCCGACTCGGGTGGGTGCTCTCCCGCGACCGACGAACGTAATCGAAGACGAATCATGAACATCCGCAGAGCGACACACGACGATTACGAGGCCGTCGTCGACTTCACCGGCGACATCTGGACCGACCGCGGCGGCGACTACATCCCGCGGATCTACCACGACTGGCTCGAGGACGAACCCGGTCAGGGCAAGAAGACCTTCCTCGCGGAAATCGACGGCGAGGCCGCCGGGATCGTACAGGCGGTGATGCTCTCCGAGGACGAGGCCTGGTTCCAGGGGATGCGCGTCGCCGCCGAGCACCGCCGCGAGGGCGTGAGCACCCGGCTCAACGAGGCGTGTTTCGAATGGGCCCGCGAACACGGCGCGACCGTCGCGCGGGTGATGATCTTCTCGTGGAACGCGGCTTCCTTCGGCGCGACGCGGGCCAACGGGTACGAGCCGCTCACCGAGTTCCGGTTCGCACAGCCCGACCCCGCAACCGACGCGGACCTCGATGCGGCGCTCGACGGCTATCGCGTCTCGAGCGATCCGACGGCCGCGTGGCGCTACTGGACCCACAGCGACGCGCGCGAGCACCTCGACGGCCTCGGACTCGCCCCCGAGGAATCGTGGGCCGTCCGCGAACTGACGCGCGAGGATTTCGACCGACTTGCAGACGAGAGCGTCGTCTTCGCGGTCGAGGATGAGGACGGACTGGCGGGCGCCGCGTACCGGTCCAGAACGTACGACCGCGAGGTCCACTCGGCTGCCGACGATGAGAATAACGGTGACTCGAGCGCTGACGCCGACACCGACCCCGAAACGGAGACCTGGGCCGAGTACGGCGTCGGCGCGTGGGACAGCGTCGACGCCGCGCGGGCGCTGTTCGCCGCGATCGCTCGCGACGCGGCCGACTGCGGCGCGGACAAGACGCGCGTGCTGATCCCCGAAACGCCCCGGTACGTCACCGACGCGCCCTACGCCGGCGTCGGCATCTCCGAAGAGCCGGACTTCGTGCTCGGCATCGATCTTACTCCCTGACGAACGAGGTCAGCTATCCGCCGCTGACCGGCGGGAACAGCGCCAGTTCGTCGCCCTCCTCGAGCTCCGTCTCGAGGCCTTCTTCCTCGCGGACGTTCGTGCCGTTGCGCAGGACGTTGATCTGGGATCGGAGCCCGTCCCCTTCCTCGTCGAGCACGCGGCCCTCGAGTTCGGGCCGGTCAGTGAGGAGGGCGTCGAGCGCGTCCCTGACGGTGTCGCCGGGCGCCGCGTCGACGGTTACGTGTTTGTCGCCCGCCCGTTCGGCGAGGTCGGCGAAGAGTTTCCACTCGGTGGCCATACGTGGCGGTATCGGTGCCGGCGGCAAGTAGCTACCGCTCCGCGCGAGGCGAGAGTAGCTAGTCCGACTGGGTCGAATCTCGGGGCCGCTCGGTCGTTTGATCGCGATATCGGTCTCGAGCGCGGCCCTGCCCGTCGCGGTCGTCGTCACCGTCGCCCTCGCTATCGCCGCCGTCGGTCCGCTCGGTCTCCGCGATGCGTCGCAGCGCGTCCGGCCGACCCAGTACGTAGGCGGTGTCGCCGGCCTCGAGTCGAACGTCCGCAGCCGGCAACGCAACCGGGTTGCCGTCGACGCGCTCGAGCGCGACCACCAGCACCGGCAGCGAGCCGACCGTCCGCCCCGCGAGTCCGCTGTCGGCGTCGACGGCGAGCGTCGTCACGGTGTCGTTGGCCGCCCGGAGCAGGGAGACGAGTTCCCGCTCCGTCCCGGGGGTGTCCGGCCGGGTGACGAGCCGGTAGTCGGCGTCGGGCTCGAGGGCGGCGGCGTCATCGGCGTCGACGGCGACGGTCGCCACGTCGCCGGCGGTCGCGCGGAGTTCGCCCTCGGCGAGCCGTTTCATCGGGCCGCCGGTGGTGGCATCGTCACCGTCGTCTCCATCAGTCCTGCCGTCGCGGCCCCAAATGCGGACGGTATCGCCCGGACTGGCGTCCGGTGCGGGATCACTGCGGATGGCGACGGCGACGGTTCCCGGCGCGAGCGTCGGCCCGATCCCCGCCGGCCGGCTACCGACCGCGAGGTACTCGACCGTCTTGTCAGGCCCCAGTTCGACCTCCGCGTAGCCGATCCCGTGATCGCGCTCGAGGCGGTCGATCAGCCGATCGCGGAGTTGGTCGGCGGGAAGCCGTCGCGGGAAGCGGAAGGTTTCGCCGGCCAGTTCGGCCTTCGTCGTCTCGTCGACCGGATCGTAGCCGTCGACGTCCTCGATTTCCTCGGGGAGTTCGATGCTGACGACTCGGCCGGCCGACCGGAGGAGTTGGCCGACGTCGTCGATCGTCTGCGGCGCAGTGGTCGAAAAGACCTCGCGGGCCAGGTAATCGCCCGTCCGCCGGCCGGCGTCTGCGGCGATCGCGCTGGCGACGAAGGCGCCGATCGTGACGGCCGCCGTTTCGATCTCGAGCACCGATCGACCGAGGATCTCGTCCTGCAGCGCCGATTGCGTATTCAACAGGAGCGCAACGGGGGAGACGGCGAGCAGGATCGCAACCCCGTCGGGGATCTCCTCGGCGCTGTACCAGCGAAAGACGATCGCCGCCACTGCGGCCGTTCCGGCTGCTAACAGGCTAAATCTGAGGATCCGGACGAGAACGTCAAGTACCGCTTCGGAGAGCAGCGACTCGAGTTGGGACTGCAACTCCACCACCAACTGCAGTTGCAGTTGCACCCCGAGCAGGTCGACTGCGAAGCCGATCATCGCGCGCCACCTCCGCTTTCGAGCACCGCATCGATAGTTCCCTCCGGGCTAACGACGAACGCCTCGTCGCCGACCTCGAGGCGGCGCTCGAGGCCGGGCGCGAACACCCAGCCGCGGCGCCGGCCGTCGGTGTCGCTCTCCCGTCGCCGGGCTGCGAGGATCGTCACTTCGGGGTTGGCGTGGATCTCCTCGGCGAGTTCCGCCGCGTCGACGGTAAGCCGCTGAATCGCGTAGCCGGCCCGCTTGACCAGCGCGAACGCCTCGAACTCGTGGCTCGTGCCGCGCGAGCGGACGATCAGTCGCGACCGGTCGCCCTCGAGCAGCGGTTTCACGTCCCGACGCGGCACGGCGACGGTAACCCGGCCCGGACCGCCGGCGGTCGATCGGTTCGGTTTCGGTGCCGCGGGCGCGACCGTCTCGTTTTTCGGTTCGCCGCCGTCGGGGAGGGCTGGGTCGTCCGCGTCCGCCGCCTCGGCGGCCGCAGCGGCCGCGGCTCGCTCGTCGTCGATCTCGCTGCGAACGCTGAGTACCGTGCCGGTCGTCGACCGATCGGCCGCGCGGATGGTTACCTCGTCGCCGCGCGCCAGCCCCGTCGGCACCAGCGTCGTCAGCGAGATCGCGCGCTGGCCCGCCGGCACGCGCCGCGAGAGCCCGCCGGAGGGCGGCGCCGCCGCGATCGTCGCTCGCGCCTTTTCGTCGAGGGTCACGTCGACGTCACCGAGTTCGTGATCCGTCCGGAGCCGCTCCTCGAGGCGGGTCTCGAGTTCCGACAGCGGGAGGTCGGCGGGAAGTTTCCACGAGCCGTCCTTGATCGCCGCCCGGAGGTCGGGCGACAGCGGCGGGTAGCCCTCCATGTCGCGGATCTCGCCGGTCGGCCGGATCGTGACCTGGCCCATGGTGCCGACCAGTTCGACGACGTCGGCCGACAGCGTCCGCTGGCGAAGCGACCGAAAGGAGAGGTGATGCGGGAGGTTCGCGCCGAGCTTGTCGCCCTGGCTGTGGGCGTACAGCGAGAGCATGAGGACGACGAGGACGGCGACCAGCAACCGGGGTGACTGGGCGATCGTCGGTTCGATCAGTCCCATGAGCCCGCCCTGCACGCTGGCGATCGACAGCGAGAGCACGACGACACCGAACCCGGGCAGCGTCACGCCGGTGAAATACCGGACGAGAAAGCCCAGCGAACCGGCGGCGAGTGCGGGAACGATACCGGTCAGGAGGCCGAGATAGATGCCGAGTAAGATTTCGACCGGAAGCGCCATTGGTGGCATCTGAACCGGATCGGTTAAACCAGTACCGACGTCGGTTCGGACCGGCGCCGCTCGCGAATCCCGTCCGCTCGAGACGGCGAACGGAGACGTTTAACTAACGCGGACGCTCATCGCTTGGTATGGTCGACGACGGGTCGGTACGTGATCGTCTGCCCGAGGACTGGCGGCGGCTCCTCTCGATTCGCGCGGCGATCGTCCTCGCGCTGTCCGTCGCCGTGCTCTCGGTCGCGACGGCCCTCGTCAACATTCAGACGAACGCCGTCGGCGGACCGCTCGCGGAGTACGTTCCCGAGGCGATTCAAAGCGCCGCCGCCTTCACCGGTGCGCTGACCGGTTTTTTGATGCTCGGGAGCGCGCTCGCGCTCCGGCGCGGGCTGCGTACGGGCTGGTGGGCGACGCTGCTGTTGTTGCCGCTGACCGCCGCGCAGGGACTGCTCCAATCGAGCCGGTACTCGTTCCCGCTGGTCGTGCTCTCGCTGGTGGCGATCCCCGTGTTGCTGCTCAGCCGCAGGCGCTTTACCGGCTCCCTGTCGCTGACGACGACCCAGATCGCCGCCGGCTTCGCGCTGCTGGGCGTTCAGGCCTACGGCACCATCGGCGCCTACGCGCTCCGGGAGGACTTCGAGGGCGTCGCGACCATCCTCGACGCCTTCTACTTTACGCTGATCACCTCGAGCACGGTCGGCTACGGCGACATCACGCCCGACCAGGGCTCGACCGAGGCGATGCTGTTTACGATGTCCGTGCTGGTGCTCGGCGTGGCCAGCTTCGGTATCGCTATCGGGGCGCTGGTCGGCCCGGCGATCCAGACCCGCATCACGAAGACGCTCGGACGCATGACCGACTCACAACTCGAGCTGCTCGAGGACCACCTCCTCGTGCTCGGCTACGGCGAACTGACGGAACCGATCGTCGACGAACTCGCGGCTAACAATCGGGAGTTCGTCGTCGTAACGACCGACCGCACCGCGGCGGACGAACTCTCGGAGCGGGACGTGCCGGTCATCGCCGGCGATCCCAGCGACGAGGCGCCCCTCGAACGCGCGAAGATCGAGCGCGCAGCGGGCATCCTCGTCGCCACCAACGAGGACGCCCAGGACGCGCTGGCGATCCTCACCGCGCGGCAACTCGCGCCGGAGACCCGCATCGTCGCCGCGGCGACGGACCGGGAGAACACGAAGAAACTCGAGCACGCCGGCGCGGATACGGTGATCAGTCCGTCGCTGCTGGGCGGGCACCTGCTGGTGCGCTCGGCGCTCGGCGGCGACGACACCGAGTTGATCGACCGCATTCTCGAGGACGAGTAGTCAGCGGTGGCGACCCCGGTGGACGATCGCCACGTCGGCGTCGAGGTCGCTGACCTTCTCGAACGTCGGCGGCGAGACGAACCGCGAGGCGGCCGACCGGTCGGTGCTCGAGCCGAGGAAGACCACGTCGTACTGCGAGTCGACCCGCGAGAGGTACTGCGCGACGGGTTCGGTGACCACGTGCGTCTCGAAGCGGCCGTCGAAGGCGTCGATGAGGTTCGCCAGCGTGTTTTCGGCTTTTCGGCGTCGGGATTCGCGTTTGATGCACGTACAGACGCTGACTGGGCGGTAGCGGCCGGCCAGTCGCAGCGCGAAATCGGTCATCGCGCGGGCGGTGTCGCCGGCCCCGCGGACCGGCACCAGCACCTGTCGCCACTCGGTGCGACCGTCGCTCGTGCGGAAGGCGATGACGTCGATCTCGCTGTCGAACAGCCCGCGGATGAACGACGAGAGGCCGCCTCTGTCGTCTTCCGCGTAGGGCGTGACGATGAGATCGCAGTTCTGGGCTCTGGCGGTCTGGAGGACGAGCCGCGCCGACGGGTCGGGGCGGTCGTCGCTGGCGACGATGACCTCGCAAGGGACGTCGTACTGCGACTCGAGGTCGGCCGCGAGCCGTTCGATCGCGTCGACGGTATCGGCTGCGCGCTCGTCGGAGTCGTCCAGGTCGTCGTTGTCGGCGGCGGATTCGGTCGCTTCCCCGCCGTCACGCTCCTCGTAGACCGTCTCGAAGAGCACGACCTTTCCCGCCTCGTGGGCGCCCGCCAGTTCGGCGGCGAACCGGGCGACGGTCGCCGGATCCACGCCCGCGGCCCCACACCGCTCGCTCATCGGCACGAGCACGTGATCGTCGCCGCTGGTCGTCTGGTAGAGGTAGCGGGCCCGCTGCTCGTAGAACCGATCGCGCCAGACGACGAAGGCCGCCGCGACGAACGAACTCGAGACGACGATCCCGAGCACGTAGATCGGTTGCGCGTTCCCGGTCACGAGCACGAGCAGGGCGGTCGAGAACGCCGTCGGCTCCTCTAAGTCCAGCGCCCAGGTGAGTGCACCGGTAAAGAAGATTCCCAGGGCCGCGCCGGCGGCGCTGACGGTGCCGCTGTGGAGCCCTAACCCGCTGACGACCGCGATCGCGACCCAGCCACAGCACGCGCCGACGGTCATCCCGCCGACGAACGTCCACGGGTCCGAGTACCGACCTTCCGGATCGGCAAAGAGGGTGTACGTGCCCGACGCTAGCGGTGGAAAGAGCAGGAAGGAGACGATCGCCGTCGCGTTCGAGAGCCACGTGACGGCCCCGATGAGCAGCGGCACGAAGACGAGCACCGAGAGGTGCAACAGGTTCCCCGTCCGTTCGATCCAGCGCAACACGGCGTCGAGTTCGCGCCGCTCGAGGCGGCGCAGCCGCCGTCCGAGCGCGTCAAGGCGTGCTCGCAACTGCTCGAGCATCGGTCTCGTTTCCGGCCTCACGGTGCGCGACGAAAACTGTTGATGCTTCGGCGGGTGCGGCGATGACGGTCAGAACTGCGCCGTCTTGTTTCTGACGAGAACTGTAACGAAAATACTCACAACAAGTATAAACGACTCCTTATGCTAGCACCACTCATCGGGACGTCCTGTGAGCCCTGTTCGTATTCACCATCGATTCGATTGGGCGCAGACCACGCCGAGCGCCGCCATCGTCGCCGTCATCGCGATCATCGAAAACGTCGATCCGATGGATCTCGAGTTCGTCCTCTACAACTACGTCGATCCCGGGGCGCTCGATTCGCTGGTGAGCAACGACGCTGCAGTCGCGCTTTCGTTTCGGATCGAACGGTACAACATCAGGATCGACGGCAACGAGCTAACGGTCCGCCGTGAATGAGCGCGAGTCCGACGCGTCCGTACTGACGGCAACGCCGTGATTGATCACTTGTCGGGGTCGTCGATGGAAGCCAGCCCCGACGATACCAACCGCCGAAGCAGGACGACGATTCCGTTGCCCAGTCCGGTGGCGAAGATCGCCTGTTCCGCGACGTCCTCGCTGCCCGCGTCCGGATAGTAGGATCCGATCAGCAGTCGGGTCTGATCGACGAGCAGGATTCGACTGATCGCGATCTCGTCGGTTGCCGACTCGCCGTACAGCCAGTTGAGATTCGTCTCGAACACCTGCGTGTTGGGGAACTGATCGCCCATTCGCTCGGTGATCGCCGCCGTATGCCCGCCGAGCAGGATCGAGACGTCCCGATCCTCGGCCGCCGCGAGTTCGGAAAAGAGCTGCTCCGAGAGGAGGTCCTCGTCGACGACCAGCAGCGCGATTTCGGAATCGGCGTCCTCGATGAGATCGAGCATCCGCGACTCGATCGCTTCGTGCCCGGTTAGCGACCACACCTCCTGCACCTCGTCCTCGTTCGATTCCGCCTCCCGGTACTCGACGCGCTCGAGGTACGACTCGAGCGTATCGATCCGATCCTCGTACTTCTGCCGGAGGGTTCGGGTCGCCTCGTCGATCCCGACGGAGCGATACTGCTGGGGATTGGTGTGTTGTACTTCGACCAGCCCCTGCGACTCGAGCACGCGGACGGCGTCGTAGACGCGCGTCCGCGGCACCTCGGAAATCTCGTGAATCTCCTTTGCCGTTCCCGAAGAGAGCTGCGTTAACGCCATAAAACAGCGTGCTTCGTACTCTTGCAGACCGAGATCCTGGAGTAAACTAACCGCTTCTGCTATTGTATCGTCCTTTGTCATGGCCCAACCACGCGTCCGGATAACCGAACAGGCGGAATACGAAGTCGGGGTGGAAAAGGATTCGTGTCTTTCGAACCCCTGCTTCCGCTCACGGCGTGTGGCTTTCGGTGACTCCCGCGGCGTTCGATCGCTGCGGCGCCAGCAGCACCGATCGCCGCGTCCGGGAGCTAATTCACTCAGATAATCACACAAACTTCTTGGTGCTACATTCGCTACGTGATGGTGGTGCGTCCGTACTGCCCAACCACGCGGACGCGCCGACTGCCACTCTTCAGTGGCAGTTTCGAACGCGAGGAGCCGCCGTCCGCCTGTTTTGGCGCAAGTAACTGAGTCTCTCCGAACCCGCGGTAACGCTCGTCGATCGATTTTCACACGATAGCGGCCCGCGAGACCCGGTTACAACAGTTCGATCGGGAGTTCGTCGCGTCGATCGTTGAGACACTCGAGGACCGGTTCGATCTCGTCGAACCGCGGTCCCTTCGTGATGACCTGTTCCTCCCGGTCCCAGTCGATGAATCCGGACTCGTCCAGTTTCGGAAGATGACGGTGGTGCTCGGCGATCGTGTCCGCTTCGGATTTGGGAATCGACCACGGAACGCCGGACAGTTCCGTGACGTGTTGCGGCGCATCGTCCAGTAACGCGAACAACAGTCGGCGTCGTTGTGCGGCAGCCAGTGCGTCGAATACCTCGTCCGTCGTCTTCTCCCCGGCCATGCTACCCTCTCGTACGTATAGTCGGTTAATCCTCCACCATTTTCACTCGGCGGAGTTGTTTTGATGAACCGAGTGACAACCGAATCGAGTCGGCCGGGAATCGACCGCCCTACCGATTCTCGGTCGCCGATTCCGGTGCGCCCTCGAGAATTTCCACGCCGCTCGAGGCCCCGATCCGTTCGGCGCTGGCCTCGAGCATGGCCATCGCCTCCTCGTAGCTGCCGACGCCGCCGCTGGCCTTGACGGGGAGGTACTCGCTCATGAGTTCGACGTCCTCGAGTTCGGCGCCGCCGTCGGCGAAGCCGGTCGACGTCTTGACCATCGCCGCGTCGGCCGCGACGGCGGCCTCGCAGGCCCGGCGTTTCTCCGCGTCGGAGAGCAGCGCCGTCTCGATGATGACCTTGACGGGGATCGGTACCGCGGCGACGATCTCGGCGAGTTCGGCGCGGACGACGTCGTCTTCGCCGGCCTTGAGCCGTCCGACGTTGATGACGACGTCGAGTTCGTCCGCGCCGGCCTGCCAGGCGCGGACGCCCTCGCGGCGCTTGAGTTCGGGTTCGTTCTGGCCCTGGGGAAAGCCGATCACCGTCGCGAGCGTGACGTCGGGCGCGTAGTCGGCTGCCTCCTCGACGGCGTAGGGCGGGATGCAGGCGTTCATCCCGTACTCGTCGGCCTCGTCGAGCACCGTCCGGACGTCGGCGGTCGTCGTCTCCGGGCCGAGGACGGTGTGATCGATCAGCGGGGCGAGTTCGCTCCGTTCCATAGCGGACCGACTCGCTGGATCGTCAAAAACCCGCCCGTTCCCTTTTGGTTCGGCAGGCGCAACTCGAGGGTATGGACTCGGATCAGCCCGACACCGACGTCACCGTCGCCCCGGCCGTCGCCGAAACTGCAGACGACATCGCGGAGATGCGGATCCGCGGCGCGGCGACCATCGCCGACGCGGCCGCCGAGGCGCTGGCCACGCAGGCCGAGCGCTCCGAGGCGGAGACGCCGGCCGCCTTCCGCGAGCAGTTGCGGGCCGCCGCCCGAACCCTCTACGAGACGCGTCCGACCGCGGTCAGCCTCCCGAACGCCCTGCGGTACGTCCTTCGGGGCATGGAGGGCGAGACCGTCGCCGAACTGCGGCGGGCCACGACCGCGCGCGCTGCGGAGTTCCGGGAGGACTTGGAGCAGGCCCAGGCGACCCTCGGCGAGATCGGCGCCAACCGCCTGCGCGACGGCGACGTCGTGATGACCCACTGCCACTCGACGGACGCCCTCTCGTGTATCAAGGCCGCCCTCGAGGACGGCAAACACATCGAGGCGATCGTCAAGGAAACCCGGCCCAGAAAGCAGGGCCACATCACGGCCCGGCAGCTGCGCGAGCTCGGCGTGCCGGTCACGCTGATCGTCGACAACGCAGCCCGCCGGTATCTGGACGACGCGGACCACGTACTGGTCGGCGCGGACAGCATCGCCGCCGACGGCAGCGTCATCAACAAGATCGGTACCAGCGGCCTGGCGGTCAACGCCCGCGAGCGCGGCGTCCCGGTGATGGTCGCGGCCCAGACGATCAAACTCCACCCCGACACGATGACGGGCCACACCGTCGCGATCGAGATGCGCGACGAGCACGAGGTGCTGCCGGCGGACGAGCGAGCGGAGATCGTCGGCGACGCCACCGAGTCGGTCGCCGGAGACGCCGTGGACTCGAGCACCGAATCCGCCGCGGACGACGGGCTCACCGTCGAGAACCCCGCCTTCGACGTTACCCCGCCGCGACACGTCGACGCGATCGTCACCGAGCGCGGTCAGTTCCCGCCCGAGAGCATCGTGACCCTGATGCGCGAGCTGTTCGGCGAGACGACCGACGAGCCCTGGGAACAGGGCCGAAGCCGGGACCGCTGACCGGAACGCGTCGACATCGATTACCGTTCGCCGTGTCGAACAGTCGGTAATCGGAAAGTGTTAGTCGCTGGTGTGTACCACTACCTGTATGGTATTACCAGAGGGGTTTACCCTCCCGCCGTGGTACCTTCTCGTTCCGCTGCTCGTGGTGCTCGGCGGCACGCTCGCCCTGCTGTGGGCGCTCGAGCCGCCGGTCACCGATCGGACGGTCGTCGCGTTCGCGCCGTGGATGATGTTCGGATCGACGCTGCACGTCCTCTACCGACTCGAGGCCTATCCCGACAATATCGCGGTGCTGTTTACGTCGCCGAGCGTCTACCTCGTGACCGCGATCATCGCCGGACTAGTCTGGGTCGTCGGCATCTTCCTGCAGGCGGGCGGCCTCCAGCCGACGATCGAGCGAGTCGTCGGCACCGCGGGCACCGGCTTCTTCGTCGTCTTCGCGATGTTTACGGTTATCAGTAGCTGGAACTCGGGGTCGTTCGATCCGTTCTGGCCCGTCATCGCCGTCGTCATCGCCGGCGTCGTGACCGCCGTCGCGTGGGTTGCGCTCGGCCTCTGGTTTACGGACGTCGCCGCGACGACGGGTGCGACCGGCGCCTTAGTCGTCTTCGGGCAAACGATCGACGGCGTCTCGACCGCGGTCGGTTACGCCGTACTGGGGTCCAGCGAGGAGGTCCCGCTCTCCCGGGCCATCCTCGAGCTCGGCGAGTCGCTGCCGACCGCCGAGTACATCGGCGCCGGCTGGCTGTTCGTCCTCGTGAAGGTCGTCCTCGCGCTGGTCGTCCTCGGCCTGTTCAAGGAGTACGTCGAGGAGGAACCCCGACAGGCGCGGACGATCCTCGGCCTGCTGGCCGCGATCGGCCTCGGTCCGGGGATTCACAACACGCTGCTGTTCATGGTCACGTAATCTCTAGATTTTTCTCATCGGCGACCGTTTTGCCGACGAATGGTACGGGTACTCTCCGCCGGTCACGTTAACTGGGACGTGACCCTCCGCGTCGATCGGCTCCCGGAAGCCGACGGCGAGGCGTCGATCCGCTCGCAACGTCAGTCCGGCGGCGGCAGCGCGGCCAACGTCGCCGCCGCCCTCGCCGGCCTCGAGATCGACACCGGCCTGATCGGCAGCGTCGGCGACGACGACAACGGCGTCCTCGCGCGCCGCGAACTCGAGTCCGCTGGCGTCGACCTCGAGGGCGTCCGCATCGTCGAGGCGGGGCAGACGGCCGTCAAGTATCTGCTCGTCGACGACGACGGCGAGGTCGCGGTACTGGGCAACGACGGCGTCAACGAGGCCGTCGGACCGGAAGAGATCGACGAGCGTCGGATTCGAGCCGCCGACCACGTTCACCTCACGAGCCAGCGTCCCGACACCGCCGCTGCAATCGCCGAAACGGCCACCGAGGCCGGCGTCACCGTCAGCTTCGATCCCGGTCGTCGGCTCGGCGACCGCGACTACGGCGAGGCGCTCGCGGCCGCGGACGTCCTCTTCGCGAACGACCGCGAACTCGCCGCCTTGCTCGAGGACGAGTACGAGTACGTCGGCTCCGACTTCGACGATCGGATCGTCGCCGTCAAGCACGGCTCCGACGGCGCGGAGGTGCACACGCCGACCGGCTCGTACGTCCACCCGGGATTCGACGTCGACGCCGTCGATACGGCCGGTGCCGGGGACGCCTTCGCGGCCGGCTTCATCGCGACGTGGCTCACCGACGGCGACGTCGAACGCGCCCTCGAGTACGCAAACGCCTGCGGCGCGCTGACGGCCGGTCGAGAGGGAGCACGCAGTGCGCCGACGGCGGAGACGGTCGCGGCGTTTCTCGACGAGCGGTTTGATTAAAACGATTTATAATCAGTTTTCGGTCAAATCCGGCGCCGTCGGGCGGTTCTCAGCGGGTGCTGTCTGACGGTAACTATATGAATGGGGACGTTGGTCACTCGAATGAACAGTCACGGAGACGTGACGGAGAGACATGACGGATGGAAGGATACGCGAGTCCGACGAACGCCAGTGCGGTCGGCGGGTTCGATACGAACGACCTGCAGGGGAGCCGCCGAGCATCGCCGCCGCGACGGCACTGGCACAATACAACGACGAAGACGTCACTGCGGCCAGCACGCAACTGTACGATTACGTCGATCCGGAAGCGCTCGACGCCTTGTTCGACGATACGTGCAGTCGCGGTAGCCGCTCGGTCGCAGTCGTCGAGTTCGACGTCGACGGGGCACGAGTGACCGTTCGCCCCGATCGCGTCGAGGTCGCCCCGAACTGACTGCACGTGGCGGGCGGGGGTGACCGGGGGTATCGGCTACGAACGCGGCGGGCAGCGCACAGCGACGGCTCCGAAGGCGGGACTTCTTTTCGCGGTGAGTGCTCGAGGGTGCGCGTCGCCGTCAGTGCTGTCGGTTTCCGTCCGGTGGCGCTATTCTCGAACCTTTTTTCTCGTCACCGCGGGAACGCGCAGGTATGGGAACGCAACCGCACTTGCTCGTCGAAGAGGGAGACCTGAACGATATCGCGCTCATTCCCGGCGATCCGGGACGGGTCGACCGCATCGCCGACCACTGCGACGAGGCCGAGACGGTCGCACAGAACCGCGAGTACAAGCTCGTCAACGCGACCTACGAGGGTCGGGACCTGACGATCTGCTCGACCGGGATCGGCTGTCCGTCCGCGGCGATCGCGATCGAGGAGATGGCCAACGTCGGCGTCGAGACGTTCGTCCGCGTCGGGACGACCGGTGCCCTCCAGTCGGACATCGAGATCGGCGACATGATCGTCGCGACCGGCGCCGCCAAGAACGAGGGGACCTCGAAGCGCTACGAGGACGCCGAGTACCCCGCCGTGCCGGACTACGACGTCCTCTCGGCCCTGGTCGACTCCGCAGAGGCCAACGACGAGGACGTCCACGTCGGCCCGATCGCCTCCGACGACGCCTTCTACGCCGAGACCGACGAGTACGTCGCCGACTGGGAGGACGCGGGCCTGCTCTGCGTCGAGATGGAGGCCGCCGCCGTCTTCACGCTCGCCCGACGCAAGGGACTGCGCGCCGGCGCGATCTGTACCGTCGACGGCAACCTCGTCGAAGGCACGCAGAAGGGGACCGACACCGAGGACGACGAACTGCCCGACAAGGCCAAGAACAACGTCGGCCGCGCGATCGACATCGCGCTCGAGGCCGCGACGGAGCTGTAAGACCCGATACTGTTACTCCCGTTCACGGGACCGGGACTGCACTCGAGCCCACGGATCGACCAGCAGCGAGTAGCCGAGGACGCCGCCGAAGACGACGACGTAGTACGCCGTGACCGGCCAGCCGGCCGTCCGGAAGACGACCGTCGCCGCGACGACCCAGACGACGACGATCGCGAGATCGACGAGATATCGAGCGGCGGTGTCGCCGACCATTCGTTCTAACGCCTGTAACCGATCGGTCGCACCCATGCACGCAGCCTCAACGAGCGCTCGGGTAAAGGTTCGCCCAGGCGGATTCATCGCGGCCCAGCGATGCGGACCCGACACGATCGCCCCCATCAGAAGTGCAGGCCGTGCTCGTCCAGCAACTCGTGGGCCGCCGTGCCCCAGGTGAAGTCCGACCCCGGCCACCACGTCCGGGCGTTGTTGATCCCGCCGACGAGGACGTACTCGTCCGGATTCTCGGGGTCGGGATGGAAATTGACGGAGCCGCTGTCGCCGTCGGTCAGGGTCTCCTCGTCGCCCCACACGAGCTGGCCGGGTTTGCAGACCTCGCCGGTGTAGCAGGTCATGGCGTTGACGCCCTTGATCTCCCCCGCGGTGTGGTCGGAGATCGCGCCGATCTTCTCGAGGGTCTCGTTTTGAGCCATCAGGTCGGCCAGCCCCAGTTGCGTGTACTGACCGATGACCGCGGGCGGCGAGGCGCGTTCGATCACCGATCCCGGCCGGTAGCCGTCGACGGGATCGATCTGTACGATATCGGCGCTCGGATAGCCGCGGACGACCTCGCCGACCCGGTGCGGCTCGTCGTCGTGGCGAAGCCACAGCGCTTCGCCGCGGTGTTCGGTCTCCTTCGTCCCCTCCTCGCCGTACACGTGATTCGAGGTCGCGAAGAACCGCGAGCCGCTTTGGGAATCGAACAGGGCCGGCGTGAGCGTCCCGGCGCCGTAGTCGCTCTCGCAAACCACGCCGCCGGGGACGCGGTCGCGCTCTAACTTCGGAAGCTGGTACGCCTGCTCGTGTTCGGGGTCCCGTTCGGGTGCCGGCGGCAGCTCGTCGACGATGTTGACGTCGATCGGGACGTTCGCCGCGACCTCCTCGATCTGGTCGCTGATGTTCTCATCGGTCGCTTCGACGGAAATCGACGCCTCCGGTTGATCGTAGCTGCCCGGCACGACGAACGAGGAGACCAGCGGCGCCAGCCCCATCTCGTGAATGGCATCTTGTGCCTCGAACGCCAACCGAAGGCTCTCGTGCCAGGCGACGGGGACGTCTTTCCGCCGCGGCTCGGTCGCGTCGCCGTCCGCGTCCGGGTGCGGTCGCGCTATCGCGTAGGTGATCGTTCCGAGGTCGCTCGAAGTGGCGTAGTTCGCCGTGCCGAGGCCCCAGACGAGTGTCGCTGCGGCGCCGGTGTTCACTCCGGCACGCAACAGCCGGCGGCGCCCCATCCCGTCCGTCGCGTCGTCGGGAGTCTCGTCTGATGGGTCGTCGTTCGGGTTCGACACGTAGCCCTTCAGTACGACGTGCAGTCGTATAGGCGTTTGAGGTGGCCATCGCCTGCTGCAACGGAGATGTGAGATACCAAACAGTATCGGCGACGCGACTCCTCACGTGCCGCGCAGTCCCTCGGCCAGCGTCGCAGCGGACTCGGTGAGCGCCTCGGTCGTCCCGGCGGCGTCCTGTAGCGTCTCGTTGATCGCCGTGAAAAGGGGTTCGAACGCGACCGTTCCGTCGTCGCGCGTCCACTCCGTCGCGTCTCGGCGCTCGAGGTCGCAGACCGAACAGCGCTCGGCGTTCTCGTCCAGCGGCTCGAGACAGCCGTGACACCGATCGAGACTCGCGGCGACGGTTTCGGACCGCGCGACGATTTCGCCGAGTTCGGTCTGCAGTCGCGTCGCGGCGTCGACGAGTTCCTCGAGCGGGTCGACGAGGTCGCCCCGAATCGCCCCCTGCTCGACGGCTGAGAGGCGCTCGAGGCGGGAGGGGACGGAATCGATCGCGAGCAGTACCTCGCGTCGGGCGGTGACGTATTCGCTGACGGGGTCGCTCGCGCTCGCTGCGCCGTCGTCGTCTCCCCCGTCGGGGTCGGTTGCTGACTCGTCGTCCGTAGCTGCACCGCCATCCGCATCCGCCCCTGCAGCCGCGAGTTCACCGGGGAGCGAGGTCGCCAGCGAGGCGAAGGAGGCGACCGCCGAGACGGTCACGCCCTGGCGCTGGGTCGTCTCGCGGGCGAGATCGAAGAGTTCCTCGCCGTTCGGACGGATCGGTTCGGCCGGGACCGGGTTCCGCAGGGCGGTGAAACACGACGAACAGACGGTGACGAGGGCGCTCTCGTGGACCGCTCCTTCGAGCGGGACGTCGCCGACGGGGTAGCATCGAAGCGACGACGGATCGTCGGCGTCGCCGTCGCCGTCGGCGCCGCAGCGGCGACAGGTGCGGTCGTCTCGCTCGAGCACGGCGGCGCGGTCGCCGCGCCACTCGGATTCGCGGTCGCGTTCGCGGGAAGTCACGGGCGAGCGAAGACAGCGCGGCGGCAAAAACGCTCCGGCTCCCGGCGTCCGGACGCCGGAGTCCCATTACAGGACCCGGTTTCCCCCGGAAACATAACCGAGGTCGTCGTAGGACCGGTATGGCCGACGATCCAGACCCAGATCCAGACCGAGATTCGGACCGAGCGGACCGGGATGCTGACGACGATTCGACCCCACCGGCGACGGTCGACCTCGAGTTCGAGCGCGCCTACGACCGCGCGGACCTCGCGACCGTCTTCCGATCGTTCGCAGCCGCGCTCGAGGACGGCTCTCCCGTCCGCCTCGACGGCGACGAGGAGAGCGCCATCGTCGCAGTCCCGTCGCGCGTCGTCGCCGAGTTCGAGGCCGAGCGCGACCCCGAGGACGAGCCGCCGGTCGCCGAACTGGGGGTCGATCTCGAGTGGGACGATCCCGACGGCTCGAGCGTCCGACTCGCCTCGGACGCGGAAGCCGACCGCGAGGATGCCGTCGTGCTCGCCGGTGCGGAGCGGACCGGCGAGGAGTCGACGACCGATTCGGCGATGGCGACGATGCCGCCGGAGGGCGTCGCCGGAACGGATACCGATTCCGACGATGCCGCCCCCGAGTCGACCGCTGACGGTGTATCAACGGACGAGCAGGCGGCACCTCCCGAGCAGGACGCGGGCGAGCAAACGTCCTCGAGCGGCCGCACCAGCCGATTCGAGGTGTATCAGGACCGGGCCGACGAGTGGCGCTGGCGGCTGGTCCACTGGAACGGCAACATCGTCGCCGACAGCGGCGAAGGGTACACGACGCGGAGCAACGCCAAGCGCGCCGCACGAAGCGTCATGCGGACGGCACCGACCGCGCGGGTCACGGACCGCGACGCGAACGAAAACTGACGGGCTGGACGGTGCCGACGGCTACGGCCGCAGATCGTCGACTTCCACGTCGCCGTCGAGATCCACGTCGAGCGTTTGGTTCGCCGCCTCGTACTCGAACGCCGGCCGCGCGTCCCCCGGAATCGCGTTGTACTCCCGGAGAAACGAAACGATGCCGCGCTTCCCGCCGAAATCGCCGCGGTACCATCGGAAGAGCTTCGGAACCGAGGCGACGTTCTCGTCGGCATCGTACTCGACGGTCTCCTCGAGAAACCACTCGACGTCGATATCGAGATCGTCGTCGACGTCGGCCGGCGAGTAGACCGTGATCGGCGGCCGGCTCTCGATCCCGCGGGTCAGCGCGAAGTGGACCCGCGGATCACACTCCTCGAGTCGGAACCGCTGCTCGAACGACGACGGCAACGGGCGCGGCAGGTAGCCCAGTCCCCACGGGTGCTTCGAACTGCGCAACAGGCCGTGTTCGATGTCGTTGAGACTCAGCCACGTCCCGGCGACGGGGATCCGATCGCGGGCGACGAACTTCCAGCGATCGAGTCGTCCGCCCTCGAGCAGCCCCGGTTCTTCCTCCAGGCGCAACTGGGCGTAGGCGTTATAGCAGTTGAGCCAGAAGGCGAGTTTCCCCTCGCGAGTCGCCACTGCCCGCTCGAGTCGGTCGGGGTCGAGCGTCGCCAGCCGATCGCGGAGCGGGTCGATCTCGCCTTCGGTCTTGACCGCGTAGAGGAGATCGCCCGAGAGGGAGAGGGGATCGAGCTGAGTCGACATTCGTTCGTGGGTTCGGCTACCACACCCTTCAAGCCGTGTGGCGGGTGGCACCGACAGTCTCGCGGACGGATAGGTCTATCCAAGGCCCAGTTTTATTCGGCCGTACGTGGACGGATTCGGCGTGAACCTCAGTCGCGGCTACCTGCTGGCGCTCGTCCTCCTCTTTGCGTACCTGTCGTGGCAACTCGTCACGCCGTTCGTCCAGTACGTCCTCGCCGCAATCCTGCTCGCGTTCGTCCTCTACCCCGGCCAGCGGCGCCTCGAGAACCACATTTCCTCGTCGATTGCCGCGTTCATCCTCGTCGTGTTCGCAGTGCTCGCGTTTATCCTTCCCTTCGTCCTCATCATCGCGCTGGTCGCCGAAGACGCCGCGATGATGCTCGAGTCGCTCGATCCGTCGACCTTCCAGCTGGCCGACATCGAGGAGCAAATCCAGGCGGAGACTGGGATGAGCGTCAACATCAGCGAAACTATCGCCGGCTCGGCGGAACAGATCGGTACCGTCGCGCTCGAGCGGACGACCGAGTGGTTCGGCGTCTTCACGCACGCGCTGATCGGCTTCGGCCTCGCGCTGTTCCTGCTGTACTACCTGCTCAAGGACGGCGACGACCTGCTGGCGTGGCTCCGGACGACGACGCCGCTGCCGGACGACGTCCAGCACGACCTCTACGACGAACTCGCGGAGGTCATGTGGGCGGTTCTGGCGGGTCACGTCCTGATCGCGCTCATCCAAGGGTTCATCGCCGGCATCGGCCTGTTCGCGACGGGGATTCCCAACGCGGCGTTCTGGACGTTCATCATGATCGTTCTCGCGTTGATTCCGCTGATCGGCTCGTTTCTGGTGTGGGGACCCGCCGTCGGCTACCTCCTGCTGACGGGCGAGCCGATTCTGGCCGTTGCGTTGTTCGCGTACAGTACCGTCATCGTCGGCGCCTCGGACGACTACCTCCGGCCGATCGTCGTCGATCGCTACGCCAAACTCAACCCCGCGATCATCATTCTCGGGGTCCTCGGCGGTATCTACGCGTTCGGCGTCATGGGACTGTTCTTCGGTCCCGTCCTGCTCGGCGCGCTGCTTGCGACCCTCTCGGTCGTCGACGAACACTACGACCGACTTGGCGGAGACGGAACGAGTGACGCGACCTAACGGCCGCGGGCTGTCAAAAGCGGTTCGGCAGTGCGTCGTCAGGTACCGGCGCCACCGGTCCCGGTCCCTGCACCAGCACCGGCACCGGCGCCAGCACCTGCGCCAGCACCCGCTCCGGGCTGGGGCTCCTCACCCGGCACGGACGGGGCTCCCGACGCCTTATCGCCGGTCACGAGGAACTCGAGGATGTTGCCGATAAGCACCTCGTTGTCGGCGATGTTGTGGGTTTCGGTGGCCATGAATCCGGTATCGCCGACCGCGACGGTGTTGCCGCTGCGAGCGACGACGCCGTACTCGTCGGCCACACGGTTTTCGGAGTGTTCGGTCGTCGCCGTCGTCGTGAGGAGAGTAGTCTCTTCCGTGGCGACCGGCGTCGGCGCGTCGAGGACGATCTCGTCGACGCCCTCGGTGAGCGTCGAGTTGACCGCGGGCGTCGCGGTGATCGTCCGGTAGTTGGTCTCGTAGTTCTCCATGTCGTAGAGGTAGCCGGTGTCGTAGGCGATGCCGAGCGGCGAGGAGACCGATTCGACCTCGCCGCCACCGGCTGCCGTGATGCCGGTGAGCGACCCGAGGAGGGCCGTCGCCGTGCCGCCCGTTTCCGGTCCGGCCGCGACCATCACCCGGCCGCCGGCGTCGGCGAACTCGGAGACGACGTCGGCTTCGGCGCCGCTGTACCGCGTGCCGGGGTCGACGACGATCAGCGCGTCGGCGTCCTGGAGCGTCTCCGCGAGCGCGACTTCGGGCCCGTCGCTGAAGCCGGACTGCTCCTGTGCGTGGTACTCGACGGTGTGACCCTCGGCCGTCAGCGCCGAGACGACCGGCTGGAGGTCGCTTCTGGACACGTCGTTCGAGTGCGCGACATCGATTACGACGGTCTTGTCGGTACCGTCGTCGAAGCTGATCTCGCCGCCTCGCTCGAGAGCGGGGACGTCGGTCGCGCCGGGCTGGAGGTGTCTCTGCTCGACCGTCGGGCGCTCGGTCGATCCCTGGTTGGTAATCATCCCGGCGCCGGCGACGGCGCTCACCGAGAGCGCGACGACGAGGACGAAGACCGCGAGTCGACCGCGAAGGCTGCTCATGCTCCCTCACCTCCGTGCTGGGCGGCCGTGTTGTCCGTCGCCGTACTCGCCTCTGCGTCCGCGGGCTGGGCCGCGGTTGGCGTCGTCGCGTCGGCGTCCGCCGGCTGGCTCGTCTCGACGACGGTCTCGCCCTCGACGGTACCCCACAGCGCGAGGAACGCGGGCGTGTTGACGTTGCCGTACTCGCCGAAGGTCTGTTCGTGACTCTGGGGCTGTTCCGCCGTCGTTCCGTCCTCGAGCAGAATCAGGCCCGACGACAGGGAGTCGCGTTCCATCTCGACGACGTCGTAGTCCTCGAGGCCGGCCTGGTCGGCGGCCGCGCCGATCGCGACGTCTCGGTCGCCGATATCGTCTGCGAGGCCGTTCTCGACGCTCTCCATGCCGGTGTAGGTCTTCGCGTAGGAGAGTTCCGTCTCGCTAAGCTCGAGGTCGTCGCCGCGGTGTTCCATCACCGACCCGATGAACGTCTGTTTCATCTTCTCGACTTGCCGCTTGATCTCGGCCTCGTTCGAGCCGACCTTGTCCGGGCCGGTCGCGATCATCCCCTCGCTCATCGGCATGTCGGTGTACGTCGCTCGGACGCCGATGCTGCCGACCGTCGAACTCGGGCTGACGTAGATCTCGTCGCTCGGCGCGATCATGTAGTAGCCGCCCGACGCGCCGGTCGACTGGACGTTCGCGATGACGGGCATCTCCTGGGCCGTCCGATCGACGGCCAGGTAGAGGCTCTCGCTTGCGGTCACGCCGCCACCCGGGCTATCGACCTGGAGGACGACGGCGTCGATCGACTCGTTTTCTCGCGCTTCTCGTAGGTCGTCGGTCACGCCGTCCGCGACCGACTCGGTTATCGATCGGTCCATCTCGATTACTGCGACTGTCCCGTCCGGACTGCTCGTCGCGCCCCACGCCATCGGGGCGACCGCCGCGCCGACGAGCAGCGCGACGACGACGACCGTCACGTACGACCGTGCGATCGTCCCGAGCGTGTCTCGGATTGTAGCTGTTGTACCGCTCATGTTTCAGTGCGAATTACAATCAAAACCGCCAACATAAAAAATATTCTATCTCATTTACATTTATTTTACTACACTAACGGCTAACCGAAGGCGAATTACGACGGAAACGGCGTCGTCCCACCACTGCACCCGCGCTACAGACTGCACGCGGCGTTCGCTCGTTACTACGGCGTACGCAACACCATATAAAAGAGAGACGTGACCGTTTTCCGGCCGTGAAACCGCGGTTCCGTCGCCCGCTCCCGTTTCAGTCGTCCGCAGGCACCGCTCGTTCGTCACCCTCGAGCAGCGGCGTTCCGTCCGCCTTCGGCCCGAGTTCGGGGCCGAACGGCGGATCGTCGGGATCGATGACGCGCCGTTTCTCGTAGTCGGTCGACCGCTCGACCGGAATCCGTCCGATCGAGGCGATCATCTCGACGTAGTCGTCGAACGAGCGGAACTCGCCGTAACCCCCGCCCGCGCGCTTGGTGATCTCCTCCGAGAGGATCGTCCCCATGAAGTCGTCCGCGCCGCAGTTTAACATCTTCAGCCCCTGCTCGTCACCGTACTTGACCCACGAGGACTGGACGTGATCGACGTTATCGAGGAAGAGCCGCGAGACGGCGATCATGAGTTCGTCCTCGTCGGTGCTCGGGCCGCTCGAGACGACGTCGTGTTCGAACAGCGGGGTGTTCTGGTGGACGAAGGAGAGGGGCACGAACTCCGTGATGTTCCCGGTCCGGTCCTGCAGGTCCCGGACCCGTTTCAGGTGGAGCGCGCGGTGGGCCTCGTTCTCGACGTGGCCGTACATGATCGTCGCGGTCATCCCGAGGCCGACGTTGGCCGCGGCTTCCATCGCCTCGAGCCAGTCGTCGGTGCCGATCTTGCCGGGGCAGATCACGTCTCGGACCTCCTCGACGAGGATCTCGGCGGCAGTGCCGGGCACCGTGTCGAGACCGGCCTCCTTCAGTCGGCGATAGACCTCCTCGTAGGACCAGTCGGTCCCGCGGCGGGCGTGGTAGGCCTCCTCCGGCGTCATCGAGTGGACGTGGACGCCGTCGACGCTCATCGCCGCAATCTGATCGACGTAGGTCCCGGGGCTGGTTTCGTAGACTTCGGGCGGCTTGTAGTTGACTTCCTTCGGGTTCGGGTGGGCATCGAGGATCTCCCGGTGTTCCTCGTCCAGCGCGAACGCGGGGTGGAGCCCGGAGACCGAACAGACCTCGTAGATGCCCCGTTCGACGGCGTCCGTGACGATCTCGCGGGACTCCTCGGGCGTCTTCGTGAAGCCGGCCGTCTCCATCTCGGTCTCGCGCTCGAAGGTGTGGGCGGCGTCCTTGAAGTTACAGAACAGACAGCCGACGTTACAGGCCGTCGTCACGTTGTTGTTCAGGTTCGCGGTGAAGGTGACCTCCTCGCCGACGACCTCGGCGCGCCGCCGATCGGCGGCCTCTAAGACCCGTTCCTTGCGACGGCGGTCGATGCCGTCGCTGTCGGTTCCCGTGGTGAGCAACTCGATCGCGTCGTCGACCGTGAGTCGGTCGCCGTCGCGCGCCTTCGCGAGTGCGTTCTCGAACGATTGGTCGGTCTCGGGAACGTGGTCAAAGGCCAGGTCGGCCTCGGTCACCGGTTGCTCCATCGTCACTACACTGAGGATACAGTGAGAAAAGCGTAGTGATAACGGCGACCCGATGCGCTCGTCTGGGATCGCGGCCCGGCGTCTTACTCCCCGCTCGAGTCGTCGCGTTCGTCGTACTCGAGGACGACGTCGGTTTCGTCAGCGGGAGGCACCTCGTCGGTTTCGTCGGTCGCGGGCACGGCGTCCGTTTCGGCGGCCTCGAGCGCGCGGGGGTCCTCGTCCGTGCCGTCCGCAGGGAGAGCGTGGTCGTCGTCGGAGTCGGCTTCGAGTCCGGCGTCGTCTCGAGCCGCGTTCTCGAGGGCTTCCGCCCCGTCGACCCCGCGAGTCTCGTCCCCGACGGTGAATGCGTCGAGCGAAGTCCGGAGGTCGTCGGCCATCTCGGTCAGCGACTGTGTGCCGGCCGAGACGTCGGAGATAGTCGCGGTCTGTTCTTCGGCGGCGGCGGCAACGTTTTCCGTCTCGTCTTTCGTCTCCTCGCTGATCTCGGTCGCCTCGTCGACCATGGTGACGACGCGTTCGCTGGCGCGGGCCTGCTCGTCGGTCGCGTCGTTGATCGACTGGACGCCGGCGTTGGCCTCCTCGACCTGCTCGGCGATCGCGTCGATCGCTTCGATGCCGTCGTCGACGACCGCGGTCCCCTCGTCGACCTGCTCGCGCATGCGGTCGATCTCGTCGACCGTCTCGTCGACCGAGGATTCGACGCTGCTGATCAACTCGTCGACCTCCTGGGTCGCTTCGCCGGTCTCCTCGGCGAGCGATTTGACCTCGTTCGCGACGACGGCGAACCCGTCGCCCTCCTCGCCGGCGCCGGCCGCTTCGATCGACGCGTTGAGTGCCAGCAGGTTCGTCTGCTCGGCGATGTCGTCGATCAGATCGACGATCTCGCGGATCTGGTCCATCTCCTCGTCCAGTTGCGCGACCTGGTCGGTGATCGCCTCCGCCCGGTTCTCGAGCCGATTCATCTCCGTCCGGATCTCGCCGGTCGCCTCGCTGGCGTCCTCGGCGCGGTCGGCGGCGGTTTCGGAGACGGTCGCGACGTCGTCGGCGGTCGAGGCGATCTCCTCGACGGTCGCGGAGAGGTCGTTCATCTCGCCGTAGACGTCCTGGAAGCGGTCGCTCTGGTCCGCCGTCGCGGTGGCGATCTCCTCGGCGGACTCGCTCACTTCGCCGCTGGCCCGTTCGATCTCCTCGACCTGCCCCGTCACGTCGGCGCTGACCCGATCGACGTCCTCGGCCAGCTCCTGAATGTCGACGATCGTCGCCTCGAGGTCCTCGAGCATCCCGTTGAACGCGGTCGCGATTTCGGCTAACGCCTCGTTGTCGACGTCCTCGTCGAGCCGCCGGGTGAAGTCACCCTCGGCGGCGTCGTTCATCACGTCGCCGAACTCGGCGGCTTTCCGCTCGAGGCGCTCGGCGAGTTGTTCGGCCTCGCGGCGAGCCTGGGCCGCCTCCTCCTTGGACGCCTCGGCGTCCGCTTTGGAGGCCTCGAGATCGTCGATGTAGCTCTCGAGTTCGCGCCGCATCGTCGCGAGGGAGTCGCCGAGTTGGCCGGGGACGTCCCGCTCGAGGGCGGGATCGTCGAACTCCTGGCGGGCGATGGCGTCGGCCTGGGCTGCGGCCGTCCCGAGGTACTGGCGGATGCCCTCGAAGGCGGTTCGGACCTGCCCGACCTCGTCGAGTCGGCCGTCGTCGTCGATTTCGATGTCGGTGTCGCCGCGGGAGAGGGCGGTCGCGTTCGTCGCGAGGTCGTCCATCGCGCGGGCGGTCGTGCGGCCGAGCGTCGCGCCGATCACGAGGAAGCCGGCCAGCGAGAGGACGATCAGGCCGCCGAGCGATCTGGCGACGGAACTGGTGAGCGCGTAGGCGTTCGACTGCGGCGCGTGGGAGACGAGCGCCCAGTCGGTTCTCCCGATGTCGGCGTACGCGACGACCTCGTCCGTGTCGTCGTACTCGACGATGCCGCTTGCGTGTTCTCGATTCGCGATGGCGTCGACGACGTGGCTCTCGTCCCCCTCGCGATAGGACGTCTGGATCGCGGTTTCGTTCCCGCTGAACTCGACGACGCCCTTCCCGGTGTCGACGACCTCGGTGTACTGGCCGTCGATCGGATCGGCGAATCCGTCCGCCATCTCGCTGGCGGAGATCTCGATCATCACCGCGGTGTCGCCGTTCGTCTCGGCCACTTTTCCGAAGAACGCGACGAGTTGCTCGCCGTCGCGCTCGTAGACGTCGGAGTAGACGACGTCGTCGTTCATCGCGCCGCGGTAGTCGAACTCAGAGACCCTGTCCTCCGTCCTGACGTGGAGCGTGAGATTCAGGTCCCGGATGTCGGTGCCGACCGCCCCTTGCTCGCTACTGTGCGTGATCTCCTCGGTCCACAGATCGACGTAGTGCACCGCGTACACCTCCGATGACATCGACTCCTGTTCCTCGGTTAACGTCGCCTCGATCTCCGCGTCGGAGCCGTCGGTCAACACGCCGTACGAGGAGAGCATTCGCGCTGACTGCTCCTGGCTGTCGATCCAGTCCGCGAAGTCGTTCGCCTCCCCGACGGCGTTCAGTTCCATCTCCTCCTGGACGTTCGTCGTGACGTCGCCCGTAATATCGACGTAGAAAAACAGCGCGACCGCGCTGGTCAGGACCAGAATAACGGCAATACTGACGCCAAACTTCAAGAGGTAGCTTTCCCGAATCCGATCGGGAACGACCCGCTCGATGAAATCCAACATGTGGCAGATGTTTCACTATCGTGTAAAATCTGTTGTGGCCGTCGGCCCGCTTCGCGGCTCTGTCCGCTTGTTTTTGCCGTCTCGTGGCGCCCCGTCTTCAACCCATAATTATGATGGATCCGATCGGCCGATACTGAAACCTTCTTGGCCCACGGCCTCGGCAACTCGAGTATGCGACACGGCGACTGTCCGTCGAGGTGGCACGCGTGACCAGCGTCAAAGAATTCCGCATCGAGGAGGATGCGACGGCCGACTCGCTCGGCCGCGGCTCGTTCGTGTTCACCGACGACTACTCGGTGTTCGACTGGGGCAAGATGCCCGACCAGATTCCCGAAAAGGGCGCCAGCCTCTGTACGATGGGCGCCTTCAACTTCGAACTGCTCGAGTCCGAGGGCGTGCCGACCCACTACCGCGGCGTCGTCGAACACGGCGCCGAGAACGGTGAGAACGGCGAGGTCGTCCCGCTCGAGGAGGCCTCGAGTCCGCCCTGGGAGATGGCGATCGACCTGACGCAGGTGCCGGACCTGCCCAACGAGGGGCGAGAGTACGACTACGACAGCTACCACGAGGCGGCCGGGGAGAACTACCTGATCCCCCTCGAGATCGTCTTCCGAAATCGTGTGCCGGTCGGCTCGAGTCTGCGTCGCCGCACCGACCCCGCCGATCACGGGCTCGACCTGGACTCGTGGCCCGACGAGCCCGTCGACCTCGACGAGCCGATCGTCGAGTTCTCGACGAAGTACGAGGAGGGCGACCGCTACCTCGACCGCGAGGAGGCCGACTTCATCGCGGGGAAAGCCGACGTCGACGCCCTCGCCGACCTGGCGCTCGAGGTCAACCGGATCGTCACCGACCAGGCCGACGCCGCGGGCCTCGACCACCAGGACGGCAAGATCGAGTGTCTCTATCACCGGGGCGAGATCCGCGTTGCGGACGTCGTCGGCACCTTCGACGAGAACCGCTTCAGCTACGAGGGCACCCAGCTCTCGAAGGAGGTGCTGCGCCAGTACCACAAGCGCACCCAGCCCGAGTGGGTGCAGGCGGTCGAGCAGGCGAAGGCCGAAGCCAAGCGGGAGGACATCGCCGACTGGAAGTCGCTGTGTGACGTCGAGCCGGAGCCGCTCGCGGACGAGGTCGTCGAGACCGCCCGCGACATGTACTGCGCCGGCGCGAACGCCTACACCGGCCGAGAGTTGTTCGACGCGCCGCCGCTCTCGAGCGCGATCGGTGCGGTTCGACGGCTATAGACCGGCACGAACGCCCGCCTCTCCTGTTTTCACCGATCTTCTAGCGGTGATACTGCCGCTTCGACGCGAATCGCCGTCTACGACGAACGCTATCGTGTCTCGTGCCACCGACCGATAAGTAACCCTCATATTGGGGGACGAGCCACATTCGAACGAACGTCAATGAGCCTCACCGCCACCGCAATCGCAGCGAGTATCGTCGCGTTCAGCCTCACCAGCGGGATCGCGGCCGTCGCGAGCGGGATGCTGACGCTGTTCGTCCTCGTCATCGTCGGGTTCACCGCCCTCTCGCAGACCGACGGCGACTGGGCCGACGCACAGCCCGCGCAGTCCTCGCCGTCCGCCGGTGCCGAGCCGAGCGACGACTGATCCCGTCTGTTCGTTCTCGGTTGCCGCCGTCCTATTTGCTGCGTCGATTCAGTAGCAGCTCCTGTGAGCTAGAACCGGACGACGGTGACAGCTATCCGTCCGGCCGACGACTACCGCGTATGGAAACCGAGGTCACCGTCTACGGTCCGCTTCGAAGCGCGACCGGAGCCAAGACGATCACGCTCGAGTGGGCAGGCGGCACGGTCGCCGACGCCGTCGCCGCTCTCGTCGACGCGTACCCGCGTTCGGGACCCCACCTTTACGACGGCGACGTGATACGACCCAGCGTCAGGGTCTCGATCAACGGCGAACGCGCGGCGCTCGAGGCTCCGGTCCGCGAAAACGCCTCGCTAACCGTTTTTCCCGCGGTGCAGGGCGGGGACGGGTCGCGGTAGTCGTCGGTCGCCGCCGCCGTGGCGGGCCGACCCGCGCCCGCACCTACAGGTCGTACTGGTCGCGCACCATGCCGGCGATGCCGCGGTCCTCGAGCACGTCGAGCGGCGCGAGCATATCGAGTTGGACGACGCCCGGGAGGCGGCCGATCTGGACCCCGCCGGTGAACGTACACCGCGAGCGGACCTCGCCCTCGCTCATGTCGAGCAGCTTCGTCGCGCGGTCGAATGCGTTCTGCGTGGCGTCGTTGACCGTCGCGCCGGAGCCGATCACCTGGATCGGCCCCATGTCGTCCTCGAGGTCGACGCCGTGTTCGGCTGCAAGCGCGTGCCCCGCTTCGCGCTCTTCGTCGCTGTAGGGCTTGCTGATGAACGGCAGGTCCTCCGCGGGCGGCAGCAGGACGGGGCCGTCCAGCTCGAGATCCGTGACGACCTCGACGTCCATCCGGACGGTGCCGCTCACGTCGGTCGTGTGCAGGGAGAGTTCGCCGTCGCCCTGGTTGGCGTGGAGGTCGCCGACGTAGACGCCGGCCCCGTCGACCTTGACGGGACAGAGCAGCGTCGCACCCGGCCGCACCTGCGGGATGTCCATGTGGCCGTCCGTGCGAGCCTCGAGGTCGTCCTCGCTGTCGACGCCGTAGTCGTGCTCGGCGCCGATGAGGTACTGGCCGAAGTCGCCGGCGTTGTGCGAGTCGGGCATCGTGATCGGCGGCGTCGTCCCGATATTCCCGATGAACGGCCGGAGCCGGCCGAGGGTGCCGGGCATCTCGCCGGGCTCGTACAGCAGGATGGGGTGTTGCCGGGAGTTCTCGGGGATGTCCATTACTTCGTCGGCGTTCTCGGCGAGTTCGTGGGCGGCGTCCTCGTCGAGGGTGATCCCGACCGTGTTATCGTCGTCGAAGGCGACGGTATAGCCGTACTCGAAGCCGAAGGAGGAAGCGTTGGCGCCGCACTCGGCGCACTTGATCGCCTCCTCGCCGGTGCCCTCGACGACCGTCTCGGGCCACTCGGTGCCACACTCCGGACAGCGGTGGTCGACGAACGGATCGTCGCCGAACGCGCCCTCCCGTTCGGCCATCGACCCCGTGCTCGTGGCCATGCTCGTCACCTCGACGTCCCGGATGTGCAAGGCGACGGCGTCGCCGACCTCGGCGCCCTCGACGCGGATCGGTCGCGTGACCTCGTGGCCGCCGCGGAACTCCGGCGTCACCATCGGCCCCCAGCAGCCCGGCGGCGTGTACGTCTCGACGGTGCCGCCGTCCGCGACGGTGCCCGCCCACTCCTGGTCCGGCCCGACGAGGCCGAGCGTGTACCGATCGACGAACAGCTCCTGTTGGACTTCTTGCTGTGCCATACCATGCCGATGTTCGACGTTCCCGGCGATAAGCCTACTGCTCGCGGAATTGACACTCGAGGGGCCCGAGGAGTGGCGGTGAGGCGACTCGAGCCGAGCCGTCACCGCAGGTCCGGCACGATCTCCTCGAGCAGGTACTCGAGCGTCTCGGGGTCGTCGCGTTCGGCGCGGAGCATGACCATCTCGGCGCCGCGTTCTTCGAAGGCTTCGATCTCCGCGCTGACCTCCCCGGGCGTGCCGACGAGGCCCCGGTACTCCTCGCGCGGGGTCGGCTGGCCCGCGTCGGTTTCGCGCTGGAACGCCTCGTAGGCCTCGTGAGCTTCCTCAGTCGTCTCGCGGATGACTGCGCCCTGGAACACCGTCTTCTCGATCGCGTCGTAGTCGGTACCGAACGTCTCGCAGTGGTCGGCCAGGACGTCGCACTTGCGCTCGAACTCGTCGGGGGAGACGCCGGGGACGTTCCAGCGGTCCGCGAGGTCGGCGACGGCCTTCAGCGTCAGTTGCTCGCCGCCCCCGCCGACGAGCACGTCCGGACGCGGCTCCTGAACGGGTTTGGGCTCGAGGATCAGGTCCTCGATCTCGTAGTGGTCGCCCCGGTAGGTGACCGGCGACTCCTCGGTCCAGATGGCCTCGATCAACTCGACCGTCTCGGCGAGTTGCGAGACGCGCGTACTGACGTCCGGGAAGTCGTAGCCGTAGGCCGCATACTCCTCCTCGAACCAGCCGGCGCCGATACCCAGCACCGCCCGGCCGCCGCTGACGTGATCCAGCGTCGTGAGAATGCGCCCGAGCATCGCCGGATTTCGGTAGTGGGGACTGGTCACCAGCGCGCTCAGTTCCATCGAGTCCGTCTCGCGGGCGATGGCTGGCAGCACCGTGTAGCAGTCGAAGAAGGGCTCCTCGCGCTCGCCGACGAAGGGCAGCTGCCAGAGGTGATCCATACAGGAGAACCACTCGAAGCCGGCGTCCTCGAGGCGTTTCGCCCGGTCGACGGTCGCCTCGATCGGCTGCGGGTCGTCGGGATAGAACGACGCGTTGTGGTAGCCAAAGCGCATGTCGGAGTTGCCAGTCGGCAGTCACATGACCGTTGGCCTGGCGGCAGTCTCGTCGCGTTTCGCGCCGGACGCCGCGCTCGCAATTGAGAGCCCGATACCGTTACCGCTGTCCGTCGATGATCGACGTATGCAGGAAAACGAATTCTACGGCCTCGTCCAGCAGGCAGGGCACCTCGAGTCGATGGATCGAACGCAGACGGCGACTGAGGCGGTCCTCGCGACGCTCGGCGAGACGTTGACGGGTGGCGAAGCCGAGGACGTCGCCGGTCAACTCCCCGCCGAACTGGCGGGAATCGTCGCGGACGCCGACCCCGACGGCGCCGGCTACGATCGCGACGCCTTCGTCGAGCGCGTCGGGGAACACCTCCGCGAGACGGATCTCGAGTCCGACGACGCCGCACAGTACGCCGATGCAGTCACCGACGCGCTCGCAGTCACACTCACGGGCGGCGAACTCGAGGACCTGAAATCGCAACTCGACAGCGGCCTTCATCCCCTGTTCGAGGGCGTGACGATCGATCAGGAGGACGTCTAGGAGGGCTTTTCAGACCGGTCAGCATCCTTCTTCCGATCGAGTCGAATGCGCTCGAGCGGCGCCACTGTCAGTTCTGCCAGGTGACGCGCGACCGAGCGTATACCGGCCGATTACGCGTCGGCCTCCCACGTCTCGAGGCAGTCGTCGCTACAGAAGTAGTGGTAGACGGCGGTGCCGTCCTCGACGGTCGTAACGACTCGCTGGTCGGTCGACTGTGCTACTGCCGTGTCACATACTCGGCACTCGGGTGAATCCTCGTCCGTCGAATCAGCCATTACGTGGTCGATGGGCCGAGACCTACTTCAACGGATTCGTTCCGGCGGAAACGGCCGCCCTCGAGAAATACCGTCCGAGCGGCCTTCTAGCGGAGAATCAGCGGTACGAAGCCCGGTCGCCGTCGATCGAGCGGGCCTGTGGGTCGGCGGACGCAACGCTGGAGTCGCCTTACCGCCACGCCTCGAGCGAGGCGGCGTCGGTCTCGGCCATCGAGAGCCAGACGCCGTCGCGCGTGATATCGGCGATAACGAGACGCGACTCGTCGTCGCTCTCGTCGATCGCCGCGACTACCTCGTGGCTGTCGGCCGATTCCGCCTCGACCGACCGTGCGTCGGGTGCCATATTCGGAGGTAAGCATCCATCCACTATGAATGTTCTGAAAGTGGTGCAATATGTGGTTGAATATGGCCTATATTCGGATATATTACTGGACAAATCAGTCTATATCCGGATTTGAGTAAACATCTAACTGTTGATCGAGATCGGATCGAACCGAGAGGATCACGGCAGTTCGGTCCGCTCTCGAGGCCATCTCGGCGCACGCTCGAGGGGAGAATGCCCCTCGAGACGGGTCTGAGGATCGGTTCGATCGCACGGGTACGCGAGCGTGTCCGTTATTCGGACAACGGTCACGAACTGAATCGTAAACGGGAGCGGAAAACGAACGAATCGAGCCGGAATCGATCTCCGCGTCGACTCGAACGCCTACTGATCCTCGGCGATGGCGCTGCCGATACCGTCGACCGGCCGATCCGGCGTCACGTCGTCGACCTCCTCGGGGAGGCCGAGCTGGTACTGCGTGCCGTTCTCCCGGACGGACGTCCGGCCGCGGTGGACCGAGACGTCGCCGTTCAGGTGCAGTCGCACCGCCTCGAGCAGGGCGTCGGCCTCGAGGGGTTGGCCGCGCCGTTTCATCTCCTCGATGTCGGCGTCGTCGGGGACGTCGAACGCGCGCTGCGTGATGATCGGCCCCTGGTCGAGGTCGGTCGTCACGTAGTGGGCGGTGACGCCGGCGACGCGGACGCCCTCGTCTAAGGCCTGTCGGTAGGCCTCGGCGCCGGGGAACGCCGGCAGTAGCGAGGGGTGAACGTTGATGATCCGGTCTTCGTAGCGGAAGACGACGTTCGGGCTGAGGATCCGCATGTAGCGGGCCAGCACGATGAGGTCGGCGTCGTACTCCTCTAAGAGGTCGAGCAGTTCGTCCTCGTTCTGGCGGCCCTTCTCGTCGCCGATGTCGTGGAAGGGGACGTCGTACTGTTCGGCCAGCGGCTGGAGATTGTCGTGGTTGCCGATCACCACGCCGATGTCGGCGCCGAGTTCGTCGTTGGCCCACGCCTCGAACAGCGCCTCGAGGCAGTGGCTCTCCTTGGTGACGAGGACGGCGATCTGCTGGTGCTCGCGGTCGGCGGGGAACCGCACCTTGACGTCGAGGCCGAGGTCGTCTCCGAGGTCGTGCAGATCCGCTCGCAGCGTCTCCTCGGTACAGACCATCTCCGAGGTGTCGACGGCGAGGTACATCCGGAAGACGCCGTCGCGAACCGCCTGGTCGAGGTCCTCGATGTTGATTCCGCGCTCGAACAGGAGGCTCGTCACGTTGGCGATCAGTCCGGTGTCGTCCTCTCCGATCACCGTGATTTCGGTCAGGTCAGTCGTCATCGAGACCACCTCCGCTCGAGCGTACGTCGATCCATCACGTCGGTCTCAGTCCGCGGGCGGCTAAAAGTCCTGCTTTCCGTCCCTCGACGTGCGACGGACCCGCATTCGGCGCCGCGGCCGCCCGGTGTCGCGTCTCGAGTCCGATTCGCGGGCGTGTGCGTATGACGGGCGCTGCCGTCGGATCTGGCCCCCGTCCCGGGGTTTCCTTTGTTTTGTCGTACAATTTCGTGTAAATTGTCTGACGGGGTTTTATGCCACCGTTTGTGGTACGCGTTTTCAGTCACGCGGCGTGACAGTCACCGAACTCAAGGTGAAACGATGACAGCAACTCGACCGACGCACGGCGGAACCCGGATCGACTACGAAACGGAGACGGCGGTCGTCTCTCACGACTGGACCGGCGACGACTCGCTCGCCGAAACGATCATCGAGACGATCGCGGATCTCTCGGGGTCGGATCCGGCGGATCTCGACCGACTCTACGACCGCATCGATCCCGACAGCCTCGAGACGATCTTCGCGCCGGCCAACGGCTCCGTCACCCGAGACAGCGGGCAGGTATCCTTCCGGTTGGACGCGTACGAGATCACGGTCCACGCGTCCGGCGCCGTCGTCGTCGCCCGGTCGACGTAGGGGCGACCGGGAGACGCCGGCGCGGTCACATCGTTTTCGACGGGGTCATCCCGACGATCGCTCGAGTTCGCGCTCGCCAGCGTCGGCGACGTCACGGTCGGCTGGCCGCTCGGTTTCGCGACGCTGTGCGAGATACCGTTCGACGTCGGCGACCGTTTCCGTCTCCACCAGCGTCTCGAGTCGCCGTTCGAACTCCGCGTCGGAGAGGTCGCCGTCCGCGTACCGCGTTCGCAGTCGCTCGAGCGCGTCCTCGGGGGCCGCATCCGTCTCGTCCGGCGGTTCCGCATCCGACTGCTCGAGGAGCGACATGAGTCTGTCGAGCAACTCGCCGCCGAAGATGAACCCGAAGATTACGAGCAGAATCGCGACCGAGGACTCGAGCACCGCGAGCGCGACGAACGCAGCGATGAGCGCGATGATGACGGCGGCCGCGGGCATCGTAAGTTGTAGCCTCGACCGATCGGTGACCATGCGGTAGTGTTCGTGATCGAACACAAAAAGCTCCGCCCCGCTCGAGCGGGTGATCAGCGCCGTTCGTCGCCGTAGTCATCGACGGGCCGTTTCCGCTGGCTGTTTCGTCCCGTCGAGCACCCGTCGACGGCTCGTTGCCGGCGACAGTGCGCTGCGACTGCTCCCTTATCCACGAACGTGTAACACAGCGCCAAGGCGAAAGCGTTTTTGAGCACGGTTACGGGATATCAGGTGATGACCGCCTACACCGCGACGGTGACCGTCCGACTCAAACGCGGCGTGTTAGATCCGGAGGCCGAGACGACGAAACAGGCCCTCGAGCGGCTGGGCTTCGAACTCGAGGACCTGCGCTCGGCCGACCGCTTCGAGGTCGACCTCGAGGCCGAATCGGCCGACGACGCCCGCGAACGCGCCGACGAGATGGCCGAGCGGCTGCTGGCGAACCCGACCATCCACGATTACGATGTGGAGGTCGACGAACGATAGATGACCGTCGCCATCATTCGATTCGGCGGCTCGAACTGCGACCGCGACGCCGAACGCGCCCTCAAGCACCTCGGCATCGACGCCGAAATCGTCTGGCACGAGGACGGCCTCCCCGAGGATACCACCGGCATCGTCCTACCGGGCGGGTTCTCCTACGGGGACTACCTCCGGGCCGGCGCGATGGCCGCCCGCTCGCCGATCATGGCCGAAGTGCGGGAGGCTGCAAGCGACGGCGTGCCCGTCCTCGGCGTCTGCAACGGCGCCCAGATCGGCTGCGAGTCCGGACTGACGGAGGGCGCCTTTACGACCAACGAGAGCGCGCGCTTCCAGTGCGAGCACGTCTACCTGCGCGTCGAGCGCGACGACACGCCTTGGACCGCCGCCTACGAGGAGGGCGAGGTCATCGAGGTTCCCATCGCACACGGCGAGGGCCGCTACGAGATCCGCGACGAGCGACTCGCGGAACTCGAGGCCGAGGACCGGATCCTCTTCCGGTACTGCGACGCGAACGGCGAGACCGGCCCCGAGGTCAACCCGAACGGCTCGAAACACAACGTCGCCGGCGTCCTCGGCGACCGCGACACCGTCGCGGTGTTGATGCCCCACCCCGAACGCGCGACGCTGCCCGACGTCGGCCCGACCGACGGCCAGGGGGTTCTTCGGGGCTTCGAGACCAGCATCGACGCGTAGGCCGTCACACTTATTTTCCTCGTACGTCACAGAGGCAACAATTACGTCCCGTTCGGCGGGACGTCGGTTGCGGCGCTGCGTTGCGACGAGCAAAAGCGGTCCGCGGCTTCAACGCACGATGACTCCCACGACCTGTGCCGTCTACGCCGACGCTAACCCGTCGGACGAGGTCGTCGCCGTCCTGCGAGACGCCGGGATCGAACCCGACGTCGTCGGGACGGCCGCCGACTGTCTGGCGACGCTCTCGAGTGCCGACTGCGTCGTGCTCGGCGGGCCGCTCCCCGACGGCTCGCCCACCGCGCTCTGTACGCGAATCAGAGCGCAACGCGGAGACATTCCGATCGTCGTGACGCCGACGGCGGCCGACGGCAGCGAGGAACTCGCGGGCAACGTGATCGCCGCGGGTGCGGACGGTTACGTCCCTCGGTCGCAGGGCGTCGCGATGCTCGCCACGCGGCTGCACGATCTGCTGCAGGCGCAGTCACGAGCGACGGACGATGATGACGATGACGATAACGATGATACCTCGTCCGAGTCGCCGAGCCCGGACGCTGCCGCCGAGCGGCGCGAACTGACCGCCACCGATGCCGATCGGAACCGGGCCGTCGCCCTCGAGGCCCTGCAGGAAACGACGCACGAACTGCTTCGCGCCGAGTCTGCCGCCGAAATCGCGGCGATCGTCACGGCCGCAACCGAACACGTCGTCGACGAGCCGCTCGCAGCGCTCTATCTTCGGACCGACGGCGACGGCGGGATCGCGACCGGCGACCGCACCGCGTCGGACGCGCTCGAGCCCGTCGGAACGACCACCCGCCTCGAGGCGGCTGCTGGCGACGTTCAGTGCATCGGTCCCGACGACGGACTCCTCTGGCGGGCGTACACGGCCACGGAGCCGACGGTCGTCGCCGACATTACGTCGGATCACACGGCCCACCCGATCGCGAACGCGACCGGCACCGTCGCGCTGCAGCCGCTCGGGGACCACGGCCTGTTGGCAGTTGGCTCCGGGCCGGAGAGCGACCTCGACGCCGTCGCCGTTCACCTCCTCGGCGTGCTGGCTGCGACGGCGGAAGCGGCGCTCGATCGGGCCGTCCGCGAGCGCGACCTCGAGCGCACCGAGACCGTCGTCGAAACGGTCGGCGACGGCGTCTACTCGCTGGACCGGTCGGGCCGGTTCGTCACGGTCAACGACGCGATGACCGACGTGACGGGCTACGAGCGCGACGACCTCGTCGGCGCACACATCTCGACCATCCTCACCGACGAGAGCGCCGACCGCCGCCGCAAGCGACTCCGCGCGCTCTCTTCCGCGGGTCGAGTCGCTGACAGAGAACGCGGCGGAGACGCGATCGCCGCCTACGAGGTCACCCTCGAGACGCGCGACGGCCGCCACGTTCCCTGCGAGATCAACGCGGCGTTGACCGGTCCGGACGGCGATCTCGAGGGGACCGTCGGAATCGTCCGAGATATCAGCGACCGCAAGCGGATGCAACACGAACTCGTCGCCCACGAGGCGAAGATCGAGAACCTCCACGAGGTCGCGTCCCGGCTGGACGACTGCGAGACGCGTGCGGAAATCTACGACCTCACCCTCGAGGCGGCCGAGGAGGTGCTGCACTTCGACGCCTGCGTCGTCGACATCGCGGAGGGCGAATCCCTCGTCAAGAAGGCGATCTCGTCGGAGATCGACGAGGCGTTCGCCCGGCCGATGTCGATCGACGAGGGGATCGCCGGAAAGACGTATCAAACGGGCCAAACTTATCGGATCGCGGACGTCGCCGCCGACGAGGATGCGGCGCCCGAAAGCGCCGAATTCCGGTCGGCACTTTCCGTCCCGATCGGGGAGAAAGGGGTCTTTCAGGCAGTCTCGACGGAGCCGGACGCGTTCGACGCCGACGACGAAGAACTCGCGGAGCTGCTGCTCTCCCACGTCGCCGACGCGCTCGATCGATTCGACTTCGAGGCAGAGATTCGCGCGGAGCGGGACCGGTTCGCCGCGCTCTTCGAGAACGTCCCCGACGCGGCCGTCATCGCACGCCACACCGAGTCCGAGGAACCGATCGTCGAGGCCGTCAATCCCGCGTTCGAGTGCCTTTTCGGCTACGAGGCGGACGAACTGGTCGGCGAACCGCTCGACGAACGCATCGTCCCGCCCGACCGAAGCGCCGCGGCGATGACGATCAACAGGCGGAGCAACCGAGGCTCGGTCGTCGAAACCGAAGGCAAACGCCGGACTGCGGACGGCCTGCGGGATTTCATGATCCGCGTCGTGCCGGTGACGACCGACGCGTCGGCGGACGGAGCCGGCGGGGAGGCGTCGGTCGAACGGACCGTCGGACTCTACACCGACATCACCGATCGCAAACGGCAACAGCAGCAACTCGAGATCCTCAACCGCGTGTTACGCCACGACCTGCGCAACGGCATGAACATCATCGACGGCTGCGCCGAGGAACTCGCCGACCGCCTCGCGGATGACGGGACCGACGCGGCCGAGTACGCGACGATCATCCGGGAGCGAGCCGACGACCTCATCGGCCTCGCCGAGAAGACCCGGGCGGTCGAGCGCACCCTCGAGCGCGACGGGGCGATACACAAACCGATCGATCTCGTCGCAGTATTGCAGCAGGTGATCGACCGGCTCGAGTGTGCGTACGCCGTGGTGGAAGGCGAACCCACCGCCGATGCAGATCCCGACACCGATAGCGAAGCACCCGATTCCGTCGACCTCACCGTCGAACTGGCCGACTCGGTCCCCGAGCAGTGTTTCGTCCGCGGGACCGACTACCTCGAGACGGCGATCTTCCAGGTGCTCGAGAACGCGGTCGAACACAACGACAGCGCGTCGCCGACGATCGAAATACGGCTGGACGCGTCGAAGAACGACCAGCCGGGTGGCCGTCACGAGAGCGCCGGCGACATGGTCGTGCTCTCGATCGCGGACGACGGCCCCGGCATCCCCGAAGAAGAGCGTGCGCTCCTGCAGGAAGATCGCGAGATTACGCAGTTACGCCACGCGAGCGGCCTCGGCCTCTGGCTTGTCAACTGGGTCGTCTCGCAGTCGGGCGGCCAGCTCGCGTTCCGCACGAATCAGCCCCGAGGAACGGTCGTCGACGTTCGGCTGCCGCGGGTCGACGCGGAGACGGTACAGCGCGGTGACGACGAACCGCCGAGGGATGACTGACGATCGGTGGCTGGCGACGTCGTCGGTTACCGTTACCGTTACCGCGTCAGCGGCTGGTTGAAACTCCGCTCGCGCTCCATGACGGTCTCCCAGGTCAGTTCGCACTCGCAGGAGACCTGGTCGAATACGGAAGGATCCTGCCGGAGGTCGAAGTCCTTGATCGCCTTCTGGACGAGGTCGTCACACTCCGTGCAGTTGTGCGGCCCGCGGTCGGAGCCGTGGCCGACGGGGTCCGAGACGACGATGGCGTCGACGTCGGCGGTCTCCTCGAGGACGTGGGCGACCGACCAGAGCCACGGCGGCCGGTAGCCGTCGTTGAAGTAGAGTTCGTCGACCATGGTGTAGCGCTGGACGTTGCAGGGGTTCATCGAGACGGTGTGACAGCCCTCGACGTCGGCGCAGCGCTCGATCGAGGAAATCATGTCCTCGACGGCTTCCGATTCGGTGAGGAAGGGCGGCTTCATCAGCAGGTAGGCCTTGATGCCGGCCTCGGCGTCGTCGGCTTCCTCGTCGGCCGCTGCGGCCTCGGCGCAGGCGTCTTCGAAATCGGCGAAGTCGAAGTACTTGTTCACGCAGTCGTGGCGCACGCGGTCCGTCGCCGTCTCGAGGCCGATCGCGACGTCGGTGTCGAGTCCGTACTGGGTGAAGTCGGCGATCTTCTCGCGGTCGACGAAGTCGGGCAGGGACTCGACGACCATGCGGTCGCGATCGCCGAAGGTGTCGGCGATCGCTTTGCGGGTCTCGGCGCCGACCTCGCGCTCGTCGAGGAAGGAGCCGGAGGTGTAGATCTTGATGAGGCCGGCGGGTTCGTCGGCGTTCTCGCGCTCGTGCTCGAGGCAGACCTCGATCTGGTCCATCAGGGCCTCGTGGGAGACGGAGCCGCCGTCGACGCTCTCGGCGACGTAGCCGCACATGGTGCAGCCGCCGGCGCGGGCCCAGCGACAGCCGCCCGTGTTGAGGATGATCGTCAGGCTCCGTTTGACGCCGTCGGGCGTGTTGTCCTCGTCGAGCCAGACGCGGGTGGGCTCGTGGGGATCGTAGCTGGCCTCCTTGCGCGAGCGGATCTCGCGCATCACTTGGTTGTGGGCGTCCATGCCCTTGCCCTGCTCGTAGACGTCGGGCGTCGGTTGACTCATTAGCAGGGGAAAGCGGGCCAGCGCCTAAAGCGCCTTCGTTGGGATCGCTCGAGCGAGCGACGATTCGAACAGGCGGTGACTCGAGATCGTCGGTCGCGTCTCAGGGTCGGCGATCGCGTCTCGATATTGCCAGTCCCGACTCGAGATCGGCGATCACGTTCCGAGAGCGGGTCGGCGTGGGTCCTTTCGAGAGTCGATGAGACTGAATCGAAGAGCAACGAGAGCACGCGCCGCTCCGTCCACCGTTCGTAGACGTTCGCTCCGCCCGTCGACTGCGGGCGCTTCCGGCGCCGCTCGGGCGGCGATACTCGTTAGTCGCGTCTCGATTCCACGCGCGACTACAGTCGCATCTCCTTGGTCTCGATCGCGCCGCAGGTCGGACAGACGAACCGGTAGTTGACCCGATTCCCGGACGTGGTCACCTGCCAGCCGCCGTCCTCGTCGAGGTAGCCACATTGTCGGCACTGTAGTTCCGATTTGTCGAACTTCTCGCGGAGTCGCTCGAACGGTGAACGGTAGGTGCTCATACATCATTATCTACCGTGCATGTTATTAACTCTCACGCCTATGGTTCGAATCGTGACCCGTTCGCCGAGCCACACGGTTCTTAGGGACGAGTTCCGTACGAGGACCTATGACTAACGCCGATCCCGCAGCGGGTGCCGAGAGTACCTCGCCGGCGGCAGCCGCGCTCGAGCGCGTCGTCGCGCCCGTCATTTCGGTCGCCGACGGGACGATCGCGTACGCCAACCGGGCGGCCCGTGACGCGTTCGGAATCGACACCGAGAGCGGCCCTCGCGATCCCGCGACGCTCGCGTCGTGGCCGTCGCTCGAGGCGGCGATCGAGGAGACGGTCGTCGGGACCGTTCGAACGGTCCCCCTCGAGGACGACCGGTACGACGCTCGCGTCCACCGCGACGAGGACGGTGTGACGATCGTCTTCGAGTCGACTGCCCGCACGGACGCCGAACCGGACGCAGCGGCCGCGTTCGACGCCGGCGCCGAGCAATCGGCCGACGCCGACGACTCCGCGCCCGCGTCTCCGCCGGCGACCGACCGCACCGTCAAGGAACGCGCCCTCGAGGAGGCGCCGGTCGGCATCACGATCTCGGACCCCGACCGCGAGGACAACCCGCTTGTGTACGTCAACGACGCCTACCAGGAGATGACGGGCTACAGTTATGACGACGTTGTCGGGCGCAACTGCCGGTTTCTGCAGGGCGAGGACTCGGATCCGGCGGCGATCGCGGAGATGGCGGCCGCGATCGACGAGGACCGACCGGTCACCGTCGAACTCAAGAACTACCGCAAGGACGGCACCGAGTTCTGGAACGAGGTGACGATCGCGCCCGTCCGCAACGACGCCGGCGAGGTCACCAACTACGTCGGCTTCCAGAACGACATCACCGCGCGCAAGGAAGCCGAACGCGCCCTCGAGCGCCGCACCGAGGAACTCGAGTACGTCCTCGATCGCGTCGAGGGGCTCGTTCGGGACGTCACCGCGTCCGTGGCAGGCTCGACCGATCGCGGGGAACTCGAGGCTGCAGTTTGCGAGCGGATCGCCGACGAACCGGCCTACGAGGGCGTCTGGATCGGCGAGCGCAACCCCGCGACGGGGACGATCGACGTTCGCACGAACGCCGGGACGAGCGTCGTCGACGACTCGATCTCGGCCGACGGCGACCACCCCGCCGCCGCGGCGCTCTCGAGCGACGGCGTGTCCGTCGGAACCGTCGACGGAGCCACTCTGGCCGCGTTTCCGCTTCAGTACAACGAGATCGAGTACGGCGTTCTGACGGTTCGCCTCGCCGACGGCACCGACGTCGACGAGCGCGAATCCGCGATCCTCTCGGCGCTCGCCCGCGCGATCGCCAGCGGGATCAACGCTCGCGAAACCAGCCGCATGCTCGCGACCGACGCGGTCGTCGCGGTCGAATTCGAGGTCCGCGATCGCCGGGTCGCGCCGGTCGCACTCTCGGCCGACGCGGACTGCCGGCTCGAGTACCGCCGGTCGGTTCACCGGACCGGCGGTACTCGCAACGGGGACGGGCAGGAACGAACAACCTCGCTGTTTACCGCCACCGGCGCCAGCGCCGCGGAACTCACCGACGCCGCCGCAGCGTTGCCCAACGTCGACTGTCGAATCGTCGTCGAGCGCGACGAGGAGTGTCTGATCGAACTCGAGCGGGACGACGACCTCGTCGGCTGGCTCTCCGAGCGCGGCGTCCGCACCCACGCCATCGAGAGCGAGGACGGCAGCGCGACGGTCACACTCGAGATTCCCCGGTCGGCGAACGTCCGGTCGATCGTCGAATCCCTCGAGGACCGCTACGAGGGAACGGACGTGCGCTCGTTCCAGCAGCGCGACCGCGGCGGCGACACGCGCCAAGAGTTCGCGGGGCGCCTCGAGGACGACCTCACCGAGCGCCAACTGGACGCGTTACGGCGCGCCTATCTCGGCGGCTACTTCGAGTGGCCCCGACCGACGACCGGCGAGGAACTCGCCCAGTCGATGGACGTCTCGCGGCCGACGTTCCACGAGCACCTGCGGACCGCCGAGGCGAAACTCTGTCGCGCGTTCTTCGACGACGCTGCCGACGCGAACGAGTCCGCGTAGTCCCCGCCCACAGCGTCTGAATCTGCGGTTACCGTCCTGTAGTCCGTTCTTAGCCCCGCGGACGGTCGCCGGCGTTTATGTACCCGGTCGTGATAGCCGACGGCATGCTCGAGCACGCAATACCGTTGCAGGGCGGCGGCGGATTCCTGTACTGGGCGATCGTGTTCTTCGTCCTCGCGATCATCGCCGCGGCCGTCGGGGCGCGAGGCGTCGCAGGGGTCTCGATGGAGATCGCGCGGATCTTCGTGTTGATCTTCATCATCCTCGCGATCGTGGCACTACTGTTATAGCCACGAGGGGCGCCCGTTCCGTGTCGCTCTCGGCCGCTCCTGGCCGCTCCCGGCACGGTCGCAGTAAGGACGGGTCGTTACGAGTACGCAGTTCTTACCACCTCGGCGCTCGAGCGGGATCACCGCCCCGCCACTGACAATTCAGTGAGACGGGGCGATCGACCGGACGGCGTGTTAACTACATGTGGTTACTGATGGTTGGGAACTACTAACAGCGTAGAGGGCGTACTGTAACAAGAGGGGTTTATCATGACAGAATTCGGCGGTTTCCAAGATAGGGTCGCTCGCATCGACCTCTCGGACGGGGACGTCGCGTACGAGTCGATCGACGACGAGGACGCGAAGAAGTATATCGGTGCGCGCGGCCTCGGGGTGAAGTACGTATTCGAACAGGGACCGGACGTCGATCCGCTCGGACCCGACAACCTGCTCGCCTTTATGAACGGGCCGCTGTCGGGCACGCAGGTAACGATGAGCGGCCGGATCGCCGTCTGTACCAAGTCGCCGCTGACCGGCACCGTCACCGACAGTCACCAGGGCGGTTGGTCCGGCGCGCGACTCAAGTGGGCCGGCTTCGACGGGCTGCTCTTCGAGGGCCAGGCCGACGAACCGGTCTACGCGTTCGTCGAGGACGGCGAGGTCGAACTGCGCGACGCCTCCCACCTGTGGGGGATGGGCTTCCACGACGCCCGCGACGCCATCGAGGAGGAAGTCGAGGGGTCCTACGGCAAGAACCTGAGCATCATGGGGATCGGCCCCGGCGGCGAGAACGAGGTTCGCTACGCCACGATCATGAACGAGGACGACCGCGCCTCGGGTCGCGGCGGTGTCGGCTGCGTCGCCGGCTCGAAGAACCTCAAGGCGGTCGTCGTCAAATCGGGGACGAAGATGCCCAAACCCGCGGACAAGGAGACGTTCATGGAGGGCCACCAGCAGGCCATGCAGGTCATCCAGGAGTCCGACGTCACCGCGCCCAACGAGGGCGGGCTCTCGAAGTTCGGCACGAACGTCCTCATGAACCTCACCGAGGAGATGTCCGGGCTCCCGACCCGCAACGCGAAGTACACCTCGACGCGGGACGCCCGCGAGGACGGCTTCGGCGGCGAGGAGTTCGACTCCGAACAGGTGTCGGGGGAGAACGTCCGCGAGAACATCCTCGTCGACGAGCCGACCTGTCACTCCTGTCCCGTCGCCTGCAAGAAGGAAGTCGAAGTCCAGACGATGCACAAGGGCGAGGAGATGAACGTCCGGACGGAGTCCTACGAGTACGAGTCCGCGTTCGCGCTGGGCCCCAACTCCGGTCACACCGAGCGCGACGACATCGCCCTGATGATCGACCGCTGTAACGACATGGGCGTCGACACCATCGAGGTCGGCAACATGATGGCCATGGCCATGGAGATGACCGAGGAGGGCAAACTCGAGGACCTCGATCACGACATGGACTGGGGCGACTCCGAGGAGATGGTCGACATGATCGAGCGGATCGCCCACCGCGAGACCGACCTCGCGGACCTGCTGGCCGAGGGCGCCGACCGCATCGCGGAGAAGATGGACGCCCACGAGAACTCCCTGGCCGTCAAGGGCCAGACCATCCCCGCCTACGACCCGCGCTGCATGAAGGGGATGGGCATCGGCTACGCCACCTCGAACCGTGGCGCCTGCCACCTGCGCGGCTACACGCCCGCCGCGGAAATCCTGGGGATCCCCGAGAAGGTCGATCCCTACGAGTGGGAGGGCAAGGGCGAACTGACCGCGGAGTTCCAGGACCTCCACGCCATCAGCGACTCCTTCGACATCTGCAAGTTCAACGCCTTCGCGGAGGGCATCGAGGAGTACGTCCTCCAGTACAACGGCATGACCGGCCGCGACGTCACGGAGGACGAGCTGATGGAGGCCGGCGAGCGCGTCTACAACCTCGAGCGCTACTACAACAACCTCGCCGGCTTCGACGGCGCGGACGACTCGCTGCCGGACCGGTTCCTGCCCGACGGCATCCCCGGTCAGGGCGCCAGCGAGGGCGAGTACTGCGAACTCGAGCAGATGAAAGAGGAGTACTACGACTACCGCGGCTGGGTCGACGGCGTCGTGCCCGACGAGAAGCTCGACGAACTCGACATCGAGGTCGGCCCCGGAACGGGCGTCAGCGCCGGCGACGGCGCCGCGGCGGCCCCGAGCGACGACTAAGCTGATCGACGAGAGACGCCGGGTCTGTCCCGTTCCGTCCCTCGATCACGCGGTTCCATCGATCGCGATTTCTTTCGACCACGCTCCGTTCAACCGACGGTGTCTGCACCGCCAACCGCGTGCAGGCGACCGGACCGCCCACACCAACGAACATATGCTCGAGACGCGTCTATCCGTGTATACCCTATGATGGCCACGACGCACGCTCTGGTTGGGCTCCTTCTCGCCGCCGCCGTCGCCCTCGTCGCGCCGGGGGTCGCTCCGGTCGTCGCCGTCGCCGCGATCGCCGGCGGCCTCTTTCCCGATCTCGATCTCGTCGGCACCCACCGGAAGACGCTGCACTTTCCGGTCTACGCCTGGCTGCTCGCGGTTCCCGCGGTCGTCGTCGCGATCGCGGTCCCGACGGATTGGACCGTCGCAGCTGCCGTCTTTTTCCTCACCGCCTCGCTCCACCCCGTCACCGATCTGTTCGGCGGCGGCCTCGAGCCGAGACCCTGGCTGGGAACCTCCGACCGAGCCGTCTACAGTCACTACCACGGGCGCTGGCTCGCGCCGCGGCGGTGGATCGGCTACGACGGCTCGCCCGGCGACCTCGCGCTCGCGGCCGTGCTGGCGCTGCCCGCGCTGGTCGTCTTCGACGGGACGATTCGGACGGTCGTCGTCGGCATGCTCGTCATCTCGATCGGGTACACCGTCGTTCGAAAGCCGCTGGCCGACGCCGGCGAGTGGGTCGCCGATCGACTGCCGGCGCCGCTCGTCGCTGCGGCGGGCTCGCTGCCGTCGGCCGAGGACGCTGGCGGAGCGGAGACCGACCCGAGTAACCTCGAGCAGTCTCGGAATCGTAACTAGCTCCGGATCTGTCCAAATTGCGGTCGCTCCGCGATCTCACGCTCGAGACGAGAAGCAGAATCGAATCACCGGCCGGAACCGCTCGAGGCGTCCGCTACGACGTCACCCGAGCAGTGGTGTGTACGTGCGTCCGGTCGCGGTCGCGTCGATCAGTCGGCCGTCGTCAGTCACCGGCGACGGGCTGGGCGGAGCTCGCGTTAGTGTTCGCGCTCGAATCGCCGTCGGCGTCCGGGCTCGTCATCTCGATTTCGACGCCGCCGTCGGCGACGGAGACGACGACGTCGTCGAACGATCGGCGGTACTCGGTCGCGTGCTTGCCGGAGGTGTTGATCCGGACGCGTTCCTCGACGAGGTTCGCTTCGGTGAGTTTCTCGACCTTGCGGTAGGCGGTCGAGGTCGGGATGTCGCACTGCTCGGAGAGTTCGGTCGCGGTCAGCGACTCGTCGCTCGTCGCCTCCAGAATGGCTCTGCAGGCGTCGTCGTCGAGCGCGGCGAGCACGTGCTGGGGGTCGGCGGTGTCTTCCTCGCGGGGCCATCCTCGCTTCGCGTCAGAGTTCGTAGCGGACATCGTTCACTTCCTAGTATCCACCGGACCCCCTCCAAACGAGTCCCAATAAATACAGGGTGCTTTATATGGGGTGGCAGAATCCGCCGCTCGAGCGGTGTGGCGGCTGTTCTCACGGGGCCGAAGGTGGTTGCTGGCGGCGCGTATTCGATCTCAGCGGGCGCAGGTGAGCACTGTACTTACCGGTGATGGTGCAGTCCCACCAAACGACCCGTCCCGCAGGGTTTAGGTTGCCCCGCCCCCCAGACACGGCCGTGCCGTCGGGGATACGCGCCGAAGTGAAACTCGAGGATCCGCCCCACTGCGTCGTCGCGCAAGCGGCCGGCGAGACCGGCGGGTCGGTTCAGTCGGTCTCCAAGAGCGTCAATCCGGACGCGCCCGAGCGCGTGACGGAGGAGTTCATGCTCGAGGCCGAGGAGTATCCCGAGGACGACGCGTTCGACGTCGACGCCGACCTCGAGTCGGTTTTCGCGTACGGCTCGAGTTCGGTCTACCGGTTCCAGCGCGACCTCGGCTGTGGGTGTCCCTGCGAGATCGTCGAGGGCTTCGACTGCCCCGTCGTCGACGTCCGCACGCAGGGGACGGCGCTATATCTCACATTCCACGCGCCGGACATGCAGGGGTTGCAGGCGATCATCGGCGAACTGCAGGCCGAGTGCGAGAACCTCGACGTCCAGCGCCTGCTGCAGTCCCAGCAGGACCACGCCGAGCAGAACCTCGTCTTCGTCGACCGCAGCACGCTGACCGACCGCCAGCTCGAGGTGCTCGAGACGGCCCACCGGATGGGCTACTTCGAACATCCCAAACGGGCCAACGCCGGGGAGGTCGCCGATGAGTTGGATATCACGAGTACGACGTTCACCGAACACCTCGCTGCGGCACAGACGAAACTCCTGGACGCGATCCTCGACCACGAGGGATGACTCCTCCCGTAAGAAGGCTTCGGGAACTATAGGTTCCCAGCACCGAACCGCAACCCTATATATAGTGGACGCACAGCTATGAACGTAGCCGACCCATACCGGATACAAACCGAGTCGTCACGAGCACATGAGTAGATACGAATTCACCTGTCCCGAGTGCGGCCAAGAAATCGAGGTCAACGAGTCGATGCGGGAAGCGACGCTTTCCCACGGTTGTCCGGTCTGTGGCGCCGACGTGACCGAGTCGGCGTTCGCCACGCAACAACAGACCAACTGATACTTATCGACGCCGACCGCACCGTCTCGAGACCCGCAGTGCCATCGCTCGGTTCGTTACGCGGGCTCGGGCGTCTCGAGACCTCGAGAGCCCTCGAGATTCGAGCGTGAATCTAGTCGCGCCGCTCCTCGATTCTACTGTTGATCGCCGCGCCCCGACCCGCTAGCGATTGTCGGATGCAACTCGCTGACCTCGCAGCGACGCCCGGCGCTATCGATTACTCCTCGCGGTCGACTTCGGTCCGTCGACCGTTGAGCGACTCCGGCACGAGTTGGTAGAGTTCGATGTTCAGATCTTCCTTCCCCTCAGCCCAAATTTCGAAGAGCGGCCGTCTGGCCTCGCCGTACTGGGCGATCTGGTCCGGCGTAAGGTCCGACGGGTCGATGTCCTCGAGAGTCCCGGTGGCGATGACGCTTCGATAGGTCGACTCCGCTTCGTCGTAGACGACGAGCCGAGCCTGAGGCGACGAGTCGAGGAACTCCCGCTTCTCGCTGTCCGGCGTCGATACCAGTCGCATGTAGAACCCGCGATTGTCGTCGTCGTAGCCGTACGAGATCGGAATCGCGTACGGTTCGTCGGTGCGCGCGAGCGACAGCACCCCCGTCTCGTGCCGGCCGAGGAAATCGTCGATCTCCTCGTCGGTCATGTCGGTTTCCTTGTCGATGGCCATCGTCTCAGTGTCTTGGCAAAGGTGAATCAGTATCTTTAGCGTTGTCATCGACTTCGAGCCGCGCGGCCGATCGAACACCGTCCTCGCGATCCAACCCCGTGTCTCGATCCGACCGCCGACACGGGATCGTCAGTGGTCGCCTTCCTCGCCGCTCCCTTCGGGCCCGATCAACACCGGCTCGCGGATCTCGAGGGCCGTCTCGAACTCCTCCTCGCGGTCGTTTCGCCGGCCGACGCGCAGGAGCTGTTCCTCGTGGGCGCGCCGGACGGCCGACTGCTCGCGGTCGTCCAGTCCGACGGCGTCGGCGATTTCGTCCCAGTGGCCCCAGTCGACGAGAAACGCCTCGAAGGTCTCGGTCTCGTCGATTCGTTCGTACTCGCGGCGGTATTCCTCGCGCGCGGACGCGAGGTGTGCCTGGGTACGGTCGACCAGATCGGGCAGTCGGGTCGGCGACACCCCTGACTTTGCCGCCGTAAGCAGCAGGATCTGGCCGTCGATGGGATCCCCCGCCATCACGTCATCCCCCCGCGCGCATCGCCTTCTGGGCGAACTTGTCCACGAGCGGCTCGAGGGTTTCCTCGTCGCCCTCGAAGACGACGGTCACCTCAGTTAGCGACATCGACGGGCCGATATCGACCTTCTCCGAGGAAACCGCGGCGGTCCAGTCCTCGCCCGCGATCGTTCCGTCGTCGACCTGCTCGCCGCCGAGGTTCGTCAGGTAGCGAATCGCGAGCCGCTCGGAAATACCGCGAAAGGATCGCTCCCGTCGTTCCATAGCGGTGATTCGCGTGCCGAACGGATAAATTCGCGTACTGTCCGCGCTCGTGTCCGGGGAATCTAGTCGCCGCGAAGCCGCCGCTTCCGATAGTGTAACTGTGGAACCATTTTATGACAGCGGCGTTCGATGGACTCGCCAATGACCCTTCGACTGGAGTCCGTCGGCAAGCGCTACGGCGACGATCTCTGGGGTGTTCGAAACGTCGACCTCGAGTTAGAGACGGGAATCCACGGCCTGCTCGGACCGAACGGCGCCGGAAAGTCAACCCTGATGCGAATCATTACGACGGTCGCCGAGCCCACGACCGGGACCATTACCTGGAACGGGACCGACGTCACCGAGTCGCCGGCCGCCGTTCGGGAGGGACTCGGCTACCTGCCGCAGGATTTCGGCGTCTATCCCGACCTGACCGCACGGGAGTTCCTCGAGTACGTGGCCGCCCTGCGCGGGCTGGACCGCGAGACGGCTGGCGCCCGAATCGACGAACTGCTGGCCCTGACGGGGATCGAGCACGCGGCGGATCGGAAACTCCGTACCTTCTCCGGCGGGATGCGCCAGAGCGTCGGCATCGCGCAGGCGCTGGTCAACGACCCCGACGTGCTGGTCGTCGACGAGCCGACAGTCGGCCTCGATCCGGAGAAGCGCGTGCAGGTGCGGAACCTGCTGTCCTCGGTTGCCGAAGACCGCATCGTCCTCCTCTCGACGCACATCGTCCCCGACGTCGAAGCGACGGCGTCGCGGGTCGCCCTCCTGAACGACGGCGAGTTGCTGGCCCACGCCGATCCGGAATCGCTCGTCGCCGACACCCAGGGCAAGGTCTACGAGTACCTCGCGCCGCGCGATGACCTCGAGACCCTCCGCGAGCGGTATCGGGTCTCGAGCACGGTCCAGCGAGCCGACGGCGTCCGGGTGCGGCTCATCGCCGACGAGCGTCCGCACTCGGACGCCGAACCCGTGACGCCGACGCTCGAGGACGCCTACCTCGATCACGTCGGACCGCGGATGGACGCGAACGCGGTGACGGGGTCGGGAGGGGTGAGGTAGATGGCTGGTGGGGAGCTCTCGACCGCGATCCGCGTCGCTCGGGCCGACGTTCTCCAGCGATTCCGCTCTCGACGGCTGCTGATCGTGCTGGCGATCGTCGCGGTCATCGGCTACCAGTTGAACGTCGGCACGTTCGACCTGTTCTATCAGGACACCGTCGACGGGGCGACCGTCGACTACCGTGGGGAGCGGACCGCGCCGTACGTCGGATTGACCACGGGACTCACCGGTGGCATGTTTCTGCTGCTGGTCGGCTACTACGTCCTCGCGAGTTCGCTTCGTCGGGATCGTTCGACGGGGTTCGATGAACTCCTCGCGAGCACGCCGGTCAGGGACCGGACGTACCTTCTCGGTACTTGGCTCAGTCACGTCACGGTCGTCGCGGCGATCCTGGCGACGCTGGCCGGGGCTGCGCTCGTCAATCACGCCGTCCACGGCGTCGGCAGGACCGATCCGGTCTGGATCGTCGGCGGCGTCTTTCTGATCGCCTTTCCGGTGGGCTGTTTCGTGGCCGGTTTCACGCTCGTCCTGCAGTCGACCGACCGGCTACGCGGGACGGCCGGGAACGTGGTCTACTTTTTCGGCGCAATCGCGGTCTTGACGGCCGCAGCGGCTGCTGTCGGGGATGATGCGGGGGGAACAACGTCGATTCCGTTCTGGGTGCGGGCCGTCGATTCCGTCGGGCTGGTCGGGACGGGCGAGATGACCGTCGACGCGTTGCTCTCGGTCGCCCCCGAATACGACGGCCCGCCGGTCGCGAACTACGGGACCGGGACGATCGACGGTGAGGTCGTCACGTTCGAGTGGAACGGCGGCGCGTGGCCCGCGTGGTTTTTCGCGAACCGACTCGGCTTCTCGTTGGCGGGCATCGGACTGGCGCTCGTCGCGACCCTGCCCTACGATCGGTACGACGCTGGAGACGAATCGACGAGTGGTACCCTCGTCGACCGATTCCGTCGGTTCGTGCCATCTGTTTTCTCTCGCGACAGTGAGGAGGGCGATGCGACCGAACCCACAAACGTCTCGCTGACGCCCGTCGCTAACCGATCGGCCGGCGGATTCGGTCGGCTCCTCGTTCAGGAACTGCGACTCCTCATTAGAGGTCGGCCCTGGTGGTGGTACGCCGGTGCGGCCGTCATCACCGTCGTCGGTGCCGCCGGCACCGTCCCCTCTGAAGCCATCGTCTCGGTCGCAGCGATCTGGCCGCTGTTCGTTTGGTCCGGCATGGGCTACCGCTCGGTCCATCACCGGGTCACGCCATTTATCGTCTCCTCGAGACAGCCGTACCGCCAACTGCTCGCGGAGTGGGCCGCCGGCGCACTCGTTACGGGGGCGTTTCTCGGCGTCGCAGTCTGGCCGACGGTCCTCGAGGCGGGTCTCGAGGGCGCGGTCGTGTTCGGCGGTGCAGTGCTTTTCGTCCCGTCGGTCGCACAGACGCTCGGTCTCTGGAGTCGAACCCGACGGACGTTCGAACTCATCTATCTCGTTCTCTGGTACGCAGGACCGCTGAACGGCGTTCCGCCGCTCGACTTTGCGGGCGCGACGACCGAAACCGTCGGAACCGCGATTCCGGTTGCGTTCGGCGCCGTCGGGTTGATCGCGCTCGGTGCTGCGGTAGTGCACCGGTGGCGCCGAACGTAGCGTCGACACCCGGTTCGGACTCGAGCGTCGCCAGCCCGATTCAGAGCACGCTCCGAAACGTGACGACGCCGACGACGCCGGCGATCAGCGCCAGCAGAATGTTCTCGGTGCGCCACATTACGAGCAGCACCAGCCCCGCAGCGCCCCACTCGGCCGGCCCGCCGTTCGCCAGATCCGGTCCCAGCACGGCGATCACGATCGCGCCCGGCAGCACGGAGAGGCCGGCCTCGAGGCGGTCGCTCAACTCGACGTGGCGGACGAGCCAGATGCCGCCGACCTTCGTGAGCACGGTGACGGCGGTCATCGCGAGGATGACGCCGACCGTGAGCGGCTCGAGCGAGAGCGCGTCGGCGAGGTCGAGGCCGAGCTCACGCATCATAGCGGATCACCTCGACGGCGGCGGCGACGAGACCGCCGAGCAGGACGTACCACCGACCGGGGAGATACTGAGCGGCGATGACGGCGGTACCCAGCGAGGCGATCCAGGGGACGAGCGTCGATTTCCCCTCCCAGAGTTCGGCCGCGAGGGCGACGAAGACGGCTGCGAGGATGAAGTCGAAGCCGTACCGGGCCGGCTCGCCGATGACGCCGCCGGCGACCGCGCCGAGGATCGTCGAGCCGACCCAGAAGACCCAGATGGCGATCCCGCTGCCCAGCAGGAAGGCGCCGCGGCCGCTGCCGGACTTGAGATCGCGCATCGTCAGGGCCCAGTTCTCGTCGGCCATGAAGTAGAGACTGCCGTAGATCTGTGTCGGCGAGAGGCGCCGGAACCAGGGCTGCAGCGCCGCCCCCATCAGCGAGTAGCGGAGGTTGATCGCGAAGACCGTAAAGACGATCGTCGCGATCGGCAGCGGGTCGGCCCAGAGTTCGACGGCGATGATCTGGGACGCGCCGGCCAAGACGGTCGCGCTCATCAGCGCGGCTTCGGCGACGCTCAACCCGGCCTGGTCCGCGAGCACGCCGAAGGCGATGCCGTAGCCGCCGACGCCCAGTGCGATCGGGACGCAGGTAACGAACCCGGCGCGGAATCCCTCCCGGCTGAACGTCACGCGGTCCGGATCCGCGTCGGCCGCGACGCTCGTCGACGGCTCCGGGGTACTCTCGCCGGCGGCGTTCCCGTCGGCTGGAGGGCTCTCTTCGGTCACATTTTGTCAGACGAACACGACGCCTAAACCCTTCTCGAAATCGTCGTCGAAACCGCCGGCCGGCGGACGGACGCTCGTGCCGCGGACCCCGGGCCGAAACGATCAGAACCCGTACGCCGCCAGCGCAACCCCGACGACCGCGACGGCGAGCCCGTACCAGAGTCCGCTCGCGGCGCCGACGGCGACGGCGGCGAGCAACACCAGCACGCCGAGAAACAGCGCGGCCCACTGGGGGCCGGTTCGATCGTTGCGGCGCTCGAGCACCGCGTCGAACCCGATCTCGAGCAGTAACTCGACTAACACGTTCGGCGATTCTCCGAGTGTCGTGAAAAGCGTTCGGTTAGCTGTCAGCTCCGGGCCGTCCGCGGCTCGCACTCGAGACGGTCAGCTCGCCGGACTTACCCGCCCGCAACCGGCGGGAACACCGACACGACGTCGCCGTCATCGAGGGCGGTGGCGGGGCCTTCCATGTGGGCCACGTTGCGGCCGTTTTTGAGCACGCTCAGCTGCTCGCGGACGGCCTCGCCGTCGTCGGTCAAGAGCCGTCCGTCGAGGCCGTCGTACTCGTCCTCGAGTGCGGCGAGGATGTCGCCGACGGTCGCGTCCTCGTTGACCGTGCGGGTGCGCTCCTTGTCGCCGACCGCGTCCCGAAAGGTGGCGAAAAATCGCAGATCGATCTCCATACCGACTAGTCGTCGCGAAACGCCATAAGTTCGGGCGGTGGCTTCGCGGCGCCCGGTCGTCGTCAGGCCGCCGATGCTGCCGGCGCCGTCGCAAAGGACACGGCGCTCAGATCGGCGCGCTCGAGGATCTCGTCGATCGTTTCGGCGCCGATTTCGGTCGCTGCGTCGGCGTCGTCGGCCTCGACGGTGACTGAGACGGTGAACTCGAGGGCGATCGTGTACGGATCGAAGGGGGCGGCCGGGTGCTCGTAGACCCCGGCGTCGGTGACCTCCCAGTCGGTGATCGCGTCGTCGGCCTCGAGGCGCTCGAGGGTGGTCGCGAACTCCGTTCGCGCGTCGGCGCAAGCGGTCGCGTCGGCGCCGCCGTGAAGGGTCACGTGCGCCGTTCCGGCCCGGGATACGGCAAACTCCATGTCACCCCGTATCGACCGGGAGGGTTTGAACCTGCTGGAAAGTCTAGCGTACTCGCCATGTTTCCCCTCGAGTGAATCTCGGTACCAATGCGCAGAACCGGCCGTAATCGGTCGCTACCGTCCGAAACTACGCGAATGCCGGCTATCGGTTTATGGAACTCGAGGGCAAGACGCTGGTACATGGTTCGAGACAATCAACAGACGCGTCGTCAGACAATCGGAATGGTCGGTGCCGCGGCATCGACGCTGGTCCTTGCCGGCTGCGGTGGTCCCGGCGGTGGCGGCAACGAGACGGAAGAAGGCGGCAACGAGACCGAAGGGGCCGGTAACGAAACCGACACCACGGAAACCGAAGAGGAGAACGAGACCGGTCTGGGCGGTAACGAGACCGACGAGAACGAGACCGGAATGGACGAGAACGAGTCCGACAACGAATCTAACGAGTCCAACGAGTCGGACGACGAACTCGAGGCCGAAGAGGGAACCGGGAACGGCCAGTCGATGGAGAACGAAAGCGACAACGAGAGCGCGTAAGTCGTTACTCCAATTTCTCCAGCGCATCGAAGAAGTTCGCCCGCGGCCCGACCAGCGTGACGGGCTCGTCCGCGACCGAAATCGACACCGTCGCGGGCGGCTCGAGTTCCCGTCGGTCGTGGCCGTCGCTGATCGCGTACGCGGTCTCGGTATCCGAGACCGTCAGCGCGATCTCGGCGCCGGGATCGGCGACCAGCGGCGGCATTCCGTCGCTCGCGGCCATCTGCGTGACCACCAGCGCGTCGGCCGTCGGCTGCACCAGCGGGCCGCCCTCGCTCAGGTTGTAGGCGGTCGAGCCGGTCGGCGTCGCCACGAGGACGCCGTCGGCGTGGCTCGTCGTGTACTGCTGGCCGTCGATTTCGACCTCGATCGTCGCCCCGCCGCCGTGGCCCCGCCGCGGCCCGTGGACGACCACTTCGTTGAGGGCCGGATCGAGCGCCCACGCGCCATCGGCGCCGCTGGCCTGCAGCCGCGCGAGTTTCCGGCCCTCGAGCGAGCCCGTCTCGCGGAGTTGCCCGACCAGTTCGGTGACGACCTCGCGGGCGTCGTCGGGCGCAACGGCGTTGAGAAAGCCGACTTCGCCGAGGTTGACCCCGAGGATCGGCGTCGCGCCGACCTCGCGGGCGACGAACAGCAGCGTGCCGTCGCCGCCGATGCTCACGACGAACTCGCGATCGCCCATCGCGGGGATCGGGACGCCGTCGGCCTCGATCGCAGCGCCGGTCAGTTCGTCGACGACGGTCGTGACGCCCTCGTACTCGCGCTCGAGGGTGTCGACGAGCGTCTGGGCGAGCTCTTGTGCACGCGCGTTGTTCCGCTGGGCAACGATTCCGACGGCGACGTCCATCGTCGGCGGCTACCCGCCCCGACATCAAAAAGCCCCGCTTCGCGGATCGATGGGCAACACCATTAAGCTGGACGGGTACATTCGACCTATCTGAACGTCATCGCGACGGACCTGTCGCGATCGCTGCCATGGAGATCGCCGCTATCACTCTCGACTGCGTTCGACGACCGGCCCGTAGCCGCGGGTGGTCGCCGTGAGCGACGACGACTGGTTCGAGCGGGCGATCGACGACGATACCGAGGGTGCTGAGGGTACCAACGGTGCCGACGGTGCCGACAGTGCCGACGGTGGTAACGATACTGGCGGTCCTACCGATGCCACCAGCGCGGACACGGCACGCGAGGCGAGCGGCTCCGACGGAACGGAACGAAGACACGCAGACGAATCGGACGAACCGAACGAGCCAGACGAGCCGAGCGGAGCCGACGAACTCGCCTTCGACGCCGAGACGGTCTCCGCCGAGTCGGAGTTCGACCCGGAAACCGAGGCTGCTACTGCCTCGAGCGAGCGCGACGCGAGCGACGCCGGGCTAACTACCGCCGAGACGACCGATACCGAGTCGACCGAAGCCGCCGGAGCGAGCGGGAGCGACGGGCTCTTCGAGGAGGACTTCGGCGCGGCGCTGCAGAACGTCGACGTCCCCGACGTCGGCGACGGTGCCGGGCTCGATCCCGAGGGGTTCGGCGACCTCGACTTCGGTTTCGACGGCGAGGGTGACGCCGAGTTCGACGACGAGGTCGAGTCGGCGCTTCCCCGCATCGAACTCGGCGTCGAGGGACTCGACCGCATGATCCAGGGCGGCGTCCCCGAACGATCGCTGATGGTCGCGATCGGCAGCGCCGGCACCGGCAAGACCACCTTCGGCCTGCAGTTTCTCAACCACGGCTTAGAGCAGGGCGACCCCGCCGTCTTCATCGCGCTCGAGGAGAGCCGCCAGCGCGTGCTCGACAGCGCCCTGGAGAAGGGCTACGCCTTCGACGAGTTCCTCGCGGACGATCGACTCGCGATCGTCGACCTCGACCCGGTCGAGATGACCAACAGTCTGGCCTCGATCCGGAACGAACTCCCGCGACTCGTCGACGAGTTCGGGGCCGAGCGACTCGTGCTGGACTCGGTCTCGCTGCTCGAGATGATGTACGACGACCGCGCCAAGCGACGCAACGAGATCTACGAGTTCGCGCGCGGGCTGAAGGAGGCCGGCGTCACCGCCTTGCTGACGAGTGAGGCCGCCGCGGAGAACCCCTACACCTCGCGCCACGGGATCGTCGAGTACCTCACGGACGCGGTCTTCGTGATGCAGTACGTCCGGCCCGACGACTTCCGGGAGACGCGGCTGGCGATCGAGATCCAGAAGATCCGGGACGCGAACCACTCCCGGGAGAAGAAGCCGTACGAACTCACCGCCGACGGGATCTCGGTCTATCAGCAGGCGAACCTCTTTTGAGGGCCGTTCGCCGATGCCGTGATGGCTCCACTGTCACGTAGTTATCAGTTTCACCCCGTCAACAGTCAGTAAGCCGGCGTTGAGGCGGCGTTTGCAACCCATACTTTTCCGGCGTGGAGCGTGTGAGTGTTGGTATGGCACAGCGCACGACGGCCGACGAAACCATCGCGCGCGAAGAACTCGCGGCATACTTCCATCGCCTCGCCGAGGAGTTCGGCGAAGGTGGCCGGGAGATCAACGTCGAGGTCGGAAACAAGACCGTCGAACTGAACCCGCCGAACGAGGTCGACCTGTCGGTCGACGTGATCGAACGCTCGACGATGTTCCGCGGCGACCGCGAGACGATCCAACTCGAGTTGAACTGGAAGGCGAACACGAACACGGCACCGGCGGAAACAGACGCGGAGGCGGAGCCGAACCCGAATTCGGATCCGAATCCAAACCCGAACGTCGAGTGATCGGCTGCTGGCCGTCCGAGTCGTCAGCCCACCGACTCGAACGGCTGCTCGTTCCCGCCGCCGAAGAAGAGACCGAACGTATTTTTCCTCGAGCGCGAGAGGTTCGACTCGATGTACGAGACGATCCTCTTTCCGACGGACGGGAGCGACCGCGCCGAGACCGTCGCCGCCCACGCAATCGATATCGCGACGACGCGGGACGCTGCGGTCCACGTTCTGTCGGTCGTCGACGATCGCGCCTTCCTCGTTCTCGACGACGACCGCGTCGCGGACGTCCGCAGCGACCTCGAGGCGAGCGCCCGCGAGGCGACCGACGCGGCGGCGACGCGTGCGGCCGAACACGACCTCGACGTCGAGACGGCAGTCGAGACCGGTAATCCGGCGGAGTGTATCGTCGAGTACGCCGACGAGCACGGGATCGATCTGATCGTCATGGGAACCAGCGGCGACGACTACGAGAACAACGTCGTCGGGAGCGTCTCCCAGCGCGTCGTCCGGACGGCACCGGTGCCGGTATTGACGGTCGGCCCGGACGCGTAATCGCCGCTCGGCTCTCAGTTGTCGACTCGTTTCTCGGTCGTCACCCCTACCTGCGGGGGCTCGCCTTGCGGTCTCGAGTCCGGCTCGAGGCGTCGCGACCAGTCACATTGATGTACTCGCCCTTGCTAGTGCCGGAGACATGCGTCGTTCGCTCGTCATCGCCGCGGTCGTCGTCGCGGTCGCGTTCCTGTTCGTCGGCGGGCCGTCGCTGTTTTTCACTCCCACAAGCGACGAGGTGGCTTCCGACCCGGCGATCGAGTCCGGATCCGAACCCGAACCGGAACTCGTCTCACTCGAGGACAGCGACAGTCGGTTCTGGCCGTACTTAAGCGCACAAACCGCCCACGAGAAGCGGAGTCCGATCAACGTGATCGTCCGCGGCGAGACCGACGAGATCGTCCGCCTGTTAGCCGAACACGGGGACGGCGACTGGAACGAGACGGCCGAGGACCACCTCGAGTCCGGCGACCTCGTCGGCGCGGCCGATAACGAGACCGAAACCGAATCCGGGAACGAGACGATTCCGGCGGAGGCACCCGACAACAGTTCGGTGCCGCCCCCGGAGCCGAACGCGACGGCCGAAACCGACGCTCCGCGGGCAATCGCGCCGACTTCGATTCCGTGGTCGCAGGCCGACGGCGCAACCCGGTACGCCTACCTCGATCCGGGGCCCGACGAGGAGGGGTACTGGACCACCGAGACCCTCCAACTCGAGGACGGCGAGTACTACGGCCACCGCTATCACATCCGCGCGTACGAGAGTCCCAACCCCGACGATCGGTGGGTCGTCATGCAGACCCACTCGGAGCACTTCGACTGGTTTACGCTGCGCCACCGCGTCCACGGCTCCGCCCAGGCCCAAGCGCGACTCGAGGCGGATCTGATGGCGATTCCCTCGGTCGACATCCAGGAGGACGTCCAGCGGATCTACCTCGGGAACGCTCGCGGGTCGGACGCCGACGGCTGGGCGACGCGGGTCGATCTCACCGCGATGGCGATCCTGCCGGTCGCCCTCGGACTCGCGGCGCGGCGGGACGCGCGCTCGACGACCCGTCGCGAGCGGTTCCGCGAGCGAGTCGCCGCCCACGTGACCGAGACCGATCGGGCGCGACTGGCGGCCGCCGCCGAGCGGGTCGACGCACGCCACCTCGTGCTCGCCGCGACGATTCTCGCGATCGTCCTCGGCGTCCGTATCGCCGGCATCGCCCTGGATCGGACCGTCGACGCGCTCACGGCGCACATGATCGCAGGGCTGTTGTATCCGTTCATCGCCGTCGGACTCCCGGTCGCGGCCTACGCGATCGCGAGCGGCCTCGAGCGGCGACTCGACGCCGCCCTCGCCGCGTCGCTGTCGCTCGCGGTAGCGATCTGGCTCGACTACGCGCTGCTGGGCGTCGACGTGTTACCGGTCGACGTCATCCTCCAGCGGATGCTCGTGGTCGCCGCGCTGGGACTGATCGCCGGCAGCGCGGTCGGCCGGGCGACGCGGGACGGTCGACTCAACGATCTGCTCGTCGTCGGCGCCGTCGGGTGGATCGCCGTCCTCGCCGGGACGCTGCTGGGATATCTGTAGCCCGTCGCGTCCGTTCCCGTCCGCCGCTGCCGTTCTCGAGCGGACCGCTTTGGGACCCCGACGAACCGAATGTCAGTTACTCGCACGACCCACAAGGAATTTAACCGATAGTCAGGTACTCTCAGACGTGCTCGGTCGTTCCGGACCGGATCGGCCGGCCGGGTAGCCGTGCTTGTGGGTCGAGTTAGTAACCGTTAAATGCCTCCCGCCGGTATCTAACTGTAGTATCTCGTGACAGCCGCTTCTCTCCCGATAGCCGACACGCACACCCACAACACATGGTAGACGTAAGCCAACACGAACTCGTACCCGAGCACACCGTCCTCGAGGAGGAGACGCTCGAGGAGGTGCTCGACGAGTACGACATCGATCGTACAGATCTGCCGAAAATCAAGCGCAACGACCCCGCTCTCCCCGACGAAGCGGAGGTCGGCGACGTCATCAAGATCGTTCGGGACTCACGGACAACCGACCAGGCAGTCGTATACCGACTCGTGGTGGAATAAATGGCAATGGAACTGGATCGCGACACGCGGCGGGAAATTTCGCGCGAATACTTCTCGAGGGAACGGCTCGCTGAACACCACTACCGCTCCTTTAACTCCTTCCTCAACCGGGGGATGCAGGAGGTCGTCGACGAGAAGGAGACGATCGACACTGACATCGGCGACAAGGAAGGCGAGGAACCGGTTCACGTCGAACTGGGCGACGTGCGCGTCGTCACCCCTCGCGTTCGGGAGGCCGACGGCTCCGAGGAGTTGCTGTATCCGCAGGAAGCGCGCCTGCGTAACATCACCTACTCCGCGCCCGTCTTCATGGAGATGTCCATCGTCAAGGGCGAGGAGGGCGACGAGCGCGTCGTCGACTCGACGGAGACCAAGATCGGTCGGATGCCGATCATGGTCGGCTCCGAGAAGTGTAACATCGCCGGCTTCTCCGACGAAGAACTCATCGAGATCGGCGAGGACCCCGCCGACCCCGGCGGCTACTTCATCGTCAACGGCTCCGAGCGAGTCCTGATGACCAGCGAGGACCTCGCACCGAACAAGATCCTCGCGGAGTACGACACCAAGTACGGCGACGAGATTCAGGTCGCCAAGACCTTCTCGCAACGCCGCGGCTACCGCGCGCTCGTTCTCTGCGAACGGACCCGGGACGGCCTGCTTGAGGTTTCGTTCCCCTCGGTCTCGGGATCGATCAACTTCGTCACCCTCGTGCGTGCGCTGGGGCTCGAGTCCGACGAGGAGATCGTCCACAAGGTCTCGAACGACCCCGAGGTCGTCAAGTACATGCTCGAGAACCTGGAGGAAGCGGAAGTCCAGACCGAGGAGGAAGCCATCGAAGCCCTCGGGAAGCGGGTCGCCTCCGGCCAGGGCAAGAACTACCAGCTCAAGCGGGCCAACTACGTCATCGACCGCTACCTTCTCCCGCACCTCCACGAGGACGGCGTTCCGGAGGAGGACGTCCGCATCAACAAGGCTCACTACCTCTGTCGGATGGCCGAGGCCTGCTTCGAGCTCGCGCTCGGCCGCCGCGAGGCCGACGACAAGGACCACTACGCCAACAAGCGGCTGAAGGTCTCGGGCGACCTGATGAAGGACCTGTTCCGGACCGCGCTGAACAAGCTGGCCCGGGACGTGAAGTACCAACTCGAGCGCGCCAACATGCGTAATCGGCAGCTTTCCGTTTCGACCGTCGTTCGGTCGGACGTCCTGACCGAGCGCCTCGAGCACCCGATCGCGACGGGCAACTGGGTCGGCGGCCGCTCGGGCGTCTCCCAGCTGGTCGACCGCACCAACTACATGGGGGTTCTCTCGCACCTGCGGCGCCTGCGCAGCCCGCTTTCGCGCTCGCAGCCGCACTTCGAAGCGCGGGACCTGCACGCGACCCAGTGGGGTCGCATCGGCCCCTCCGAGACCCCGGAGGGACCGAACTGTGGCCTGGTGAAGAACTTCGCCCAGGCCGTCGAGCTCTCGCAGAACATCGAGGACGAGCAGGCGTTGAAGCGCGAACTCGCCTCGATGGGCGTCGAGGGCATTCCGGGCATCGACAGCATCGAACGATCGACATCCGCGGCGGACGACTAATCCATGAGCAGCCAAGAACGCGAAGCCAAAGTCTACGTCAACGGGTCGCTGGTGGGAACACACCCGAACCCGAACGAGTTAGCCGAACAGATCCGCGAAGCGCGCCGTATCGGCGACGTCAGCGAGATGGTCAACGTCTCGGTCAAGGACCGTACCCGAGAGGTCATCATCAACGCCGACGCCGGCCGCGCACGACGCCCCCTGCTGGTCGTCGAGGACGGCGAACCCCGTATCTCCCAGGAGGAGATCGAGGCGATGGAGGACGGCGACCTCGAGTTCAGCGACCTCGTCGACCACGGGTACATCGAATTCATCGACGCCGAGGAGGAAGAGGACATCCTCGTCGCCGTCGACGAAGACGACCTGACCGAGAAGCACACGCACCTCGAGATCGACCCCTCGCTGATGTTCTCGATCGGTGCGGGGATGATCCCCTACCCCGAGCACAACGCCAGTCCGCGTATTACGATGGGGGCGGGGATGATCAAGCAGTCGCTGGGCCTCCCGTCGGCTAATTATCGGATCCGGCCGGACACGCGCCAACACCTGCTGCACTACCCGCAGCTCTCGATGGTCAAGACCCAGACCACCGAGCAGATCGGGTACGACGACCGGCCCGCCGCGCAGAACTTCGTCGTGGCCGTCATGAGCTACGAGGGGTTCAACATCGAGGACGCGCTGGTCATGAACAAGGCCAGCGTCGAGCGCGCGCTCGCCCGCTCCCATTTCTTCCGGACCTACGAGGGCGAGGAGCGCCGGTATCCGGGCGGCCAGGAGGACCGCTTCGAGATTCCCTCCCAGGACGTCCGCGGGGCCCGCGGCGAGGACGCTTACGCGCACCTCGACGAGGACGGCCTCGTCAACCCCGAGACCGAGGTCGACGAGAACTCCGTCCTGCTCGGGAAGACGAGCCCGCCGCTATTCCTCGAGGAGCCCGACGACATGGGCGGCCTCTCGCCCCAGAAGCGCCGCGAGACCTCCGTTACCATGCGATCCGGCGAGAGCGGCGTCGTCGACACCGTCACCCTCATGGAGGGTGAGGACGGCTCGAAGCTCTCGAAGGTCTCCGTGCGCGACGAGCGGATCCCCGAACTCGGGGACAAGTTCGCGTCGCGACACGGCCAGAAGGGTGTCGTCGGTCACCTGGCGCCCCAGGAGGACATGCCCTTCACCGAGAGCGGGCTCGTCCCCGACCTCGTCCTGAACCCCCACGCCCTGCCGTCTCGGATGACCGTCGGGCACATCCTCGAGATGATCGGCGGCAAACTCGGCTCGCTCGAGGGTCGGCGCGTCGACGGGACGCCGTTCCTCGGCGAGGACGAGGACAAGCTGCGCGAAGGCCTCGAGGAGGCCGGCTTCGAATCCTCCGGCAAGGAGACGATGTACTCCGGCGTCACCGGCGAGAAGATCGAGGCCGAGATCTTCGTGGGCGTGATCTTCTACCAGAAGCTCTACCACATGGTCTCGAACAAACTACACGCCCGCTCGCGCGGTCCCGTGCAGGTCCTGACCCGCCAGCCCACGGAGGGTCGCGCCCGCGAGGGCGGGCTCCGTATCGGGGAGATGGAGCGGGACGTCTTCATCGGCCACGGCGCCGCCATGACGCTGAAGGAGCGCCTGCTCGACGAATCCGACCGCGAGTACATCCCCATCTGTGCGAACTGCGGGATGAGCGCCGTCGAAAACGTCGAGCAACGCCGCGTCTACTGTCCGAACTGTGACGAGGAGACCGACATCCACGAGATCGAGATGAGCTACGCGTTCAAGCTCCTGCTCGACGAGATGAAGGCGCTCGGCATCGCACCGCGACTCGAACTGGAGGACGCCGTCTAACGTCTCACCATGCAAAACAGTACACCAAAAGACATCGGATCGATCAACTTCGGGCTCATGGAGCCCGAGGAGTATCGGGAGATGAGCGCGACGAAGATCATCACCGCCGACACCTACGACGACGACGGGTTCCCCATCGACATGGGGCTGATGGACCCGCGGCTCGGCGTCATCGACCCCGGCCTCGAGTGCAAGACCTGCGGCAAGCACTCGGGTTCCTGTAACGGTCACTTCGGCCACATCGAACTGGCCGCGCCGGTCATCCACGTCGGCTTTACGAAGCTCATCCGCCGCCTGCTGCGCGGTACCTGTCGCGAGTGTTCGCGGCTCCTGCTCACGGAGGACGAGCGCGAGGAGTTCCGCGGCCAGCTCGACGAGTCCCGCAAGCTGGGTCGCGACCTGAACGACGTGACGAAGGCGGCGATCCGCCAGGCTCGAAAGAAGGACCGCTGTCCGTTCTGTGGCGAGGTCCAGTACGACATCGACCACGAGAAGCCGACCACCTACTACGAGGTCCAGCAGGTCCTCACCAGCGAGTACTCCCAGCAGATCGCGGCCGCGATGCAGGGCGAGGAGGACGGCGAGCGCATGTCGCCGGACGAACTCGCCGAGGAGACCGACATCGACCTCCAGCGAGTCAACGAGATCCTCTCGGGCTCGTTCCGCCCGCGCGAGAGTCAGCGCAAGGCCATCGAGAAGGCCCTGGATATCGATCTGACCGAAGAGGACACGAACAAGCTGATGCCCTCGGACATCCGCGACTGGTTCGAGGACATCCCGGACGAGGACATCGAGGTGCTCGGCATCGACTCCGATCGCTCCCGGCCCGAGTGGATGATCCTCACCGTCCTCCCCGTCCCGCCGGTCACCGCGCGACCGTCGATTACGCTGGACAACGGCCAGCGCTCCGAGGACGACCTGACCCACAAGCTGGTCGACATCATCCGGATCAACCAGCGGTTCATGGAGAACCGCGAGGCCGGCGCGCCCCAGCTGATCATCGAGGACCTCTGGGAACTGCTCCAGTACCACGTCACCACCTTCATGGACAACGAGATCTCGGGGACGCCGCCGGCCCGCCACCGCTCCGGTCGGCCGCTCAAGACCCTCTCCCAGCGCCTGAAGGGCAAGGAGGGTCGCTTCCGTGGCTCCCTGTCCGGGAAGCGCGTGAACTTCTCGGCCCGGACCGTCATCTCCCCGGACCCGACGCTCAGCCTGAACGAGGTCGGCGTCCCGGACCGCGTCGCCAAGGAGATGACCCAGACGATGAACGTCACCGAGCGCAACGTCGAGGACGCGCGGCGGTTCGTCGCCAACGGGCCCGAGGCCCACCCCGGCGCGAACTACGTCCGCCGACCGGACGGCCGCCGGCTGAAGGTGACCGAGAAGAACTGCGAAGCCCTCGCCGAGAAGGTCGAGGCCGGCTGGGAGGTCAACCGCCACCTCGTGGACGGCGACATCGTCATCTTCAACCGCCAGCCGTCGCTCCACCGGATGTCGATCATGGCCCACGAAGTCGTGGTCATGCCGTACAAGACCTTCCGGCTGAACACCGTCGTCTGCCCGCCGTACAACGCCGACTTCGACGGCGACGAGATGAACATGCACGCGCTCCAGAACGAGGAGGCCCGCGCCGAAGCGCGCGTCCTTATGCGCGTGCAGGAACAGATCCTGAGCCCCCGGTTCGGCGAGAACATCATCGGCGCCATCCAGGACCACATCAGCGGGATGTACCTGCTGACCGCGGACAATCCGCGGTTCAACGAGACGCAGGCCCTGGACCTGCTGCGTGCGACCCGGATCGACGAACTGCCGGAACCCAGCGGCATCGACGACGAGGGCCAGCCGTTCTGGACCGGCTACGACGTCTTCTCCGAGCTGCTGCCCGACGACCTGAACCTCGAGTTCACCGGCACCGTCGGCGACGAGGTCGTCATCGAGGACGGCCAGCTCATCGAGGGCACCATCGCCGAGGACGAGGTCGGCGAGTTCGGCGGCGAGATCGTCGACACCATCACGAAGATCTACGGCAACACCCGCGCCCGGATCTTCATCAACGAGGTCTCGACGCTGGCGATGCGTGCGATCATGCACTTCGGGTTCTCGATCGGGATCGACGACGAAACCATCCCGGAGGAGGCCCAGGAGCGCATCGACGAGACCATCGACGACGCCTACGACCGCGTCCAGGAACTCATCGAGGCCTACGAGAACAACGAACTCGAGAGTCTGCCCGGTCGAACGATCGACGAGACCCTCGAGATGAAGATCATGCAGACGCTCTCGCGGGCTCGTGACAACGCGGGGAACATCGCCGACGAGCACTTCGACGACGACAATCCGGCCGTCGTCATGGCAAACTCCGGTGCTCGCGGGTCGATGCTCAACCTGACCCAGATGGCCGGCGCCGTCGGCCAGCAGGCGGTTCGCGGCGAGCGCATCAACCGCGGTTACGAGGACCGCACCCTCTCCCACTACGAGCCGAACGACCTCTCCGCGGAGGCCCACGGCTTCGTCGAGAACTCCTACACGAGCGGCCTGACGCCGCGGGAGTTCTTCTTCCACGCCATGGGTGGCCGCGAGGGCCTGGTCGACACGGCAGTCCGTACCTCGAAGTCCGGGTACCTGCAGCGTCGCCTGATCAACGCGCTGTCCGAACTCGAGACCCAGTACGACGGCACCGTCCGCGACACGTCGGACACCATCGTCCAGTTCGAGTTCGGCGAGGACGGCACCTCGCCGGTCAAAGTCTCCTCGGGCGACGAGAACAACATCGACGTCGCCCAGATCGCGGACCGCGTCCTCGACTCGGAGTTCGACTCCGAAGAGGAGCGAGCGGAGTTCCTCGGCAGCAAGCCGCGGCCGACCAACCTTTCGGAGCACGCGGACAGTCGCCTTTCCGAGGGCCAGAGCAAGGGGGTGAGCTCCGATGACTGAGGTCGACTACGACGTCAGCGACGACATGATCGCCGTCGTCGAGGACACCGACCTCCCCCGCCGGCTCAAGGACAACGTCTACGAGGAACTCGAGGGACGCACGGACGCGACCGTCGAGGACGCCGACGAACTCGCGAAGGCGGTCGAGTCTCGCTACGTCGACACGCGCGTCGACCCGCTCGACCCCGTCGGCACCGTCTCGGCCCAGTCGATCGGCGAACCCGGCACCCAGCTGACGATGAACACGTTCCACTACGCGGGTGTCGCGGAGATCGACGTGACTCAGGGGCTGCCGCGGCTGATCGAACTGGTCGACGCCCGGAAAACCCCGGACACGCCGATGATGACGGTCTACCTCGAGGACGAGTACGCCACCGAGCGCGAGAAAGCCCACGAGGTCGTCTGGAACATCGAGGCGACGAAGATCCTCGCGCTGGGTGACGTTTCGACCAACGTCGCGGACATGCGCGTCCAGATCTCGCTCAACCAGGACACGCTGCGCGAGCGCATGATCGAACCCGAGGAGGTCGCCGAGATCATCGAGGACAACCTCGGCGTCCAGACGGTCCAGCAGGGCACCGAGATCCAGTTCGGCCCCGAAGAACCGTCTTACCGCGACCTCCTGCAACTCGTGGAGGAACTGCGCGACATCACGTTCAAGGGCATCGAGGACATCTCGCGGGTCGTCATCCGCCGCGAGGAGATGGACGACGGCAGCGAGGAGTTCGTCCTCTACACCGAGGGGTCTGCCTTCGGCGACGTCCTCGAGATCGAGGGCGTCGACGCCTCCCGGACCACGTGTAACAACATCCACGAGATCCACCGCAACCTCGGCATCGAGGCCGCCCGCGAGGCCATCATCGAGGAGACCAACAACACGCTGGCCGAGCAGGGGCTCGACGACGTCAACGTCCGCCACCTGATGCTGGTCGCGGACATCATGACCAACCGCGGCGAGATCGAGTCGATCGGCCGCCACGGCATCTCCGGCTCGAAGGACTCCGTCCTCGCACGCGCCGCGTTCGAGGTCACGGTCAACCACCTGCTCAACGCCGCCATCCACGGCGAAGTCGACAAACTCGAGGGTGTCACCGAGAACGTCATCGTCGGCAAACCGATCAAGCTCGGGACCGGCGACGTCGACCTCCGGATGGGGTCGACCGCGCCCAAGAGCGGGACCGGCAGCGGCAGCGGCAGCGAGACGCAGGCCGACTAATCGATGGGCGTTACCCTCGACGACGAAGCCCGTCAGTATCTCGCGGCCTTCGAGGACGTGACGGGCGTTGACGGCAAAGACTGCATTCGGCAGGCCGTAGACGACGTCGGCGACGCCACCGCCAACACCGACGCCGCAGACGACCGGCTGATCGTCGTCGTCTCGAGCGACCAGTTGGGCGAGGCGATCGGCCCCGACGGCCGCACGGTCAAGCGGTTCGAGGACCAGGTCGACGCGTCGGTCCGACTGGTCGAAGACGCCGACGATCCGGAGGCGTTCGTCGCAAACGCGCTCGCGCCCGCGGCCGTGTACAACGTAACGATCAGCGAGAACGGCGACACCGTCGCCTACGTCGAGGTCGCGACCGAGGACCGCGGCGTCGCGATCGGATCGAACGGCCGCACGATCGAGGCGGCGCGGCGGCTCGCGAAGCGACACTTCGACATCGAAGACATCCAGTTGCTGTAGTTCGAGGGGGCTTCCCCCGATCGAACCGCGACCGCTTTTCTCGCCGTCACACGCTGTTACACGCTGTTTGTGCTGCGTGTGCGTGTGCTTCACCCCATCACTGTGAACAAGTACCAAGATATTTTCTGTTGGGTTGCAAACGGGTAGCTATGGCTGATGACCCGTCTTACGGGCGCGAGCGACTCGTCGACGTCTACACGGAAGGGATGCTGGCCGACCGGCGCCCCACGGTGCCGCCGCGCTTCGAGGACCTCGAGGCGGCCGCCCGCGAGGCGCTCGAGCCGGCGGCCTACGCCTACGTCGCGGGAAGCGCGGGCGCGGAACGGACCGATCGCGAGAATCAGGAGGCGTTCTCTCGGTGGCGCATCGTCCCGCGGATGTTACGCGATGTCGACGAGCGCGACTGCTCCGTCGAGCTGTTCGGCGAGCGCTACCCCGCGCCGGTCGCGCTGGCGCCGATCGGCGTCCAGTCGATCCTCCACGAAGACGCGGAGCTGGGTTCGGCCCGCGCCGCGGCCGACCTCGGGCTCCCCTTCGTCCAGAGTTCGGCCGCGACCGAACCGCTCGAGGACGTCGCCGCGGCTGCCGACGGCCCGGCGTGGTTCCAGCTCTACTGGAGCTCGAACCGCGAGCTTACGCGGAGTTTCGTCGAGCGCGCCGAGGCGGCGGGGTACGAGGCGCTGGTCGTGACCGTCGACACGCCGGTGATTAGCTGGCGCGAACGCGACGTCGAGCACGGGTACCTGCCGTTCCTTGACGGCGAGGGCGTCGGGAACTACTTCACGGATCCGGTGTTCGAGGAGTTGCTGGGCGCGCCGCCCGAAGAAAACCGGGACGCCGCAGTCATGCAGTTCGTCGACGTCTTCGGCGACGCCTCGCTCACCTGGGCCGACCTCGAGTGGCTCCGCGGCGTGACCGACCTGCCGATCCTGGTTAAGGGGATCGTCCATCCCGAGGACGCCGCGCTCGCCGTCGACGCCGGCGCGGACGGCGTGATCGTCTCGAACCACGGCGGCCGACAGGTCGACAACGCGCTCCCTGCCATCGAGGCGCTGCCGCAGGTTGTCGATCGCCTCGCGGACGAGGGATACGGCGACGTTCCGGTGTTGTTCGACAGCGGGATCAGACGCGGCGCGGATGCGGTCGTCGCGCTGGCGCTCGGCGCCGAGATGGTGCTGCTCGGCCGGCCCTACGTCTACGGGCTCGCGGTCGACGGCGAGGACGGCGTCCGCGAGGTCTGTCGGAACTTCCTCGCCGATCTCGATCTGACGATGGGGCTGTCGGGGCAGGCGTCGGTCGACGACCTCGATCGATCGCTGCTGGTCGAGCGCTGAATCGACGGCGTTCGGCGTACGTGGCCTACCGGAAGCTCGAGTCACTCGATCCCGAAGCAGCCGACGAAAGGACGAGCGAAAAGAAAAATCGGCTCGGTTCGGCGGGCGTTAGCTCCCGTCGGCGTCACCCGGTTTTCCGACGTCGGAGACAGGACCGGGATCGAGATCGGGGTTGGAACCTTTTCCGAGAACGCGATCGGATTCGACGTCGCTCGGACTCGGGCTCGGACCCGGACCACCGGCGTCGACGCCGCAGCCGCCACAGCCCCGCCCGGTGTCGCCGAAGACGTCCTCGTTCCACTCCGTCACCTGCGGATCGTCGGGCACCCAGTCGGGCTCGAGATCCAGTCGCTCGACCTCGCGTTCGACCAGCGCTGCGAGCAGTTCCGCGAGCGCGGCGTAGACGGCCGGTTCGCCGTCGTCGTGAGCGCCGACCTCGTCGGCGAACCGCCAGTACCAGCGCCCGAGGTGGTCCTCGAGGAACGACCGGCGCGCGTCGACGACGACCGCGACGCCCTCGTCGTCGCCCTCGAGCCGGAGCGCCGCTTCCCGGTGGCTGAGGTGGCTCAGAAACTCCGCGAGGAAGCAGACGTGATCGCCCCGGTCGGTCTTCCCCTCGGCGATGTCGAGGTCGAAGGCCTCGTAGAAGCCGCTGATGTCGGCCAGCCGGCGCACGTTGGTCATCAGCGGGCCGGGCAGGTAGGTGAGTTCGTACGGCGAGACCGTCACGCCCTCCTCGACGCCGAACAGGGAAGCCCACTGATCGTGGAGGGTCCGGTGGTCGGCGTCCTCGAGCGCGTCGGCGACGGCCGCGGCGGCGGCCGCAACGTCCTCGCCGATCGCAGCGGCGGACTCGCAGAGATCCTCGTCGTAGGCGCCCGCCTCGCGGGCGGCCGCGAAGTCGTCACCGGGACGGTCGAAGCCCAGCGAGCACAGCGAGTAGAGCCGGCTGCGGTGGACCGCGGTCTCGAGGTCGCCGGGCGGTTCGGTCGCTACTGCCGGTGACCGATCGTCCGCTGGCGGCGACTCGTCGGTCCCGTCGTCGGAACCGTCTGCGCCGCCCGCACTCGGCGGACCGCCGAGGATGGTGTTGGCGTGTTCGCTCATAGTTACGTGATGTCGAGTCGGTAGACCTCCTGGTCCTCGTCGTAGCGGTTCCGTTCGGCCGTCGGCTCGGTGATCGGCACGCGGCCGACCTCGTCGCCCTCGTAGTACCCGACCGCCTCGTCGCCGTCGATCTCGAAGGCCGTCAGCGACCACTCGGTCGACCCCATCAGCTTGAACAGTCCCTCGAGTTCGGGTTCCTCGCCGTTGCGCATCGCCCGGTAGGTCTCGATGGCGTCCTCGACGCCGGGGCCGAACAGCTGAGTGAGGTAGTCCGTCGCGGCCGTGATCGGCGGCACGTAGTAGACGTTCGGCTCGAGGCCGAACTGCGGGTACAGCGGCTTCGCCAGTTCCTTCTGGTGGACGACGAAGTCGAGCGGGTTCGTCGGCTCTTCGGTCGGATCGGTGTCGTCGGCTTCCTCGGGCGGGTTGATGTAGCCGTGGAGGCGGATCTTCCCGAGGCAGTTCTCGAAGCACTGCGGGACTTTCCCCTGCTCGGTTTTGGTGTAACAGCCGATGCACTTCTGGGAGACGCTCTCGGCGAGGTTGAAGATCGACTTCTTGTACGGGCAGGCCTCGTTACACTGCTGGAACGCTTGGCAGGAGTCCTCGTCGATGAGGACGACCCCGTCCTCCTCGCGCTTGTAGATGGCCGGCACCGGACAGGAGCCGGCGCAGGCGGCGTACGTACAGTGGTTACAGATCCGCGGGAGGTAGAAGAACCACACCGGGTGGGTCTCCTCGTCGAAGTGGTCGATCGACTCCATCGTGTCGCCCGCGATCTCGTCCTCGCCCAAGTTCGGGTAGCGCCAGTCGTCGGGGCCCGGCATGAACCCCGCGATGTCGTCGCGCGCGCTCTGGCTCTCCTGCGGGTGGTTCTCGGGGTCGTCCCAGTCGACGTCTTCCGCTTCGAAGATCGTATCGCCCTCGTAGGTGCCGTCGTCGGCCCACTCGCCGGCTCCGAGCTCCTCGAGGGTGCGCTGGTCCCAGCCGACGGGGTGGGAGCCGTAGGGTTTGGTTTCGACGTTGTTCCAGAACATGTGCTCCTGGCCCTCCTCGTGGGTCCACGTGGTCTTGCAGGCCAGGGTACACGTCTGGCACGCGATACACTTGTTCAGGTCGAAGACGGCCGCCCACTGATCGTCGGGCCGGGCCCCCTCGTAGGGGTATTCCACCTCGCGGCCGAGTTGCCAGTTGTCTACTGTTGCCATTTGAAATCACTCCGTTGACGTGCTCGTGAAGTCGCCGTTCAGGTACCGCTCCATCGCGTCGGTCTCGTAGCCGGGTCGAAGCCCCATCTCGGCGGGGCGCCACAGGCCCTCGCCGTCCTCGCCGGCGTCGCCTTCCTTCTCGAACTTGACGAAGGACTCGCGGGGCGCGCCGTTGGCGCAGTGGACGTCCGGGGCGAAGCCCGTCCCGATCGTCTGGCCCATCAGGCCCTTGCGGTTCATCTCGTCGGTCAGGAGGGTCGGCCGGAGCCACGAGCGGGTCATGCTCTGGTGGCCGCCGCGCCGATAGAGGGAGACGTAGTCGGTCTCCTCGTTTTTCGCCAGTCCCTCCCGGTCCGGCGTCGCTTCTGCGGTGGCGTGGCTGGTCTGGTTGAGGTTGAACCAGGTTCGAGTCACGCTGCGGGGCATCGCCGGCTGGTAGCGCACGCGCATCAACGCACGCGTGTACTCCTCTGGGTCGCCGTCCGCGCTGGGGTAGGGACGGTCGCTCGGATCGGCGTCGACCCAGACGTAGTCGCCGTCCTCGAAGCCCTCCTCGCGGGCGTCTTCGGGATTCATCTCGACGAACCCCTCGCCGAAGTAGGGCTTGCGCTCGTCCTCGCGGTCCCGGTCGCCGAAGGGGCCCCACCAGACCGCGATGTTCGGCAGGGCGTTACAGAACGTGTGGGCCCCGTGGCGGTACTTCGGCGTCATGTAGGAGTACTTGAATCCCGGATCGACGTCCTGTAAGGGGTGGTTCGACTCGAGCAGTTCGTCGGTGCTCAGCACCTCGTTGCGGACCTGCCTGGCGTCGGGGTCGTCGACCATGTCGTCGTCCCATCCGAGGTCCGCGGGCGTCTCGGGGTCGATCAGCGGGTGGTCGCTGTCGTCGACGATGACGTTCGGCTTGTAGACCGTGCCGTCGATCGCCTCGCGGTGGACCGGGAGGTTCTCGCCGACCTCGGACCAGGTCTCCTCCTCGCGGAAGAACTCGAGGCGACCGGTTCGAGTGTACCAGGGTTCGTCGTCCTCCACCTGACGGGTACCGACCTTCGAGGGGTAGGTCGTCCCCATCATCAGGGCCGGCTCGCCGCGTCTCGCGCGCTCGAGCAGGTCCTCGACGTCGTACCCCTTCGTCATGTTGGAGTTGTCGAGGATGCGCTGGAGGTACGGCTTGGCCCGGTACTCGTCCTCGTCGATGAACGCCCACATGTCCTCGAAGCGGGGTTCGTCGAACTCCTCGGCGAGTTTCTCGGCGACGCCCTTGTAGACCTGACAGTCGTGGCGGGTGTCGTAGATGCGCTCGAGGTCCGACTCGGGGAACACCATCAGGAACGGGTTCGTGACCGAGGCGGTGACGTCGTGGATCTTCTGCTCTGCCCACGAGTCGACGGGGAAGACGATGTCCGAATACTCGCAGGTCATCGTCCACCACCACTCGTTGCAGAAGAACGCCTCGATCTGCCCCTCGCGGAGCATGTCCTCGATGATCTTGTAGGACCCCTTCGCGTTGCCGAGGATGGAGTTCGAGCCGGCGACCCAGAACGACTTCGAGGGCGTGTTCATGTGGGAGTCGCCCATGTGGTACTCCCCGTCGATCTTCAGCGGCTTGTCGAGGTTCGAGTAGAAGTGCATCGACTCCATCGTGATGCGGCCGTCGACGGTGGAGTCGGCCTCGGGGTCGAGCTCGGGGTCGAACGGATCCTCGAGGTGGTAGTGGGGAATCCCGTTGAGCATGGCCGCGCGGTAGTTCCCCGCGTAGCTGCCGATGTTGCCGCTGTGGGTCCCGATATTGCTGGTCAGCGACGCCAGCAGGAAGGCGGCGCGGTCCTTCAGATCGCCGTTGAAGTACTGGTTGGGCCCCATCCCGGTGAGGATGAGCGTCTCCTCCTTGTTGTCGGCGAACTCCGCGGCGAGGTTCCGGACCGCTTCGGGGTCGGTGCCGGTGACCTCGGCCGTCGACTCGGCGTCCCAGGTCTCGCCCAGGTACTCGGAGATCAGGTCGAAGACCGGTCGCACCTCGACCGTCTCGCCGTTCGCCAGCTCGAGCTCCCAACTGCCCTCGAGGGCGGCGTCGACGTCGAACTCGTCGCCGACCTGCTCGCGGTCGATCGGCGTGACGCCGCCGGCCTCGCGGTCGTAGACGACGAAGTCGTCCCACTCCTCGCGCTGCTCGGGCGTGATCCACTGCTGGTCGGTGTCGACGGTCGTCGGCGCGGGGTGTTCCTCGGCCGGCGCGACCCGCGTCTTCTCGAGGTCTGCAGGGTCGTAGTCCGGGAAGACGTCGCTGGCCCGGAGGTGTTCGCCGGTGTCCATGCGGACCAGCAGGGGGAGGTCCGTGTTCGACCGGACGAACTCCTCGTCGTAGTCGCCGTTTGCGATGATCTGCTGGGAGACGCCGAGGAACAGCGCCGTGTCGGTCGCCGGCCGGATGATGACCAGCTCGTCGCACTTCGAGGCCGTGGCGTTGTAGTCGGTGTAGATGCCCGTGATCTTGGCCCCGCGCATCTTGGCCTCGGTCAGCCAGTGGGAGTCGGCCATCTTGGTGCAGATCCAGTTCATCCCGGCCATCACGATGTGGTCGGCGTACTCGACGTTCGCCAGGTCGAAGTCGACGGTCTGCTGGCCGGTCACCATCGGATGGCCCGGCGGCAGGTCGGTGTGGAACGAGTAGTTGTCGCCGCCGACGCCGCCCAGCGCCTCGTCCTCCGGGACGTCCCGGACGTGGTGGTCCAACAGCGCCAGCGAGTTGGCGAAGCGGTACTCGCCGAACAGGCCGAGCGTGCTCAGCATCGGCATCCCGCCGCGGAACTTCATCGTGCGCGTGCCGACCCCCTGCATCTCCTCGACGACCCGCTCGTCGTAGCCCTGCTCGAGCAGCATCTCCTGGCCCGCTTCGCCGCTGTAGTGGTCGGCGATCTCGACGAACGCCGCCGCGGCGTACTCGTAGGCTTCGTCCCAGGAGGCCTCGTACCAGCTATCCTCGCCGCGCTGGGCGTACTCCGCGGGCATGGAGCCGTCGTCGTCGCGCGGGAAGCCCTCGTCGACCCAGTCTTTGAACCCCTGCCGGATCATCGGCGACGTGACGCGGCGCTCGCCGTAGAACCGCTCGACCATCGACAGGCCCTTCTGGCAGACCCGGGGGTCCCAGCGATCCGAGGCCTGGTTGCCGTACAGGTCCTCGGCGTCGCCGTAGTTCATCGACGGCCCGAGCCTCGTGACGACGCCGTTCTTGACGTTCGCCTCGAGGTAGCAGTTGTGGGTGTCGTTGGGGCGACACGCCAGGTAGTACGTGTCGTCGACGTCCCAGACGTCGCGGTAGTGGTCCTCCCACTCGCGGTTGGGGTACTCCGTCAGCGGGTTCGGGAACTCCGCGCCGGTCTCGGACGGCTCCTGGGTCGCGCTGCCGCCGTCGTCGAACAGCCGGGAGCAACCTGCGAAACCGGCGATACCGGCTGCTCCGGCACCGCCGAGGAGGTCCCGGCGTGAGATCGACGGTCGGTCACCCGCTCCGCCGCCGGTCGATTCACGTTCAGACATCGTGGCACCACCTCACAGTGCGGCTCGCACTCGACGGTCGGTGCCGCGCGTGCTGTTTCGGCCGCATAGGTGAACCCGGGTCAGCGATCCTGTAAGGGGTAGGAGCCGGCTCCTGAGCAGTGGGAACGGGGTTCACATGTGCAGGTCGGCATCGTCATACGACGGGTTCGGCGACGGAACTGGACGCGATACTCGTCTACCGAGCGGTGTGGCGCTGCGATTCCGAATCTACCCGGAGAAACACGTGATGGGCCGACGAGCGCTCGAGTCCAGTCGAGCCGGCAGGGCCCGGTCTCAGGCCCGGGTTAGCTCGAGCAACCCGCCGGTAGTGTTCAGGCCCTTGCGTTCGGTTGCCGCGAGCAGCGGGGCTGCGTCCGCTCGCACGGCGTCGCGAACCTGCGTCGGATCTTCGACCACCGCGCTGACGGTGGCACCGTCCTCGACTGCCGCCAGTTCGTCGCTCAACTGCCGCACCTGGCTGGCCGGCGGCAGGCCCCGGAGATCGAGCGTTCCCTCCGGGACCGCCTCGAGGACGTCGTCGACGAAGCTCTCGACGCCGTCGGCCAGTGCCGTGATCTCTGCAGGCGCGTCCTCGCCGCCCGGATCGGACTGGAAGTCCCGATCGAACGGGAGTTCGTGAACCGCCGGGACCTCGAGGTCGACGGGATCCTCGAACAGCCGGTTGCGCGCCCCGCAGCACTCGCAGTCGAAGCCGTTCATGTTCACGACGGCGGCGACCGGCGCGACGCCGTGCTCCTCGAACAGGTCGACGGTCCTGTGGGTGTCGTCGACGCTCGCGTCGAACGGCGTCGTCACGAAGACGGCGCCGTCGACCGGCACGTGTTCCAGCGCCGCGCCCGCGACGTCGTCCGTGCCCGCGGGCATGTCGATGATGAGGACGTCTCGATCGTCCCAGGCGCCCTGTCCGAGCAGGTTCTCGACCGCGCCGTAGGCGATCGCACCCCGCCGGGCGGTCGGGGCCTCGCCGCCGACCACGCCCGGACTGAGCACCTGTAGTCCGTCGTCGGTCTCGAGGGGCACCGGCTGCCCGTGGTCGTTCGTCAGCACCGGCCCCTCGACGTCCGAGAGCAAGTGGGGAACGTTCGGGCCGTAAATGTCGGCGTCGAACAGCCCGACGTCGTGGCCCCGGACCGAGAGCGTCCGGGCGAGCGCGACCGCGACGGTCGTCTTCCCCACGCCACCCTTCGCGCTCGCGACCGCGAGGACGTGATCGACCGACGGCAGGTCGATGTCTTTGTCGGCGTCCCGGACCGGCCGGATCCGGACGTGATCGGCGTCGGGCAGCGCCAGCGCCGCGCCGCGGATCTGTTCGACGATGCGCTCCGCGAGGTCCTCGCCGAGCCCGTCGATCGCGACCTCGACCGTGATCGTGCCGTCGGCGGACCGAATCCGGCGAACGATCCCCTTCGAGACGGGATCGCTCCCGTCGGGCAGCTCGATCGCCCGAAACGGGTCGACGGCGTCGGTATTCGCTGCCATGTCGGACGCTTCCCCGAACGGACGCGTAAAAATCGAATCCGGTTCCCAGCCCGTGGTAACCCGCCTCCACTCGTCCACACCGTTTGCAACTACCGGGAACCCGTTCGGGAATCTTCCGCCCGTCGAGACGCGCTACCCCGCGCTCCGCCGGTAACGCCGGCCCCGAAACGCCGTCGGATTCCGGGAATCGGCCCCTCGAGCGCGCCGTCGATCCGCTCGGTCGAGTCCGGGAGATCGTTATCAGACCTGATTTTCGTCACCAAACCAATAAGCGCGGACGGCCAGTACGGGGCCGTATGACGGATACGATCGACGTGACTGTTGGACCGCGAGACGTGGACGTGGACGCGCTCGACATCGCGCCGGAACGCGGGTGGAACGCCCTGTACCTCGACGGGGAGTGGGTCCCCGGCGGGGACCGAGACTCGATCGAGGTCGAGGACCCCGCGACGCGGACGACCCTGACGAGGGTGCCCTCGGGAACCGAGGCCGACGTCGACGAGGCGTACGCGATCGCGGACGACGCCCAGACGGCCTGGGCGAAGCGGCCTCCCCAGGAGCGGGCCGCGATCGTGACCGAGGCCTGCGAACTGCTCGGCGAGTACGCCGACGACCTCGAGACGCTGTTCGCGCTCGAGTGCGGCGGCGTGCAACTGAAAGCCGGCTTCGAGACGCAACTCGCGCAGGGGACGATGGAGGTCGGCGCCGGGCTGGCGATGCGCGACGGCGGCCGTCGCAAGGACTCGGTCACGCCCGGCAAGGAGAACCTGCTCGTGCGCGAACCGGCCGGCGTCGTCGGCGTGATCACGCCGTGGAACTTCCCGCTGTACCTCTCGAGTCGCGTCGTCGCGCCCGCCATCGCGCTGGGCAACAGCGTCGTCTTGAAGCCAGACGAACATACTCCGCTGACGGGCGGGCTCGTGCTCGCGAAGGTCTTCGAGGAAGCCGGGCTGCCCGAGGGCGTGCTGAACGTCGTCCCCGGTTACGGCCACGAGATCGGCGACCACTTCTCGGGACACGAGGTGCCGTCGGTGATGTCCTTTACCGGCTCCTCCGAAGTCGGCCGCGGCGTCGGCCAGCGCGCCGTCGGCTCGTACACGGAACCCGCGCTCGAACTCGGCGGGAACAACGCCCACATCGTGCTCGAGGACGCCGACCTGGAGCGCGCGATCGACGCCGGCGCGTTCGGCTCGTTCACCCACCAGGGTCAGGAGTGCATCTCGATCAACCGCCACCTGGTCCACGAATCGCTGTACGACGAGTACGTGGCGGGGCTGGCCGACCGCGCCGAGCAGCTCCCCATCGGCGACCCGCTCGCGGAGGGGGCGCTCGTCGGCCCGGTCATCAACGAGAGTCAGCGCGACAAGATCGTCGGGTTCGTCGAGGAGTCGATCGACCGCGGCGCGACGGTCGAAGCCGGCGGGGGTCACGACGGCCTGTTCGTCGAGCCCACGGTGCTCTCGGGCGTGACCAACGACATGCCGGCGGCGTGTAACGAGCACTTCGGGCCGGTCGCGCCGGTCATCCCCTTCGAGACCGACGACGAAGCGGTTCGGCTCGCCAACGACACCGAGTACGGCCTGTCGGGATCGGTGCACTCGACGGACGTGGCTCGAGCGCGCGACGTGGCCGACGCGATGGAGACGGGGATGGTTCACATCAACGATCAGCCGCTGAACGACGAACCGCACGTCGCCTTCGGCGGCGTCGGCGCGTCGGGGATGGGACGGTACAACGACGAGTGGATCTTAGAGACCTTGACGACGGTGAAGTGGATTTCGGTCCAGCGCGAGCCCCGCGAGTACCCGTACTGACGGACGCGACGGCTCCGCGTCGTCCGAACTGTTCGAGTCGTTCGATAGGCCGTAACGAACGGACCGCTCCGATCAGATCCAGTCGACGCGATACTCGCAGCGGGCGTCGCCGTCCGAGCGACAGTGGTCGCCGACCTCCTCGACCTTGACGGGATTGTCGGCGAACTTCCTGGCGACGCCCTTGATGAGGCCCTTATCGAACTCGCAGGGGTAGGGGTTCTCGCAGACCATCCGCCCCTCGTTCGGCCCCTCCTGGTGGAACTCGTACGAGCCGAGGTCGCCGCCGCGGTGGTTCTGGTGGTACGCTCGATCGATCGCATGCAACGCGTCGTCGACCTCGGACAGCTCCGGGGGAAACTTGACGTGCTCGGGGACGTTCTGGCCCATATTCCGCATTCTGACGCCGCCGTACTCGTCGCGCATATCGTACAGCATGGCCAGCGGAATCTCTAGCGGGTACCACTCCTCGGGATCGATGTCCTCGAGCCCGTATTTCGCGAGCTTGTTCGAGACCTCTTTCCCCACGAACGACGAGATGGAGTCACCCGCGGCGACGTACGACTGGGGGCTTCGACCGATTACTTCCGATCCCTCGAGCGATCCCTCGAACCCGGTTCGATCGTCGACCGCCGGCGGTTCGTCCGATTCGGCCCCTTCGTCCGCGAGCCCGAGGAGCCGTCCGAGCCACGAGGTAGTGACAAGTACCGTATTAATCGTCGCCATGACGGGTACAGAATGCAACTCATTTAACTAAAACGGCTAGTTAATTATACGATCTGATACCGCCGATTCGAACCGCCGTTTCGCGGTCGGACGGCGAGGTGAGAGCGCTCGAGGACGGAGACGGATCGGAATCGGCACTTGTCACTGGCGCAGAAGGACGGAGGGAAAACCGTAGCGGACCGCCCGAGAGCTGTTATCCGGAGCCGAAACGCGCTCAGATTCCTTCGTCGACCCCGATCGAGCGCTCTCGAGGCGTAACGCCGATTCGAAACGGGCCGTTTAAGTGCCTTCGTCGGATAGCGACGGGTACTATGGCAAACGGCAAGTACGCCGCGCGCAAGCTCAAGAAGGACCGCCAGGAGCAGCGGTGGTCCGACTCGGACTACGCGCGCCGCGCCCGTGGACTTCGCGAGAAGTCCGACCCCCTCGAGGGAGCGCCCCAGGGTCGAGGCATCGTTCTGGAGAAGGTCGGCATCGAGGCCAAGCAGCCCAACTCGGCGATCCGAAAGTGCGTTCGAGTGCAGCTGATCAAGAACGGGAAGCAGGTCACCGCGTTCTGCCCCGGTGACGGCGCCATCTCGTTCATCGACGAACACGACGAAGTCACCATCGCCGGGATCGGTGGCGCAAAGGGTCGCGCGATGGGTGACCTCTCCGGTGTCAACTACAAGGTTGACAAGGTCAACGGCGTCGCACTGAAGGAACTCGTTCGCGGTAACGCGGAGAAACCGGTGCGCTAACCATGGCTGTCGAAGACCAACCCGATCCGGACGCCCCTGCGGGCGGCGCAGACGTGTCGGCGAAGCTGTTCGGTGAGTGGGAACTCGGCGAAATCGAGTACGCCGACCCCTCGACCGAGCGCTACATCACGGTGACCCCGGTCGCACACACCGCCGGTCGCCACGCCAGCAAGCAGTTCAAGAAGTCCCAGATCTCCATCGTCGAGCGGTTCATCAACCGTCTCATGCAGACCGAGGAGAACACGGGCAAGAAGCAGAAGACGCTCAACTACGTCCGCGAGGCGTTCGACATCATCCACGAGCGCACCGAGGAGAACCCGATTCAGGTGCTGGTCACCGCCGTCGAGAACGCGGCTCCGCGCGAGGAGACCGTCCGCCTGAAGTACGGCGGCATCTCGGTCCCGAAGGCCGTCGACGTCGCCCCCCAGCGACGCGTCGACCAGGCCCTGAAGTTCCTCGCCGAAGGCGTCTACAACGACTCGTTCAAGACGGCGACGCCCGTCGAGGAGGCCATCGCCAGCCAGCTCATCGGCGCGGCCAACTACGACGTCCAGACCTACGCGGTCAGCCAGAAGGAAGAGAAAGAGCGCGTCGCGGCGGCTGCACGCTAACCGCCCTATAGCGGTTCTCTATTCGTTTCTCGGCATCGATTTCGTTCGCAGTGGCGACGCCGGCGTCGATTTCGTCTTCTGTTGGTGTGCGAGGCGGCAGGTCACTCGAGAAAACGGAACTCGAGTCCGTATCCGTTCTGTCCCCGTCCCGTCCGGCGTCGCTTAGTCGGCAGCCATTCCGCCGTTACCGCCGCCGTCGACGTACGACCGCGTCGCGTCGACGAGCACCTGCCGGTAGGAACTCGAGTCGGGTTCGCGGGCGAGTTCCCGGAAGCGGCGCTTGAACCCCTCGAAGTCGACCTCGGGAGCGTCGAGCGCGGCCGCGTGCGCGAGGTCGTACAGCCGGTGGTCGTCGTCGATGAGGCCGTGGCGCTCGCCGAGCGCGAGCGCGAAGGCCGCGTTGACCGCCGTGATCTCGGGATCCGCGCTGGCGGACAGTCGTTGGAGTCCCGGCCGAAGCGGCGTGTCGGGCCGGTCCGCGACGGCGGCGGCCAGGCTCGACTCGAGGTACGAGAGGAGTTTCTCGCCGGGGCCGACGGCGAGCGTGATGTCGTCGGCGTAGATGTCTTTCATGTGGTTGGCGATCTGATAGCAGTGCGAGAGCTTGCGCCGTTCGACGCTCTTGCCGGCCAGCGCGAGGTAGAGCACTTCCTCGGTGGACTGGGTGTGGGAGGGGTGGTCCTCCTCGTGGCGAGCCATGTGGGCGAACTCGTGGAGGGCGAGTTCGCGCGCCATCGCGCTCGAGGCGGCCTGCCGGGAGATGTTCAGGACGTGGCGATCGTCGTAGTGGCCGGCCCAGGTCCGCTCGTCGGGATCGTCGCGGAGTCGGACGTGGACCGGGAGGGTGAGGTCGTGTTCCGTCTCGAAGAGGTCGCGGGCACTGAGAAAGGGTGCGGTCGGACCGGATCCCTGTACTCGTATATCCATGCGTACCGATACCAAGGGCTGTTGCTGTATGTCTCTTACGCCCGGTCTCGCTGACGGCGACCGACCGTGCCTCGGGGGCAGAGGGCCCCTCGCGGCCGGGCAATCGTTGCGTGGTATTCACTCACGCAAACTGGATATTCACGCCGGCCGGCCGGGAAACGCGGCGGATTCCGGCGCCGACGAAACACTACCCTTTTGACCCCGCTGGCGGTAATGGGGGGTATATGGGCCGACGCAAGAAGATCGTCCAAGAGTGTGAACGGCTGATGGACGAACCGGAGAACATCCGGAACATCGCCATCGCCGCTCACGTCGACCACGGAAAAACGACCCTTTCGGACAACCTGCTGGCTGGTGCCGGCATGATCTCCGACGAGACCGCCGGCGAGCAGCTGGCGATGGACACGGAGGAGGACGAGCAGGAACGTGGGATTACCATCGACGCAGCAAACGTGTCGATGACCCACGAGTACGAGGGCGAGAACCACCTCATCAACCTCATCGACACGCCGGGCCACGTCGACTTCGGTGGCGACGTGACCCGTGCGATGCGCGCCGTCGACGGTGCGCTGGTCGTCGTCGACGCCGTCGAGGGCGCGATGCCCCAGACCGAGACCGTCCTCCGACAGGCGCTGCGCGAGGGCGTCAAGCCGACCCTGTTCATCAACAAGGTCGACCGCCTGATCTCCGAGCTGCAGGAAGGACCCGAGGAGATGCAGGAGCGACTCCTGTCGGTCATCCGCGACGTCAACGAGCTCATCCGCGGCATGACCGAGGACATGGACGACATCGACGACTGGACCGTCTCCGTCGAGGACGGTACCGTCGGCTTCGGTTCCGCACTGTACAAGTGGGGCGTCTCGATGCCGTCGATGCAGCGCACCGGCATGGACTTCGCCGAGATCATGGAACTCGAGCGCAACGACGAGCGCCAGAAACTCCACGAGAAGACGCCGCTGTCGGACGTCGTGCTCGACATGGTCTGTGAGCACTTCCCGAACCCGGTCGACGCACAGCCCCGCCGTATCCCGCGCATCTGGCGCGGCGACGACGAGACCGAACTCGCGGAGGGCATGCGCCTGGTCGACGAGGACGGCGAGGTCGTCTTCATGGTCACCGACATCTCGATGGACCCCCACGCGGGCGAAATCGCGTCGGGCCGCGTTTTCTCGGGCACCCTCGAGAAAGGTCAGGAGCTGTACGTCTCCGGGACCGCGGGCAAGAACCGCGTCCAGTCCGTCGGGATCTTCATGGGCGGTGAACGCGAGGAAGTCGACGAGGTACCGGCGGGGAACATCGCCGCCCTCACCGGCCTCAAGGACGCCATCGCCGGCTCGACCGTCTCGAGCGTCGAGATGACGCCGTTCGAGTCGATCGAGCACATCTCGGAGCCGGTCATTACGAAGTCCGTCGAGGCCCAGAACATGGACGACCTGCCGAAGCTGATCGAGACGCTGCGCCAGGTCTCCAAGGAGGACCCGACGATCCAGATCAACATCAACGAGGACACCGGCGAGCACCTGATCTCCGGGCAGGGTGAGCTTCACCTCGAGGTCATCACCCAGCGTATCGAGAAGAACCAGGGCATTCCGGTCAACACCGGTGAACCGATCGTCGTCTACCGCGAGCAGCCCCAGGAGGCAAGCGCGGAAGTCGAGGGTATCTCGCCGAACCGCCACAACCGTTTCTACATCTCCATCGAACCGATGAACGACGAACTCGTCGAGACGATCCAGCTCGGCGAGGCGTCGATGGACATGCCCGAGCAGGAACGCCGCGAGGCCCTGCAGGAGGCCGGCATGGACAAGGACACGTCCCAGAACGTCGAGACGATCCACGGGACGAACATCCTCATCGACGACACGAAGGGTATCCAGCACCTGAACGAGACGATGGAACTGGTCGTCGAAGGGCTCGAGGAGGCCCTGGACAACGGTCCGCTCGCGAACGAGCCGGTCCAGGGGACCCTCATCCGCCTGCACGACGCCCGCCTCCACGAGGACACCATCCACCGCGGTCCGGCCCAGGTCATCCCTGCGGTCCGCGAAGCGGTCCACAACGCCCTGATCGACGGCAAGATCAAGATGCTCGAGCCGATGCAGGACGTCCGCATCGACGTGCCCAACGACCACATGGGCGCCGCCTCGGGTGAGATTCAGGGCCGTCGTGGCCGCGTCGACGACATGTACCAGGAGGGTGACCTCATGGTCGTCGAGGGTATCGCGCCCGTCGGCGAGATGATCGGCTTCGCGTCGGACATCCGCTCCGCGACCGAAGGTCGTGCGTCCTGGAACACCGAAAACGCCGGCTTCGAGGTCATGTCCGACTCGCTCCAGCGCGAGAAGATCATGGAGATCCGCGAACGCAAGGGCATGAAGCTCGAACTGCCCGAACACATCGACTACATCTAAGCGGCGTCGCGACTCGCCGTTCGCGGTTTCGGTTTTCGCGTTTCGATTTTTGCCCCGCTCGAGCGTCTCACTGCGTAGCCCGTCGTCCGTCCGTTGCTGCGTTGTAGCGCCACACGACACTACCGAGGACTCGAGAACAGATCCAGACCCGCGGCTCTCGTCGGTTTCCCTGGCGAAAATGGCTGGTGAATCAGGCCAGCCATCGACGATACGTTCACGCGTACGGCAAGCCCCTGGCGACTGGCTTGCAAGTCAACTTATTACACTGTGATTAATAAGTCCATTCGACAGACGAAAGAAAGTACACATAGCGTGTATTTCTCCCCGGAGAGACGGTCGTATTCGGAGTACGGTAATGAATTTCAAACGGTAGTCGAAAGCTGAATTTCAGCGATACGTAACACGGATCGAGGCGCCCGAATCGGGACGAACGAACCAGGTGTCGAGCGATCGGGATCGCGGCGGTACTCGTATCGTCCTCGCTACTCGCGCTCGCCGGCGCCGAGCGCGGCCTCGCCGACCTTCTCGTGGCCCTCGATGAGCTCCTGGCCGCCCATGTACGGTCGGAGCGGTTCGGGGATCGTGACGGTCCCGTCCTCGTTCTGGTAGTACTCGAGGATAGCGACCATCACGCGCGGGATGGCGAGTCCCGACGCGTTCAGGGTGTGGAGGTACTCGGCCGACTCGTGGCGCTCGGGCCGGTAGCGCAGGCCCGAGCGGCGCGCCTGGAAGTCCTCGAAGTTCGAGGCGGTTGAGACCTCGAGCCAGCGGCCGCCCTGTTCGGGCCCGTCTTCCATGTCGTCGGCGGGCGCCCACACCTCGAGGTCGATCTGCTTCGTGGCCTTGAATCCGAGGTCGCCGGTGCAGAGTTCGAGCACGCGATAGGGAAGCTCCAGCCGTCGCAGGACCTCTTCGGCTTCCCGGAGCAGTTCCTCGAGGCGGTCGTAGCTGTTCTCGGGTTCGACGAAGTTGACCAGTTCGACCTTGTTGAACTGGTGGACGCGGACGATACCCCGGGTTTCGGTGCCGTGTTCGCCGGCTTCGCGGCGGAAGTTGGGCGTGTACGCCTGGTGTTTCAGCGGGAGGTCGTCCTGCAGGAGGATGTCGTTGGCGTACATGTTGGTGACCGGCACTTCGGCGGTCGGACAGAGCCAGAGATCCTCCTCGTCGTACTCCTCCTCGTTGCTGCCGCCGAGGCGGTAGGCGTCGTCGGCGAACTTCGGCAGTTGGCCGGTGCCGCGCATCGACGCGCTTTTGATCGGGATCGGCGGGAAGATATCGACGTAGCCCTGTTCGCGGTGGACGTCCAGCATGAACTGGATCAGGGCGTGCTCGAGACGTGCGCCGTCACCCTTGAGGAAGTAGAAGCCGGAGCCGGTGACCTTGGCGGCGCGCTCCTCGTCGATGATGTCCATCTCCTCGCCGAGTTCGTAGTGGGGCGTGACGTCCTCGGGGACGTCGCGCAGGTCGTCGAAGCCCCAGCGCCGATCCTCGACGTTGTGGCGCTCGTCGACCCCCAGCGGCACGCTCTCGTGGGGGACGTTGGGGATCTCGAGCATGCGCTGGTTGAGCTCCTCCCGGATCTCGTCGGCCTCGCTCTCGACGTCCTCGATCTCGGCCTTGAGTTCTCGCGACTCCTGGATGGCCGCCTCGCGCTCTTCCTCCTTGTTCTCGGCGACTAACTTGCCGATCTTCGAGGTGATCTCGTTTCGCTCGTGGCGCAGCTCGTCGCCGCGGGCCTTCAGTTCTCGCCACCGTTCGTCGAGCTCGAGGATCTCGTCGAGGTCGACGTCGGCGCCCCGGTTGTCGAGGGCCTCGCGCACCTCGTCGGGATTCTCGCGTAGGTAGGTCCGGTCGAGCATTGGTATTGCTCGTGGGTTCAGTGCGGCCGTCCAAAACCGTGTCGGAAGGTTTCGATCCGAGAGTCGTACTCCACACGGCCGATCGTGCGCGCTACGCACCAGCGGACCGCCTTCCGTAATTGGAGTATCGAACAGAGCACGACTACTACCGTCGGCTTCAGACGCGCAGTTTCGCATTGCGTGTTGTTGACACAATAGCTGCGAGCCGCTCTCTTTATGTCATACGTATTTGTATTTAAAAAGTATATTTATATCCCATTTGTGACAACACCCGGGTATGAGACGACGCCGCTCGAGGACGCGTCCCGTCTCGATCTCGGGTGAGCGTCGCGGTCGCGAGTCGCGCCGCCTCGAGGTGAGACGGCGTGAGTAACGACGAGGAGGTGTGGCTCCGATACGGGACGACGGCGACGCCGGTCGACGAGCCGGACCGGACGTTCGGGTACGTCAACTCGTCGGAGCGGCGATTCGGAACGTTTCCCACCGAGTTCATCTCGGTCGTCGACGTCGGGCTCTACGAGGAGGAGGGAAAGATCCTCCTCTCCGCGGTCGAGGATCGGCTGTACCGGCGGTTCGCGAACGGATTCGAGGAGACCGAGTTCGCCGACCTCCTCGACGTTCTCCGCGAACGAACGCTGCTTACCGAACCGGAGATGCGCGTCTTCGTGTTGTACGGCTGGTTCGACATGGACGCCGAGCGGGCTGCCGAACCGCTCGGCTGTTCGGCGGCCGATGTCGAGGCCTACGTCGAGGCGATTCGCGACAAGCGAAACCGGGCCGAGGCAACCGCGGCGATTCCGTTCGTTCGGGAGTAGAGGGCTATCGAACCTCGCCTGCGCTGACCGGACGGGTGCCGATCCTCGCTGGGACAATCGGTTGCACGGTTCGTCTCGGGGCGGAGAACGTCGCCACGCGAGCCGTCGGGTGGATTTCCCGGCGGGAAACGCTTTTTTCGGTGGGGAGGCTGGTTCGACGTATGGACCCGCTCGAGGGCGAGACGTCGTCGGCACCGATCGAGTACGAGCCGGTCAACGTCAAGGACGTGCTCGTCGAGATGAAGGACACGGCGGAGCTGCTGATCGATCTCTCCTACTCCGCGGTACTCCACTCGAGCGAGGACATCGCGACGGAGGTGCTTCGTCTAGAGGAGCGGATGGACGTCCTCGAGATGCGCGCGCGGATGGGGTTGATGATGGCGACGCGGAGCCCCGACGACGCCGAGAAGCTCGCGCCCGTCATCGGTATCGTCACCGCGGCCGACGACATCAGCGACGCGGCCGGCGACATTGCGAAGGTCGTCCTCGAGGATATCGGGCTCCCGGAGGCGATGCGGGCGGCCCTGCCCGAGGCCGTCGAAACGCTCGTCCGCGGCGTCGTCGATCCCGACTCGGTCTACGTGGATCGGACGCTCGCGGATATCGACCTCGAGTCGGAGACGGGCGTGCGCGTGATCGCCCTGCGTCGCGGTGACGAGTGGCTGCTGAATCCCGGTCCCGAGACCGCCATCCGGGCGAACGACGTCGCGCTCTTGCGGGGCCCCGAGGTCGCGATCGGCGACGTCTGCGAGACGATGACCGGCGCCGCCTACGAGCGCCCGTCGGCGGACGTCCCCGACATCCCGGACTTAGAGCGGGCCGTCGACACGATCGTCCACATGAAGAACCTCTCGGAGCTGGCGGTCGATCTGGCCTACAGCGCCGTCCTCTTCGACAGCGAGGCGCTGGCCGAGGAGGTTCGCAACCTCGAGGTCGAGGTCGACGCCTTAGAGTCGCGCTTCGAGGCGTGGACGCTGCGGGCGGCCGCGGACGCCTCCGATCCGGTCGCGCTCCGAGGGCTGATTCACCTCGGCAGCGCCACGGAGGTCATCAGCGACGCGGCGATCGATATCAGCGAGGGCGTGCTGCGCGATATCGACGTTCACCCGGTCGTCCAGATGGCGGTCGAGGAGAGCGACGAGATCATCGTGCGCGTCGCGGTCGACGAAGGGAGCGACCTCGACGGGACCGAGATCGCCGCCGGCGTTCCGGACACCGAGTCGACGATGTCGATCATCGCGATCCGCCGTCCCGAGGACGGCTGGCTGCTCGTCGGCGACGCCGACGCCGAGATTCAGGGCGGCGACGTGCTGATCTCGAAGGGGACCCGGACGGCGGCAGCGGCGTTCGAGGAGTTGGCGACGGCGTAGGACGGCGAGGTCGGTCAAAAACGAGCGGGTCACCGGCGCGTTATTCGGCGTACTCGAGGAGCACGAACACGAGTTCCGCGTAGACGATCGTGCCGATCCCGATCACGGCGAGTGCGAGGACGACCGGCACGAGCGTGCGGAAGCGCTCGCGCAAACTGCCACGGAACCGCTGCGTGAGGTGTCGTTGGTTCCGCGTTTCAGTGCCGATTCCGAGGGTTCGGAGGACTTTGAGCAGCGTTATCGCCGTCGTCATCGCAATCGTCAGCGTCGTCATCGGGCTGCCCTCCGTTCGCGCGTCGCAGTCGTGTCGACGAACGGTCGGGGTTGCTGGGGGGTCGTCGTTGGTGTGGGGGTGGGGGCGTCGACTGCCATACCGTCGAGGGCCACATCCCGACACTTGAAGTTCAGTCAGACGCTCGACCGACGCGGCGCTGACGCCGCCTCGAGTCGCCTCGAGACGCTTTGAAACGCCGAAATATATTCTGTTCGCGTGCCGGATCACAGGCCGAGTACGACCGTCGAGATGCCGGTGAAGATGAGCATTCCGATTCCCAATCTTAAACGCACCGGGACGGCGTGCTCGCCGCGATCCTCGCGGTTTCGGCGGCCGCGGCGGCACCACGTCTCACAGCGGGGTGCCGGCGACGACTATCCGCGCGAGGCCGATTCCCGCCAGCGAGAGGACGAGATTCCCAGCGGCGTTGGCAACTGCGAGCCACCGCTCGCCGCGTTCGTAGAGCTGGACCGTTTCGACGGAAAATGACGAAAACGTCGTAAACGAGCCGCAGATCCCGGTCCCGAGCAATCGGAGCGCAGAGTCACCGGCGCCGGCGAAGATCGCCAGCGCGAAGACGAAGCTCCCGAGGACGTTCACTACGAGCGTCGGCCACGGGAACCGTTCGCTCGAGAGCCGCAGCGACACTTGATGGCGGAGGACGGCGCCGATCGCGCCGCCGGTGCCGACGACGTGGGCCGGCTCGAGGTCGATCGCGATTGCCGGGACGAGCGCTTCGATCACGCCGTCTCACCTTCCTCGGAGTCGACCGCCGCTTCGGTATCCTCGGTGAAGTGCCGGACCAGCGCGCGGCTCGCCAGCACGCCCGCGAACCCGAGCCCGTAGTTGGCGACGACGATCGCGGCGAGCAACAGCGGCTCGGCGGGCCCCGCCTCGAGCGCGGTTTGGATCGCGAACGTGCTGTAGGTCGTCAGCGAGGAGAGAAAGCCGGTCGTGAAGACGAGCCGCGTGCGGCGCTCGAGGAGGTCGAGAGACTGCGCCTCGTAGGCGAACAGGCCGAGGAGAAAACTCCCCGCAGCGTTGACGACTATCACGGCGGGAATCGCGGGGAGTACGCCGTCGACGAAGTACCGGAGGTTCGAGCCGGCGAAGCCACCGACGGCGATCAGTGCGAGCGTCTCGAGTCGGACGAGGGGATGTGACTGTGTGCGGTCGGCTACCATGATCGGTGGACTGGCAGGGACCGTCAGCCGGCTGCGGTCGTGATCGCAGTCGCAGTCACGGGTACGCGGTCGCGAGCACCGTTGTGCAGCCGACGGTTGGATCGGGCGGGCCCCATCGCCCGGATTTCGACGCGAGCGCTGCTTCGACGAACGATTCGCCGTCAGCTTTCGACGGCGGCTACATGAGAATTCTGGAACTGCCGCGGCAGTGACCGAACTGCACGTCGTGAACGATTGCCAGGGCTCGCGGGCACCGGAAGACCCAAGTTTAGACTGTCTCTAAAACGAGTTATGACCGGCGACGCGACCGGCGATGCGACCGATGACAGGCGGGCGTTCGTCCGCGCGTCGGGGGTGAACGTCCTCGGCAACGCGGTGAAGATCCTCTTCGAGGGGGTCGTGGGGCTGACCTTCGGGAGCGTCGCCCTGCTCGCGGACGCGGCCCACTCGGTCGCGGATCTGGTCGCGAGCGTCGTCGTCCTGGTCTGGGGGCGGAGTTCGTTCGAGGAACCCGACGCGACCCACCCGCACGGTCACGCCCGGATCGAGCCGCTGACGGCGCTGTTCGTCGGCGCCGTCATTGCACTGCTCGGGCTGAATCTGCTCTACGACTCCGCGCAGGGGATCCTCCACGGCGTCGAGGTCGAGTTCAACTTCCTGCTGCTCGCTGCGCTCGGCTTTTCGATCGTCGACATGTACCTCGTCTACCGCTACACGGAACTGGTCAACCAACGGCTCGAGTCGACCTCGCTGGCCGCCCTCGCGACGGACTGTCTGAACGATATCTACACCTCCTTTGCGGCCGTCGTCGGCGTCTGCGGGGTCCTGTTCGGGGTCCCACTGCTCGATCCGATCGCCGGCGGCCTCGTCAGCCTGCTGGTCATCTACCAGGGAATCGAGATCGGGCGCGAGAACGTCGACTACCTCATCGGCGCCGCGGCCAGCCCGGCACAGCGCGCGGAGATCACCGAGGCGCTGCGGAGCCACCCCGACGTCGAGGGCGTCCACGACCTGACGGTCTTCTACGACGGGGTCGTCCTCGAGGTCGAGGTTCACGTCGAGGTCGACGGCGACATGCCGTTTCGGGAGGCCCACGATATCGAGTCGGAGCTAGTCGACCGACTGCGATCGATCGACGACGTCGGCGACGCGCACGTCCACCTCGATCCGTCGGGGATCGGCGAGTGGAAGGAGCAGTCCGACGACTGAAGTCGCGGGCTTGCCTGCTGTTAACATGATTTTTATCCCGCTTCGCGACGGGGTATCGGTATGGCCGATACGGATACGGACGCGAATGCTGGAGCCGTCCGCGAAGTCACGACCGGCGACTGCTCGGATCTCTACTACCTCGACACCGGCATGTACGACACCAGCGGCTACGGCGCCGCGTACATTCTCGACGCCGACCGACCGGCGGTCGTCGAGAGCGGCATCGGCACCAACCACGAGCGCATCCTCGCGGCCCTCGAGGAACTCGGCATCGACCGCGAGGAACTCGCAGCCGTCGCAGTAACCCATATCCACCTGGACCACGCCGGCGGCGCGGGCTTTCTCGCCGAGAAGTGCCCGAACGCGGACGTCTACGTCCCCGAGGTCGGCGCGAGCCTGCTGGCCGATCCGGAGAAACTCGTCGCGGGGACGAAAAACGCCGTCGGCGATCAGTGGGAGTTCTACGTCGAACCCGAGCCGATCCCGAAGGATCGGATCGTCGGCATCGAGGACGGCGATACTATCGACCTCGGAACCCACGAACTGCGCGTCCACGAGGCTCCCGGCCACGCCTTCCACCAGGTGATCTTCGAGGACCCCGCGAACGATGCGGTCTTCACCGGTGACGCCGCCGGTATCTGGGTCCCCGAGCGGGAACGGACAGTCGAAACTTCGCCGCCCTCCGATTTCGACCTCGAGCAGTGCCTCGCGGACCTCGAGACGATCGCCGAAATCGACCCGGACGTCCTGCTCTACACGCACTTCGGCCCGCGGGACGTCAGCGACGACCTCGGGGGGGCGCTCGACGAGTACGGGGACGTCCTCTCGGCGTGGGTCGACGCCGTCGAGACGAAGCGCGCGGAACTCGAGGACGACGAGGCGGTCGTCGAACACTTCGCGGAGACGGCCGACGAATCGCTGTTCGACGCCTGGAGCGAGCGGAAGGCGCGAGCCGAGGCCGCGATGAACGTCCGCGGCGTGCTCGGCTACCTAGACGCTCGCGACGAGTAACGAATCTGCGGCCTGACAGCCGTCGTGGCTCCAATTTCGGTCGAGCGTCGACGACTGAATAAACCTTCTCGCGGATGCAATCAGTTTCCTCACGTTTTATCGTATGCGAGATTGTGGCATACGCTATGCACTGGCGGGACGCCGAACGCGAGTACGAGGACGAGGTGATCGACGAGACCACCTTAGGACGGATGTTCGAGGCCTCGGCCGAACGCAACGCCAACCGGCCGGCCCAGCAGTACAAGGGCGGCATCTACGATCGCTCGCTGACCGATTCGGTCCTCCCCGCGGCGACGCCCGGCGAGTTTCGCACGATCTCCTACGCCGAGATGCGCGATATCGTCCGCCGGCTCGCGGCCGGCTTTCGCGACCTCGGCGTCGAGCGCGGCGACCGGATCGGCATCTTCGCGAATACCCGGATGGAGTGGGCCCAGTGTGACTTCGCCCTGCTCGGTGCCGGCGCGGTCGTGACGACCGTCTACACCGGATCGTCGGAAGAGAAAGTCGAGTACCTGCTCGACGACCCCGACGCGAGCGGCGTCGTCGTCGAGAACCGCGAACTACTCGAGCGCGTCCTCGCCGTCGAGGACGATCTCGATCTGGAATTTATCGTCTCGATGGACGACCTCGAGGGCCACGACGCCGCCGAGCGCGACGACGTGTTCACGCTCGCGGACCTCTACGAGCGCGGCGACGAGGTCTTCGACCTCGCGACCTACCAGACGTGGGTCGACGCGCCGGCGATGGACGATCTGGCGAGTCTGATCTACACGAGCGGGACGACGGGGAAACCGAAGGGCGTCCGCCTGACCCACCGGAACTTCCGGTCGAACGTCAACCAGGTCCACAGGCGGTTCGCATCCCGTCCCGACAGGGACGACGACGTGCCGACGCTGGACGAGACCTCCCGGGCCGTCTCCTATCTCCCGCTGGCCCACGTCTTCGAGCGCACGGCCGGGCACTTCGTGCTGTTCGCGACCGGCGCCTCCGTCGCGTACGCCGAGAGCCCGGACACGCTGCAGGAGGATTTCTCGCTCGTCGAGCCGACGACCGCCACGAGCGTCCCGCGGGTCTACGAGAAGATCTACGACCGGATTCGAGAGCAGGCGAGCGAGTCTGCCGCCAAGAAGCGCATCTTCGAGTGGGCCACCGACGTCGGCGTCGCGTACCAGGAGGCCGACGATCCGGGCCCGCTGCTGCGCGCGAAGCGAGCGCTCGCGGACAAACTCGTCTTCTCGACGGTCCGCGAGGCGCTGGGCGGCGAGATCGAACTCCTGATCAGCGGCGGCGGGAGCCTCTCGCCGGAGCTGTGCCAGCTCTATCACGCGATGGGGCTGCCGATCCACGAGGGGTACGGCCTGACCGAGACGTCGCCGGTCATCTCGGTGAACCCGCCGGGCGAGGTGAAGATCGGCACCATCGGCCCGCCCGTCGTCGACGTCGAGATCGCGATCGACGAGAGCGTCGCCGATCAGGCCGCCTTCGCCGACGACCCCGGCGAGGTCGGCGAACTCCTCGTCCGCGGGCCGAACGTCACGCGCGGCTACTGGAACAAACCCGGCGCGACGGATCGATCCTTTACCGACGATATCGACGAGAGCGAAGCGACCGTCATGGCCGACGGCGAGGGCAAGCGCGAGGCGTCGGGCCAGTGGTTCCGCACCGGCGACATCGTCCACCGCCGCCCCGACGACTACCTCGAGTTCCGCGACCGGGCGAAACAGATCCTCGTCCTCTCGACGGGGAAGAACGTCGCGCCGGCGCCGATCGAGGACAAGTTCGTCTCGAGCGAGGTCGTCGAGCAGGCGATGGTCGTCGGCGACGGCGAGAAGTTCGTCGGTGCGCTGATCGTTCCCAATACGGATCACGTTCGCGAGTGGGCCGAGCGTGAGGGTATCGACCTGCCGGCCGATCCCGAAGCGATGTGCGACGACGAGCGCGTCCGCGAGTACGTCCAGCGGGAAGTCGACCGGGTCAACGAGGGGTTAGACGGCTACGAGACGATCAAGCGGTTCGAACTGGTCCCACAGGAGTTCACCGAGGAAAACGAGATGTTGACGCCGACGATGAAGAAGAAGCGCCGCGCAATCCTCGATCGGTTCGCCGATCGCGTCGATCGTATCTACGAGGACGCCTGACGACGCGCTTCTGGGGCAGTGGCCGGGACAAGCGGCTGCCGTCGCCGCCCTCCGAGGAGTTAACCGCCTGGAGTGACTGTGTCGATGCGAATGTTCGGTGACGGTGTTACGGTACCGGAACGACGACCGTTCGGCGGCGAGCGGCGTGGACGATGACGGCCGCGGAAGGCGGGAACCTGCTGGTTCTCGTCGCGACGATCGTCGGACTCGGGGTTGCCTCGCAACTCCTTTCGGCTCGATTTCGGATTCCGAGCGTGCTCTTTCTCATCGTCTCGGGCGTCGTCGTCGGGCCCGAAGTATTTGGCATCCTGACCGTCGACTCGTTCGGCGGGAGTAGCGGCCTCTCGACGATCGTGGGGTTGAGCGTCGCGATCATCGTCTTCGAAGGGGCGTTCCACCTCAAGGTCGAGAAGATCCGGGAAGCGCCGGCGGCCGTCTTCCGATTGACGACGGTCGGGGCGGCGATCGCGTTCCTGGGAACCGCGGGCGCGGTCCGGTTCTTCCTCGGGGCCGACTGGGATATCGCCCTGCTGATCGGCGCGCTGCTGGTCGCGACCGGCCCGACGGTGGTCACGCCGATCCTGAAGGTCGTCCCCGTCCGCGATCGGGTCGCGGCGACCCTCGAGACGGAGGGGATCGTCAACGACGTGACCGCGGCGATCGTCGCGGTCGTGCTGTTCAAGGCGATGACGGTCCGGGAACTGACGGCCGACGTCTACCTGCAGCTGTTCGCCGAGCGGCTCGGCACGGGGCTGTTGATCGGCGTCATCGTCGCCGCGGTCGTCTGGGCGGTGCTCCAGTACGTCGATATCTCGCCGGACGACGCCCCGCGGAATGCGCGGCTGTTGACGCTGGCGGGGGCGATCGTCGCCTTCGGCGCGGCTGACTACGTCTTCGCCGAGGCGGGGGTGGCGGCCGCGGCGACGGCCGGACTCATCCTCGGCAACGCCAGCCTCCCCTACGAGGAGGAGATCGCGGCGTTCAAGGGCGACGTGACGCTGCTCGTCCTCTCCTTTGTCTTCATCACGCTCGCGGCCCTGCTCGAGTTCGACCAACTGTTCGCGCTCGGGTTGGGTGGTGTCGCCGTCGTCTTGACCGTCATGCTCGTCCTCCGCCCGCTGCTGGTCTTCATCTCGACCCGCGGCGGCCGCTTTACGAACCGGGAACGTCTGTTCATGAGTTTCGTCGGCCCGCGGGGAATCATTCCGGCGTCGGTGGCGACGCTGTTCGCCATCCGGCTCCAAACCGAGGCGGCTCCGACCAACGCGGCGGGCGCGGATCTGCTCGTCGGCACGGTCTTTCTCGTCATCCTCGTCACGGTCGTCCTCGAGGGCGGCTTCGCCAGACAGATCGCCGAATACCTGGATGTGATACCGATGCGTGTACTCATCGTCGGCGGCGGCCGCGTCGGCCGCTCGCTGGCAGAACGACTCGAAGAGCGCGGTGAAAACGTCGTCATCATCGAGGAGGACAAGCCGGTCCTCGAACGGCTCCGCAACGACGGATTCACGGCCCGACAGGGCAACGGAACCGACGTCGAGGTGTTGCGCGGTGCCGGCGCGGAGAACGCCAAGACGGTCGTCGCGGCGACCGGCGACGACGACGCGAACCTCCTCGTCGCCCAGCTCGCGAAATCGAGCTTCGACGTCCAGAAGGTGATCGCTCGCGCGAACGAGCCCTCGAACGCGCCGGCGTTCGAGGAACTGGGCGTCGAGACGATTTCGGCGGCCGAGTCGACCGCGTGGGCGATCGACAATCAGATCGAGCGGCCGGCCCTCTCGGACTGGATGTCCGAACTCGGCCGCTCGGGCGACGTCCAAGAGATCGAAGTGACCGACGGCGAACTGGCCGGCAAGCGGATCGCCGACGTCGGCAGCGAACTGCCCAACGGCGTCCTCATCGCGCTGGTGAGTCGCAACGGCACGAGCGAGGTACCGACCCCGGACGTCGAACTGCAGACGGGAGACCACGTCACGCTCATTGGCCGGACCGAAGCGGTCCGCGAGGCGATCGAGCGCTGCGGCAAACCGGTGTAGGCCCGGTCTCGAGCCGTGATGCGGGACGCGGGACGCGGGACGCGGAACGTGGCGCGCTCGAGGTGGCGGACGCTTTTCTCGCTCAGAGCACGACCCAGACCACTGCGAAGAGGATCAACACGCCCGTGATATCACAGACGTTGGTGACGACCGGAATCGTCGTGTCGTCGGGATCGTACCCCAACTGGTAGGAGACGTACACCGAGACGGTGCTGACGATCACCACCCAGACGGCAAGCAGCATCCCGCTGACCATCGTGATCACCAGCAGCGTTCCCAGCCCCAGGGTCCCTCCGAGGAACGCGCCGATCGCCCACGAGGCGATGCCGAGCAACACGAACACCGTCGCCGCCAGTCCCAGCACGGCGGCGACGTTCGCCCGCATCCCGGGATTCGACGGCGAGAACTCGAGCGTCCCCAGGTGCAACTGGGTCGAGAGGCGCGCGCACATGATCGACCCGAGGTTGCCCGCGGTGCCGATCATCACCGGGACCAGGATGAGGAGCGAGGGATTCTCGAGCAGTTCCTCCTCGAAGCTCTCGAGGACGGTTCCCGACACCATCTGCAACACCGACATCGCGATCAGTAGCGGGACGAGCGTCGTCACGATGTTTCGGACCGACCAGTCCTCGAGCAGGCCGTCGTCGTGATCCTCGTCGACGCTGGCCTCGGGGTTCCCGCTCATCGCTACAGGAGCACCCCCGCAACGCTGACGCCAACCAGCAGGAAGACGACGCCGAAGACGTCGCCGACGGTCGTGACGACCGGTCCGATGACGTTGTCAGGGTCGAGCCCGCGACGATAGCCCTTGAAGATCACCGTCAGCAGGACGCCGAGCATGGCGAACGCCGAGAGTAACGCGGCGACGAACAGAATGATGACGAGCTCGAGGAGGCTCCCGCTCCGCCCGAGCACGAGCAAGACGACCCAGGCCAGCACCGCGATGAACACGGAGACGATCATGCCGTTCAGGAACGACGCGATGATCGCGTTCCTGAGCGGCCCGTTCCACTCGAAGTGGGGGTCGATGATCCCCTGGTGAAGGCCGCTCGAGAGGCGCGCCCCGAGCGAGCCGTAGACGCCGCCCCGCGTCGCGAGAAACGCCGGCAGTAACAGCAACAAGCCGGGGACGCTCTCGATCCCGTCTCGCATCGTTTCGGTACCGAGCAGCGTCCCCGCGAACAGCCCCGCCACGAGACTGACGAGGATAACCGGCAACGCCTGTCTGTAGACGTCGACGGCGGAATCGTGGCGCACCATCTATCCGAAAGTGCTCAGCGGAGACATTAAATTCTCGTCTTCGCTCGTCCCGGTCTCGGCCGTGGCTTTGGACCCCTGTGATGACGGTCGCCTGTCGGCGTCCACAAGAGATATACCCGCTTCCTCGAGTGTCGAGGTATGGTCCTCCACCGCGTTATCTCCCTGTCGACGACCGCGGACGCCCTCTTTCCCGGGACGACCGTTCGCTACTACTACCGTACCGGCGACTCGCTGGCGACCGTCGTCGAGTGTACCGACCGTTTCGTGACCTTCATCGGCGAGGACTGCGACGGCAAGTTCACCCGCGACCAGATCGACCGCCTGTTCGAGGACGGCCGTCTCGAGGTCGTCCTCGACGACGAGCGCCACGTCCCCTCGGATGACGACGAGCGCCCTGTGCTCGAGTAATCGCCGGTTCGCCGGTGCTGTCGACTCGAGGCGTCCTGGGGATCAACGTCAGCTCTCGCCGGGCAGAATGTCGCCCAGCGAGCCGCCGATCGCCATCGCCGTGAAGACGACCGACACCTGACAGAGATCGAGCCACGGCTCGTCCCACGACACGCGTCCCCACAGCGTCATCAGGGCCGCCGCCGTCGCGAACGCGATCCCCAGTACCCAGACCGGTCGCCGCGGAACCACGCCGAAGTAGGGGTTGTGGATCTGGATCTCGCGAAAGTCGGCGACGTAGAGGATTCCGACGACGAGCGCGACTGCCATCGCGAGGTTCGCGACGAAAAACGCCGGCCTCGTCGCGAGAAACGCGCCGATCTCCATCACGCCGCCCTCCACGAGCATCGGCAGCCCGATGACGACGCTGCCGACGAACGCTTCGGCCTTGTCCTTGCCCGTAAACCGCGTAATCACGCTGTTCATCGCCCGGTTGTGGGACAGTCGACTCACGAGTCGCATCGTCCGGCGCACCTCCGTGCGCTCGTCGGACGTGTCGACCGTCTCCTCTAAGGTCTCGAGTTGTTCGTAGAGATCCTCGAGGGTGGTTTCCTCGGGTGGTTCGTCCGCTGACAGCGACATACCTCGTGTCGACGCTGCGGCGTGATAAGTGTCAGTACGCTCGTCGCTCGCCGATCGCTCGTAGCCGCCGCCACGCGCCGACCGCGATCGCGGTGACGGCTACCGTTCCGACCCGGCCGACGAGGCCCATCAAAACGCCGTACAGCTGATCGCGGGTTACGAGCGAGCGGCTCTGTTGAAACACTCAGGGGTTGACAGGAACGGCGTGCGAGATACAGAGGGTGAGTTCAGCACGATGACTTCGTTTGTCTTACGCCGAAATCAGTGGATTATCTGCTCACTCCACGTATGAACGTTGTGCTGCATTGCTATCACCTATTTATGACATTAGTGAGGTCGTTCTGAAAAGACAGATCGACATGAGTTTACTCTCATCGTGATCGGAACCTACGGATGTGATTTGCAATCGCATCTTTTGCTTAGAAGCACGTCGAAAAGGTCATGCGCCGGTCACCTGTTTCGGTACTCACTGTCCGGTGGTCTCTAAGTTCGACCGCCAGTTTGATACGGTTATAACGAACCGAAGGAAGAGGAACGAGCATCTACTATCAAATCAATATAATCATGAATGGTGCAGTGAAATTCTGATATTTATTCAACGGTCAATCCGCTACCACTTCCGCCCAACAGGGTAATGTCACGAGCGACTCAACGGACAATGATAACAGGAATCGGTGCTCGTTTGGACACGGTCTCCGTGATGTTCCCGACGAGAAACCGGCGTGTCGCTCGGTTCCAGTCCTCGCCGTGAGCTCCAAGTACAATCGTATCGTAATCTTCGGCTCGGTCCAGAATATCCCGGGCTGGATGGCCGATTCCGATACTTGTATCGATCTCTCGATCACGCTCGTTGGCAATTTCGCGGGCACGTTCAAAAACGGGTTCAGCGTGGTCGGCAGCAGCTTCATTGATATTGTCGTCGAGAGCGAGACTGACTGCCTCTCCCATCATCATCGACGGGACGCCGACGACGTGTAAGACTGTAATCTCCGCTTCGGGGTGATTGTCGAGAGCGTACTCAAGAGCGTGACTGGCATGTTCGGAGTCATCCATCGGAACGAGAATTCGGGAGAGCATATTCCCAACAACGTTATCCAGCTACCTAAGCCCCCTCGTCAGGCGACTCCCGGGATAAGGCGAAAGAATCCGTAGGCCAAGATCGTAGACATCGCTGGACCGATAATCCACATCGAGACGTATTTGATGACCGCTTGGGGGTTAAAGAGAGTACCCGTTTCGAGGACTTCCACGGGTTCCTCTTCACCGATTGGGGCTACCGGGTCGTCTTCAATCTCTCCGATAGTAATCGCGCCGGGGACGATCTCGGCGTCTTCGACATCGCGTGTCACTGCCTCACGGACTGTAATCGGACGGGTTGCACGGCCCCAGCCAATGCCGACGATTGTCATCACCGTCCCCATCACGAGGCTAATCGGAATGCCAATCCAAGAGAGCAGGGTCGTGATCGTCGATGCGATTACCATGACGAACAGGGCTGCCAGCAGCGGGATGTCGCTCAGTTCACCGCCAACTGACTCCATCGTGCGACGAGCAATGGTAAACCCGCCGAGACCGATAGCGAGTGTGGCGATGACGATTGCGATGTCCGTGTCCAAGCCGCCGGCCTCACCAACTAACGGTGCAGCCGCGTTTGGGACGTTGCTCGCTCCGGCACTGAACGCCATATAGCATCCGATGAGCAAAACGACTGTCGTACTGACGAGTTCCGACCGGGTCGTGTTTGGGCCGAGAGCCGGTGTCGGAATCGGTCCCCTCCGGTCAACAACGAGCAATGGTCCGTCGGACTTCTCAATCTGGACCCGACGGTTGACCTCGGGATAAATGTAGCGTCCGATAACCCCGCCGATCCAGAACCCGATGAACGGCGTGACGAACCACCATGTCATGATTTCTGCCATTGACGCATAGTTGAGGGTGTCAGTCGCCAGTCCGAGTCCAGCAATCGCCCCGACGGTCGTCATTGATGTCGGGACGGGGACGCCGAAGATGTTGGCGACGAGAATTCCTAACCCGATGAAAAAGAGGACGGCAACGCCTGCCGCCAGATTGAGATCGATAGTGATGATGCCCTCACTGAGCGTCTCCATCACGTTGCGACCAACGGTCCAACCGCCGAGAAAGACGAAAACCGTCATGATTGCTGCTGCCGTCGTCTTCTTCACGACTCCAGCACCAACGGCCGGACCCCACGCAATCCCGGTCGATGAACCGCCGATATTAAACCCGACAAAAATTGAGGCGACAATACCAATGAGAAGAATGGTCTCAATCATCAGGCGATATTACACGTGAGATAGTGAAATAAATTGTATGGGATTGTACTGCTCTTTGACAGCAATCGGATGATCGGTCGCTTCTCGGATAACTGTTTGACCTGTAATAATCGACCACTCTCTCTCTCTCTTCGTAGATTAAGCCAGATGTCGTGCGACATTCGCGCTATGTATTCAGTACGGCTTCGACAGCCTATCACCAATTGAAGGGCTTAACAGGGCCAAATTCTCTTTCGTTTGTCCCAACCGCTTCGCACAGAATCCGCCGATACGTGGGGAGTATGTCGAGAAAAGAAGGGCAATTCCGCTGTTAGAGGTCTCCGTTGATGATATTCGCGACACGCTGGCGGTCGAACAGTTGCTCCTCTTCAGGAATCTGTGGATACGGTTTACCGTTCTGGTAGCCGGGCCACTCGCCGAACTGGTTGGGGTAGAGCTGCTTCGCAGTCATCTCGAGCTGGAACAGGTTGAGAATCGGACCCTGTCGTCGCGCACCCTGCGCGTAGACGTTGCCCTCCTTGACGGCGGTGAGGTCGCTGGCTACCTCATGGTTTTCGAGGGTCTTCCGAATCTCGTCAGGGTTGAAATACGCCGTCATCGAACCGAGGACGAGCAACACGTCCGGGTCCGCTTCGAGGAGCAGTTCGTAGTCGAACGGCATGTTTCGCCCGCTCTCGCCGTATCCCTCTCCGAAGGCCTCGGACAGCGCGTCGGTGACCCCCATCGGACGCGTGTGTGCGGCGTAGTAGCCCGGATGGTTCATCTTGTAGCCCCATCCCTTGTGATCTTCCGACGACGAGAACAACACCAGCGCCGCGGTCGGTCGCTCGCTCTCCGGTGGGCGGTTCTCCTCGATGGTCTGAACCATCGAGTCACGGACGGACGCGAGAGCCCGGTACCGTTCGTCCGCTCCGAGCAACTGTGCGACCTTGCCGAAGATCTCCCACAACGTGTAGTACTCGTACTGGTCCTTCCAGCCCGCTGGCGGCGTCCGGTTGGTGCCACTGAGCGTGTTTCCGAACCACGGCGCGACGTTCTCCTCAATCTCTTGTACGTCGCTGTTGTCCCATCCATCGGCAGTCGCAACTTTCGCCGGGTCAGCGATGTGGACGTTGCTGTCGAGTTCGTACAGTTTCTCCTTCTTCGGTGGCCACGAGTTGTACAACCCCTCCCAGTCGATAGAAACCCCGTCGAAGTGGTGTGTTAACTTCCGGTACAACCCTTGGTGGTATTCTGGCGCGAACATCGCGTTCATATCGTCGCCCCGACCGAGCGCCAGCACCATGTCGGCGTGGTGGCCTAGCATCGTGAAGATGTCTTCAGGTTCCGACTCGAGCGTGACCTTGTCTGCTGGCGCGAGCGTCGCCGAGTACGAACTGCCCTTGGGAGTCGCCTCCTCCCCAGTAGTCGTCCCGGTAGTAGTGTTCTCTGACCCGGAGTCGCTGGCACAGCCGGCAAGCAGTCCGCCGCCAACGACTGCGCCGCCGTGTTTTATGTAGCCTCTGCGCGTCGGTGCCGTGTGGTTGCTGGAATCGTCTGCCACATGTTTTAGGCCAGCCTAAATAGCGTTAGTCTTTTCGGTATTTTGTCCTTTTCACACGAGGTGTCCATCGTGGATATCCGAGCTATCACTATTTGAGGGTTTCAACAAGGCGGAGCGAGCGGAAACCGACGTAGACCAGACACACCGAGACGGTGAACGTTCCCCATGCCGCCCGCGTCGTCGGCGTCCCGAGACCGGTCACGGTATCGAGTTATCGACTCGAGGCACCACCCGAAACTGTATCGTGGTACCTCCTTGCGTCGAATCTCCGGGAACTGCCACTCCCTCGAGGCGTCCGATCCCGTTTAGTCGCGCCGGCCGTCTCGATTCCGCCCGTCGTCCGTCCGGTCGTCGGCGTCGGCCTCGGCGCCGGATTCGGACGACAGCCGGTCGTCGCCGCGAGACGGCAGCGGCGAATCGTCGGCCCGCGAGGGGTGGATGTTGAAGTTTTGCCCGCGGTAGGGGTCTTCGTCGGGATCGTAGTCGAGTTCGCTGCGCTCGAACAGGTAGATGAAGAAGCCGAACAGCGGGATCAGGAAGGTGATCGCCGTCCACTTTTCTCGGGGCTCGAGGCCGACGCGGCCGGCGTCGTAGTAGGTGACCGCCGTGAGCGCGAGGTGCCACGCCACCGGGATCCCCACGATGATCGCCAGGAGGTGCCAGCTCATACCGGTCGTACGGCTCGAGCGTACTAAACGGCCCGCCGAATTTAGGGTGGACGGCTCCCGAACGGCTGCGCGGCGGCCCAGCGAGAGAACAGCCGGAGGGATCAGCGAACGTCGAACTCGATCGCCGCACCCTGGCCGAAGCCGACGCAGAGCGTCGCCAGCCCGAGGCCGCCGCCCCGGCGCCGGAGTTCGTGGATCAGCGTCACCGGCAGCCGCGCGCCCGAGGCGCCAAGCGGATGCCCGATCGCGATCGCGCCGCCGTTGACGTTGAAGATCTCGGGATCGACGCCGAGTTCGTCGCGGCAGTAGAGCGTCTGGCTGGCGAAGGCCTCGTTGAGTTCCACCTGATCGTAGTCGTCGATCTCGCGGCCGTTGCGCTCGAGCAGGCCCCGCGTCGCGGGCACCGGGCCGATCCCCATGACGGTCGGATCGACGCCGGCGACGTTGTTCTGGCCGACCTCGGCGAGGATCTCGAGGTCGTGGTCCTCGGCGAAGGCTTCACTCGTGACCAGCAGCGCCGAGGCGCCGTCGGAGATCTGGGAGGCGTTGCCGGGCGTGACGGTACCGTCGGATTTGAAGACGGTCGGCAGTTCGGCGAGCTTCTCTTTGGTCGTGCCGGGCCGGAGGCCCTCGTCCTCCTCGACGGTGCCGTCCTCGGTCTCGATCGGGACGATCTCGTCGGCGAAGCGGCCGTCCTCGGTCGCCTCGACGGCCCGCTGCTGGCTCCGTGCGGCGTACTCGTCTTGCTCCTCGCGGCTGATACCGTACTCCTCGGCGACCTTCTCGGCGGTCATCCCCATCTGGAGTTCGCCGACGTTGTACAGTTCGGCCATCCGCGGGTGGACGCTGCCCATGTTCTCGCCCATCTGGACGCGGCTCATGTTCTCGACGCCGCCGGCGAGGATCGCGTCGCGGTTGCCGGCCGCGATCGCGTCAGCCGCCGACATGACCGCCTGCATCGAGGAGGCACACCAGCGGTTGATCGTCGTCGCCGGCACGTTTTCGCCCAACTCGGAGAGCAAGGCGATGACGCGGGCGACGTTGTTCCCTTGCTCGCTTCGCTGCTGGGCACATCCCCACATCAGATCATCGATTTCGTCGCCCGAGAGGCCGGTCTCGGCGAGAATCTCGTCGATCAGCGGCACCGAGAGATCCTCGCTGCGAACGTCGGCGAACACGCCGTCTTCTTTCCCCTGTGGCGTTCGAACCGCGGCTGCGACGACTGGCGTCTGTGTCATACAGTACCGAACAGCGTTCACGGACTTAAATTGGGGGAGAACTCCGGGGGATTCGCGCGGAGTTTATCGTCCCGTCCTCGCAGTCTCCCTGATCTCTACCGTCGCCCGGCGCCGACACGAGCACTCGAGAACAACCCTTATCTCGCGCGTGTCGGAATAAGCGGGCATGGACGAGGACGGACTGAACGTACCCGATTCCGATGCCGACCCCGCTACCGATTCAGCCGCCGGACCGGACTCGAGCGTCGGCGCCGAGAGCGACGCTGACGCCGCTTCCGATGCCGATACGGCATCTACAGAGGCCGACGGGACCGATGAGACCGACGGGGCTGACGGGGCCGACGAGTCGTCGATGCCCGGCGTCCCCGACCCCGAACCCGAGGAGTCCGACGTCCCCGAGGATGTCCAGAAGTACGCCCGGTTCAAGAAGATGGACGGCGCGCAGTACGACCGCGTCAACGAGTTCCTCCGCGATCGAACCTACATCACGGCCCGCGAGTGGGCCATCGCCCGCCTCTGTTCGGATTTCCGGACCGAAACCGGCGTCGAGATGACCAAGATCGGCGAGAACCTGCCCGAACTCGTCCCCTTCATGACCGACACCTACACGCCCCAAGCGGTCAACCAGGCGCGAGCCTCCTTCGAGGAAAAGGTCCGCAAGGCCGGCGCGACCTTCCTCTACGGCGCGATGTGTGACTTCTTCACCGCCGAGGAACTCGACGACGTCATGTACGAGTCGACCGAGGTCGCCAAGTTCCTGCTCGAGGTCGAGGGCGTCGACCTCTCCGTCGAGGAGGAACTCGAGGCCGAAGAGCGCATCTCGAGTGTGATGCGAGAGGTCCGCGAGGCCAGCGAGGAGTTGCGCGAGCAGGACGAAGCCGAGAGCACGAGCGAAGACTGAGACACTGAGACGTCCGGTATCGGCCGGCCGTTACGCGTCGCCTTCGGCGCCCGTTTCACCGTTCGCTTGAACGTCTGCGTCCTCGAGGAACAGCAACGGATCGTCGTGCGAGAAGGTAACTCGCTGGTCGGCGTCCGCAGCGGCGTCGCGCGAGCGCACGTGAACCAGCAGTTCGCCGTCGGCGAGCGCGGTTTCGAAGACGGCGTTCGTCTCGGCCTCGGTAAGTCGGTAGGTCAGCGGCAGACAGACCGCGATTCCGCTCTCCGTATCGCGCTCGACCGCCAGCGCGAACCGGCGGTCGTCGCCCTCCGAGGGCCGGTAGTACACTTCGGCCTCGTCGACGGTGACGTCGTCGCGCTCGACGAGCGCCTCGAGGAGCCCGTGCTCCGTCTCTGAAACGATCGCCTCGAGGCCGCCTCGTTCGTTGCCCTCGCGCGGAACGGCGTCGATTCCAGCGGGTTCGAGGACGACGGTATCCCAGCCGTCGTCGCCGTACTCCGCGGCGATCGCCGCCGCGTCCTCGAGCAGTTCGGTCCAGCGGGGGTCGTCGGTGGGGGCGTCGTCAGCCGTATCGGTAGCCGTATCGGCGTCAGTCTCGTCGGTCATCGAACCGCCTCCGGATCGGCAAGTAGCCGCGCCATGCTCGAGTCGGACACCGTCGAACGGCAAAATAGTACCTCCGCGTTGCACGCGCGGTTTCGACTGTTCTCCCAGAACCGATCGACGACCGTACCGAACTGAACCGCTATTGCTCGTTCCCGCCCTCGCCGTCGTCCGCCAGCGCCGAGATCGGTTCGATCGCCGCATCCGCGTCCCCGACGAGCGCCCGCTCGAGCGCCGCCCGAACGCGGTCCGAATCCGCTGGTCCGCCGGCCGCTGCGATCGTTCCGACGGTCGCGGGATCGAGCGGCACCGAGAGTGCGTTGTAGACAGTCTCGAGAACGGTCGCGAGTTCCTCGCGGCCGTCGACGAGGACGATCCCGGCGCCGACCGCGGCGTCCTGTCGAACGCGCTGGGCGATGCCGACGAGCTTTCGCCGCTCGCCTCCCTCGCTGTCGACTGACAGCGAGTGCGTCCCGGGACAAAACGCGTCGTCCGGTTCGCCGCGCTCGGTCGCGACGCCTAGATCCGCGAGCGCGCGTTCGACGTCGCCGGTCAGACGCTCGTAGCGGGCGGTCGTCCCGCGTCGGAAGTCCGCAACTGGCTCGGCGCGGGCGAAGGCGACCGTCGTCGCGCCGTCGTAGGCCACTGCTCGCCCGCCGACGTCGCGCTCGACCGGCGGAAACCCCGCCGCGCGGGCGGCCTCGCGAGCGCGGTCGTACCCTTCGCGTCTCGCGTCGCGACGGCCGAACGCGATCTGGCGGTGCGGGCGCCAGACCCGTACCGCGGGCTCGCCGTCGGCGGCGACCTCGAGCAGTCGCTCGCTGGCCGCGCGGTCGGCGTCGATCGTCGACGCGCGGCCGCGGAACACGCGCATAGCCGGGGTTCGTGGCGACGGACCTAAACGCTCCCGCCGCACAGACGGATGCGAGGCGAATCGATGGCCGGCTCCGATACCACGCCCGAACCCGAGCGCGTCACGCTTTCCGAGTCGCTGCTCTCGCAGTACGCCCGGTTCTCGCTGTACAACTCGCCGTACCCGGCCCACGACGCGGGTTGTGCCGTCGACCTGTATCCCGGCACGCTTCGGGACGGCCGGACGACCGCTGCACCCAGTCCCTTCGCCGGCGTCGTCCGCGACACACGGACCGTCCGCGCGCCGCCGAAGCCCTACGCGCCCGAGCACGACCATCTGATCCTCCTCGAGCCCGACGCACCCGCGTTCGACGGGCTTACGGCCCGCATCCTCCACGTCGACCCCGCCGTCGAGGCCGGCGACCGCGTCGAGCGCGGCGAGTCGCTGGGTCGGCTCGTCCGGGCGGGCTTTTTCGCCCCCTGGGTCGACAACCACCTCCACCTGGGCTTCCGCGGGCCCGAGCAGAACCCCTACCGCGCGTCGGGATCGCTGCCGCTCGAGGTCGGCGCCGAACTCCGACCGCTCGAGTGGGACGGGACCGGCACCGTCGTCGCGACGGGCGAGACGTACGCGGTCCTGGACTCGCCGGTCCATCCGGCGCCCGGAAAAGCGTTCGTCGGGATCGGGGCCGACGACGGGGGTATCCTCGACGGCGGTTTGCCGCACTACGACGGCGGCGGCCTGCTGGCTGCCGGCGATCTTGGCGAGAACGGACGCGACACCGTCTCGTTGAACGGCGATCGGCTCGGGCGGCTCGAGGGGCGAACGCGAACGATCGAATGGGACGACGTGGTCGTAACCGTCGACGGGGACCCGATCACCGGGCTGTCGCTGTTTTGCGCTCGAGACGCGGAGTTCGGCGCCAAGCTGATCTGTCCCGATCGGTCGTTCGCGCTCGGCGAGCGCGTTCGGGTGCGAGTGCGGGCCCGCGACCGGGTCGAGCGCGGCGAACCGAGCGAGTGAGCGCGGTCGCTCGCACGGCGGCGGCCGCGAGGAATGCGCCCGTCAACGACGGACGGTGACGTCTATCAGCGCGGTTCGACGCGCAACTCGATCGGCTCGAGCGGCCGCGTCGTGATGCTCACGGAGAGGTCGACGTCCGGATCGGAGACGAGCTCGGGGTGGTACCGCCGGGCCAGCGTCGCGAGGATCAGCGTGCCCTCCACGAGCGCGAACTGCTGGCCGATACACCGCCGCGGGCCGGCGCCGAACGGGAAGTACGCCAGGTCCGGCCGCTCGGCCTCGTCTCCCAGGAACCGTCCGGGATCGAACGTCAGCGGCTCGTCCCAGAAGCGGTCGTCGCGGTGGATCGTCCACTGCATCGGCGCCACAGTCGCGCCCTCGGGGATCGAGTACCCGCCGAGGGTGAGCGCTTCCGTCGTCTCCCGCGGAATCGACGGTACGGGCGGATAGAGCCGCATCGCTTCGCGTAGCACCGCCTCGGTGTACTCGAGTTCGGGAACGTCCGCGAAGGTCGCGCGGTCGCCGTCCAGCACCGCCTCGAGTTCGTCGACGAGTCGCCGTTCGACGGCCGGATGCTGAGCGAGTAACAGCCAAGTAAAGGTCAGCGCCGTCGCCGTCGTCTCGTGGCCGGCGAACAGGAACGTCATCAGTTCGTCCCGGAGCAACCGTTCGGACATCGTCTCACCCGACTCGTCGGTGGCGGTCAGGAGCCTCGAGAGGAGGTCGTCGCGCCCCTCGAGGCCCGCCTCCCGGCGCCGTTCGACGAACGTCTCGATGAGCGTCTCCATCTCGCGGATCCCCTCCTTGTACCGGCGCCACATCGGGATCGGGACCCACTTCGGTACCAGCCGCGCGATGGGCTGCTTGGTCGGCTTGCCGGGTTCCTGGAGCTTGCGCACGGTCTCGGGGATTCCCGCGGCCTCGTAGTCGATCTCGGATCCAAACATCGCTTTCACGAGGATCCGCAGCGTGAGCGCTTTCATCTCGCGCTCGACGTTCACGATCGGCTTCTCGGCCCACTGGTCGGCTACTGCCCGAGTCTCCGCGGTCATCACGTCGGCGTAGTCCGCGATCTGATCCATGTAGAAGGCCGGCTGGATCCGCGCGCGCTGTCGCTCCCACAGGTCGCCCTCGCTCAAGACCAGTCCCTGCCCGAGGAGGTCGCCGAGGTCGTCTCGGCTCAGGCTGGCCTTCCGGAACCGGTCGCGGTCGTCGACGAGGATCCGCTCGGCCAAGTCGGGGTGGTTCACCTGGTAGAACTCGCCGAAGCCGAGAATCCGAAGCTCCACGACGTCGCCGCGCTCGGCTGCGTCCTCGTACAGCCCGCCTTGCTCGCGAACGAGTTGGTGCGTGTTGCCGATGACGGGCAGGCCCTCGTGCGTCGGCGGATCCGCCTCGTGGGCGGGTAGAGATCGCGCTCGAGTTCGGGGAGTCGATCGGTCGGCCATACGCGATCGTACGGTCGTCGGGCACTTCGTTGTACGCGTGAAACGGCTCGCCCCGCACTCGAGACCCGATCCGGAAACAAACGCACGACAACCGAACGACCGTGAAACGCAGCGATAAAGGGCGTCCCCGTCGGACGGGGGTGCATGACCGACACCGACACCGACGCCGACGCCGACGCCGACGAGTTCAGCGCGGCGATGGACGAGTTCGAGTCGACCGGCGACCTCGAGGGGTTCGTCCAGCACTTCATCGACGAACACCAGGAGTTCCTCTCGTGGATCGGTACCAGCGTCGACAACGTGGGCCCGGGAACGATGACGCTCTCGGTGCCCTACGACGAGAAACTGACCAACACGCGCCCGCACGGCCCGGACGGCCGCCGGGCGGACATCCACGGCGGTATCGCCGCCACCCTGCTCGATACGGCCGGCGGCCTGGCGCTGCGGACCGAACTCGAGGACCCCTTCGCCGCGAGCATCGCGACGATCAACCTCAACGTCAACTACCTGCGGCCCGCGACGGGGGATCTGGCGGCGACGGCGAACGTGGTCCGAGCCGGCTCGAGCGTCGGCGTCAGCGAGATCCTCGTCGAGAGTACGACGCCCGACGGCGAGACGCGCGAGGTGGCGATCGGCCAGGGCGCGTACCGGATCTTCCGGGACGTCTGAGCGGCGGTCGACGGTTCAGTGACGGTCCGGTGGCCGGTCCGGGCTGCCCGGAACAGTACCCGCAACCGAGACTCATCGTCCCGTAACCACTGTTGTGCCGAACCGGTTCGCGTGACTTCCTACGCGGTAGGAATTGCTCTCACCCCGTAGGAATAGCTCTCCTGCTCTAATACCCCGGAGTTCCGAGAATCATCTGTGATGATCGGGGGCGCCCACCGTCGGGCGCCACCCCGACATCGTTCAGGACCATGACCGACGAATCCACTTCCCCGACGCAGGACTCGAGCGAGAGCGAGATCGACGCGGGCACCGAGCGAGAACCGCTGTTCGATCGCATTCCGCGCCGCGACTTCATGAAGGCGGGTGCAGCCGCCGGTGCGATGGGCTCGCTGGCCGGCTGTACGGGCCTGCTCAACGATCAGGACGACGGGCTCGCCGCGGCCGGCGACGTCGATGCGAGCGTCCCGCCGGGCGAGCACGACGACTACTACGCGTTCCTCTCCGGGGGTCACTCCGGCGAGATCCGCGTCTACGGCGTGCCGTCGATGCGTCAGCTGATGCGAATCCCGGTGTTCGGCCGGGAGAGCGCCCGCGGCTACGGCTACGACGATCGTACGAGCGAGATGTTAGATGAGTCGGGCGGCTACTCGTGGGGTGACACGCACCACCCGCGCGTGAGCCAGACCGACAACGACTACGACGGCCGCTGGGCGTTCGTCAACGACAAGGCGAACGGCCGGATGGCCCGGATCAACCTCAAATACTTCGAGACGGACGCCATCGTCGACATTCCCAACCAGCAGGGGACCCACGGCGCCTGCTGTCTGCTGCCGGACACGAAGTACGTCTTCGGCGTCGGCGAGTTCCGCGTCCCGATGCCAAACGACGGACAGGACCTCACCGACCCCGACAGCTACACGTCGACCATCGCCGCGATCGACCCCGAGACGATGAACGTCGAGTGGGAGGTGCTGGTCGACGGCAACATGGACAACGGCGACGGCAGCAAGGAGGGCCGGTGGTTCTTCGCGACCGGCTACAACAGCGAGCACGCCACCACCGAGAGCGAGATGTCCTCGACCGACACCGACTGGCTGAAGGCCTTCGACGTGCCCGCCATCGAGGAGGCCGTCGAGAACGGCCAGTACGAGGAGATCGGCGGCGTCCCGGTCGTCGACGGTACCCGCGACAGCGACCTGAACGGCGGCGACCGGCCGATCGTCCGCTACATCGACGTGGCCAAGAGCCCCCACGGGGTCAGCGTCACACCGGACAACCAGTACGCGATCGCCAGCGGGAAGCTCGACCCGACCGCCTCAGTGATCGACATCGAGCAACTCGCCGAGGTCGACGACCCCAACGACGCGATCGTCGGCCGGCCGAGCCTCGGGATGGGGCCGCTGCACACCGCCTACGACGGCCGCGGCCACGCCTACACGACGCTGTTCATCGACTCGCAGGTCGTCAAGTGGGACATCGAAGCCGCCGTCGAGGCGGAGGCTCAGTCCGAGGATCCGGTCGTCGAGAAGATCGACGTCCACTACAACCCCGGCCACCTGATCGCCGCCGAGTCGTACACCGCCGATCCGCAGGGCGACTGGCTGATCTCGCTGAACAAGCTCTCGAAGGATCGGTTCCTCAACGTCGGGCCGATGAAGCCCGAAAACGACCAGCTGATCTACATCGGCGACGACGAGGCGGGGATGCAACTCGTGAAGGACACGCCGTCCTACGCCGAGCCCCACGACGCCTCGATCGTCAGCGCGGACAAGATCGAACCCGCGGACATCTACGACCCCGAAGACTACGACGAGGAGTTCGTCGACCACGGCGAGTCCGACATCGTCCGCGAGGACGGGCAGGTCCACGTGAAGATGTACTCGACGCGCAACGAGTTCGGCTTCCAGGAGGTGACCGTCCAGGAGGGCGACGAGGTGACGATGACCGTCACCAACATCGAGCAGACGCCCGACATCCTCCACTCGCTGGCGATCCCCGAACACGACATCAACCTGAAGCTCGCGCCACAGGAAACCCGCGAGGTCACCTTCACCGCCGACGAGCCCGGCGTCTACTGGATGTACTGTGCGTTCTTCTGTAGCGCACTGCACCTCGAGATGCGCTCGCGACTGATCGTCGAACCCGCGGAGTGATCCACCCATGACTACGTCCCGCCTCACGCGACTGACCGAACTCCGGCGCGCCCTCCCGTTGACAGCGGCGGGGCTGTTCCTGCTCGCACTGGCGTTGCCAGTGTGGCGGATCACGTTCGAGGCGCCACAGTACGTCGAGACGCTCGTCGTCGAACTGTACGCCTACCCGCGGATCGGCGGCGACTTCCAGGAGGTCCACGCGCTCAACAAGTACGTCGGGTTCTACTACCCGGACCCGGTGTACGTCGACCCCAACTACGACGTCCACGAGAAGGCGATCGCCGCCCCCGAGTGGATCCTCGGCCCGGTCGCGTTCGTCGGGTTGGCCGGTGCGTCCGCGGTCGTCTCCCTGCTCCCGAGCGGGAAACTCGAGCGCGGACTGGTCGCGTTGCTGGGCGGGACGGTTGCCATCTTCGGGACGATGGCCGCGATCATCCAGTACCGGCTCTACCAGGCCGGCCACACCCTCGATCCGGCGGCGCCGCTCAACGGCGTCGACGGCTTTACCCCGCCGCTGCTTGGCGACTACGCGGTCGCCAACATCGACGGCACCGCCTGGCTCGGCCCCGGCGGCTACCTGCTGGTCGTCGCGGTCGCCCTGCTGGCGGTCGCCGCCGTGTTGCGACACTCCCAGGCGACGATCGACGACGCGCCGGCGCTCGTCCGCGGCGGTTGGGAGCGGTTCCGGGATCGAATCGGCGATCGAGGCGAGCGCGAGGACTCGAGCGACGGCAACCACCCGACAGACGACCAGCCGACCGGCGAGCAGCCCGGCGCGACCGGCCAGACGACCGAGTCGGTCGCAACTGACGGCCACAGCCCGCGGACGGACGGCGGTCCCCGTGCCCGAACTGACGGCGATACTCGACCGGACGGTGATGGACCGTGACCGAGCGCTACTTCGCCGTCCTCGCTGCGGTCGTGCTCGTCGCCTCGCTGGCCGGTGCCGCCGTCGCCGCGACGGACGGCTCGAGCAGCGACGAGAGCGTCGACGACTGGCGCGCGGACGTGCCGGACGTCCACGACGCCGACGCCCCCGAAGCCGACGGCACGGCGACGCTCGAGGGCCAGGAATACGACTCCCTGCAAGCAGCCGTCGACGCCGCCGAACCCGGCGACGAGATCCTGCTCGAGGGCCGCTTCGACGAGCGCGTCACCGTCGACACGCCGAACGTGACCGTCGCGGCCGTCGAGCGCGACGCGGCCGTGATCGACGGCGGCGAGGAGGGAACGGTCGTCGAGATCACCGCGGACGACGTGACCCTCGAGGGCGTCTGGGTCCGCAACTCCGGACTCGACAAGAACACCGACGACAGCGGCGTGCTCGTAAACGGCTCGAGCGCGACGCTCTCGGAGCTTCGGCTGACGGAGAACGCCTTCGGGATCTGGATCGGGAGCGTCGACGACGTGACCGTCGAGGACAGTCTGATCGCGGGACGGGAGGACGTCCAGACGGTCCAGCGCGGCAACGGGATCCACCTCTGGGAGTCGACGGACGCCGAGATCCGCAACAACTCGATCACGACCGTCCGCGACGGCATCTACTACCAGTGGGCCGAGGGCGTCCACGCCGAGGGCAACCGGATGTGGGACATGCGCTACGGCGTCCACTACATGTACTCGAACGACAACCACCTCGAGAACAACACCGCCTTCGACAACGACGTCGGCTTCGCGCTGATGGTCTCGAAGGGGTTGACCCTCGAGAACAACACCGCGGTGAACAACGACGGCACGAGCGGCCACGGCGTCCTGCTCAAAGACGTCGAGGACAGCGCGGTCGTCGGCAACGAACTCGTCGGCAACGGGAACGGCCTGTACGTCACCAACGCGCAGGACAACCGCTTGGCGGACAACCTCGTCCTCGAGAACGAGGTCGGCGTCCACGTCACGGCCGGCAGCACCAACGCCGTCGTGGCGGGCAACAGCTTCGTCGCCAACGACCAGGCGGCGTTCGCGGAGACGACCTCGCAGGCCCACTGGAACGCCACCGACCGGGGCAACTACTGGGCGGACGCCCGCACGACCGACCTCGACGAGGACGGCATCAGCGAGCTTCGCCACCAGCCCGCCGGCGCCGTCGAGCAGTTGGTTCACGAACGACCGCAGGCGGCGGCCTTCGCCGAGAGCCCCGCCTTCGACGCCGTCCGGATGGCCGAGAGCTCGTTCCCGGTCGTCGAATCGCCCGGCATCGTCGATCACCGACCGCTCGCCGAACCGGCCCACGACAACTGGAGGGACTACTATGCAGATCACGATCACTGACGTACACAAACGCTACGGCGACGTCGTCGCCCTGGACGGCCCATCCTTCGAGATTCCGTCCGGATCGACGTTCGGCGTCCTCGGGACGAACGGTGCGGGAAAGACGACGCTCTTCGAACTGCTGGTCGGCCACGACCGGCCCGACGAGGGGCGGATCGAAGTCGGCGGCATCGACGTCGCCGAGGCCGGCCACCGCGTCCGCGAGCGCGTCGCCTTCTTGCCCGAACACGCCGGCTTCCCGCCGGCGATGACCGGCCGGGAGGTGCTCGACGTCCACGCCCGCATCCGCGGCCTCGAGGACCGCGATCGGCGCATCCACGAAGCCCTCGAGACCGTCGGGCTCACCGACGCCGCCGACCGCGCCGTCGAGGGCTACTCCAACGGGATGGGCCGCCGGCTCGGCCTCGCGGCGGCGCTGATCGCCGATCCGCCGGTGCTCGTCCTCGACGAACCGACCGCCGGCCTCGACCCGCGGGGCGTCGCGGCGTTCCACCGGACCATCGAGCGCCTCGGCCGCGAGACGGAGACGACGATCGTCCTCTCCTCGCACGTGCTGAGCGAGGTCGAGCGGCTCTGCGACGACGTCGCGATCCTCGAGGACGGCCACCTGCGCGCGGCCGGCCCGATCGACGACCTGCGGTCGGAAACGGGCGCGGACGACCGCGTCACCGTCTCGCTCCGGCCGGCGGGCGAGGGGGTTCGACCGGACTTGCTCGAGGCGGTCCAGGACCGCGGCGACGTGACCGAAACCCGCGAGACGATCGCGGTCGCCTGCGAGCGCGACGCCGCGTTCGACCTCTGCGGTGATCTCGACTCGTCGCTGCTGGACGGTTTCGAGGTTCGAGAGCCGGGCCTCGAGGCGGTGTTCCGGGACGTGCTGGCGGGCACCGACGACGAATCCGACGACGCCGATCGGGAGCCGGATTCGGACCCGACTCGAGCGACCGAGGAGGTGAGCGCGTGATGACCGACGCTGAATACGACACCGACCGGGATCGATCGACTCCCGAACCCGCGCCCGACGGCGGGTACACCACCGCGATGGCACCGGATACGGACGCCGAAACCGTCCACGAGGCAGAGACCGACGACTTCGCGTCCGGCGCGTGGTACCGCCAGCTGCTGGTCGTCGCCGAAACCGAGTACCGCCTCGCGGTGCGGGGCCGCTGGGCGATCGCGCTGACCGCGATCTTCGCCGCCTTCGCGCTCGGGCTGACGACCTTCAGCGGCGCGAGCGTAAGCCCCGAGGGGTTCGAACGAACCGTCGGGAGTCTAGCCGTGCTCGCGGTCTACCTCGTGCCGCTGGTCGCACTGGCCTTCAGCTACGACGTCATCGTCGGCCGGAAGGAGAGCGGGTGGCTCCACACCCTGTTCTCCCTGCCGGTCGACCGCGCCTGGATCGTCGTCGGCGCCGCCGTCGGCCGCGCCGTCGTGCTCGCGAGCGCGACGATCATCGGCTTCGGCGTCGCCGGCGGCTTCCTGCTGCGCGAGTACGGCCTTGACGGGTTCGACGCCTACGCGACCTTCATGCTGGGGACCGTCGGACTCGGCCTGACCTTCCTCGCGGTCGGCGTCCTCGTCTCGACGCTGGCCCGCGAGAAGACCCACGCGCTCGGGGTCTCGCTGCTGGCGTGGGCGTGGTTCGTCCTCGTCCACGACCTGCTCGCGCTCGGGCTGATCGGCGCGCTCGAGCTCTCGGAGACGGCCGTCTCGGCGATGTTGCTGGCGAATCCGACCGGGGTCTTCCGGGCGCTCGTGCTGGGATCGCTAGGGGCCGGCGGCAACGCCGGATTCGCGTCGGTGCTGGCCCAGTCGGGACTCTCGACGGGCGTCCTGATCGGGGCGCTGCTCGCCTGGATCATCGTTCCGATCGGGATCGCTGCCCTTGCGATCCGGAGGCGACGACTGTGACGCCGCTACGGCCGCGATCCGGTACTCGACCGTCGCCCCGACCTCGAGACCGCCCCTCGCGCCGTCGCGTCCTCGCCGGCGTCGGTCTCACCGCCGTCGGCGGACTCGCCGGCTGCCTCGGTGGCGGAAGCGAGGAAACGGCGACTGAGCCGGCCGAGGCGATCGCGCTGACCGACGGACAGGCCTGCGACGCCTGCGGCATGACCATCGCCGACCACTACGGCCCTGCCGGCCAGTTGTTCTACGCGGACTACCCCGAGGATCGGGACGGGCCCGCGTGGTTCGACAGCGTCCGCGAACTCGTCACTGCCCGCGCCGACCACGACCGGCGGGGCCGCGACCTCCGTGCGGCCTTCGTCACCGACTACTCGCGCGTCGACTACGACCTCGACGAACGCGAGGGGGCGACGTACATCTCGAGTCACGTAGGAGCCGAGGACTTCACCGACGCGACGGCGGCGTCGTTCGTCGTCGACAGCGGGATCGAAGGCGCGATGGGCGAGGATATCGTCCCGTTCTCGAACGCCGACGACGCCGAGGCGTTCGCCGACGAGCACGGTGGGACGGTAGACACGTGGGAAGCCCTCTCCTCGGGCGAATCGGCGTAGCGATGGTCGGCTCGAGGCCGAGGAGCGTACCGTAATGGGATACCGAGGACGACCGCGACGCCACTGACTACGGATTTTGCCTCGGGACCGAGCCGTCGCCGGACCGATCAGCCACGTTGCGAGCGCCGAACCAGAGCCGACCGTGGAGGTAACAGCCGATCGCGGCGACCGCCACGAAGTAGAGATAGATGACGACCTCGACGTACGGCGGGATGGCACCCGGTTCCATACGCGCCACGTTGCGGGCGCAGCGGATACGCTCCGGGCTGTCCTAGTTCACGGTTCAAATCGGTGGCCGAATCCTGACTCTCGAGTGCTCGAGCGCCTGCACTCAGGACCGCGCGATCATCCAGTACCGCGCTCCCAGATAGACCGTGATCAGTCCGAAGGTGACGGCGTACAGCATCGCACCGGTCGAGGCCGCACTCGCCAGCGCGACGAGGTTGAACGCAATGCCGACGACGTACAGCCAGCGAAGGTGCTGCTGGTTCACGCGCGATCACTCGCCGCGCGGTCGGTACTTCCGCTCAGATCTCGGTGCATACGCCTCCCTTCGGAGGAGCCCGTAAAAATCCTCTCGGCTCGACCGCTTCACGCGAACTCGAGGTCGTCGCTGTCGACGACCTCGCCGAACAGCCACTCCGCGTGTTCGAGGGCGTACTCCTTGTGGTCGTCCTCGATCGCGCCGATGCAGTCCTCGACGAGGATCGGTCGGAAGTCACGCAGCCCGGCGCTGCCGCCCGTATGCAGCACGCAGACGTTCGCGAGAGTGCCACAGAGTACGAGGTCTTTGATGCCGCGAGCATTTAGCCATCCCTCGAGTTCCGTCTGGTGGAAGGCGTCGTAGGTGTGTTTCTCGACGACGTTGTCGGCGGCCTCGACGGGGAGTTCGTCGACGATTTCGGCCTCCCACGAGCCCTCGAGGACGTGTTCGCCCCACTGCTCGAACTCGTCGTAGTAGTGGGCGTCCTCGAACTGCTCGGGCGGGTGAACGTCCTGCGTGAACAGCAGGGAGGCGCCCGCCTCGCGAGCGCGCTCGACGAGGGCTGCGATCGGCTCGATAACTTCCTCGCTGCCCGGCGCGTACAGCGAGCCGTCGGGGTGGCAGAAGCCGTTTTGCATGTCCACGACCACGACCGCGGTGCTGTCTGGCTCGAGTTCGACGCTCATGTGCCATCCTACGAAGGCGGCAGTAAAAACGTTCGTGCGAGCGACGCGAGGCGGTGCGGCTGCCTCGGAATCGCGACCGGCGCAAGGTGCCGCGCCCCCGTCGCACCCCGTCCCGTTGACCGCCGTCCTTTTTGCAGGCGCCTCCGTACGGCTCCGTATTCAGTTCGAATGACGCCATCGCGAACGCGCGCCGCCGGTGTGGTCGTCGTCGCGCTTGCTCTCTTGACGGTCGCAGGACTCGCAGTCGGAGCCGGACTCGGCGTTTTCGGTCCGCTATCCGACGACAACGCCGCTGACTCGACCGAGATCGACCGCAACGGGACATCTGACGCCACTGCCCCCGACGACCGCCCCGACGATCCCTCGACGAACGACACGATCGGCTACGTCGAGGGCTACTGGTACGACGACTCCCTCCCCGCCGACGACCGCGACGACGCCGCCCTCGAGGAGGACGAACTCGAGCCGGTCGTCTACCGCTCGATGGCCCGCGTCGAGCGACTGCGGAACACGACCTTCGACGAGGAGGTCCCCGTCGACGTGGTCTCCCGCGCGGAGTTTCAGGAGGGGAACGACGACCTCTTCGTCAACGTGACCGCCGAGCAGCGCCTCCAAGAGAACGTCAACTACGAGGCGCTCTTTACCGTCGATCGGGACACCGACGCGATCGACGAGGCCGAGGCCCTCTACGGCGATTCGGTCGGCGGCTACTACGAGCCGACCGAGGATCGGATCGTCATCGTCTCCAACACGCCCGAAACGCCGGAGCTGAACGAAGTCATCTTGGGCCACGAACTGGTCCACGCGCTACAGGACCAGCAGTTCGATCTGACGAGCTACGAGCGCCCGACCATCGACGCGGACAACGCCAAGAACGGCCTCATCGAAGGCGACGCCTCGTGGATCGAATCCCGGTACGAGCGCGAGTGCGGCAGCGAGTGGGACTGCGTGCTCCCCGCGAACGGCGGGCAGAACGCCGGCTCGAGCAGCGACGGTGCTCTCGAGCCGAACTGGGGACTCTACCTCTCCATCTACCTGCCCTACGACGAGGGGCCCGAGTACGTCGACTTCCTCTACGAGGAAGGCGGCTGGGAGCGGCTCAACGCCGCCTACGACGATCCGCCGACCACCAGTTCCGCGGTGATCCATCCCGACTCGGAGCGCGAACCGGCCGCCGTCGACGTGCCGGACCGATCGAACGACGACTGGACGCAGTACCGGGTTGAGGGCCAGCCCGCGACCGAAACCGTCGGCGAGGCGGGCATGGTCGCGATGTTCGCCGGCGGCGCCTTCGAGTCCGGCGAGCCGTCGGTGATCGACCGGAACGCGCTCCTCGAGTCGGGCGATCCCGGCTACGACTACGACCAGCCCCAGACGGACGGCTGGGCCGGCGACACGCTGGTCACCTACGTCAATGAGAGCCGGGACGTGAACGCGAACGCCACGATGGAGGCCGTCGACCACGCCGGCTACGTCTGGCGGAGCGAGTGGGTCTCGAGCGAGGAGGGCCGGGAGTTCGCCGACGCCTACCTCGAGTTGCTCGAGGGGTACGGCGCCGAGCCGGTCGAGGACCGACGGAACACCTACGCGATCGACGGGGCCGACTACCCCGGCGCCTACTACGTCGACCACGACGGCGAGACCGTGACGATCGTCCGCGCGCCCTCGGTCGACGACCTCGACGCGCTCGAGGCGGGTGCCGCCCCGAGCGGGGAGGATACGCTCGCGTTCGGTGACGAGGAGTCGGAGAGCACTGCCGAACCCGCGAGCGCCGAGACGAATACGGACCGTGACGACGGCGTCCTCGCCGCACTCGGTCGGATCGGCGCGGCGCCGGCGCTGCTCGCGTTCGCTGTTGGGCTCTTGATCGTGATCGGCGTCTCGATAGCCACCCTCCGGAGCCGCAACGCGGCCGCGACCACTGGCACCGTCGCGGACCCGGTGCCGTCAGGCAACCGACGGGCCTTTGCACCCGCTCGCGAATAAGCCGCCAATGGGACGAGTCCGACCCGGACGCGGGCTGAAGCTCCAACTGATCGCCGTCATTGTGCTCGTCCTGCTGGCGGGCTGTACGGTGCCGAGTTCGCCGGACGAGTTCGACACCGACCGCGAACTCGGCCGGATCGGCGACTACGCTCACGACGACGAGTTCGCGTTCAACGCCAGCGACGGACTCACCGAATCGGAGCTTCGCGACCTCAAGTACCGCTCGATGGCGCGGATCGAGGTGCTCCGCGGATTGAAGTTCGAACGCGACGTGCAACTCGAGGTGATCGACCGCTCGGAGTTCCGGGAGCAACGGTCCGGCCGCGGCCCGGCCTCCGCCTTCCGGAACGAACTCTGGCGCGGCGCGTTCGTCGTCGACGGGCAGACGGACGTCAATCGGGCGATGGACGACCTCTACGGAACGTCCGTGCAGGGGTACTACATCAACGATCGGATCGTCATCGTCACCGAGGACGGCGACGACATTCGGATCGACCGACGCACGCTGGTCCACGAGTTGGTCCACGCGCTGCAGGACCAACGGTTCGGCCTCGAGCGCCGCGGCGAGACGCTCGACGGACAGCGCGCCGAGACCGGGCTGATCGAGGGCGAAGCCAGCTATCTCCCGCAGTTGTACGCCGAGCGCTGCGGCGCGGAGTGGCAGTGTCTCTCCCGACCCGGCGAGTCCGCGACGGATGCGGACGCGAACGCGACGACCGAGACTGCGACCGGCGCCCTCGAGCAGCGACCGTACAACGTCGGGCTCTTCCTCTCGATCTACGCGCCCTACTCGGAGGGGCCGACGTTCGTCGACGCCCTGTACGAGCGCGACGGCTGGACCGCCGTCGACCGCGCTCACGACCGGCGGCCGGCGAGCACCGCGCAGTTGATCCACCCCGACCACTACCCCGACGACCGTCCCGTCGACGTCGAAATCGAGGATCGCTCGAGCGACGCGTGGGAGCCGGTTCTCGAGGGTAGCGGCGGCGACGGTGACAGTAACGAGAGCGCCGACCCCCGCGCCGAAACGGTCGGCGAGGCGACCCTGTTCGCGAGCCTCTGGGCCGACGGCGTCATCGACCGCCCGCTCACGCAGGGCGGAACGAACCGATCGCCGTACAACTATTCAGCTCCCGCGACGGCGGGCTGGGCCGGCGACACGTTCCACGTCTACCGGGACGCGAACGACGAGAATCGGACCGGCCACGTCTGGCGCCTCGCCTGGGAGAGCGAGACCGACGCCGACGAGTTCGCGACCGCCTACCGGTCGCTGCTCGAGACCCACGGCGGCGAGCGGGTCGAATCCGACGGAGCGACCGCGGGCGAAATGTACCGCATCTCCGACGACGAACCGTTCGCCGGTGCGTACCGCCTTACTGTGACCGGCGATACCGTCGAAATCGTCGGTGCGCCGACCGTCGACGCCCTCGAGGCGATTCACGCCGAACACGCGGCGCCGACGCCGTCGGCTGCCGTCGCCGGCGGCTCGTCGGCCCCGTCGCCCCCGTCAGCAGCACCAGCGTAGCCGGTCGGCGATCGGCCGTCTGCTCGCATCGATTGAGGACCCGAAGCAGCCGCCGACGCGGCCGCAGACGGGTAGCTTTTTTGTGTCCCGCCGAAAGTCGCCGATATGTCAAACCCGTTCGGCACCGTCACCCCGGAGGCCATTCTCGAGGGGACCGCGACCGACGCCTACTTCGAGCGCACCCGGGCGACGCTCGAGCACGCGGAGAAGAACCCGACCGTCGTCGCCGAAGTGACCGCCGACCAGTTTCCGACCGGCGAGTTCGACGTCTTCACCGGCGTGAAAGACGTCGCGACGCTGTTCGAGGGGCACAACGTAGACGTCGACGCGCTGCCGGACGGGCAACTGTTCGACGGCGGCCCCGTCCTGCGGATCGAGGGGCCGTACCTCGAGTTCGCCGAACTCGAGACCTCCCTGCTCGGCTTTCTGTCACAGCCCAGCGGCTTCGCGACGGCCGCGCTCGAGGCGCGCCTGGCCGCGCCGGAGTCGCTCGTCCTCTCCTTCGGCGCGCGCCACGTCCACCCCTCGATCGCCGCGACGGTCGAACGGGCCGCCCTGCTCGCCGGACTCGACGGGTTCTCCCACGTTGCCGCGGGCGAACTCCTCGACCGGGAGGCGAGCGGGACGATGCCCCACGCGCTGATGTTCTGCTTCGGCGAGGGGAACCAGGCCGAGGCGTGGACGGCATTCGACGAGGCGGTCCCCGAAGCGGTCCCCCGCATCGCGCTGGTCGACACCTTCTGGGACGAGAAAAGCGAGAGCCTGCTAGCCGCCGAGACGCTGGGCGACGATCTCGACGGCGTTCGCATCGACACCACCGGATCCCGACGCGGCAACTTCCGCCACATCATCCGCGAGGTCCGCTGGGAACTCGACGCGCGCGGCCACGAGGACGTCGACATCTTCTGCAGCGGCGGGCTCGACCCCGACGCTATTCGTGAGCTTCGGGACGTCGCCGACGGGTTCGGCGTCGGCAGCCACATCACGGGCGCCGACTCGGTGGACTTCAGCCTCGACATCGTCGAAATCGACGGCGAACCGATCTCCAAGCGCGGCAAGCTCTCGGGCGTCAAGCAGGTCTACCGCACCCCCGACGGGGGCCACCACGTCGCGCTCGCCGACCGCGACGGCCCCGAGGACGGCGACGCGCTGCTCGAGCCGCTCGTCCGCGACGGCGAGATCGTCCGGGAGTTCGACCTCGAGGACGCCGGCGAGCGCTGTCTCGAGGACGCCGAGGCGGTCGGATTCGCTAGGTGACTGTACCGTCGCGCGTGCCGAGGTCCGGACTACCGCGCGTGACGTTGCCACGCCGTAGATATATCCCGCCGAGCGAAGACGCGTTGCAACATGGGGACACCGAGCCGCGATTCGGACCCGCTCGAAGCGGCGGGCGCGTACGGACTGTTCGCCGCGTTCGAACTCGATCGCTCCCGAACTGTCGACGCTAGTGCGGTCTCCGCCGACGACGTCGAGGCCGTTCTCAAGGATCGGAACGGGACGGAACCGGTCCTCGCGGATACCTATCTCACGCAGGGTCTCACGCCGGACGTGGATTACCTCGTTCGCCTCCACGCGCGCGATCTGGCGACCGCACAGGAAGTACTGCGCGAGTTTCGGACGACGCCAATCGGGCGCTGCTCGGAACTAGTCGACGCGTTCGTCGGGGCGATCCGCGATCCCGTCTACCTCCCGCAGGCACCCGATCTCGACGCGATAGAGACCGCCATCAGCTTCGAGGGGGCAGAGCCTCCGGAGTACGCGATCGTCATCCCCGTGCGGAAGACCGCCGAGTGGTGGATGCTCCCGCCCGACGACCGCCTCGCGAGGATGCGCGAGCACATCGAAGTGTCGCTTCCGTACCTCGATCGAATCCGTCGCCAGCTCTACCACGCCAGCGGTCTCTCGGAGTACGAGTTCGTCACCTACTTCGAAACGAACGACCTCGAGGCGTTTGTCGACCTGTACCGCGATCTCGAATCGATTCCGGAGTACCGCTACGTCGACGAGGGGCCCGTGGTTATCGGCCGGCCGGAATCGCCGTCCACGGTCGTCGAGAAACTGACGCCGTTACTCGCGCCGCCGTGACGGCGGTCCCAGTGCCCGGCTCTGGAGCGACGAGGACGCCAGCGAGCGGTGTCTCGAGGACGCCGAGGCGGTCGGCTTCGACGATTCCTGATCGCCGGCGCTGCCGCTGGCTGCTATCGGCCGTCGAAACCGAACGATAGGATCGAAAGTTCTCGTTTCGTCAACCCCGTCCCCACTTGCGTTCGCGGTCCGCGGTCTGCAGCCCGTTGTCCGTTGCTCGCTGTTCGTTTCGTTCGCCGTTAGACCTCTTCGATGCTGCCGTCGGCGTCTCGCTCGCGGAAGACCTGCCCTTCGAACAGCGTCACGACCACGTCGTCGTCCTGCCAGGCGCCCGGCGCGAGCTTGGCCTTCCGACAGGTCCGATCGAGGTACTCGCGTGCGCTCCAGCCGTTCTCGACCGGCACGGTCGGGTAGAGCCACCCGCCCTCGCCGCCGTCGATAGCGACGCCGTGGGTGCCGATCTCGAGGTCGGCCAGCGGATCGTCGGTGAGAACGACGTTCTTGACGGTACAGACCGAGACGGTCAGGTTCGGCAGTTCCGAGGGGCTGACCTCGGAGCCACAGGAGTCCTCGCTGGCGGCTTCGATCGCCGCGTCGACGATGACGTGGCCGAGCTGGTCGCCCGATCGGTAGCCGCCGGCACAGCCGCGCAGGCTCCCCCGGCCGCGCGTCGACTCGAGGCGGACGAACGCACCCGTCCGCTCGTAGAAGGCTTCCCGCATGCTGCCCGGTTGTTCTCGTTGCCCGTGTTGTACGTAGGATTCGACGGCTTCGCGCGCGAGTTCGACGGCGCGCGCGCCGTCCTCGTAGGAGAGGTCGACGCCCTGTCGCTGGGACATACAGATGTACATGGGAATAGTTCTCCTAAAACGCTTCCATTCCGTTCGAGAGCCGTACCACGGATCGACCGGGGCACTTATTCCGGCCAAGGTCCTACGGAAACCCGGAGAGAGAGCCCGGCTGCCGCGGCGGGCGCGTCGGTGACGACGCGCCTGTGCAACGTGATTCATCCCCCTGGGATGCATCACGCGCGCGAGGAAAGTCCCCCCACCAGTTCGGGCAGGTGACCGGACGCAAGTCCGGAGCGGGAGACCGCTGGCTCTGGAACAGAAACGACACGTCTCGGCCCGACCGATGATGCGTGCGAACCCGACCGCGAGGAAGGGGAGCTAACCCGCAGAGGAAGGGCGATTCTCGCACCCTCGGTGCGAGAACTGCCGACAGGCGAGCGGCGGATGCCGCCCGCCGTGTGCGGTCGTTCGAACGCGGTTCGAACCCGCGAGTCGCGCTCGGCGCGACTGGCCGCACTGCGACGGCCGAGGATCGATGGAACGGCGAACCCTCACCGGTGCAAGTCCGTGCCGTGGTAGCCCGAACGCCCCGCGGCCTTCGGGTCGCGGACGGCGCGGACGCTCAGCCGAATGCCGGGCCGAACAGAAGGGGGCTTACTCCTCTCACCGATTTTACCCACTGAGCGGCGCTACTGCGTCGCTCGCACTGCTCTGTACCGCCGCGATCGATCCGTTCTCATTGACATACCAAACCATTTTGGAGCGGCCCTTTTGCTCATTGATTCTGAACTATCCCCATCCATGAACACTGCCGAGGCGTTTACGCTCCTCGCCGATACCGACCGCAGACGCGTGGTGGCTGCCCTCCTCGAGACCGAGACCGAGACGACGACGATCGACGCCCTCTCCGAGCGACTCGCGGACGCTCGCCGACAGGACGACACGGTCGCCGAGTCGGATACCGACCGGTTCGAGCGCACGAAAATCGGGCTGCTTCACGATCACCTTCCGCGACTCGCCGATCACGGCGTTCTCGAGTACGACGCGCGCAACGGCGACGTCGTCCTCGAGGATGCGACCGATCTCGAGCCCTATCTCGATATCGACGAGACGACCGTTTCGATCGCACCGCAAAACGAGTAACGTCGTCCCGCTACGTCCCGTCGGGCGTCACCGTCACGGTCACGGGCGGCCCGCCCTGAACGACGACCTCGTGGTCGGCGTAGGAAAAGGCGACGCGGACCGATTCTGCGTCCGAGGATCCCGCATCGAACAACCCGTCCAGCGCGTCCGGATTGATCGTTTCGTACAGCGGCGGCAGGGCGGTCGGGTCCACGCCCGCCATCGTCGAGACGGCATCAATAACGGCGACCGTAATCGGTTCGGTGTCGTCGCAGTCCCGCCGCAGTAGCGATTCTCCGTCAGCATCGCCTCGGAAAGAGTCACGAAGTTTCGATCCCATACGGTTCTCTGCCTGAGAGCCAACATCGTCTTACAAAAAACTATCTAAACCGGCCGTATCGCACTAAAAATAGACACGATTGTGCTCGAGCGGGGTTCCAGTGTGAGTGCATTCACCGTCAGGCAGCGGGGATTCTGGAGCTTCGAATACCGGTTTTGAGTCGCGCTACTGGCCGTTTTGTTCGTTTTGGGTCGTGGACATACGCGTTTCGATGGCCGATCCGAACGACCCCTTTCAAAGAAGATGATGGTTGTATTCTGACAGTGATACTTTTACGCAGTCGGTAGCTAGGCGGGATGTGCCTACCCAGTATACCGTCGCTGACGACGAGTCACTCACCGTCCAGCTCGTTCAAGCAATCGCAGACGCGGCGGATGTCGATCCAGTCGATCTCTCGCCGCCGCTGTACGACGTCGTCGACCCCGAGGCGCTCGAGGCGCTCTTCGCACCGACAGACGGCGGGACGACACGGCGCGGGCGGATCGAGTTCTCGTATGCCGCGTATCGCGTCACCGTCAGCGTAGCCGGTGGTTCCGAACACCAGATCACCATCGCGGTCTCCGAGGCCGACGACGAAACGACGCAGCCTCGATCACGAGAGCGGGCACCGGACCGGATTCACGGACGACAGTCCTCGACGCTCGAATCTCCGCGGCAATCGGACGGGGTGTAATGTCTCCGTTCGCCGGCTCGAGCGGCGCGGGAACGGGGAGCGACCGGCGATGAGTCTCTTCGGCGAATTCCACGTTCCCGCCGACGCGTTCGCGCTCGCCGAGACGCTCGCGACCGCGCCCGAACTCATCATCGAGACTGAGCGGGTCGCCGCGACCGAGGAAGTGCTCACCCCGTACTTCTGGGTGTCGGGCGAAGACGGCGTCGCGTTCGAGGACGCCGCTGCGGACGATCCCTCGATCCGACACCTCCGTCACATCGACGACGTCGACCGGGCGTCGCTGTACCGCGCCGAGTGGACCGAGAACGTCGAGTCCATCGTCTACGCGTACACGACCGTCGGGGCGACGATCCTCGAGGCCTCGGCGCAGGGCGACGAGTGGGAACTCAGTATCCGCTTTAACAACCGCGATCGACTCGACCAGTTCCGCGAGTACTGCGACGAGCACGACATTCCGTTCACGCTCACCCAACTGTACGAACGCGCCCACCCCCGCGCGGGCGGCCAGTACGGGCTGACGACGAAACAGCACGAGGCGCTGGTCACCGCCTGGGAGATGGGGTACTACCGCTCGACGGACGTTTCGCTGACCGACGTCGCCGACTCGCTGGGCATCAGCCAACAGTCGCTCTCGCGGCGGCTCCAGCGCGGCTACGAGAACCTGATTCAGCACGCCTTAGCCGTGACGCCGCCGAGTGAGGACCCGAAACTCGAGGAGTAACCGCGCTGCGGGGCTCGAGACTCGAGCCTCGAGCAGGTATATACCCGTGTATATACAGCCGGTGACGTCATCCCGGCCGGGTGCCTAGACTGCCCACCCGTGTCTCATACTGTGTCACCGGACGATCACCTCTTTCGCGCGCTGAGCCACCCGTATCGTCGCCACGCGATCGCCGCGCTCGCGAGCACGAACTCGATGACGCTTCGAGACGTTTCCAACACCGTCGTCAGCCGAACGTACGCGGCGCCGCTCACCGACGTTCCGTCCGACGCCGTCACGGACGTCTACCTCTCGCTCGTCCACGTCCACGTCCCGATGCTCGAGGACGCGGGCCTGATCGAGTACGACCCGCACCGAGAGCGAATCGAAGCCCTCGATCTCGAGGACGCCACGCGACTGCTTTCGGTGGTGGCCGACGGTCGGTCGCCGGTCGGTTCTACCCAGTAAGGTCGTCCTCGACGCTCGAGACTGCTGCGGGGTCTCTCCTTCGAACTCTATCCAACTGTCGCCTTTTGTACTACTTCGGAGTTCGTAGCCGCCGCTCGAGAAGGATCGGCCGTTTCACGAGCGTCCTGACGGAGTCCAACGCGAGCGCAGCGAGCGTTGGGCACGTCAGGACCGAACGCAAGAGCAGCCGCTGAGCAATGCGAAGCGCCTGCGATAAGTGAGTGTCCTGACGGAGATTTGAACGCGGAAAGACGGTCGGTCTCGCTTCGCTCGACCACTGCGACTTTCCTACTCAAATCTCCGTGTATGAGTTTACACCGACGCGTACACCTCGCGCTGCTCGGTGGTATTGCGTCGGTGAAAACGTCCTGACGGAGATTTGAACTCCGGTCCCTGGCTCCGCAAGCCAAGAGGATAGTCCACTACCCTATCAGGACTCATCTCTCAGTACCCGCCTCGACATTAAAGCCCTTTCGAAAGTACCCCGCTCTGTGTTGCATTCTCGTCCGTCACGGGACCGATACTCACACGACGGCGGCGACGCGTCGGTGATCGACTCGAGCTGTGCGAGACGGGATTGAAATTGAACCGCAGGTTTATCTATCGGGACGCGGCCAGCAGCGGTATGCGATCGTCCGCAGGTCTCGAGCACTCGAGAGCGTCGGTTGCGCACCCGACGGAGCCCTCGAGTCGGTCGACGGAACCGCCGTATCTCCAGGCAGACTGCATACCGAATGGGCAATGCTTATGCGCGGCCTACCCATGCACGAGCATAGAATGAGCGACATCGAGGGCGTATACGAGGACCTCGAGGCCGACGTCTCTCTCGAGGAGTTTCGCGAGGCCGTCGAGGCGAAAGTCGAGCAGATGGGGGGACTCGCGGACGAGGAGACGGCGGCGATGCTCGTCGCTCACGAGGTCGGCGAGAGCGAGGTCGGCGGGATCGCCGACATCGAACCCGGGATGGAGGAGGCGAAGTTCGTCGCGAAGGTGCTCTCGATCGGCGAGGTACGCACCTTCGAGCGCGACGGCGAGGACGAGGACGGCCGCGTCGTCAACGTCGAAGTCGCCGACGAGACCGGCTCCGTCCGCGCGGCCTTCTGGGACGAGCACGCCGAGGCGGCGATCGAGGAACTCGAGGAGGGACAGGTGCTGCGGATCAAGGGCCGTCCGAAGGAGGGCTTCTCGGGCGTCGAGGTCAGCGTCGACGACGTGGAACCGGATCCGGATACCGAGGTCGATGTCCAGGTCTCGGACACCCACACCGTCGAGGACCTCTCGCTCGGCCTCTCGAACGTCAACCTCGTCGGCGTCGTGCTCGACACCGACAGCGTGCGGACGTTCGACCGCGACGACGGCTCCGAGGGGAAGGTTTCGAACCTCGCAGTCGGCGACGAAACCGGCCGCGTGCGCGTGACGCTGTGGGACGAGCAGGCCGATCTCGCGACCGAACTCGAGCCCGGCACGACCGTCGAGGTGGTCGACGGCTACGTCAAGGAACGCGACGGCAACCTCGAGCTTCACGTCGGCAACCGCGGCACCGTCGAGGAAGTCGACGAGGACGTCGAGTACGTCCCCGAGAGTACGCCGATCGAAGAGGTCGAAATCGGCCAGACGGTCGACCTCGCGGGCGTCGTCCGCTCTGCCGACCCCAAGCGGACCTTCGACCGCGACGACGGCTCCGAGGGCCAGGTGCGTAACATCCGCGTGCAGGACGCGACCGGCGACATCCGCGTCGCCCTGTGGGGCGAGAAAGCCGACATCGACATCGGGCCCGGCGACGAACTCGCGCTCGGCGACGTCGAGATTCAGGACGGCTGGCAGGACGACCTCGAGGCCTCCGCGGGCTGGCAGTCGACGATCACCGTCCTCGAGTCCGATTCGGACGCCGCCGAGGCGGGCGGTGACGGCGGTGGGACCGACGACGCCAACGCAGGGCTGTCGGCGTTCGCCGGCGACGATTCCGGTTCCGATGATGCCGGTGCCGATACCGACACCCCATCCGACTCGAGTGCGAGCGACGACGCCGCAGCGGCCACCGACGCTGATACTGACGACGACCCCGCCGACGGCGAGGAAATCGAGTTCACCGGCGTCGTCGTCCAGGCCGGCGACCCGGTCGTCTTAGACGACGGCGAGACGACCATGAGCGTCGCCACCGACACCGATGTCGGGCTCGGCGAGGAGGTAACCGCCCGCGGGGTCGTCCGCGACGGCCGCCTCGAGGCGAGCGACGTCTTCTGAACGGCCGAGCAACCTCCTCGAGCGGCTAGGAAAAGCGTTAAGGGAGTTAGCTTCGCCTATGATTATATGAACGTCGAACTCCCGTTCGCCCCGGTTGATACGATCATCCGGCGGAACGCGGGTGATCTTCGGGTGAGTGCTGACGCGTCGAAGGAACTCGCAACGCGGATTCAGGAACACGGGAGCGAACTCGCGATCGACGCCGCCGAACGGGCGACCCAAGACGGGCGCAAGACGCTGATGGCCGAGGATTTCGGCGTCGAGACGGTCGTCGACAAGGACGACCTCGAACTTCCGGTCGCCCCGGTCGACCGGATTGCCCGACTGGAGATCGACGATCGCTATCGCGTCTCGATGGACGCTCGTGTCGCCCTCGCCGACATTCTCGAGGCGTACGCCGACAACGTCGCCGAGTCGGCGGCGATCCTCGCGCGCCACGCCGATCGACGAACCATCACCGAAGACGACATCGAGACGTACTTCTCGCTGTTCGAGTGACCGCGCGATGCAATTTGGCTACAGCGAGGTCTGTCTCGAACACGATCCCGGGTCGCGCCACCCCGAGACGCCGGATCGGCTGCGGGCGATCAGGGAGCGACTGAAGAAGAAACACGGTGTCGAGTACGTCGACGCCGACCCCGTCGATATCGATACGATCGCCGCCGTCCACGACCGGGAGTACGTCGAATCGGTCCGGGAGTTCTGCGCCGACGGCGGCGGGGACTGGGATCCCGACACCTCCGCCGTCCCGGAAACCTGGGAAGCCATCCGCCACAGCAGCGGGCTCGCGTGTTGGGCCGTCGAGGCCGCCCTCGAGGGGGCGACGGGCCGACGGACGCCATTCTCGATCGGCCGACCGCCGGGACACCACGCGGTCGTCGACGACGCGATGGGCTTTTGCTTCGTTAACAACGCCGCCGTCGCGGCCCAGCACGCGCTCGATCACGACGAGTACGACGTCGACCGCGTCGCCGTCGTCGACTGGGACGTCCACCACGGCAACGGAACCCAGGACATCTTCTACGAGCGCGAGGACGTCTTCTTCGTCTCGATCCACGAGAAGGGGCTCTACCCCGGGACCGGCGCGATCGACGAGATCGGCGAGGGCGACGGTCGCGGGACGACGATGAACGTTCCGATGCCGGCCGGCACCGGCGACGAGGCCTACCTCGCCGCCGTCGAGGGGCCGATCGCGACCGCCCTCGAGGCCCACGACGTCGATCTGGTGCTCGTCAGCGCCGGGTTCGACGCGCACCGTCACGATCCGATCTCGCGCATTCGGCTCTCGACGGAGGCGTACGCCCTCATGACCGATCGACTGCGAACCATCGCGGAGAACTGCGACGCCGCGCTCGCGTTCGTCCTCGAGGGGGGCTACGGACTGGACGTCCTCGCCGACAGCGTCGCGATGGTCCACGAGACCTTCGACGGGCGGGAGCCGCTCGATCCCGATGGCGAGTGCAGCGACGACGCCGTCGCGACGCTCGAGGACGTCGTCGACGCGCACGGACTGGATCTCGAGATCGACTGCTGACCGTCTTTTCGCCACGAACTCGCCGCGGCCGCTCGAGCCTCGTTTTCAGGGCCGGGGTTCGAAGTAGGTCCGCAGTTCGCGTCCGAACTCCTCGAGCAGCCCTGTGATTTCGTCGCCGACCAGCACCTCGTACTCGTCCTCGAGGACCGTCTCGATGTGAGCGCCGAGTCCGACATCGAAGAGTCGGTCGCTCTCCAGAAAGTCCGCGGCAGCGGTGAACTCGCGCTCGCGCTCGGTGACGTATCGGTCGTCCGCGATGAACGGGCCGTAGGCCTCCGGGTCGTCGGCGTAGGCGTCGTAGAAGCCCTCCGCGTGACCCGGAACGTGGACGGGCGGCCCCTCGTGGCGCTCGACCGACGGTCGTTCGGCGACCGCGAGTTCGGCGAACACGACGGCGGTGTCGTCGGCGAACGTCGTCGCGCGGAACACGTCGAAGCCGCGGTCGTCCAACCCCTGTGTGATCCCTGCTAGAGACTTCTGGAGTTGCGGGTAGAGCTGGTCCTCGACGAGGTCCGGGGCGTCGAACCGCACCGCGACCGGCGTCGTTCCGCGGTGCTCGAGGTGTTCTTGGAGTTCGGACTCCGTCAGCGGCTCCGGATCTGCGGGTTCGAAGAACTCGACCGCCGGCTCGGCGAGGAACTCGCGGGCGTAGTGCTGGAACCGGGCGACGTTCTCGGCCGAACAGACCGCGGCGACGTTGCGCTCGGGATCGGTCGGATCGATGACGACGAGCGGGTCGTCGAATGGGAGGTCGGCAACGCCGCCCTCCTCGTTCCGAGACGGCGAAGCCGTCTCGCGCTCGCCGTGATCCTCGGGATCGAGTTCGACCTGCGGCTGCCAGTCGGCCGCCGCCTCGAGCAGGTCGCGGAAGCCGCCGTACTCGCAGACCAGCAGTTCGGTGAGGTAGCCGCTGAACCCCTGGGTTCGGAGGTCGCTGCCGTAGGCGCCGATCCCCTTCAGGAACTGCTTCGCGAGGCGCACGTCACCCGCGAGGTCGTCGTCCAGCCGTTGCTCGAGGTACTGCGTGTGAAACGGCGTCCGGTCGACGGCCGACCGGATTTCGGTGGCCGACTCGAGGCGGAAGCAGGGGACGACGTCGACGTCGAACCCCTCGACGGTCCCCTTGACGTAGGGGTGTTCGGCGTACTCCTCGTGGCCGTCGGGGAGCGTCGCGTGGCCAACTTCGAGGCCGTACTGTTCGAGCGTCTCGCGGTCCAGTTCCGGCGGGAAGCGGACGAAGACGTCGATGTCGCGGTCGCCGCTGATCCACGTGTTCCGTGCGGTCGAGCCGACCTGCAACACGTCGGCGTCGGGACACAGATCGGTCGCGGCCGCCTCGGCGCGCTCTGTCAGTCGGTCAGCCACCTCGCGCAACCGCTCGCGTTCCTCCGCGTCGGGGTCGACGCGCTCGCGAACGGTGGTGAGGACGCGCTCGAAGTCGTTGCGTCTCGCACCTCCGTTGGCGTCTGCGTGCTCGTCGCTCATTATCGGAGCCTTCTCGAGCGGCGGGTGAAAGGGTATCGAACCCCTCGAGCAGCGGGTGATGAGGTATCGAATCGCAAGAAGTGAAAACGAAAGCCCTATCAAATCCACCACCCAATCAGGAGATGAGCCGAAGTAGCTCAGATGGTAGAGCACCTCGCTGTTAACGAGGTTGTCCCAGGTTCGAGTCCTGGCTTCGGCGCTTCTTCATAACACTCTTCGTTCCGGTAGTTACGGCACCGCCGATTCGTAGCTGCTCGTTTTCGAACTCAAGGCGATCCGAGGGGAGCTATTATCGGCCTCCGACACGCACACGCGCGTATGACAACACAGGATCACAGCGACAGGCGGAGCACGGACGACCACGGTCACGACGTCATCGATCCCCTCTACGTCGGAATCGTCACGGTCTCGAGTTCGCGCGCGCAGGCGGACGAGGACGATCCCGACGACCCGGGCGGCGACATGATCCAGGAGTGTTTCGAGGACGAGGGCCACGAGGTCCAGGAACGGGTACTCGTCCGCGACGACTACTCGGCGATCCGGACGGCCGTACGCAGCCTCGTCGCGCGCCGGGATATCGACGTCGTGCTTGCGACCGGCGGAACGGGTGTCACCGCCGACGACGTCTCGCCGGAGGCGACCGCGTCGCTGTTCGAGCGCGAGCTGCCCGGCTTCGGCGAACTGTTCCGCTCGCTCTCGTGGGAAGAAGTCGGCACGCGCGCGATGGCCTCGCGCGCGACGGCCGGCATCGCGGTCGATACGCCGGTCTTCTGTCTGCCCGGCAGTCGGAGCGCCTGTCAAACCGCCTGCGAGGAGCTGATCGTCCCCGAGGCACCCCACCTCGCAGGCCTGGCCACGCGCCACCGGAAGGACACCACCGACCAGTCGCTGTCGGCCTACGGTGACGAGTAATCCGTCGCCGGCCCGTATCCCCGATTCGGGCGACTCAGGCCCGCTGTCCACTTTCGCTCCGGTGCCGGAGATTTAAATACCATCCGGCGCGAATGGGCGTATGCCTCCCGTTGAAACGAAAGAGGAGGCGTGACACAATGAGCGACGTACGACAGCACGCAGACGATATTCACGACCAGTTTTCGGACCATATAGACGTCAGCGTCGACGACATCGAGGAGCGGCTGACGACCCTCGTCGACGAGTACAAAGTGCCGATCGACGAGGCCCGACGAAGCGTCACCAACCACTACCTCGAGGAAGCCGGCTTAGAGCGCGACGATCTCGCGGGCGGCTCGAGCGAGGCCGCCAAGATCGAGGACGTCGACGAGCCCGAGGAGTGGATCGACCTCACCGCGAAGGTCATCGAACTGTGGGATCCCCGCAGCGACTCCGTCGCGCAGGTCGGCCTGCTCGGCGACCCGACGGGGACGATCAAGTTCACCAAGTGGGCCAAATCCGACCTGCCGACGCTCGAAGAGGGCGGCGTCTACGAACTCCGCAACGTCGTCACCGACGAGTACCAGGGCCGGTACTCGGTCAAACTCAACAGCACGACCGTCGTGGAGGAACTCGACGAGGAACTCGAGGTCGGCGACGACACGAGCGAGATCGAGGGCGCGCTCGTGGACATGCAAAGCGGCAGCGGCCTGATCAAGCGCTGCCCGAAGGACGACTGTACCCGCGTCCTGCAGAACGGCCGCTGTAACGAACACGGCGAGGTCGAGGGCGAGTTCGACCTCCGGATCAAGGCCGTCGTCGACGACGGTATCGACGCCCACGAGGTCATCTTCGACAAGGACGCCACCGAGGAACTGACCGGGCTGAGCCTCGAGGAGGCCAAGGACATGGCGATGGACGCCTTAGACACGACCATCGTCGCCGACGAGATTGCGGACGACATCGTCGGTACCTACTACCGGATCGAGGGCCCGACGTTCGGCCGCTACGTGCTGGCCGACGAGGTCGAAGAACTCGACGGACCGGCGGATGCAGAGGACCTGCTGATCAAAGCGAGGTCGATGTGATATGAGCCAGGCAGAACTCACCCGCGAAGTCGCTCGCCGCGTCTTCGCATCGGAATTCAACGACTCGACGTACTCGTTCAAGGAAAGCGACGACGAACGCGCGCCCAACTACGCCCTGCTCCCGACGGGCGACCGCGCGAACCGCGTGTTCATCGTCGGCACGCTCACCGAAACCGAGGACGTCGGCGAGGACAGCGAGTACTGGCGCGGCCGGGTCGTCGACCCGACCGGGACGTTCTTCGTCTACGCCGGTCAGTACCAGCCCGAGGCGGCCGCGACGCTTCGCGACACCGAGCCGCCGGCCTACGTTTCCGTCGTCGGTAAACCCCGCACCTACGAGACGGAGGACGGCACGGTCAACGTCTCCCTCCGCCCGGAGAACATCGCGGTCGTCGACGACGACACCCGCGACCGCTGGGTCGTCGAAACCGCAGAACGTACGCTCGAGCGCATCGAGGCCTTCCAGGAGTGGGAAAGCGAGCAGGAAGCGCCCGAGAGCGGCTCGACCGCCCCGACCAACGAGTACGCCGAGATGGCCCGCGACCGGTACGACTCGCCCGTCGAGAACTACCGCCGCGACGTGATCCAGGCGCTCGAGAGTCTGGAGGAGGTCGAAGACGCGGAAGCGACGGCCTGACGATCGTCGTCGAACGCTGACGCGGCCGGTTTTTGTTTTGGCGCCTACGTCGACAGGAGCCCCTCGAGCAGCGCGGCTATCGCGTCGAACTCGTCGTCCGTAACCTCGTGTCCGGTATCGGAATAGGCCCGTTCATCGACGGTCGCGCCCGCATCCTCGAACGTCCGAACCGTTCTCGCAACTCGGTCGGGCTCGAGGTGGGGATCGTCTTCACCGTACCCGAGGAGGACTGGCGTTCCCTCGAGCGGGTCGCTGCCGTTGGATTCGGCGACCGTCCAGTCGTCGTCGAGCGCACCAGGGAGTGTCCCGGAGAGACAGCAGAGCCCGCCGTACCGCCGCGGATTCCGGCGAACGAACTCGGCGGCGACGCAGGCACCCTGCGAGAAGCCGGCGATGACGGTTTTCTCCGGCGGGATATCGATTTCTCGCGCGGCCTCGAGCGCCGCCGCGACGCACTCGACGCTCGAGGTGAGCCACGGTTCGTTGTCAGTCCGCGGCGCGGACGCAGACTTCGGATACCAACGGCTGCGGTCGGCTTGCGGCGCGAGGACGGTGACGCCATGCTGGTAGACGGGTTCGAAGAGGTTGACGACGCCCTGTGCGGTGGCACCGCGGCCGTGACAGAGGATGAGGGCCGCCTCGGCTGCCAGTGCGGGTGCGCCGGCGGTTAGCAGCGGCTGGCCGCCGTGAGGACCGGAGACGAAATCCATCGGACGGCGAGGGTCGTCGGTCATCGCTTACGCTGAATCGATATCCGGAACAGTTAGCTCCGGCAGTTGGCTCTCGATCAGATCGCGGTCCCGCTCGAACCACTCGGGGAGGTACAGCGATGTGCCCGATTTGGACGTATCGTTCGCGGCAACGCCGTCGGTTTCGGTGGCCAACTCGAAGAGCACGCCGCCCGGCTCGCGGACGTACAGCGAGTGGAAGAAGTGCCGATCCTTCACGCGGGAGACGTCGTAGCCGCGGTCGTCGAACAGTTTCCGCCACTCGTAGAGGTCGTCCTCTTCCTCGACGCGAACCGCGACGTGGTGGTGCGTGCCGATCCCCTCCCGACCGAACGGCGCCTCGCGGTCGAGGACGTCGACGACCGTCGCCCGGTCGCCCGGCGCCCGGTACCGCACGCGCTCGTCGGTTTCCGCCTCGTACTCGAATCCCAGCGTCTCGAGCGTACTCGCGGTCGCGTAGGGGTTGACGGACAGCGCCGAGACACCGTGTAGGCCGCGGATCGCGACGTCGTCCGGAACCGGGCCGGCGGTCCACGGCTCGACGGCGGCGGCTTCGATCTCGCCGGGCGAACCGCCGACGAGTTCGAGGTGCGTCCCGACCGGATCTTCGAAGCGGAGAACGCGTTCGTCCAACCGCTCGCGCTCGAGCGGTTCGTCGTCCTCGAGTGCGACGTCGTGCTCGCGAAGGCGGTCGCGCCAGTACGCGAGGTTCTCGTCCGGAACGAGAAACGAGACCCGCTCGACTTGCGGTTTGCCGACGCGACCCGGATCGCCGTGCGGGTCGGCGAAGACGGTAAAGACCGTGCCCGGCGTTCCAGCCGCGTCGCCGAAGTAGAGGTGGTGCTGGAGGACGTCCTCGAAGTTCACCGTCTGCGTGTCGAGGGCGAGTCCGAGCACGCCGGTGTAGAAGTCGATGGCCTCCTGGGCGTCGCCGACGATTCCCGTCACGTGGTGGATCCCCGGCGTGTCCGTCAGCATAGTCTGGCTCGGGGTAGGGGCTCGAGGCGGATAGCGTGTCTGGTCCGGACGCGGATTCGCCGGTAATTCGGGGCGAACCCGCCGCCTGTCGAATTTGCTGAGTCTGACAAACTGTTAAGTGAGACGAACCGAGATTCATAGTGAGAATGGGCAACAAGAACAAGACGATCTCGTTTCGCGTCAACGAGGACGCGTTCGAATCGCTCCAGGACATCGCCGAGGAGCGCGACATCTCGTTGTCCGCGGTCTTCCGGGACTACGTCGACCAGCTCGTCGAACACGACGGACAGGTCGCGGTCGTCCCGGAGGACGAACTCGGCGCCGGCCCGGCGACCGGCGACGGGGACGGCGAGGGCGAGGGCGAGGACCTCTCGTTCCCGCCGACCGTCGAAGTCCCCAAGAGCTTCATCCGCGAACACGAGCGCCTCGAGCTCGAGGCCGACCACCTTCGGGAGCAACTCGACGAGTACAAGTCCTACGTGACCGAGCTGCAGGACCGGCTCGAGGACGAACAGGACGAGGTGCTGTTGCTCGACGAACTCGACGAGGACGACGAATCGTATCCGCTCCGCTAACTGGGTTATCGCGTTACTGCGTTACCGCGCGAGATCCTGCTTCGCCCGCCGAATCTCGTCTCGCTTCTCCGATTCGCCGTCGACCCGCGCGAGCCCCTCGGCCGCCTCGAGCGTCCGGACCGCGTCGTCGAGGAACGAGAGGATGTCGCCGGGGTAGGCGTAGACCATGTAGTCGTCGGTCATCACGTCGACGATCGCGTCCGGCCCGAGCCCCTCCGCGCGCAACTCGAGGAGGTAGCGGACGAACTTGCGCTCGGGGCAGCCGCAGTAGGGGTTGTTGTCGCAGCTACAGTCGAGGAAGTCGCTCGAGAAGTCGAGCACCCGCTCCTGGGTTGCATCATCTAACTTCTCGAGGCCGTCCCCCTGAAAGAGCATGTCCAGCGTCGCCCCCTTGAACGCCCCTTTCGGGATATTCGTCTCGAGCTGGGAGCTCAACTGCTGGTGATTCTTGACGTAGATCTTGTCGGTGATGGCCACGCGTTGGCGGGTATAGGATCGGACTCCCGAAAAGCGTCTCGGTCGCGAGCGCTGCGGCCGGAGTGTACACCGCATACGACGGCGCAACTGGATGGTGGCCTTGTTCCGGTTTCTCACGCCGTTTCTCGAGTCGTAACGTATTTCAGTTCGACCGGTCCTACGTAAGCACGTAAGCGTGTCCGGGTTGGGGTAGTGGTTATCCTTCAGCCTTGTGGAGGCTGAGACGCGGGTTCGATTCTCGCACCCGGACCTTCTGTGGCGAACAAACTCGTGAGCCACAGAAGTCGTCAGAGAATCGAACCCCGCCAGTCGCAGCGGCCGAACGGAGTGAGGCCGACCGTCTGGCTACGGTTCGATTCTCGCACCCGGACGTTTTGCCGCGAGCAAACCGGCGAGTCGCAGGCATCGTCAGAACGGAACTCGAGGCGGCGCGATGACGGAGCGGCCATCGTGCCGATGAGTCGAGATCGGCTCGCGTATCGAGGGCGGCGGCGTGGTCATGCCCTCGCGTTTAGACGGAGCGTCCCGTACCGACGGGTATGGCGGACGTTCGGCGCGGTGCGCGGCGCGAGGAGCCGAGACGGAACGCGGCGCTGGCGTGGCTCGTCACGATCGTCCTCGTCGTGCTGGCGATCGGCCACGGCGGGACGCGCTCGTACCGCTGGTTCGCCTTCACCCTCGCCGCGGTCGCGATCGTCCTGCTTCCGGTGATCGCGCGCCGCGATCCGCTCGCGATGCCGCCGTGGACGCTGTTGGTGCTCGTGCTCCTCCCCATCGTCCACGCGACGGTGCTCGGCGAGTCGTTCCTGACGACCGTCGAAACGTACGTCGCCGTCGCCGCCATCGCGCTCGTCGCGGTCGTCGAGATCGACCGGTTCACGGCGGTACGGATGACCCACGGCTTTGCGATCGCGCTGGTCGTTCTGACGACGCTGGCCGTCGCCGGCGCGTGGAACGTCGCCCAGTGGGTCGCCGACGTGACGCTCGGGACCGACTACATCCTGACGGGCCGGTCGGAGGACGCGGCAAACCGCGCGATGATGATCGATTTCGCCTACGCCGCGGTCGCGGGCCTCGCGGCCGGCGTGCTCTTTGACCGGCTCTTCAAGACCTACTCCGAGCCAGTCTCCGAACGATCGGCGACGAGCGAGAACGAGGAGCCAGCACCCGACTCGGAACCCGATCCCGTGCCGCCGCTGCTTCGCGATCGGCTAGACGTCCCCGACGAAATCGTTCGTCGCCTCGCTCGAGTCATGCAGGTCGCGCTTGCGGGAATCTTACTGTACGGGCTCGTCACGCGGGACCTGCCGACGGTCGCTAACGCCGCTATCGCGCTGGCGATCACGTTCCTGCCCGCCGTCCTCGAGCGCGACGCTCGCCTCCCGCTCGAGCCGGGGATCGTCTTCTGGCTGACGGCGGCCGTCTTCCTTCACGCGCTGGGCTCGGCCGGGTTCTACGGCCTGATCGGGCAGTGGGACAGCCTGACGCATACGATGTCGGCGTCGATCGTCGCCGCGGCCGGCTACGCGGTCGTCCGAGCGATCGATCTCCACACAGACGAGGTCTACTTCCCGCCGGCGATGCTGTTCGCCTTCATCCTCGTGTTCGTCCTCGCGTTCGGGGTCGTCTGGGAGCTCTTCGAGTTCGGCATCGACTGGAGCGCGCGGGTGCTCGGCATCGATGCGGTCGTCTCCCAACACGGACTGAGCGATACGATCGTCGACCTCGTCTACGACGTCGTCGGTGCGATCGTCGCGGCGGTCTGGGGCTCGTTCTACCTCACGGATCTCTCCAACCGGATCGCCGGTCAGTTCGAGAGCGAAAACAGCGGCTAAGTCGGCTACTCCGCGACGTCGGTCAGCCGCTGGACTTCCTCGTCCGACAGCGATAGCTGCGTGGCGGCCACGTTCGACTCGAGGTGGTCGGGATCCGAGGTGCCCGGAATCGGCAGTACGACGTCGGAGTGGGCCAGTAGCCACGCCAGCGCGACCTGTCGGCGCGTCGCGTCGTGTTCGTCGCCGATCTCGTCTAACACGTCGCCGTGCGCGTCGAGGTCGTCGCCGTCGATCGGCGCCCACGGGATGAACCCGATGTCGTTCTGCTCGCAGACCTCGAGCACGTCCGCGCTCGAGCGGTCGTCTACGTTGTACCGGTTCTGGACGGTAGCGACGTCGACGTACTCGCGGGCCGTCTCGAGTTGTTCGACGGAGACGTTGCTGACGCCGACCTGGTCGACGAGGCCGTCGTCCTGCAGTTCGGCGAATGTCTGGATGGAGTCCTCGTAGGGGACGTCCTCGTCGGGACGGTGGAACTGGTAGAGGTCGATCGTGTCGGTCCCGAGCCGGTCGAGCGAGGTCAGGACCTGATTGCGGATGTAGTCCGGGTCGCCGTGAGCGAGCCAGTCGCCCTCGCGGTTGCGAAGCAGGCCGGCCTTGGTCGCGACCAGCACGTCGTCGCGGTCGCCGATCGCCTCGCGGATGAGCCGCTCGCTCACGCCGGGGCCGTAGGAGTCGGCGGTGTCGATGAGGTCGACGCCGAGGTCGACTGCGTGCTGGACGACCTCGCGTGCAGTCTCTTCGTCGTCCGGCGGGCCGATGATCTCATCCCCGCAGAGACGCATCGCGCCGAATCCGAGCCGGTGGACGGTCGTGTCGCCGATCTCGAACGTGTCGCTCTCGTTTTCGATCGAGTTGCTGCTCACGGCCCTATATCTGGACGGCAGCCTGATAGGTGTGGTCGTTGCGGTAGCCTCGTGGGGTTCGTCGGCGTCCGTTCCGCCCTGGAGCGCAACTCCGTACCACTGCCGAACGCAGCTCGGTTCCCGTACAATGTGACGGCTATCTCCGACAGAATACGAAACGCCGTTCTCAGCGCGTCGATACCGTTTCTCGAGCCGTACCGTCTGCGGGTTCGCTCTGCGGGCCGTTCATCGCCGTCACGGCGGCGCTCGAGCCCGTACTGAAACCGGTGCCACGTTCTCCCTGCCCACGGTTTTATGTACTCAGTACCGAAAGACGGCACGACCGAATGGCTGTCGAGAAGAGTACGTTTGAGGCCTATCGCGACCGCGTCTCCAAGCCGTTGGTTCGTATCTTTACGACGTTCGGTCGCGACCACTGGGCCGTTTTCGGTGTCGGATTGGTGTTGAACCTGATTCAGCGGGGAGCGTCGCTGGTGCCGCCGTTTATCCTCGGCGTGGCGATCGACGCCGTCTTTAACCAGACCCGGGGCTACGAACTCCCCCTGCTCCCCGCGGCGTGGATTCCGGGCGATCGGGCCGGACAACTGTGGTTCTCCTTCGGCCTGATTATCGGGAGCTACCTCCTGTTGGCGGTCTCCTCGCTGGCTCGCGGCCTCTGTATGGATTACTTCTCGCATCGCGTCATGCACGACGTCCGGACCGCGACGTACCGGAAGCTCCAGCGGCTCGATATGGGCTTTTTCGAGTCCGAGGACACCGGCGAACTGATGAGCGTGCTCAACAACGACGTCTCGAACTTCGAGCGGTTCTTCGACGACGCGTTCGTCAGGGCCTCCCGGATCGCGGCGGTCCTCCTCGGCGTCACGGCCATCCTCATCTACCTGAACTGGCAACTCGCGCTGGTGACGCTGAGCGCGCTTCCGCTGTTGGCCGTCGGCACCCTCCTCTTTCACCGCCTCGTCGAGCCCGCCTACGACGCGATCCGGTCGGCCGTCGGCTCGATGAACACGCGCCTCGAGAACAACCTCGGCGGGATGCAACTCATCAAGTCGACCGCGACCGAGGAGTACGAGAACGAGCGGGTCAACGACGTCTCGTGGAACTACTTCGAATCGAACTGGTGGCGGATCAAGCTCGAGCTGCTCTATCACCCCGGATCCCGGTTCCTCACCAACGTCGCCTTCGGAATGACGTTCCTGGTCGGCGGCGTCTGGCTCGTCAGCGGCCCGCCGGGGCCGTTCACCGGCGAGCTGTCGGTCGGGACGCTCGTCACCTTCCTGTTTATGAGCCAGCGGATTCGCAACCCGATGCGGGACATCGCCAGCGTCGTCGACCTCTACGAGAACGCTCGCGCGTCCGGCAAGCGCGTCTTCGGGCTGCTCGACATGCCCGTCAGGATCACGGACGCCCCCGACGCCGAGGAACTCCCCGCCGTCGACGGCCACGTCGAGTACGATTCGGTCACGTTCGACTACGCGAACGCCATCCCGTCGCCGGCGGACGCCGAACCCGACGGCGGCACCGTCGCGGCCGACGCGCAGGAGGGCCGGGACTCGAGCGACGACGAGACCGATCCGGTGCTGAAGGACGTCTCCTTCGAGGCCGAACCAGGGGAGACCGTCGCGCTCGTCGGCGCGACCGGCGCGGGCAAGTCGACGGTGCTCAAACTGCTGCTCCGACTCTACGACGTCGACGAGGGTTCGATCCGCATCGACGGCTACGACCTGCGGGACGTCACCCTCGCGAGTCTGCGCGAGTCGATCGGCTACGTCAGCCAGGAGACGTACCTCTTCGGCGGCACGATCCGCGAAAACATCGCCTACGGTCGGTTCGACGCGACCGACGAGGAGATCCGCGAGGCCGCGAAGGTCGCCGAAGCCCACGAGTTCATCGAGCGACTCCCCGAGGGCTACGACACGCAGGTCGGCGAGCGCGGCGTCCGGCTCTCCGGCGGCCAGCGCCAGCGGATCTCGATCGCCCGGACCGTCGTCGGCGATCCGGACATCCTGATCTTCGACGAGGCGACGAGCGCGGTCGACACCGAGACGGAGATGCTCATCCAGCGCTCGCTCGACCGCCTCAGCGCCGACCGGACCACGTTCATCATCGCCCACCGGCTCTCGACGATCCGCGACGCCGACAAAATCCTCGTCCTCGATGACGGCGAGATCGTCGAACGCGGGACCCACGACGAACTCCTCGAGCGAGACAGCCTCTACGCGAACCTCTGGCGCGTTCAGGCGGGCCAGATCGACGAACTGCCCGAGGAGTTCATCGACGACGCGATCGATCGGACCTCCGGGCAGTAGTCGGGACGCAGTGTGCGTCGGCAGGCGCCGCCGTTCGCCGATCGACGGCCGGTGAACCGTCACCGATTCTCATGTGGTCGTCCCGACGGCACTGTTGCGCAGGCACGGACCGACGACGGCGACCTCCCGGCCGATTCGGTCCGCGAACTCGAGCCGACGGTCGCCGACGCATACGCTGCTGCTGACGTTCGGATCGATTCGAGACCGCGTTCTTCGACGGCGGCCGCGAGTTTCCCGCCGAGATCCGCTCGCGCGCCTACGACTGACTCGACCGGCGGCTCGCGCGCTGATCCCGCGGCCGCACCACCGAGCCGGCGCCGCACCCGTCGGATCGGCACTTTCGCTTCTCGAAGGTGGCGGCGCAACCGCCGCACCGGTGTCCGTATTCGGGAGTACGCAACACTTTCGCTCCAAATGTCGATACGCGCTACCCCCGAGCGGGCGTCGAATAACCGGCGCATACGAGGGCGTATTGCCCTCGAGCGGACTGCACCTGCAGGCCGGCTCCTTCTCCCCAGCTATCGATAATAGCTGATAGGTGACTGCTCTTCCCGTCGGGGACGACCCCGCCGAGCGAAATTGCAGCGACACGGACCAGCGAGGGAATATTCTATGGACGCTACCGGACGACATTCACATCGACGAACCGACGAATCGACGACCGAAACGGGGGTGAGCAGGCGACGGCTACTCGGAGCCTCGAGCGCGATCGGCGCGAGCGCGCTCGCCGGCTGCACCGGCGGCGAAGTCCTCGGCGGGGCTCTCGCCGGCTTCGACGACCAGGCGTTTATCGTCGGCTACCAGCCCTTCTACACCGAGTCGTGGTCGGCGCTCGTAATCCGCCACGCCGGCCTCGCGGAGAAGTACCTCCCCGAGGAGTACTCCGTCGCGAGCTGGGAGGTCGCCCTCCAAGGCGCGGTGGTCGGAAACAAGATGATCTCGGAACAGAACGACATCGGCTACACCGGCGACATGCCGACGATCACCGCGATGGCGAACGACGAGACGGCGATCGACATGGTCGCGATCGCGGGCTTCTCGGCGGGCCAGCAGTGCAACCTCTGTTTCGTCCCCGAGGGCGTCGACATCGAGGACGCGCAGGATCTGGACGGCCGCGAGATCGGCGTCACTACCGGCGCCTGCACCCACCGGTTCCTCCTCGAGGCGGTGCAGGACGAGGGGATCAGTCCCGACTTCTCCGATCAGGGGATGCAGACGATCGTCACGAACATCCGCGAGGGGAACATCCCGGCCGGCGCCGGCTGGGAACCCTCTCCCTCGCGGTCGGTTATTCAGGAGGGCGCCGCGGAATACCTGTTCACCGGCGCGGACTACGACGCGTACGACGCCGCCGGGCTCCTGATGCTGGACTCGCTGGTCGAGAACCACCCCGAGGCCGCGCGCGGCTGGTTGAAGGCCGAACTCGAGGCCAAACACATCATGGCGACCGATCCCGAGCGGACGATCGACCTGATCCAGCAGGAGGGACAGCTTCGGGACTACGAGCGCGAGACGCTGCACGCGACCCTCTACGAGAACATCGACGTCAACCCCGACGTCGAGCGCATGCTGTTCTACACCGACTACGAGGCCGTCGACGAGGCCGAGCGGCTGATGAAGGAGGAGGCGCCGGCGTTCCTCGCCGAGAACCAGGGCGTCATCGACGGCGTGCCGCCGGACGATCGCTACCGCACCGAGCCGCTACAGGCGGCGATCGACGAACTCGAGGACGACGACGAGGCGGACTGGGAGCCGCTCCGGGGGGCCGAGCGATGAGCGCCGAACCGATCGACCGGCTCCAGCGCCAGGTCGGCGAACTGTCCGTCCCGTTCCCCTCGAAGCGACTCCGCCAGCTGCTGTCGGTGGCGCTGTTTCTCGCCTGCTGGTCGCTCGCCGTCCGCGTCGGCTTCCTCGGGTTCGACAAGTTCGTCGGCCCCGAGACGACGCTGCAGACGCTAGTTTCGGCGTTGGGCGGCGCGCCGATGACCGAGGGCGGCGAGACGATCTACGAGCACGCGGCCTACTCGGCGCTGCGGGTCCTCGTCGCCGTCACGCTCGCGGTCCTCGTCGCCATCCCGCTCGGGTTGGCGATCGGCACGAGCCGGCGCTGGGAGGACGCGCTGTTCCCCGGGCTCGAGGTGTTCCGGCCGGTCCCGCCGGTGGCCTGGGTGCCGATTGCCCTCCTGCTACTGCCGACGTTCCGCAGCGGCGTGATCTTCGTGGTGTTCGTCGGGTCGTTCTTCCCGATCCTCGTTAACACCGTCGAGGGCGTCCGGACCGTCGAGGAGGAGTACGTGCAGGCGGCCTCGAGCCTGGGCGCCGAGTCGCGCCAGGTGTTTCGCCACGTGATCGTCCCCGCGACGCTGCCGTCGATCGTCACCGGCGTCTCGATCGGCGTCGGTCTGGCGTGGATCACGGTCGTCGCCGCGGAGATGATCGCCGGCGGCGTCGGCATCGGTTACATCATCTTCCAGGCCTACCGGCTGCTCCAGACCGACGTCGTCGCGGTCGGCATGATCGCGATCGGCGCCCTCGGCTACGTTTCGGCCGCGGCCGTCTACCGGATCGGCGACTACCTCACCCGCTGGCAGGAGGTCGAGTGAACGTGAACGCAAGCGCAAGCGCAACCGCGACCGATCGTCCCGTCTCCGCAACCGTCCCCCGTCTACCACCCGACCGACACGCAAACCTACTATGAGCAAACCCAACACACCCCCCGACGATTCGACGACCGCAGGACCGACCTCCGGTACGACCGGCAAGACCGGCGAGATAACGATCGACGACCTACGAAAGGTATACGATCCCAACGGCGAGCACGTCGTCGCGGTCGACGACATGAACCTCGAGGTCGATGCCGAGGAGTTCGTCGCGATTCTGGGCCCCTCGGGCTGCGGGAAGAGCACCGTCATGGACTGCATCGCCGGCTACCTCGAGCCGACCGCGGGCGACGTCCTCGTCGACGGAAACCGGGTCTCCGAACCCGATCCGAAGCGCGGCGTCGTCTTCCAGGAGAACCGCCTGTTCCCGTGGAAGACGGTCCAGGAGAACGTCGAGTTCGGCCCGCAGATGCGCGACGGGGTCGAGGAGGGCCGCGCCGAATCAATCCTCGACGAGATGGGGCTCGACGGGTTCGAGGACTCGTACCCGCCCGGCCTCTCCGGCGGGATGCAACAGCGGGCCGAACTCGCCCGCCTGCTCGCGAACGATCCGGACATCATGCTGATGGACGAGCCGTTCAGCGCGCTCGACGCCCTCACCAAGGAGATCATGCAGGAGAAACTGCTCGAGGTCTGGGAGCGCGACAACCGGACGGTGCTGTTCATCACCCACGACGTCGAGGAGGCGATCCTGCTCGCCGATCGCGTGATCGTGATGACGGCCCGACCCGGCCAGGTGAAAGACGTCATCGACGTCGATATCGACCGCCCGCGCGACCGCGAAGTCGTCACGACCGATCGGTTCACCGAACTCCGGGAACGGGCGCTGTCGGTCATCCGCGAGGAGGCCGAGCGCGCGCTCGAACAGGAGGCTGGCGGCTGATGGACTCCCGACGCCGACTCGTCCGCGCGGGTTCGATCCTTGCGGTGCCGCTCCTCTGGCTCGTCGCCAGTCGCTTCGGGCTGCTCTCGGGACTGCCGACGCCCATCGAGGTGATCGACGCCTACGTCGCCGAACTCTACCGCGAGGACTTCTGGCTCTCGACGGTCCAGAGCACGATCCGGGTGTTCGTCTCGTTCGCCGTCGCGGCGGCGCTGGCGATCCCGCTGGGACTACTGATCGGGCGCTACGAGGCGTTCGCCGATCTGACCTTCCCCGCCCTCGAGATGCTTCGGCCGATCCCGCCGATCGCGTGGATTCCCTTCACGATCCTCGTGTTGCCGGCCGCCGAACTCTCGATCATGTTCATCACGTTCCTCGGCGCCTTCTTCCCGATCCTGCTGAACACAATTCAGGGTGCGCGCGGCGTCGAGGTGGAGTACTCGCGGGCCGCCCAGTCGCTCGGTGCGAACTCCTACCAGACGTTCCGCCACGTCATCTACCCCAGCGCGCTGCCCGCGATCCACGCCGGCATGATCGTCGGCATGGGGCTCGCGTGGGTCAACCTGATCGCCGCCGAGATGGTCGCCGGCGGCACCGGCCTCGGCTTCCTGACGTGGTCGGCCTACACGAGCGGCTCGTACCCGACGATCATCGTCGGCATCATCACCATCGGGCTGCTCGGCGCGCTCTCCTCGGCGATCGTTCGATTCGTCGGCGACTGGCAGCTGAACTGGGGCGAGAATCAGCCGACCTGAACGCCGCCGTTTTCGGCTCTCGTGTTTCCGAGACGCAACCGATCGTCCGACGACAGTTACCGCCGTCGCCGCTCCGATTCACACGACCAGCGAAACCGCCAGTCCGATCAGCACGACGCCCAGCGCGAATTTCAGTCGATCCGCGTCGATCCGGTGTGCGAGCAGCCAACCGATCCCGACGCCGCCGAGGTACGCCGCCGTAATCGGCGCAAACAGTCCGAGGACGATCGCATCGCGGAGCAGGTAGTTGACCGCCGTAAAGAGCGCGGTGAACACCACGACGATCTGGGTCACCGCGATCGTCACGAGCATCGGGATCCCGACCAGCACGAGCGCCGGCGCCGACAGCGCCGCCCCGCCGATTCCCAACAGCCCGCCGAAGACGCCGATTACGAGCCCGATGGCGCCGAACGCTGCGAGGTCCCGCCGACCCCGTCCGAGTTCGACGCGCGGTTCGAGGTCCCGGTACTCCCGATAGACGATGTTGCAGCCGACGATCGCGAGCAGGAAGGCCAGCGTTACACCGTAGGCTTGTCGCGAGAGAGAGGCGTTCGCCTGGACGCCGATCCACGTGCCGACGGCGGCGGCCGCGCTGACGACGCCCGCGACCCGCCAGTCGATCTCGCCCGACCGCGCGTAGATCAGGCTCCCGAAGACCGCTCCGACGGTGAAGATCGCGCTCGAGGTCCCCGCGACTTCGCTACTCGAGAGCGAGGTGAGCAGGTACAGTCCGGTGACGATGAGGATGCCTCCCGGACCGATCGTCGCGACGATCACGCCGCCGAGAAACGAAAGCGCGAGGAGGGCGATCAGTACCTCGGTGGCGAGCACCACGATTCTCGGTTCCGGCTACCCGTCTCCGGTGGGTAGCTGTTGGCCTTGCAGAGCGCGCCCGTCTCGCCGACTGCGTGTGCTCGCACGCTCGCGCATCGGCTTCAGCCTCCGTCGGCCCCACAAGCAAACCGGCTCACTCGGGGCTCAAATCGCCGCCGCTATCCAGTGCTGATCTGCTCAAAATCGGGACACACAACTCGACCGGTGTCCGTTGCAGCAGCAGTATGGACCTCCGGGATTTGAACCGGAGGAAGACTCACTTCGTTCGTCTTCCAGAGTTACGAATCCGGTCAGAATTCCATTTCCGTCGCTCACGGATTTGTTCGCGACAGAAATGCCGCCTCCCGGATTTGAACCGGGGACAGCTCGATCTTCAGTCGAGTGCTCTCCCAGTCTGAGCTAAGGCGGCTTACTCATCTCTCGGTCGATGATATAAAAAAGGATTTCGAATCGGAAGCGGCATTCGACTCGTTCTCATAGGTGTCGTGGTACCACCCCGATATCCCAGTTGTGAGGAAGCAATAAACGAACAGTAATTTCCCCATAGGCTCCGGTTTCTATCGGTTAGCGACCGCCTGTCGGATTTGCGGATATTCAAGACACCCTTTTCCGCACCGGGGAGTAACATCGTGTTATGGAAGCACTTACCTCGAGTCAGGAGGCGCAAGAGCTTTCGGCCGACACCATCCTCGAGTTACTCGCGAATCGGCGTCGGCGATACCTGCTCTACGCGCTCCGGGGTCGCGAGGACCCGATCGAACTCTCGACGCTGGCCGAGCAGGTCGCCGGCTGGGAACACGACGTCCACCCGGACGACGTCGAGAAAAACGAGTACAAGAGCGTCTACGTCTCGTCGGTCCAGTGCCACGTCCCGAAACTGGCCGACGCGGGCGTCGTCGACCACGACGAGGACAACCACACCGTCGTCCTCGCGGACAATTTCAAGCAGCTCGAGCCGTACCTCCGGGTTGTCGTCAAGGACGAACCGGAGAACTCGACGCTGCACGCGGCGCTGGAAGCCGAATCCGGTGAGGGCTTCTTCAGTTCGATCCGGGAGAACGTCGCTCGCCTCAAGCAGTAAGCGGGCCGCCGATCGCACGTGGCGTGCGATCGACCGAGGATAGCCGAGCGGCTACTGCTAGACTGGACTCGAGGTCGCACGGATTCACGACCGACTCGAGGCTGATCGGAGCACGTCCGGGCGCCTCCTTTTGTACCGTTGCTTGCGGTCGGAAGGGAAACGATACGGAGTTACCAGTTCCCGGATGTGTCCTACAGATTGAAACCGGCTGAAACGGATGCCCTCACGATGTTACCCCCGGTTACTAACTGATTAGCCGAGGTGATCTGAAGACCTGCGCTCGTGCCGTTGCACTGCGTATGGAACGCAGTCTCGTCACGATCGCACACAGTGCTGGTCGGTGGTGCGACAGGCTCGAGTAAGATCGGCCCGGGCGGCGCCAGGACGACTCGAGGGTGATGAAACGGCTCGGGCGGGTTCGAACCACCTGAACTTCGCTCGCTGCCGCTCGCTCGTTCCGTCGTTCGAACCGCCACTCGCATCACGATACCGTCGCTCACGAGTTGTTCGCGACAGAAATAGTGGGCTCGGGCGGGTTCGAACCACGGTCGGAGTAAACTCCTCCCTGATTAGAACCCGCCTTCGAGACATGTCTCTGGCTCACGTTGTTCGCCAGAGAAATGGGCTCGGGCGGGTTCGAACCACCGACCTCGGCCTTGTAAAGGCCGCGTCATGACCAGCTAGACCACGAGCCCGCATTCGAACCAAGTCCCGCCGTCCGAATAACCTTTACTTTCTCGCCGCGCAGTTCGCGTATGACACTCGAGCGCGTCTGGCAAGCGCTGCTCGCCGTCGTTTTGGTCCTGCTCGTCGGCGTCGTCCTCGTGCAGGCCGGCTTCGTCTCGGCGCCCTGGCACGTCGATCGGGGTGAAGTTCGCGTGCTCGACAACAGCGGGGAGCCGAAGGCCGTCGTCAACGTCTCCGTCGCGGATACCCGTCAGGAGCAGTACACCGGCCTCAGCGACCACGATTCTCTCGAGTCGGGTGAGGGAATGCTGTTCGTCCACTCGAGCGAGGACGATCGCACGTACGTCATGCGGGAGATGGACTTCCCTATCGACATCGTCTTCATCGGGGCTGACCGCGAAATCACGGGGATCGAACACGCACGCGCCCCCGAACCCGACGAGGACGGCGAAGATCTCCGATACACCGGCCGGGCGAAATGGGTGCTCGAGATCCCTCGCAGCTACGCGAACGAGACCGGGATGGCCGTCGGCGACGAAGTCGAGATCGAGTACGAGTAACTGTCCGGTCGATCCGGAACCGAACTGTTTCGATTCGTAGCAACCCTTATTGGCGCGGATCCCAAACTCGAGCCGATGAGCGGGAGCGGCGTCGATTGGGAGGAGGACGACCCGTTCGAGGAGCAACGCGAAGAGATCGAGAACCCGATGAAGCGGCTGTTCCTCGAGTACGGGCGCGACTACGCCTTCCCGGCGATCGTCGGCGTGCTCGCAAGTATCGTCGCCCGCGTTCTCGATCTGCTGCCGCCGATCATGCTGGCGGTCGCGCTCGACGCGGTGTTTCGCGACGAAGTCAGCAGTTACGCGGCGGCGTTACCCTTCGGCGGCAGCCTGGTCGAACCGTACATTCCCGCGACGCAGCTCGGCCAGTTCTACCTGACCATCGGCGTTATCGCCGGCGCCTTCTTCTTCGGCGCAACCTTTCACTGGCTTCGCAACTGGGGCTTCAACGCCTTCGCCCAGAACATCCAGCACGACATCCGCACCGACACCTACGACAAGATGCAGCGGCTGAACATGGACTTCTTCGCCGACAAGCAGACCGGCGAGATGATGTCCATCCTCTCGAACGACGTCAACCGCCTCGAGCGGTTCCTGAACGACGGGATGAACTCCCTGTTCCGGATGGCGGTGATGATCGTCGGCATCGGCGTCATCCTCTTCGCCTACAACTGGCAACTCGCGCTGGTGGCGCTGCTGCCGGTGCCGCTGATCGCCGGCTTCACCTACCTGTTCGTCAAGATCATCCAGCCGAAGTACGCCGCCGTCCGCTCGACCGTCGGCAAGGTCAACTCTCGCCTCGAGAACAACCTCGGCGGGATTCAGGTGATCAAGTCGAGCACCACCGAGGAGTACGAGTCCGAGCGCGTCGAGGACGTCTCGCAGGACTACTTCGACGCCAACTGGGACGCCATCGAGACCCGCATCAAGTTCTTCCCGGGGCTGCGCGTCCTCGCGGGGATCGGCTTCGTCGTCACGTTCCTCGTCGGCGGCCTGTGGGTCTTCCAGGGACCGCCCGGTCCCTTCACCGGGACGCTGAGCGAGGGCGAGTTCGTGGTCTTCATCCTCTACACGCAGCGCTTTATCTGGCCCATGGCGCAGTTCGGGCAGATCATCAACATGTACCAGCGCGCCCGCGCGTCCTCGGCGCGCATGTTCGGCCTGATGGACGAACCGAACCTCGTCGCCGAGAACCCGAACGCGAGCGGCCTCGAGGTGCGCGAGGGCCGCGTCGAGTACGACCACGTCACCTTCGGCTACGACGAGGAGGAGACGATCGTCGACGACATCGACTTCACCGTCCGGGCCGGCGAGACGCTGGCGCTGGTCGGTCCCACGGGTGCAGGTAAGTCGACGGTCCTCAAACTCCTGCTCCGGATGTACGACGTCGACGAGGGCGCGATCACCGTCGACGGGCAGGACATCCGCAACGTCACTCTCGAGAGCCTGCGAGACTCGATCGGCTACGTCAGTCAGGACACGTTCCTCTTCTACGGCACCGTCGAGGAGAACATCAAGTACGGCACCTTCGACGCCGACCGCGAGGACGTGATCGAGGCCGCGAAGATGGCCGAGGCCCACGACTTCATCCAGAACCTGCCCGACGGCTACGACACCGAGGTCGGGGAACGGGGCGTCAAACTCTCGGGCGGCCAGCGCCAGCGCATCTCCATCGCGCGGGCGATCCTCAAGGACCCCGACATCCTCGTGTTAGACGAGGCGACCAGCGACGTCGACACCGAGACGGAGATGCTCATCCAGCGCTCGATCGACGACCTCGCCGAAGACCGCACCACCTTCGCCATCGCCCACCGCCTCTCGACGATCAAGGACGCGGATCAGATCCTCGTCCTCGAGGACGGCGAGATCGTCGAACGCGGCTCTCACGAGGAACTGCTGGAAAACGAGGGGCTGTACTCGCACCTCTGGGGCGTCCAGGCCGGCGAGATCGACGAGTTACCGCAGGAGTTCATCGAGCGCGCCCAGCGTCGGCAGGCGCGAACCGAAGTGGACGTCGACGTCGGAGACGATGACGACTGACGGCGGTCGACGGTAGCCGATAGAATCGCCGCGAGACTTAGAACGACTCCTGTCCTTCCTGTCCGTCCTGATCCGGCGCCCCCTCGTCCTGGCGCTGTTCGCCCGACGCCGGCGGCGTGCGGTCGCTGTAGTTCTTCCGCCCGATCGCGTCGTCGCCGACCATGTTCATGATCGACTGCTCGACCTCGCCGTAATCCTGGTACTCGTCCTCGTTCATCGGGCCGATGAGTTCCTCCAGGGTCATCGTCTCCTCGCCGCCCATGCCGACCTCCTCGTCGCCGTACTTCTCGAGCAGGTCGTCCTGGCTGATCGGATACTCCTGGTTCCGGAGTTCGTCGCCGAGGTCGCCGAGTTCGACGCCGAGTTCGCGGTCTTCGTCTGGCATACCCGGCCATACGTCAACGGATCGGAAACGGGTTGACCCTGCGTTCGCCACGGACGCCGGGTCGACGGCTGCCCATCGCCGACCGAGCCGCGACGCTGCACCGACGTCACCGACGGTTTCATGTCTGCGCGCTCGGAGTACTCGCGCATGGATCTCCGCACCGCGACGTGGACGGACGTCCGCGACTGCGACACCGATCTCGCGGTCGTCCCCGTCGGGAGCACTGAACAGCACGGCCCCCACGCGCCGCTCGGGACCGACGTCCTGACCGCCGAAGCGATCGCCGATGCCGGCTGCGACCGGATCGACCGCGAGGTCGTCCGGGCGCCAGCAATTCCCGTCGGGATCGCCGAGGAACACCGCCAGTTCCCCGGCACGATGTGGGTCTCGGAGGACACGTTTCGGGACTACGTTCGCGAAGCCGTCGAGAGCCTCGCGCACCACGGCTTCGACCGCGTCGTCATCGTCAACGGCCACGGCGGCAACGTCGACGCCCTGCGGGAGGTCGGGGGGACGATCACCCGCAGCGACGACACCGACGCCTACGCCGTCCCGTTCACCTGGTTCGAGGCCGTCGGCGAGCACTCGAGCGACATGGGCCACGGCGGCCCCCTCGAGACGAGTCTCATCCGCCATCTCGAGCCGGAACTGATCCGCGAGGACCGCATCGACGAGGCCCAGGCTGGAGCTGCCGATCGGTGGGGGGAGTGGGTCAGCTACGCGAATCTGGCCTACGATTCGGCCGAGTTCACGGAAAACGGTGTGGTCGGCGACCCCGACGACGGCGACGCACGACGGGGCGAGGAACTGCTCGAGTTGGCGACGGACGCCTTGGTCAGGTTGCTCGAGGCGGTGGCCGAGCGCGACGTCTCGCGGCCCGAACACCGGTAGCCGCGGTCGACGCCGCTACGGGACACTCGAGCGGCACGGATGAACCTATGGGTGGTCGGCGATCGAGACGGTGCGATGCGTCGAGCGGCGGTTACTCCTCGTCCTCCTCGGCCTCCTCGTCCTCGGATTCGGCGTCGGCCTCCTCCGCGTCGTCATCTTCATCGCTCGGGCCCGCATCCTCGAGCGTCCCGCGAAGCGCCGGAATCGTCGAGGTGAGTTCGCCGACCTGCTCGCCCGCCTCGGAGATGTCCTCGATTGCCTCCTCGAGGTCGGCGATCTCAGCCTCTAAGTCGTCGGCATCTTCGAAGGCGTCGGCGCGCTGGCCCATCGTGAACCACTTCTTAGCGTCGCGGAGGTGATCCTCGGCGTCGCCGGCGTCAAGCGCGGAGTTGAGGCCGTTGAGCACGCCCAATACGTTGTCGGCGTCGGCGTCCCAGACGTCGTCGGCGTCGGGCAGCGCCGCCCAGGCCTCGGCTAGCGAGGATTCGACGTCCTCGCGCATTTCGTTGGCTGCTTCGCCGAACAGTTCCTCGTCGTCGCCGAACGTCGCTTGGCTCATGTGTCCACCTTCACGGGGCCCGAGGTTAAAAGGTCGCCCGAAAGTGAAAGTGAAACCGGGCTCCTGAGGGGCGATACGCGCCGAACGGCGGGTGGATTTCGAAAGGCTTCTCGAGGCCGTCGCGACTGGAACGAGAAGGACCCGACGACTGCTTTACGTTCGATGTCGGGCGAGCAGGAGCGTCCCCAGCAGGAAACCACAGATCGCGACCGCGGGACCGAAGCCGGGAAGGCCGTCGTCCCCGCCGCCGGTTCCGGATTCGACGGTCAGTGTCTCGGGCATCTCCTCGTGGAGGTGCCACGTCGCGGCGGTTCCGTCCTCCTCGAGTGCGTTCGAGTCGCGGATCTCGCCGGGCATCTCGACGGTGACGGTGTGCTCACCGCCGGCCGCGAACGCGGCCCCGTCGACGCCTTCGCCCCCGTATACGGGATCGGCACTGCCCGGCATTTCGACGCTGACGGTCCCGTCCGCGACCGTGATCGCCGTGTCGTCGAGTTCGTCCGTCTCGATGTCGGTCAGGGTCAGGTCCACGACGTAGACGTCGTCTTCCTCCCGCGTCTCGGCCGACTCGTAGTCGCCGACGCCGTTCTCGGCCTCGACGATCGTCTCGGCCAGGTACTCCGCAAAGTCGTCGTACTCGTCCGTCGCGATCATCGCCTCCATTCCCTCGGCCATCTCGAGGGGCAGCTCCTGGTGGATCTCCTGGGATTCGACCTCGCCGTCGTCCGTCACGGTAATCGTCAGTTCCGAACTGACGTGTCCGGTTTCCTGTGCGACCAGCGGCGTTGCGGTAAGGCCGATTGCGGCCACCGCGAGGAGGAGCGTGGTGAGTGCGATCGAGATGCGTCTCGTGGATACCGAGCCCATAGTATCGTTCGAACGTTGGCTAAATTTAACAGTTTCGAGTCGATATATCTGATGGAAATGAGGGGGTTGGTGGGTAGCGACTCGAGAATCGACAGCGCCACTACCCGTTACACAGAATCGTCTGCATCTCGAACCGAGACGACTTTCATCAGCGGGTAACCGTCCTCCATCGCCATCCGCGTGAGGACCTCGCAGCCCTCGTAGTCGACGACGATCTCGACCTCGAGGAAGCGACCGGTCAGCTCGGTGTAGTCGGCGGCTGAATCGGCGAGTTCGGCCTCGAGGGCGTCCCGTTGGACCTCGACAGTGACGTCGGTACAGTGGGGTTGGTTTTCGATCGCCTCCTCCATGGCGGTCTCGATGCTCGCGGCGCTGTCGGGCGAGAGCGGGGTGCCCGCGAACTGGTGGTAGAGCGTGCCGAACTTGATGCCGGCCTCGAAGCAGGCGGCTTCGGCGGTGGTCGGCGCGGTGTCTGCCATACTGATTTCCTCGCGCGCGGCCGGGAAGGGGGTTCCGATCCGTTCGGTTCTCCGGGACGTGCGTGTCAGCGACGACCGTGCCGGCGCGGAACCGCATGGTACTTATCGCCGCTTTCCTTTCCACCGAACAACGAATGGCACAGTCAGTCCTGCTCACGGGGGCTGCGGGGCGGGTCGGAGACGCTATCCTCGGCGGCCTCGCGGACGAGTACGAGTGGCGTTTGCTGGATCGGGATCCGCCGACGGAGGACTACCCGGGCGAGTTCGTCGTCGCGGACATCACCGACGACGAGGCCGTCCGCGAGGCGATGGAGGGCGTCGACGCCGTGATTCACCTCGCCGGCGATCCGCGGCCGGACGCGCCGTGGGATAGCGTCCTGACGAACAACATCGACGGCACCCAGACCGTCTTCGAGGCCGCCGTCGACGCCGGCGTCGAGAAGGTCGCGTTCGCGTCGTCGAACCACGCCGTCGGTCACTACGAGACCGAGGAACGCACGCCCGAGATGTACCGCGCGGACGACGACTACCTGCTCGACGGCACCGAACTGCCGCGGCCTGGCAACCTCTACGGCGTCTCGAAGGCCGCGGGCGAGTCGCTCGGGCGGTACTACCACGACGAGTACGACCTCTCGGTCGTCTGCGTCCGCATCGGTAACCTCACCAAGGACCACCCGCCGATCGACTACGAACGGGGCCAGGCGATGTGGCTCTCCTACCGCGACTGTGCCCACCTCTTCGATCGCTGCATCGCGGCCGACTACGGCTACGAAATCGTCTACGGAATCTCCGACAACGACCGCAAGTACTACTCCATCGAACGCGCTCGAGAGGTGCTGGGCTACGAGCCCCAGGACAACTCCGCGCGTCACGACTGACTCGCTTTTCTGCCTTCTGCCCGCCGGTCGCTCCTGGCGGACGGTAGCTGCCAAAAATAACGCGTCCGAACCGGATGCAGCTACGATTCCGGCTCGGACCAACCTGAGAGAGTGCCGATCGTTGATCGTTCGGCGTCTGTCGGACGTTACGCGTCCTCGAGCGCGCACGCGGGACTGCAGTAGCCCCGGTCGGCCGCGTTCGCGTCGGGGTATGCCTTGAACTCGTCACCACACTGGTCGCACGTGACGGAAACGAAGTCGGACATAGCTCACGCTGACATTCGGGGTTCCGGTAGGAAAACGTACTGACTTCCGCCGACGGCGCGGTCGATATCGGTTAAAACAGCCCCTCGACGTCCGACTCGCGCGCTGCTCGCCGGTCGACGTGCTGGGTGAGTCGCTGGAAGACGATTCCGCGAGCGTCCTCCTCGCGGACGAAGTCGAACAACAGGGTGATGAACCGACTGTCGTCTTCCCCCTCGGATAGATCCCGCTGTGCATACTCGCACGCGCGTTCGATCGGGTCCGCGTCGTACCCCAGTTCGTCGGCGAGGACGGGTGCGGCGACGATCGTTTCCTCGAAGTCGAGCGTGGCCAATTTCGGCACCTCGCCGTCGTGTTCGAGTCGCACCGGCGCTCGGCGCTCGATTAGCTCCGGATCGGCCGCGAGCGCGGCGAGGTATGTGCGGATCCCCTCGAGATTCAGGTCGCGGTAATCTGCGGGGCTCCCCGCGAGATACTCGCGGGCGCTTTCGGCCAGCCCGACGGCGCCCTCCCAGTTACCGTCGTGGGCGTGGTGGACCGCGGCGGAGAGTTGAATCAACCCGTGGAGCAACTGCTCGTCGTCGGTCCCGTCTTCGCACTCGAGCCACCGGTCTTCCCAGGCGTCGTGGGCGGCGTGGTAGCGGCCGTCGTTGTAGATGGCGGCGCCGGCCCGGAGCTGGTTGCGCATATCCGCGATAGGGGCTCGAGACTCGAGAACGTCACGGATGCGCGGCTGCTGTTGGGGCCGCGAAGCGTCGCTCCGCACCGAACTGACGCGATACTGCGCCCCGCCGAGGGGGATGGAGTATAAAAAGTGCCGGATACGTGCCGCCTCCGGCGGGGCGGGCAGACAACTGTCGAAACGGGGAGCGGGACGCCGAGCATCCCGACCGGTTATTCGCCGCCACCGGTCAAGGCGGTACTCGACGAAACGGCAGGATCGCCCATTAGTATGAACTCGGTTCCTGCTCTAGGTGCCGGCAACGGCGATCGTAAACGCTGTCTACTCGAGGGTATCCGCCGATCCCCGCTCGAGTACTGTCGCGTCCGATCTCGTTTCGCTTTACGCCTCGAAGCCGTCCTCCCACCGGAACGTCCCGTTCCGCTGCACGACCTCGCCGTCGATCTCGAGTCGCGAGTCCTCGCTCATGTCGGTGATCATGTCGACGTGGACCGCCGACTCGTTACCCGACTCGCCCTCGGGGAGGCAGGCGTCGTAGGCCCGCCCCAGCGCCAGGTGGACCGTTTCGCCCATCTTCTCGTCGAAGAGGATGTTGTCCGTGTAGCGGTCGATGCCGCGGTTCATCCCGATGCCGAGTTCGCCCAGTCGACGCGCCCCCTCGTCGGTCTCGAGAATCTCCTCGATCACGTCCGCGCCCTGTTCGGCGTCGTACTCGACGACCTCGCCGTCGTCGAACTCGAGGCGGACGTTCCGGACGGCTTCGCCGTGCAGCGTCATCGGGACGTCGAACGTGACCTCGCCCTCGGTGGCGTACGGCGCGGTGAAGACCTCGCCGCTGGGGAGGTTGTGCGAGTCGTAGGCGACCGAGGCGGCGCTGTTGACCGCGGTGCGGTCGTCGATCGCCATCGTGAGGTCGGTGCCCTCGGAGACGAGCCGGACCTCCGAACCGCCGTCGAGCAGGTCCTTCATGTTGGCCATCTCGTCGGCGAGCGACTCCCAGTCGCGCAGAATGGCGTCGTAGGCGAAGTCCTGGTACTCCTCGTAGGCCATGTTGGCCTGCTGGGCGAGCGACCGCGTCGGGTGGACCGTCGAGACCCACCGCGTGTCGAAGCGCGCCTCGCGGATCTCCGTGCGGGCGTTCCCGTAGGCCTGCCGCGTCTCGCTCGGTACGTCGGCCGTCGCGCTCGTGTTCCGGCCGCCGCCCAGCGAGAGGTAGACGTCCGCGTTTTCGAACAGCGCGCGTTCGTGCGCCGGGTTCTCGTCGAAGTCGCCGTCGTGAGCCCGCAGGTACGCGCGCGTGATCTCCCCGGTGCTGTAGGTCGCGAGCAGATTCGCCCCTCGCTCGCCGAGTTTCTCGGCGACGGCGACTGCCAGTTCGTGGGCGTCGGGTCCGACCGAGAGAATGACGTCGTCTCCCTCCTCAACGCGGGCGCTCCAGTCGACCAGTACGTCGGCGTGTTCGCGGACGCGTTCGTCCATACCCGTTCCTCTCGAGCGCGCCACTAAACGCTCTCCGTTCGACGCGATCGGTTCGGACCGGCTGACAAAACGGGCGGCAGCGAAAATCAGGCCGTATGCGCGTCGTCGGGGGTGATCCCCTCACGGGAGCGCACGAGCGAGACGACGGCGTAGACGATCGGCGTGTCCAGCAGCGCGATCGCGAACTTCAGCAGGTACTGGCCGACGATCAACGAGAGCAGGACGTTCGTCGGAAGGACGGCGCCGACGCCGAGCACGGCGGGCGCGATGGCGAAGGCGACCGAGACGAAGATGACGGTGTCGATCGCCTGGCTGGTGGCCGTCGAGCCGATGTTGCGCAGCCAGAGCATCCGCGCGCCGGTCGCCTCGCGAATGCGGTGGAAGACGATCACGTCCCAGTTCTGGCTCACGACGTAGGCCAGCAGGCTCCCGATGACGACGTTCGTCGAGGCGCCCAGGGCCGTCTCGAAGGCGGCGGGGTCGACGCTCGAGGGCGCAGCAGGTGCGGCGATCGTCGACCAGACCAGCGCGAGGACGATGAAGTTCAGCAGGAAGCCGACGTTGACGACGATCTGGGCCGCGCGGCGACCGTAGAGTTCGGTGTAACAGTCGCTCGCGAGGAACGTGAGCGCGTACGCGAGCGCGGCGCCGGGCAGCGCGAGCTGCGAGCCCGTGATCGGGAGCGCAACGGGCAGTTCGAACGCGAGCACCTTCGACGCTGTTAGTTGGGCGGTGACGAGCGCCGTGACGAACAGGCCGATCAGTGCGACCTGCGCGATCGTCGGCGCGGTAGTGGCTCGTGCGTGACTCATACCGTCGGCTCGCTGTCGGATACACCTAAACGATACTATTCGAGTCGGACTCGAGTACGCCGTCGTTACTCTCGAGTGCGGATCGAAGGGTGGCCGAACGATGACTGTGCGATGATGCGAACCGATCGCACTCGAGTACGGCCGGGTGTGTCCCACCGAGGCGACACGAACTTTTGACCGATCGGTCACTATCGAGATCGATCCCTTTACCGGTTATCTCGCCAGATTCTGTTTCGTAGCGAATCGGCAGTACCGCCGCAACTCGCTCGAGCGCCCCGACGAACGCCGCTCGTGGACTGACGACGGTTACGATTCGGATCGATTAACGGCATCGTATCGGGTTCGAATACAATCGTTTCTATCCGATTCTGTTCCGCTCGAGGACTGTTTGCCCAGTTCTATCGAAAATTATCTTCGTTTCAAAACACTAATTGTAGCACAACTGTTATACGTGTGGGGCCGGTTCGTACGGTTGCAATGGCGAAAGGCAACGTTGATTTCTTCAACGACACAGGCGGTTACGGTTTCATTTCGACTGAGGACGCGGACGAAGACGTATTCTTCCACATGGAAGACGTTGGCGGCCCGGACCTCGAAGAAGGCACAGAGATCGAATTCGACATCGAACAGGCCCCCAAGGGCCCCCGCGCCACCAACGTCACCCGCCTGTAACACGGTGCTTCGCGTTCGGTAACGGGTTTCAGTATACAAATCAGTTTTTTGGCGACCGACCGTCCGAGTGACGACGCTCCGCAATCGATCGCTCGGCGCTCGAGCGACGCTGTTGTATCACAATCTCGAGGAGTGTACGATACCGGAAACGCCGAGTACGCGGTCTAACGCTGTATTAGTCCGTTTGAAACCGTCTACGGGGGCGTGATACGCGATAGATAACAAATAGTCGCTCTCTTGGTGTGATCACACGGGTGAAACATGGACGATCTGACCGGATTCCAGCGGGATCTCCTGTACGTCATCGCAGGCGCCGACCAACCGTCGGGCCAAGACGTCAAAGACGAAATCGAGTCGTACTACAGCGCCGATATCAATCACGGACGACTGTATCCGAATCTGGACACCCTCGTCAACAAGGGGCTCGTCGAGAAGGGACAGCTCGACCGTCGGACGAACTATTACGAGATCAGCGACCAGGGAGTACAGGCGATCGAAGAGCGCCGCGAGTGGGAGCGCCAGTACATCGAGGAGTGACTACGGTGGCCGGTGCACCGTCCGTTCTAGTCCGTGTCGCTCGACGGCCGATCGGACTGTGAGAGGCACATCTCGTGTCGAACGTAACTGCAGTAGCGTCTCGTCCCGGGAGGTCCGCCGGCTGGATCGGAATCGCGACTGAACAGTCACACGCAGACCGGGGAACGGAACCGTTGGGGACAGCCTTACTCCTGATGGCGAACGCGCACCATCCCCTTCGAGGTGACGCCGATGATAAGCGGCGTCGATACCTCGCGCCCCGAGACGGCCGAGCCTGCCGAGTCGCTGACGACTTTCATCAGGTCCGGCGCGGTGTAATCGACCTTCACGCCGGCTTCGTCGCAGGCCTCGTAGACGAGGTCGGGCACGTCGTAGAGGTCAGTGCCCGCAGGCACGCGGACGCGAACCGGCGCCCGGAGCGCCTCCGCGAACGCGACCGTCTCGCGGGCCTTCTCTAAGTTTTCCCGCGCGCTCGACTCGATCGAGGAGACGTTCGCGCGCGAAGTACCGAGCGCCTCGGCGATGTCGGCCTGCGAAATCCCTCGCTCCCGCAGCGCGAGTACCTGTGCCTGACGGTGCGTCAACACGCTCGAGTCGGGATCGAACCCGATCTCCTCGAGGAGGTTCTCGATGTCGTCGATCATGGCCACGGTGACCACCGCCGGTCGAATCGGCTCGGCCGCACGCTCATACCGGTGCTATGATGCGGTAGGATCAAAGCTTCCCCGGTCTCGAGGGGCGGCCGCGTCGCTCACTCGTGAGTTTGCGGCCGAAAACGATCTCCAACCGGTCGATGTACAACGGCCGATCGCCGCGGTTGCGCGGCGCGGCGACCGGCGACTGGCTGTCCTGTCCGCGCCGACTACGAGCCCCAGAAGTTCTCGCGACTGCCGAGCCGTTCGCGAGCGCGGGTCCCGGTGTCCGTCTCCTCGTCCTCGTTCTCGTCGTCCGCCGTGGCCTCGTCCGCGTCCGCGTCGTCGTCCGAATCGTCGTCCGCGTCTGCGGGTTCCTCTTCCTCCCCGTCCATCGGAAGCTGCTCGAGGTTCTCTGCGCGGGCGTGGTTGCTGTGGACCTGGGTAATCTCGACGCGAGCGCGGCACTCGGGCAGCAGGCCGTCGACGAGGACGATGAAGCCGTCCTCGGTGCGGCCGACGCCGGCGCCGCTTTCGTGCATGTCGACGATGTCGAGCACGACTTCTTCGCCGGATTTGACGGGCTGGGTCTTCAGATCCTCGATGGGCTGGTTGTAGTGCTGGCACCACTCCTTGCCCCCTCGATCACCGTAGTGTTGGCACCCCATTCCCGAGATCCGTTCGGAGAAGCTCGGACAGTCGTCGGCGAGCGGACAGTCTGCCATGAATCGTAGTACCAGTGGCGACGTTAAACCGTTTCCGTCTCGTACGCGGCGGGAACGACGGCCGTTCGGCTACTCTGCGTTACTGCAGTGTCGGTCGTGACGGTCGTCGTTCCGTCGACTGGTCGCCGTTTCCGCGGGCACCATCGAGACGATCGACCGCCGTGGCAAGTGTGCCGCCTTGAGTGTCGCCGCCACTAATCGTTCTGCCCGACGTACGGTTCGATCGGACCGCCACGGGCTTGCACTGTGACAACGGTAAACCCGGTGTGAATTGTTTCGAAAACGTTTACGGCTGGGGCGTGGAGTCATACCCCATGAAAATACTCGTCACGGTCAAGGAAGTCGCCACCGTGGACGACGAGTTCGAGATCGAAGGCACGGAGATCGCCGAGCGGTATCTCGGTGCCGATCTGAACGAGTGGGACGACTACGCCGTCGAGGAGGCCGTCCAACTGCAGGAAGCGGGGATCGCCGACGAAGTCGTCACCGTTACCATCGGCCCCGAAGACTGCGAGCAGACGATCCGCCAGGCGCTCGCGAAGGGCGCCGACCGCGCGATCCGCGTCTGGGACGACGCGCTCGAGGAGATCAACCTCCTCGACGTCGGCGCGAAGCGGGACCTCCTCGGCGCCGTCATCGCGGAGGAGGATCCCGATCTCGTCCTGACGGGCGTTCAGTCCGGCGACGATAACTTCGGCGCGACCGGCGTCTCGGTCGCCGAGGCGCTCGGCTACGAGTGGGCGGCCGTCGTCAACCACCTCGAGCACGACTTCGAGGACGGCACCGCCTCGGTCCGGCGCGAACTCGAGGGCGGCGTCGAGGAGTTGACCGAGGTCGAACTGCCGGCCGTCCTGACCGTCCAGACGGGGATCAACGAGCCTCGGTACGCCAGTCTGCGGGGGATCCGCCAGGCCCAGCGTAAGGAACTGGATGTCGTCGGACTCGCGGACCTCGGTATCGACGCGGCGGCGATCGAACCGGAACTCTCGCTGACGGACATGTACGAACCCGAAAGCGAGAGCGACGTGACGGTCTGGGAGGGCGATGCCGAACAGACAGCAACGGAACTTGCTGATCTGCTTCGCGACAAGGGGGTGGCACAATGACTGATATCCTCGCGGTCGCCGATCACCGACGCGGCGAGTTGCGCGACGTCAGCTACGAACTGCTCACCGCCGGCCGTCTGCTTGCCGACGAAACCGGCGGCGATCTCCACGTCGCCGTCATCAGCGGTACCGTCGAGGATTTCGCGTCGAAACTCGATCGAGAGGGCGTCGACGTCGTCCACACCGTCGACTACGGCGAGGAGTTCAACCACGGCGTCTACGCGCAGGCGATCACCCAACTCTACGACCGACTCGCGCCGCGGTACGTCCTCACGCCCAACAGCGTCAACGGACTGGACTACGCGCCCGCCGTCGCGACTACACTCGACGTGCCGATCGTCACCGACGTCGTCGGCCTCGAGACCGACGGCGAGACGCTGACCGCCACCCGCGAGATGTACGGCGGAAAGGTCGAAACGACGACCGAACTCGAGGGCCCCGCGGTCGTGACGATCCGCGGCGCGGAGTGGCCCGCCGCGGAAGGAACCGGCGACGCCGCGATCGAACCCGCCGACGTGACGATCGACGAGGACGCGCTCGGTTCGACCGTCAACGGGTTCGAAGAGGTTGCCGGCGGCGACGTCGACATCAGCGACGCCGACGTGCTCGTCTCCGTCGGTCGCGGGATCGAGGAGGAGGAAAATCTGGATCTCGTCTTCGACCTCGCGGAGGCGCTGGATGCGACGGTATCGGCCTCCCGGCCGATCGTCGACAACGGCTGGCTGCCCAAGAACCGACAGGTCGGCCAGTCCGGAAAGGTCGTCACGCCGGACGTCTACATCGCGATCGGCATCTCCGGTGCCGTTCAACACGTTGCCGGAATGAAGGGGTCCGACACGATCGTCGCGATCAACACCGATCCCAACGCGCCGATCATGGATATCGCGGACTACGCGATCGTCGACGACCTGTTCGATGTCGTGCCGGCGCTGACGGCGGAATTTAGCTAATTCGCCGGCTGGGAATTCGCTGCGGCTATTTCTATCGGTTTCTCCCTCCGCTGACCGTGGTGTCTATTCGAGATATTCGGTTCCAGCGTCGTTCTGCGAACACGAAGATTTATTATCTGTTGATAGTCACCTCTGCCTATGTCTCCAAGGATTCGGGCTATTGTGCCGAAATTTATACGCAGGAGTTATTCGTTGAAATTTGCGATCATCTTGCTGGTCATCGGCATCTCGGTGGGTGCAATCGGGGTCGTCGGGACCGCACAGATCGAAGACGGCGTCCAGTCGAACGTCTACGAGAACTACGAAACGCTCGCGCTCCAGCAGTCGGAGGCGGTCCAGGAGTTCCACGAGGATAATCGACGGACGGTCCAATCGATCGCTCGCTACAGCGGGCTCGATTCTGCCGATCAATCCGAAGCACAGGCCTACATCGACAGCGAAGTCGCCGATCTCGACGGCGGTGGCGCAGGGGAAGTAAACGTCCACTACCTCGAGACGAACGGCGACGTCATCGCGAGTTCGCTCGTCGACCAAGGCACCGAACTCGAGGGTGACTGGGTCGACGAGCTCGACCAGCGGAGTGATACGTACGTGACGAACGCGTACGAGAGCGGCGAGTACGACGACTCCACGGCGCGCGTCGCGTACGTGACCGATTCCGGCGACGTGCCCGACGGACGGGTGCTCGTCTACACGGTGCCGGTCAGCGACTACTCCATCAGTAGCACCGACAGCATTCGGACGATGGTCGTCGACTCGAGCGGCACGATCGCCTTCGGCGAGACCAGAAGCGGTCTGCTCAAGGACTACGACGAAGCCGACCAGCTGCTGACCGACGCCGGATCGATGGAGTCCGGCGGCATGGAGGCCGGGCCGGCCGAGGGCGTGCTCACGACTGACGACGCGTTCGCCGGCGAGACCTACGTCGTCGGCTACGCGTCGGTCCCCGGCACCGACTGGGTGACGCTCGTGCACACGCCGACCGAGCAGGCCTACGGGTTCGTCGAGGACGTTCGCCTCTACGGCACGCTCGCGACGGTCGGCGCCGTGTTGCTCATCGGCCTCGTCGGCGCGGTCTTCGGCTGGAACACCTCCAGATCGATCGACCGGCTGACCACGAAGGCCGCCCGCATGGAGGAGGGCGACCTCAACGTCGATCTCGACTCCCCCCGGATCGACAGCATCGGACGCCTCTATGACGGGTTCGACAGCATGCGCGACTCGCTGCAGACCCAGATCGAGGAGACGACCCAGGCCCGCGAGGAGGCCGAGGAGGCCCGCGCCGAGGCGGAGCGGCTCAACGCCCACCTCGAGGCGAAGGCCGACGAGTACAGCGACGTGATGCAGACCGCGGCCGACGGCGATCTCACCGCGCGGATGGATCCCGAAAGCGAGAACGAGGCGATGACCGCAATCGCCACGGAGTTCAACGACATGATCGCCGAAATCGAGGCGACGACGGCCGAGGTCAAGTCCTTCGCGACCGAGGTCGCCACGGCTTCGGAGGAAGTGACCGCCTCGAGCGAGGAGGTCCGCTCCGCCTCCGGGCAGGTCGCGGAATCCATTCAGGAGATTTCCGAGGGTGCCGACCGCCAGAACGACAGTCTCCAGTCGGTCACCCAGGAGATGAACGGACTCTCGACGACCATCGAGGAGATCGCGGCCTCCTCGAACCAGGTCGCCGAACTCGCCGAACGGACCGCCCGGACCGGCGAACGCGGTCGCGAAGCCGCACAGGAAGCCATCGAGGGGATGCAGGAGATCGAAACCGACTCCGAGTCCGCCGTCGAGGAGATCGAACGCCTCGAGGCCGAAATGGAACAGATCGACGACCTGCTCGAGTTCATCACCGAGGTCGCCGAGCAGACCAACATGCTGGCGCTGAACGCCAACATCGAGGCCTCGCGCTCGAGCAGTTCCAACGAGGGCTTCTCGGCGGTCGCCGGCGAGGTCAAGGAACTCGCCGAGGACACCCGCGAAGCGGCCGCGGACATCGAAGACCGACTCGAACAGATCAAAGAGCAGACCGACCGCACTGCAACCGAGGTCCAGCGCACCAGCGACCGGGTTTCCGAGCACACCGACTCGGTCGAACGCGCCGCGGACGCGCTCGACGAGATCGCCGACTACGCGACCGAGACCAACACCGGCGTGCAGGAAATCTCCAACGCCAGCGACGAACAGGCGGCCTCGACCCAGCAGGTCGTCGCGATGGTCGACGACGTCGCGGCGATCGCCGAACAGACCAGCTCCGAGAGCGAGACGGTCGCGGCTGCCGCCGAAGAACAGACGACCGCGCTCACCGAAGTCTCCCGCAGCGCCGGCGAACTTGCGAACCGCGCCTCCCACCTCTCGGAGACGCTCGATAGCTTCGAGACCGACGCGGACGTCGACCCCGGTGCCGCTGCGGACCTCGAGTCGGAGCCGGAGTTCGATTCCGTTTCGGACGCCGACTTCGACGCGGCCGACGGCGACGCGCTCGAGACCGATCTGTCGAACGAGGCGTGGGAAAGCGACGAGGACGACGATTCGGACGCCGAGACCGTGATCGGCGGCACCGACAGTGAGGATGTGATCGGCGGTACCGACGATGGCGCTGCGAGCGACGACGCGGCTGGATTCGAACTCGCTGACGACGCGGACGACGATATCGCCGAGGGCGACGAGGTAATCTCCTTCGACGAATCGGGCGTCGAACTGAACGAGTCGGACGCCGAATCCGGACCGTCGGAGTCCTCGACCGACGCGGAGGACACGGACGGCACGGACTCGGTTGACGACGCCATCGAGGACGCGGAGAGCGGCGACGTGCAGGACGACAGCGAGGCCGTCGAAACGGACGACGGCACGGACCCGCTCTCGGACTCGTTCCAGTTCGATCGATCGAACGACGAGTAATCGAACTCGAGGCGCCGAACCGTCACCTACTTTTTCACCCTCTCCTAAAGCCCGCCAATGGAACTTCTGGAGCGCCGTCGGGCGCTAATTGAGGAGCGTCTCATCGACGTCATCGACGGGGTCGATCCCGAGACGCTCAACGAGGAAGTTCGCCACGTCGCGCTGTCCGGCGGGAAGCGCGTGCGGCCGATGGTGACGGTGTTGGCCTGCGAAACGGTCGGCGGAACGGCCGAGGATGCAGTCGAGTTCGGCGTCGGCATCGAACTCGTCCACAACGCCTCGCTCGTCATCGACGACATCATCGACCGCTCGGAACTGCGCCGCGGGACCCCAAGCGCCTGGGCCGAGTTCGGCTACGGGCCGGCGATTATCGCCAGCGACGGCCTGCTCGGCGAAGCCTTTAGCCTCTTCTCGACGGATCCGGACGCAACCCGAGTCGTCGCCGACGCGATGGTCGAACTCGGCATCGGCGAGGCGACGGAGCTCTCGGCCAAGCCGGCCAACGAAGCGGAGTACATGACCCTTGCTCGCCGCAAGACCGGCGCCCTCTTTCGCGCCGCGGCCGAACTCGGAGCGATCGCCGCCGACTCCGAGCCGGTCACCGTCGAGGCGCTGGGCGAGTACGCCGAGCGCGTCGGCATCGCCTTCCAGATCCGGGACGACGTCTTAGATGCCGTCGCCGATCCCGAGGACCTCGGCAAGCCGACCGGCCACGACGCCGCCCTCGAGCGCCCCTCGGTCGTCCAGGTGACGGACCTCACGCCCGAAGAAGCGAACGCACGCGCGCGAGCGGAGGCCGACCGCGCGATCGACGCGCTCGATCGGGTCGAGGTCGCCGATCCCGAGGCCAAGGAGTACCTGCTCGAGCTGGCGGAATTCGTCGTCGAGCGCGAGCGGTAAGGCAGTAGTAGAAGCGTCGATTCGATACTCGGTTTCTCACCGCCCGGATTACGACCCGGAGTCAGGCGCTATCGGTCTGGCGCCTGCCCTCGGCGTCAGCATCGGCTTCCCTCTCGGCGTCCGAGTCCGTGTACCGCGACTCCAGTACTGCAAAGGCGAGCGTGCTCGCGATACCCAGCAGCGTGCCGGCGGTCAGGGCCGTCGCGAGGTAGCTGATCTCCACCTTATCGAGGAAGAAGGCGCTGACCGCGCGCAGGACGAGCGCGATCGAGACGACGTAGAACGGCGCGTTGAGGTACCGCCACTCGAGGGAACCGGCGATGTACTCGTCGGTGATCTGCCCGAGGCTGGTCGTCACGCCGGCGGCGGCGAGCCACTGGATCGAGCCGTAGACCAGCGCCGCGAGCATGACCGGCGCACTGACTTCGCCGGCCGTCGACTCCTGGATCGTCTCGAGTTCGTTCGTTCCGCTGACGCCGCCGAGGACGAACAGGGCCGCGGCGACGACGTACGCGAGCAGGGTCGTCCGGCCGGCGTACAGCGAGCGCCGGGCGCGCTCGACTGCCGTATCGAGTCGGTCGCCCAGCCCCAACCCGCGGGAGATGAGATAGAGCCCGAGCAGCGCCGAGGTCGTTCCGAGGACGAAGCCGGGCATCTCGAGGGCGCTGCCGATCAGCGCGAGCGGGTAGATTAGCAGCAGGATGCCGAGCGGGATCAGGACGGTCCCCCGCGTCTCGGGGTCGTCCAACACCTGCTTGATGGTGTAGTACATCGACTCCAAGTTCTGGGCCTGGCGGACGACGACGCGGCGCACGCCGTCGATAGGGACTCGCGACCGAATGACGGGGATGACGGATTCGTCCTGCGCCCCGTCGGTGATGACCAGGGCGGTGACGTCCTCGGCGGTCGAGAGACTCGCCAGGACGGTGTCGACTTCGTCCCCGACCTCGCGGTTGGCGGCGACGTCGCCGTCCTCGTTTCCGGTGACGACGGCGACTTCGACGCTCTCGTCGCGCTCGTCCAGATCGTCGTAGACGTGCAACCCCTGAAAGATGACGTTGACGTCTGAGTCCTCGGGGTCTTCGGTCGCAAGGGCGATGGCCGCCTCTTCGACGGGGTCGCGACCGATCACCGGCGTCGTGAAGCCGGTCTTGCGACCGAGGTCGTCGTCGAGGTCGACACACAGGACCAGCAGCATCGGTTCGTGGTTCGCGGGCGTGGTATTTCCGTTTTCTGGGTTCCCGAGCGATCGGTATCGAGTGAGGTAATAGCGACTACTACTCGGCCGTAAACAGTCATTATCTCCCGTCTATCCGCTCGCATCTCGCATCCGACGCTTGCTTCTATTCGTTCCGATTCGCTCTCGAGAATTGAACCGCGGTCCGTCGGAGGACACCCACTCACACACCGTTTCGAACCCGGTTCGCTTATTCCGCTGGAACCGCTCAGTGCGAGTAGATGATCTCAAAGGGCTGTGAGCAGTGCGCGAAAGGCGGCAAGATGGTCCTGTTCGTCTACGGTTACTGCGACCAGCGCGACTGCTTCTACTGCCCGCTCGGCGAGAACCGCAAGAACGTCACCGACGTCTACGCCAACGAGCGACGGGTCGAGGACGACCAGGACGTCATCGCCGAGGCAAAGCGGATGGACGCTCTGGGCACCTCGATCACCGGCGGCGAGCCCCAGGAGGCGCTGGACCGAACCTGCCACTACCTCTCCCTGCTCAAAGAGGAGTTCGGCGAGGACCACCACACCCACCTCTACACCGGCATCACCGGCGGCCGCGAGAACATGCGCCGCCTCTCAGAGGCCGGACTCGACGAAATCCGGTTCCACCCGCCCTACGAACAGTGGGGCGACCTCCACGGCACCGAATGGGAGGAGATTCTGTACATCGCCCGCGAAGAGGGGCTCACGCCCGCCTTCGAGATTCCGGGTATTCGGGCCGAAGAGGAATTCCTCGAGTTCTTGGACGAGGGCGCCGCCGACTTCTGTAACGTCAACGAGTTCGAGATGTCCCAGGGCAACTACCGCCGAATGCAGGAGCAAGGCTTCGAACTCAAGGAAGATCACATGAGCGCCGTCGACGGGTCGCGGGAGGAAATCCTCGAGGTGATGGGCGATCACGAGCAGGTCTACTTCTGTACCTCGGTGTTCAAGGACGCCGCCCAGCACCGCCGTCGGCTGAAGCGCATGGCCCGCAACGTCCGCCGCGAGTTCGACGACGTTACCGACGACGGCACCCTCGTCTACGGGAAAACGTACGCTGATCCCGAACGCTTCGAAGAATTGGGCGTCCCCGAGGAGTTCTACACCGTCAAGTCGAACCACGTCGAGGTCGCCTGGTGGCTCTTAGAGGAGATGATCGAGGAAGGCGACCTCGAGGACGGCGAAATCGTCGAGCAGTACCCGAGTTACGACGGGCAGGTCGTCGAACGGACGCCGCTAGCGTAGTGGTTGCACCGCGAGTGAGCGGAGCGAACGAGCGGCTTTTTGGTGCAGATTTTTGGAGGAGGGTGAGCGGAGCGAACCCGACGAGAAAAAGGTGCGCGTAAATCGTCGAGCAGTACCCGAGTTACGACGGGCAGGTCGTCGAACGGACGCCGCTAGCGTAGTGGTTGCACCGCGAGTGAGCGGAGCGAACGGGCGGCTTTTTGGTGCAGATTTTTGGAACAGTAATGGGCGACGCACACTCGCGATTACGCTCGAGAAACTGGTGCTAGAACGAGGGTTATAGTTGAGATATCTCGATTGTCCGCCGCGCAACGACCGTTCCGCTGCGCTCAACCGGACGAAAAATTCGATTCTCGGGGCTCCTCCTGCCGGTTCTCGATGGTGTCCCGGATGACGCTTATCGAGGTTGTAATAATGGCGCCGTTTCCGCTACGAGCGACTACGATGCGATTCAACGTCCGAACGCTCGCTGTGGTCGCAGTCGCACTGATGGTCGCCCTTTCGGGCTGTAGCGCCCTCGAGGGCGTCACCGAGAGCCAATCGAACGAGACGGCGGACCTCGAGAACGAGTCCGTCGGGGGTACCGAGACGAACGAAACCGAGGACGAAAACGAGTCGACGAGTCCGGACGACGAGTTGAGCGACGAGGGGACGGCCGACACTGACGACCCGACGAACGAGACAGAGGAGGAGAACGCGACCGGCGACGAAGCCGATAACACGGCGGACGCGGAGTGGTACCCGCCGGAAGAGCCGAACCGGCCGCTGGAAGACAAACGCGAGGACCGAATCGAGAGCGTCGAGTTCGTCGACACGGAACCCGCGGCCGACGGCGAGGGCTACTCGAACTTCAATCTCGAGGTCGTCGTCAACACGAGCATGGAGCGCGTCGATCCGGCGGAGCACGGTGACGTGGTCGGCGAACCGTACTTCTTCGTCAAGATCAACGAGGACGAACAGAAGATCGTCGAGCGAACGGAGCACGTCCGCATGGCGGAGAACGGCACGTTCCACATCGAGGTTCGACCGGCCGGCATCGAAGCGTTCGGCGAGGGGCCACTGACCGTCGAGGTCTTCCTGATGGACGAGGACAAGGACTGGGACGACATCTACGACTCCGTCGGGACGGAGATCTACTTCAACCCCGAGTCGAGTGCGGATTCCGACGATGACGGCGACGATCGAGAGGGGACGGAGTCAGCGACGACCACCGAGGACGATTCGAACGCGAGCGAGAACTAACTGCGAATATCTCGAGGCCGGACTCGGAATCACTCCGGACCGGCGATTAATCGACTTCCGTCGGATCGACTTCGGGGAGCGTGATGAGGTTCTCCCGACCGATCCGTAGCTTTTCGATCTCGCCGTCGTCGTCCATCTGCGAGAGCAACTGCGAGACTTTCGCATTCGACCAGCCCGTTTCTTTGACGATCGTCGCCTGTTTCATCCGTCCGCCGTTTCGCTTGAGCATCCGGTGGACGCGCTCCTCGTCGCTCAACAGTTCGGGGTCGATATCGTCGTCGGACTCCTCGTATTCGAACTGTGTACTAGGTGGCTCCGGTGATCCGGTATCGTTCCTGTGTGCAGAATCGCTCGTTTCAGGATCGGTAGCTGCCGAATCGGATGTCACCTGATCTTCAGGCCTTCTGACCGTGATTTCGTCGGTGACTCGTCCTGGATCGAGGGGAATTCCGATTGACTCCGACCGCTGTGCGTAGCGATACGCCAGATACCCGCCAAGTCCGGCTGCAATCAAAATCACGCCGATCAAACCCACCAACCATACTGAACTCGGCACGGGCGATGACGGTCCGGTCGATCCTCTGAGGAAGACGATCTCGAGTTCACTGGCTTCGAACTGATGGGGCCCGTCCCATGATAGCGACGACGGGGTCTCGAGCGCATAATTTTGAGGTGTCTCGACGACGAGCCGTTGTCCATCGTATAGCGAGAGCCAAACCTCATTCTCTTCGTCGGTTGCTTGGAACGCATCACCGAAGTAGATCCGGTCCCCGTCGACGCTCGCGAAGTTCGTCCATGTAAACGAGTATGCGATGACGCCAATCTGTGTTTCCTCATCGCCTTCGGTACTAGCGTGTTCTTCGTCGAGCGTGCGGAATTCAGGATCCGCCAGCTTTGCATTTTCGATCGTCATCTCACGACCGGTCGATGCTTCGGCTTGCGAGACGTACGGTTCGAACAGTTGTGCGTCGTACCGAGTGTCCTCATCGCCGCGTCTGATAGCATCCGCATACTCCTCGAGGGTCTCGATATCATCTTCGCCGGTTACGATGAACCGACTTTCGATCGTCCATCGAACGTCACCCTTTTCGGAGACGTTCAACCGAATGATCTGTTTCGGATCGGCTGCGGGAAGCGGTTCTTGCTCTTGGATGATTGGTTGCTGTGACTGGAACTGAGTCGTGTCCGCGGTCGATTGGTCGATCGGAAGAGATTGCAAGAGAGATCGATCGATAGTGGTCGGTGTGTGGTCGTCGGCTCCGGTAGTCGAAGCCGTCGATGCGACGGCAACTGGCCCGAAAGCAGCCGTCGCGAGGAGGACAGTGAGGGCAAGCGTAACGGCGGGGAGTAACCGCATGCGTACCAACGGGTGGTTTCCCCGAGAAAAAAACCCTTTCCATCGACGAATAAAACGTCTCCTCCTCGTGTGAAACGCCGTAAAACGTAAATACCAGTCACTTATTTGCCGTATTCGACCGCTAAAACTGGAGAAGCAAGAGTACAACTGGTGCGACCTGCTTTTATATCAGGAGTACATACGGTAGGACGATGAACCGCGCGATTCCTGCCCTCCTCGCGTTGGTACTCGTCCTCTCGCTTCCCGCGACGACGGTCGGTAGCGCGATGTTGGCTACTGACACCGAGCATGTTCGGGACGGGTCCGCTACACTCCCTGCTCTCCAACAAGAGACGGCGGAGACGCAATCAACTCCAGTCGAAATTGAGAACACAACGAATCGGCTTCCACTCGCTGGTGACGTTCGAGAAGATCACGTCGAATACAAGCCGGATCTCGGCGCGGCGCTCGCGAGCGCAGACGACGGCCTCCGGATCGATCACGAGCAGTATGTCCTCGCCGATAGCGAGTTCGAAGATGCGACCCCTGACGAACGGGTTGAGATGATCGAGACAGCTTACTCCCGAATTCAGGATCAGGTCGATACCTTAGAGCAGAGTGAACGAGAGGCTGTCCGTGCACACGCTAACGGCGAACGATCGACAGCTGAGGTTCTTGGCACGATTGCCCGAAACTACCAGAAGGCAGAGATACTCGACGGTGCGATCGCCGATCTCGAAGCGAAATCATACCGGACAAATGATTATTCGCTTTCGAACTCGAACCTGGGCGCTGATCGGGCTGTCCTCGACTTCCGCCGCACCGCGATTCGTACCGACCTCGCCACTGCACTACAATATCCGGCGACGGAGCCCAGTTCGGTGCGCCTTGAGACCTCGCAGAACGGCTATCGACTTTCGATGGTGGACGGCGGAAACTACCTTTCCGAGACGGTTCGGTTCGACAACCGTGACCTTACTCAGCCGGATCAGTTCGAGGAATACGAATCGATCGACCGCGCAGACGAACTGTATCCGTGGGCTTCGGAGTCGATCAGTGATCCGTTCCCGAATATGCAGGCTCACAGCGCTGAACGCGGATTCTACTCGATCGAGTACTTCCACAATCACGGTACGCTCGAGATCCACCTCGACGCTGGAACGGGCAACGTCTATCACGAGATTCAGAAGCTCTCGATCGGTTCACTGCCCGTAACCAATGAGCGGATGTACGCAGGCAACGGTCTCGAACTCTCGCTCAACGAAACGCCCGCGAACGGCCCCGTCGAGGTGACCGTTACCGATTCGCTGGACGAGCCGGAATCGGCGACGATCTCGATCGACGGGGTCGAAATCGGGACGACCGATGCCGATGACGGGACGCGCTGGATCATCCCGCCGAGCGACGAGTACGAATTGCAGACTGAGACGTCGTCCGGAATCCTCAACGCGACCGTTTCGCCTTCGGACGCCGACGAGTAGTTACCGACCGCCCCTCTCGGTTCGTTACTTCGTACTGCGAGACGGGAGTTCGAATCGCCGTTTCGATCCGACTGTTTATATAGTAAACCGCAACCAAACCCGGCGTGACCAGGCGAGCACCGGTTCGCAGATGGCCTTCCGATCGAAGCGTCAGTCCCGTCGTGGGAACGATTCTTCTGCTCGCCATCGCGGTCTGTGTCGCGGGCGTGCTTCTGGTCGGCGTCTCGACGTGGGTGCCCGCGTCATCGGCGACGACAATGGCATTCGAACTATCGGCCGATAGCGACCGATCGACGATTGCGATCGAACACCGGGTTGGCGGGACCGTCGACGTTCGGGAACTGTCGATCACGGTGATCGTCGACGGGGCGGAGCTATCCGAGCAGCCGCCGGTCCCGTTCGTCGGTGCAACCGGATACGACGGTGCGCCGACGGGGCCGTTCAACGCGAAGGCCGATCCGCAGTGGAGCGCTGGCGAACGAGCGTCGTTTACCGTCGCCGCGACGAACGATCCGCCGCTCGAGATGGGGGATCCGGTCCGGGTCAGGTTGGTTATCGGTGGCCGGGTGATCGCGGACCTAGAGGCGATTGCGAGATGAGCGAGGGGGCTTACTCCGGCGCACGCCCGATCGTCGTAATCGCAACCTCTGGATCGTAGGAGGGGCCCATGAACGCGTGTTTTACGTCTTCGAAGCCCGCGATCTTGAACATCGCGTCGGCCTCGTACTCGTCGTAAAACAGCATTATCGAATCGGCCAGATACTGCGCGAGGACGTTGTCGGGATAGTTCGGGCCGACGACCAGCACTTGGCCGCCGGGTTTCAGGACGCGACGGAACTCTCGCAGGGCGAGAATCGGGTTCGGCCAGTACTCGATCGAGCCCGACGACCAGACCACGTCGAAGGTGTCGGTCGCGAAGGGAAGTCGCTCGGCGTCGCCGCGGTGGAAGTGGACCGGCGGCGCCCGCTTGCCGAACTTCGCGTAGGCCTGCTCGAGTTGGTGTTCGCTCTGGTCGAGCGCGTAGACTTCGTCGACGTGCTCGAGCAGTCCTTCGGTCGCGAACCCGGTGCCACAGCCGACGTCGAGTACCGTCATGTCGTCCTCGAGATCGAGCAACTCGAGGGCGTCCGCGCGCATCTCCTCGGTCCAGATGAAGGGGTTCACCTGGTCGTAGACCTTCGAGAGGTACTTGTAGAACAGCCGGGCCCGGGCTTTGTTCTCGAGAATTCCCATCGGGAGTGAGTTTCGGTCGGATCGGGATATGTCTGCTGTTCCCGGTTCCGTCGGGGTTCGGTAATCGAAAGCTACCCGTCGATCGCGCGACCGGTGCGCGGGTGGCTTTCGCAACTACCATATACGCGCTCTATCAAACGTTCGCTTGCTTAGAGTATGCCGAGGCCAGAGGTTCTCGAACGAATACAGTCGGCGGAGTCGGACGCCGATGAAATCGTCGCAGAGGCGGAACAGGACCGCGACGAGCGAATAGCCGAGGCCCGGGAACGAGCCGAGGAGATTCGCACGGAAGCGGACCAAGAGGCACAGGAACTCAAAGAGCGCCGCCTCGAGGAGGCGCGCGAAGAAATCGATCAGGAGTGCGAGCGCGTCCTCGAGGAGGGCGAGCGCGAGCGGGCGGAACTCGCCGACCGCGCGCGGGATCGGGTCGACGAAGTGACCGACCACGTCGTCGAACTGTTCCAGGAGGACGTCCATGCTCAGACCTGAGCGCATGAGCAAGGTCTCGGTGGCCGGTTCCAAGGGCGTCATGCCCACGGTCATCGAGACGATCCACGAGCTGAACCTCGTCCACCTCTCGGACTACGACGGCTCCTGGGAGGGCTTCGACAACGGCAACCCGATCGAAGGGGCTGACGACGCCTCCGAGAAGCTGGTGACCGTTCGCGCCCTCGAGAGCACGCTTGACCTGTCCGAGTCCGAGGACGTCGAACCCCAACGGGGACGGCTCGCGGAGGACTGGGAGAACCGGCTCGAAGAGATCCGCACGCGGGTCAACGAGCTCGACGACCAGCGCAGCGACGTGCGCGACGACCTGCGGCAGGTCGAGGAGCGGATCGACCGCGTCGCACCCTTTGCGGAGCTGGGCATCGACCTCGACCTGCTGTCGGGGTACGAGACGATCGACGTCGTCGTCGGCGAAGGACGCGTCGCCGCCATCGAAGAGGCCCTGGAAGCGTCCGACGAGATCCGCGCGTACGAGACGTTCACCGGCGGCGACGTCGTCGCCGTCGCGGCCGCGCCGACCGAGGACGCCGGCGCGAATCCGATCGACGACGCACTCGTCGGTGTCGAGTTCACCCGTCACGAGGTGCCCGATACCGAGAAGAGCCCGTCGGCCTACGTCGACGAACTCGAGTCGCGCAAGGCCGACCTCGAGTCGCGTCTCGAGGAGATCGACGCCGAACTCGCAGAAATTCGCCTCGATGAGGGGCCGTTCCTCCTGCAAGCGGAGAACGAACTGTCGATCGAGGTCCAGCGCGCGGAGGCGCCGCTGCAGTTCGCGACGACGGACCGCGCGTTCGTCGCCGAGGGCTGGATTCCGACCGACGAGTACGACCGACTTGGCTCCGCGCTGCGGGACGCAGTCGGCGACAGCGTCGAGATCGAGGAGTTAGAGCGCGCCGACTACGACCGTCACGGTGCCCACTCCCACACGGAGGAAGTCCAGAAGGGCGCACCCGCCGCCGAAGCCGAGGACGACGAGCCGTCCCCCGAGGCGGACGAGGAGCCCCAGAAGGCCGTCACCGACGGCGGTTCCGCGGTGACGATGGGCGACGAACCGCCGACGGTCCAGAACAACCCCGGACCGGCCAAGCCGTTCGAGGTGCTGGTCCAGGCGGTCAACCGGCCGAAGTACAGCGAACTCGATCCGACGATCTTCCTGTTCCTGACGTTCCCGGCGTTCTTCGGGTTCATGATCGGGGACGTCGGCTACGGGATCCTGTACGTCGCCATCGGCGCGTACATGGCCACCCAGTTCGACAGCAAGGGCATCACCAGCCTCGGCGGCGTCGCCATCTGGGCCGGGGTGTTCACGATCCTGTTCGGGATCATCTACGGCGAGATCTTCGGACTGCACATCCTCGGCGAAGTGCTGTTCCACGACCTGCTGCACAGCGAGCTCCTGCCCCTCAACAAGGGTCTCGAGCCGGCGGCAGCTGACTTCGCACTCGGCTGGATGGTCGTGAGCGTGCTCGCCGGGATCGTCCACCTGAACATCGGGTACATCCTGGACTTCTACGAGAACCTCAGCCACGGCGTCAAGGACGCCGTCTTCCACAGCGGCTCGTGGCTCCTGATGCTCAACGGCATCTGGATCTGGATCTTCTCGCGGCAGGCAGCGGGCACGAAGCCCGGCTTCCTGTTCGAGACGTTCGCGAGCGATGGTCCGTTCCCCATCGGGTTCACTGGCTTCCCGGAGTGGGTACTCGTGACGATTCCGCTTGGATTCGCCGACTTCCCGCTCTCGGCGCCGTTGCTCGTCTTCTTCATCGGGTTCGCGCTGCTGATCATCAGCGAACCGATCGAAGCAGTCGAGTTCATCGACGTCATCGTCAACGTCTTCTCGTACACCCGAATGGGCGCAGTGTTGCTCGCGAAGGCCGGCATGGCCTTCGTGGTCAACCTGCTGTTCTTCGGCGGGTACGAGGACCCTGAGGGCGCATTCCACTTCCTGCGGAACCACGAACCGAGCTACGTCGCCGAACACTACGGCGAAGGCGCCGAGGTCATCTTCGGCGGCCTCATGCACTCGGGGACCGCAGGGCTGCTCGGCGGCCTCGTCATTCTAGTCGTCGGACACCTCGTCGTGTTAGCGCTTGGCGTGACAAGCGCCGGCTTACAGGCTGTGCGCCTCGAGTACGTCGAGTTCTTTAACAAGTTTTATGACGGCGGTGGGGAGAAATACGAACCGTTCGGACACGATCGAACCTACAGCGAGGACTAACCAATGATGGAACCACTGACAGCGTTCACGGAAGTTGTACTGCAGAACGGAGAAACCGCCGGCGAAGCCGCGCCGTTCCTGAACGACGCGGGTGCCGCTGCGATCGCGGTCGGTCTCGCTGCGCTCGCATCGGGTTACGCCGAGCGCGGTATCGGTGCGGCTGCCGTCGGTGCACTGGCCGAGGACGACGACCTGTTCGTTCCCGGGCTGATCATGACCGTCCTGCCTGAGACGCTCGTGATCCTGGCTCTGGTCGTCGTCTTCATCGTCGGATAACCCCTTTCCCGTTTCTTTCACCAATGAGTTTGGACACAGTCGTTGAAGACATTCGGGAAGAGGCCCACGCGCGTGCGGAGGAAATCCGTGCCGAGGGCGAGTCTCGAGCCGACGAGATCGAGTCGGCCGCCGAGGCGGACGCCGAGGCGACCCTCGAGGAGGCCGAGCGGGAGGTCGACCGCGAGATCGACCAACTGCGCGAACAGCGCCTCTCCAGCGCGAAGCTGGAGGCGAAACAGAAGCGCCTGGAGGCGCGCCGAGACGTCCTCGGCGAGGTCCGCGAGCAGGTCGAGGAGGAACTCGCCTCGCTCGACGGAGACTCCCGTGAGGAGCTCACTCGCGACCTGCTCGAGGCCGCCGGTACCGAGTTCGACGCGGGCGACGACGTCAACGTCTACGGTCGCGAGGACGACCAGGAACTGATCGAGTCGATCCTCGAGGACTACGACGGCTACGAGTACGCCGGCGAGTACGACTGCCTCGGCGGCGTCGTCGTCGAGAGCGACCAGTCCCGCGTCCGGGTCAACAACACCTTCGACTCGGTGCTCGAGGACGTCTGGGAAGATAACCTCCAGGAGATCAGCAACCGACTCTTCGAACAATGAGCCTCGGTGCCTCGAACACGGAGTACGTCAACGCTCGCGTTCGGTCGCGACGAGCCAAGCTGTTCGACGACGAGGATTACCGCAAGCTGGTCCGAATGGGGCCGAGCGAGATCGCTCGGTTCATGGAGGAGTCGGAGTACGAACGTGAGATCAACGAGCTCGGGGCACGCTTTTCGGGAGTCGATCTGATCGAGTACGCGTTGAACCGCAACCTCGCGAAGCACTTCCAGGACCTGCTGGACTGGGCGGAGGGACGGCTCTACGACCTGATCAGCCGGTACCTCCGGAAGTTCGACGTCTGGAACGTCAAGACGATCATCCGCGGGATCTACACCGACACGCCCGCGGAGGAGATCCAGACGGACCTCATCCGTGCCGGCGAACTCGACGACGCGATGCTCGATCGACTGCTCGAGGTCGACGAGATCGAAGACGTCGTCGAACTCCTCTCGGACACCATCTACTACGAGCCGCTCTCGGCGGGGCTCGAGGAGTTCGAGGAGACCGGCACACTCGTCCCGCTCGAGAACGCCTTAGACCGGGAGTTCTACGAGCACCTGCTCGACGACCTCGGTCGTCCCGAGGAGGGGCCGGAAGCGAAGTACGTCGAGTTTCTGGAAGCCGAGATCGACTTCCGCAACGCCCGCAACGCCCTGCGGCTCGCACGCAGCGGCGCCGACCTCGATCCTGCGGCCTACTACATCGCAGGCGGCGTGTTGTTCGACGAATCGGAGCTGAGTCGGCTCGTCGCCGACTACGACGAACTCGTCGACCACATCGACGACAGTCGGTACGGCGATCGACTCTCGGGTGCACTCGATCGGCTGCGCGACGCTGACAGCCTTATCCAGTTCGAGCACGCACTAGACGCTGCGTTGCTCGAGTACGCGGACACCCTCTCGAGCATCTACCCGGTGTCGGTGTCGGCCGTGCTGTCGTACATCCTCGCCAAGGAGCGCGAGGTCGAGAACATCCGCGCGATCGCGCGGGGCCGCGAGGTCGGACTCGAGGAAAGCGAGATCGAGGAGGAACTGGTGATCCTATGAGCCAGGAAATCGCAGTCGTCGGCAGTCCGGAGTTTACGACCGGCTTCCGCCTCGCGGGAGTCCGTCGCTTCGAGAACGTGCCGGACGACGAGAAAGGCACAGACTTAGACGACGCCGTCACGGACGTTCTGAACGATGACGACGTCGGCATCGTCGTCATGCACGACGACGACCTCGAGTACCTCTCTCGAGGCGTTCGCCAGAACGTCGAGACGAGCGTCGAACCGGTCGTCGTCACCATCGGGAGCGGCACCGGTGGCGGCGGACTGCGCGACCAGATCAAGCGTGCGATCGGTATCGACCTGATGGAAGAGGACGAAGAGAGCTAAACTATGAGCCAGGCAGAAGACATCGAATCCGTCGACGAAGACGGTGTAATCGAAAGCGTGAGCGGTCCGGTTGTGACCGCCACGGACCTCGACGCCCGGATGAACGACGTCGTCTACGTCGGCGACGAAGGGCTGATGGGCGAGGTCATCGAGATCGAAGGGAACCTGACCACGATTCAGGTCTACGAGGAAACGTCCGGCGTCGGCCCGGGCGAACCCGTCGAGAACACGGGCGAGCCCCTTTCCGTCGACCTCGGACCGGGCATGATGGACTCCATCTACGACGGTGTCCAGCGCCCGCTCGACGTCCTCGAGGACAAGATGGGGACCGCGTTCCTCGACCGCGGGGTCGACGCCCCCGGTATCGACCTCGAGAAGGAGTGGGAGTTCACCCCCGAAGTCGAGGAAGGTGACGAGGTCGAACCCGGTGACGTCGTCGGGATCGTTCCCGAGACCGTCACGATCGACCACAAGGTCATGGTGCCGCCGGACTACGAGGGCGGCGAAGTGACGTCGGTCGAGAGCGGCGAGTTCACCGTCGAGGAGACGGTCGTCGAACTCGACAACGGCGAGGAGATCCAGATGCGCCAGGAGTGGCCGGTCCGTGAGGCCCGCCCCGCCGGCGACAAGGAGACGCCGACCGAGCCCCTCGTGACCGGGCAGCGCGTCCAGGACGGGCTGTTCCCGCTCGCGAAGGGCGGAACGGCCGCCATTCCGGGTCCGTTCGGGTCCGGAAAGACCGTCACCCAGCAGCAACTCGCCAAGTGGTCCGACGCGGACATCGTCGTCTACATCGGCTGTGGCGAGCGCGGCAACGAGATGACCGAGGTCATCGAGGACTTCCCGGAACTGCCGGACCCCCAGACCGGGAACCCGCTGATGGCCCGGACCTGCCTCATCGCCAACACGTCGAACATGCCCGTCGCAGCCCGCGAATCCTGCATTTACACGGGCATCACGATCGCGGAGTACTACCGCGACATGGGCTACGACGTCGCGCTGATGGCCGACTCCACCTCACGGTGGGCCGAGGCCATGCGCGAAATCTCCTCCCGACTCGAGGAGATGCCCGGCGAGGAGGGGTACCCCGCGTACCTCGCGGCTGCGCTCTCGGAGTTCTACGAGCGCGCCGGCAAGTTCCAGCTGCTGGGCGGCGGCGAAGGCTCGATTTCGGTCGTCGGCGCGGTCTCGCCGCCGGGCGGCGACTTCTCCGAGCCGGTCACCCAGAACACGCTGCGTATCGTCAAGACGTTCTGGGCGCTGGACGCCGACCTCGCGGAGCGTCGGCACTTCCCCTCGATCAACTGGAACGAGTCCTACTCGCTGTACAAGGACCAGCTCGACCCGTGGTGGGAGTCGAACGTCGCGGACGACTGGGCCGAGGTTCGCCAGTGGGCCGTCGACGTGTTAGACGAGGAGGACGAACTGCAGGAGATCGTCCAGCTCGTCGGGAAGGACGCCCTGCCGGAGGACCAGCAGCTCACGCTCGAGGTCGCTCGCTACCTGCGTGAGGCCTGGCTCCAGCAGAACGCCTTACACGACGTCGACACCTACTGTGAACCGGAGAAGACCTACCGGATGCTCCAGGCCATCAAGACGTTCAACGACGAGGCCTTCGAGGCGCTTGACGCTGGCGTCCCGGTCGACGAGATTCAGGACGTCGACGCCGCGCCGCGGCTCAACCGGATGGGTACTGCCGAGGACTGGGAGGACTTCATCGACGAGATCGAAGCGGATCTCAAGGAACAACTGCGAGCACTGTACTAACGATGAAAGAATATCAAACGATCACGGAAATCAGCGGTCCGCTGGTGTTCGCCGAGGTCGACGAGCCCGTCGGGTACGACGAGATCGTCGAGATCGAAACGCCGCAGGGTGAGACCCTGCGCGGACAGGTACTGGAATCGAGCGAGGGCATCGTCTCGATCCAGGTGTTCGAGGGGACCGGCGGCATCGACCGCAACGCCTCCGTGCGCTTCCTGGGCGAGACGATGAAGATGCCCGTCACCGAGGATCTGCTCGGGCGGGTGCTCGACGGCTCCGGGAACCCGATCGACGGCGGCCCGGAGATCGTCCCGGACAAGCGACAGGACATCGTCGGGAAGGCGATCAACCCCTACTCGCGGGAGTATCCGGAGGAGTTCATCCAGACCGGCGTCTCCGCCATCGACGGCATGAACACGCTGGTTCGCGGCCAGAAGCTGCCGATCTTCTCCGGCTCCGGCCTGCCCCACAACGAACTCGCGCTCCAGATCGCGCGACAGGCGACCGTGCCGGAAGAAGAGGGCGAAGGCGGCTCGGAGTTCGCCGTCATCTTCGGCGCGATGGGCATTACTCAGGAAGAGGCAAACGAGTTCATGGACGACTTCGAGCGCACGGGCGCACTCGAGCGGTCGGTCGTCTTCATGAACCTCGCGGACGACCCGGCCGTCGAGCGCCAGGTCACGCCGCGACTCGCGCTCACCACGGCCGAGTACCTGGCCTTCGAGAAGGACTACCACGTGCTGGTCATCCTCACGGACATGACCAACTACTGTGAGGCGCTCCGTGAGATCGGTGCCGCACGCGAGGAGGTCCCGGGTCGCCGTGGCTACCCCGGGTACATGTACACCGACCTGGCCCAGCTCTACGAGCGCGCCGGTCGTATCGAGGGCAAGGACGGATCAGTCACGCAGATTCCGATCCTGACGATGCCCGGCGACGACGACACCCACCCGATTCCGGACCTGACCGGCTACATTACCGAGGGCCAGATCGTGATGGATCGGGACCTAAACAGCCAGGGTATCGAGCCGCCGATCAACGTCCTGCCCAGCCTGTCCCGGCTGATGGACGACGGTATCGGCGAGGGCCTGACCCGCGAGGACCACGGCGACGTCTCCGACCAGATGTACGCCGCGTACGCGGAGGGTGAGGACCTGCGCGACCTCGTGAACATCGTCGGTCGCGAAGCCCTCTCCGAGCGGGACAACAAGTTCCTCGACTTCGCCGACCGCTTCGAGGAAGAGTTCGTCCAGCAGGGGTACGACACCAACCGCTCGATCGAGGACACCCTCGAGCTCGGCTGGGACCTGCTGTCGGATCTCCCGAAGGCGGAACTCAACCGTATCGACGAGGAACTCATCGAGGAGCACTACCGCGAGGACGAAACCGAAGCGGCCGAAGTGACGGCCGACTGATCGCGGCTCGTCGCTCGCCACTTCCGATTCTCGGATCGCACTTTCGATCGACCGTTTTTCCTTGGTTTACCGTCGAACAGTCAGCGGTCGCTCTCCGTCGCGATGCAATTCCCGCATGTCTACGACAACCGCTTCCGTGTGAGAAAGATACGGAGATTAGCGGTGCCGGTCGTCTCGAGTCCCGTTCTCCCGGTCGACGTCCCACGACGAATCGTCCCCCCGGTGTTCCGACGGACTCCCCCACCCGGTAGTCTCGTCACGATCGTCGTCGACTCGATCCGCGATCGCGTGCTCCCGGTCGGACCCGCTTGAGTCAGCCGTCGGCTCCGAAGCCGATGTGCTCGATCGTGACCCACCTCGGCCGCCGCGTTCTTTCGCGATCCGCTCGGCGTCCGCGCGGTCGACGACCGTTGTATTCGACGTCTCGTTCTCGATCGCCACCCAGAGCACGAGCGGGACCGCCACTGCGAACAGGAGCATGAGGACGACGAACGCGGCGGACATAGCTAGCGCTGTCCGCTCGAGCACAAAGACTTTATCGAATGACACGAACGTCGAGATATGAAAGACGACGAGCGCGGCTGTCCGAAGTGTGGGCACACGGAGACCGAAATGGACGAGATCGCAACGACCGGCTCCGGTCTCTCGAAGATGTTCGACATCCAGAACCGCAAGTTCATGGTCGTCAGCTGTACGAACTGCGGCTACTCCGAGCTGTATCGCGGCCAGACCTCGGGGAATATGGTCGACCTTTTCCTGGGCTGAGCCGGTCGTCGAGACTCGGTTTCGTACACCGCCTCGAGTTCGACGGCGGCGCTGCCGTTGTCCGGACGAGCACGGCGACGGACGCGCTCTCGCGACCGACGCCGCAAAAAACTGTAAACAGTTATCCGACTGGGGGCGCAAGGTTCCCCCAAGATGGCCAAGGACGTCAAGCCCACCCGCAAGAACCTGATGGAGATCGAGGACCGCATCGAACTCTCCGAGCGGGGGCACGGCACACTCGAGAAGAAACGGGACGGGCTGATCATGGAGTTCATGGACATCCTGGACAAGGCCCAGGACGTCCGCGGTGATCTGGCCGACGACTACGAACAGGCCCAGAAGAAGATCAACATGGCACGGGCCATGGAGGGCGACGTCGCGGTTCGCGGGGCCGCCGCCGCGCTGCAGGAACACCCCGAGATCACCACCGAGTCCAAGAACATCATGGGCGTCGTCGTCCCGCAGATCGAATCCTCCCGCGTCTCCAAGAGTCTCGACGAGCGCGGCTACGGGATCATGGGCTCGTCGGCCCGCATCGACGAGGCCGCCGAAGCCTACGAGGACCTCCTCGAGAGCATCATTCTCGCCGCCGAGGTCGAGACGGCGATGAAAAAGATGCTCCGCGAGATCGAGACGGCCAAGCGCCGCGTCAACGCGCTGGAGTTCAAGCTCCTGCCCGAACTCTACGACAGCCAGGAGTACATCGAGCAGAAACTCGAGGAGCAAGAGCGCGAGGAGACCTTCCGCCTGAAGAAGATCAAGGAGAAGAAGGAAGCCGAGGAGAAAGAAGAACAGCGTAAGGAAGCCGAGGAAGCTGAGGCGAAGGAAGCCGAAGAAGAACAGGACGAACTCGAGGACGTCCAGCCCGATACCGCCGCGCAGTCGCCTGCGGCGAACCAGTAACGCTCCCACCACAGTACACACGAGCGGACGTCCGCCGCCCCAGTACCCTCGTCGCCCGTCAATTTGTCTTTCAGTTTCGATGGTCCATTCACAATCTCAGTCCTGTCCCGAGTGTCGGACGTCGATGCTTTGCGTTTCGGTTCCCGACGAGTACCGAGACTACGCACCCGATGAAGCCCGAACCGTCGCGTTCTGTCCGCACTGTCTTACGCTCGAGTCCGTTGCTACCGCGAGAGCGGAAGAACCGAACGCGGATGAGTACGACCCCGACTTCCGCCGTGTCAGCGATGCGTTCCCAACTGAACCCGAGCGAGCGATCCCGCTGGCTCTCGCGCTCGGGTTGTGTTCGTCACTAGCGACGAACCGCTCGGCGATCGAGTCGCTGCTCCGCGCGGTCGAACGCGCCGGGACGGATCCGCTTCTCGTGATCGACCGCCTTGTTGCCGATCCCGAAGTCGAGCCAGCGATCGATCTCGAGCGGCGCCAGCACCAACTCGAGCAACTGCTGTACTGAACGTGCACTCGTCGCTCGTCGTTCGACTCGAGGTGCATAGAGTAGGGTCCGTTCTGTGAGACCGGAGTCAGAGTTGGAGTCAGAGACGGAACCGAAGTCGGAAGCAAAATGGGGACCCGATCGCGATACGAGGGGGTCAGCGATCGTAAACCCTACCGCAACGCCGCGGTCGACTCTCGATCTACTTCCCGGTCGGCTTGACGTTACTGCTCATCGCCTGTTTCATCTGGAGCGCGGCGCTGGCGGCCAGCCCGCGGGCAACTTCGTCGCGTTCGTCGGGATCGATAACCTCGCCTTCGGACGCGTCGTCCTCGAAATTCGGCGTGAAGCCGGCACTGACGGCGTGGCCGACCGGAGGGCGAACGGCAACGGTCACCTGCGGCCCGGTGGCGCCGGTCGAGATCTGGGAGTCGACGACGTACTCGTCGGGGAGGAACTCCCGCGTGCGGGCCGCAATCCGGGAGACGTCGCGGTGGAGCAGCCGTTTCTGTGCGCTCGAGATGTCAGGAACGTCCGCTGCGGCGCGCTGCCCTGCGGCCGTCTCTCCCGGCAACCCTGCGTACGGCGTATTTCCGTTCATGAGAAGTGTGTATGGATATCATGGGTCCGACGGATCAAAAGGGTTCGGCTTCGTACAGTCTTCCTCCGCATCCGTCTCGAGCGCTGTCGTGCGCGTCAGAGAATCGGTTCGCTCTCGCCGTAGACGGCAAGCACCAGCGCCGTCGTGTACGTTCCGGACTCGGCCTGGCCGCTCTCGACCGCGACCCGCGGCTCGGTAAACTCCCAGTCGCGAAGTTCCTGCCCCGCGGCCAGCCCCTCGCGGACGCGTCGTTCGACGTCCTCGCGGTCCATTTCACCGGCCGTCTCGTAGAACAGGCCCGGCCCGTCGTCGACGGATTGGGACCAAGCCAGCGCCGCGCTCACCCGACCGGGTCCTGCGGACGTGGCACGCGCTTCGACGACGGTCAGGCGCTCGCCAGCGGGACCGAGGTCGGGCGCCGTGCCGACGGCCTCGACGTCGACACCCGCCGGGATCACGGAGGAAACGGAAACGAGATTGTAGTTCTCGACGCCCGCTTCCGCCAGCGCGGCGTCGTAAGAGGCCATCGCCGTGGGCGCCGAGGCGACACCCCAGACGACGCGAATCGTACTCGAGGTCATATCCGTGTTCGGAGACGAGCGGCGTAAGGGCTTGCGATTCGCGGGTGGCTCGAAGGGGACGGATCACACCGAACCCACCTGATCGAACCACGGTGGCCGCGAGCAGTGTCCGAAGAACTGAGGACGCTGCGAGTCGGGGGAGGGCAGGCTATCCCACCGAAATTGACCGCGAGCGAAGCCGCAGGCTGAGCGAGCGGGCCGACGACTGACTCGAAGCGAGCGCAGCGAGCGGAGAGGAAGGAGGAGTGCTTTTAATCGGATTTTTGCCGAGGGTGCGCCGAAGGCGCACCCGTAGAGCAAAACTTCGTTCTTATTGGTAGAAGTACCCGGCCGAAGAGATCACGTCGCTCGAGTCGTCGTTCTCGATCTTCTCTAAGGCCTCGACGAAGTCCTGGTGAGTGACTTCGTTGCGCTCGTTGCGGATAGCGAACATGCCGGCCTCGGTGGCGAGGCTCTCGATGTCGGCCCCGGAGTAGCCCTCAGTATCGTCGGCGAGGGCGTCGAAGTCGACCCCATCGGCGATGTTCATGTCGCGGGTGTGGATCTCGAGGATCTGCTCGCGGCCGTCGCGGTCGGGTTCGGGGACCTCGATGAGGCGGTCGAACCGGCCCGGACGAAGGATCGCGCGGTCGAGCATGTCGAAGCGGTTGGTGGCGGCGATGATACGGATTTCACCGCGGGCCTCGAAGCCGTCCATTTCCGAGAGCAGTTGCATCATGGTGCGCTGGACCTCGGCGTCGCCGGAGGTCTTGGACTCCGACCGCGTCGTGGCGATGGCGTCGATCTCGTCGATGAAGATGATGGCGGGCTCGCGCTCGCGGGCCATCTCGAAGAGGTCGCGGACGAGCCGCGAGCCTTCGCCGATGAACTTGCGGACGAGTTCGGAGCCGGCCATCTTGATGAAGGTGGCGTCGGTCTTGTTGGCGACGGCCTTCGCGAGCATCGTCTTGCCGGTGCCCGGCGGGCCGTACAGCAGGACGCCGCTGGGCGGTTCGATGCCGACTTCGTCGAAGACTTCGGGCTCGGAGAGGGGCTGCTCGACGGCTTCGCGGACCTCGCGGACCTGCTCGTCGATGCCGCCGATGTCCTCGTAGCCGACCTCGGGCTTCTCGGTGATCTCCATCGACTGGGCGCGCGCGTCGGTCTCGGCGTCCAGCACGGTCTGGATCGCAAAGGAGTCGTTGACGGCGACGCGATCGCCGGGTTCGACGCGGTCGGCGACGCGCGGCGAGACCTCGGTGAGGACCTCCTGATTGTTGCCGTGTTGCTTGACGACGACCTCGTCGTCGGCCATCACGTCCTCGACGGTCGCGATGTACAGCGAGGAACTCTTGAGCGTCTCGTTCTCGCGCTCGACGCGGTCGACTTTCTCGCGGAGTTGCTCGCGGCGCTTCTCGGCCTCGTCGAGCTGGTCGGAGAGCTGTTCGTGGACGTCGACGATATCGTCGAAATGATCGCGCAGCGCCTCGAGCCGCTCGTCGTCGGGCAGATCGGGGTCGATATCGCGATGGGGTCGTTCGGGAAGAGAGGGGCTTCGAGACATCTTGACGTACACGGATAAGTCCCCGGCGATAAATGTGCCTTTGGGTCCCGGACGGTTTTCTGGTCGGTCACGCGTATGGAGCCTGCAAATGACGGTGTCACCGTGATTACAGTGGCGGCCGCTCGGTGCGGGGTCGACGGAAAAGACGACGGGTGGCTGTGACTCTGTACTCAACTGCGATCGACGGTCGCAGCCGTGCTCGCGGGCGGCTCAGTTACTCGAGCAGCGCGTCGAGTTCGTCCAGTCGGTCGCCGTAGGTCTCGAGCGCGCGGTCGATCGGTTCGGAACTGCTCATGTCGACGCCGGCGATCCGCAGGAGCTCCAGCGGGTACTCGCGGGAGCCCTGCCGGAGGAACTCGAGGTAGTCGTCGGCGGCTTCGGCACCCTGATCGAAGATTCGGTCCGTGATCGCGAGCGCGGCCGAGATGCCGGTCGCGTACTGGTAGACGTAGAAGGCCCGGTAGAAGTGCGGGATGCGCATCCACTCGCGGGCGATCCGGTCGTCGATCGCGGCGGGTTCGTAGTACTGGGCCTTGAGCTCGCGGTAGAGTTCGTCCAGTCGGTCGGCGGTGAGCGCCTCGCCCGCCTCCTCGAGGCGGTGGGCCTCGTGTTCGAACTCCGCGAACAGCGTCTGCCGGTAGAGCGTCGAGCGAACGCGCTCTAAGAATTCGTTGAGGACGTGCTTCTTGAACTCGGGATCGTCGACGGTCTCGAGGAGGTGGTTGGTCAGCAGCGCCTCGTTGACGGTGCTGGCGACCTCGGCGACGAAGATTTCGTAGCCCGAGTAGACGAAGGGCTGTTCCTCCTTCGTCAGTTCGGAGTGCATCGAGTGGCCGAGTTCGTGGGCCAGCGTGTACATCGAGGAGATGTCGTCCTGGTAGTTCATCAGGATGAACGGCTGGGTATCGTAGGTGCCGCCCGAGTAGGCGCCGGACTGCTTGCCCTCGTTCTCGTAGACGTCGACCCAGCGCGAGTCGAGCCCCTCGGCGACGCGGGACTGGTACTCCTCGCCCAGCGGCTCGAGGGCGTCGACGACGTACTCCGTGGCCTGATCGTACTCGAGGTCGGGGCCTTCGTCGCCGGTCAGTGGCATGTAGAGGTCCCACATCTGGAGGTCCTCGACGCCCAGCGCCTCGCGCTTGAGTTCGGTGTGGTGGTGGAGCTTGTCGAGGTTGTCGTGGACGGTATCGACGAGCGTGTCGTAGACCTCGACGGGGACGTTCGGGCCGTCCAGCGCGGCCTCGCGGGCGGTGTCGTAGTTGCGAGCGCGCGCCGTCTTGACGTCGGCCTTGACGCTGTTCTTGTAGGCGGAGGCGACCGTGTTCCGGACGGACTCCCACTCGTCGAAGTAGCCCTCGTAGACGCGCTGACGGAAATCCCGATCGGGCCGTTTGAGCAGGTTCGTGAAGTTGCTCTGGGTGATCTCGACCGCCTCACCTTCAGGGTCTTCGACGGTCGGGAACTCCATGTCCGCGTTCGAGAGCATGTTGTACACCTCGCCGGTCGCTCCGGTGACCTCGCTCAGTTCCGCGAGCACCTCCTCGACCTCGGCCGAGCGGGTGTGGGGTTTCATCCGGAGGACGTCGTCGACGTAGTGGTCGTAGGTCTCGAGGTCCGGTTCCGCCTCGACCATCTCGTCGAACTCCTCGCGGGTGAGTTCCTGAATCTCGGGGTCGATGAACGACGCCGCCGACTGGGCGTCGGCCGCCAGCGACTGGGCGCGGGCGGTCAGCGCCTGGTACTGCTGGTTCGTCGTGTCCTCGTCGCGGCGCATCCGGGCGTAGGCCGAAACGGTCGACACCTCGCGCATGATCTCGTCGCGCAACTGGAGGACCGAAAGCAGCGTCTCGGCGTCGTCGGTGACCTGTCCCTCGTAGGTCTGTAGCTCCTCGACGCGCTCGGCAACCGCTTCGTACGCCGCCTCCCAGTCCTCGTCGGTCGCGTAGACGCTCTCGAGATCCCAGGTGTACTCCTCGTCGATCTCGGAACGTTCGGGTACGGAACTCATAGCCCGGTTTTCGGAACGAAGGTGGTAAAGCGTGTCGGAGACCCACAGGCGGTGTGCGCGCCGGAAATTTTTGCCGCTCGAGGCGAATGCGTTCGTATGGACGGGGCGGACGATTCCGACGGTGACCGCGACCACGATCGGGAGCGCGACGGCAACCACGACGCGACCCTCGAGCGCGCGCTCGGTCGCGCGTGGACCGACGATCGAGCCTGGGAGCTGCTGACGCGACTGACCGAACTCCCCCATCGGATGGGCGGCTCCGCTGGTGAGCGCCGAGCCGCCGAGATCGTCCGCGAGACGTTTTCGGCGGTCGGTCTCGAGGACGTCCGGCTCGAGGAGTTTCCGATGCAGCGGTGGGAACGCGGCACGACGGCGTTCACCGTTCTGGGTGGCGATCCGGCGACCGGCGCGACCGACGATCGGCGCGACGACGAGAACGGAGACGCGGACGGCGACGCGACGGATGCGGGCCGCGTCGAGCGCTCCTTCGAGGCGATCGCGCTCCCGTACGCGCCGCCCGCCGAGGTGGAAGGGCCGCTCGTCGACGTCGGTCACGGAACCCCCGCGGAGATCGAGGACGCCGATCTGGAGGGGGCGATCGCCCTCGCGAGCACGACCACGCCGGAGGGCCAGCGGTTCGTCCACCGCATGGAGAAGTTCGGCCACGCCGTCGACGCTGGCGCGGAGGCGTTCGTCTTCGCCAATCACGTTCCCGGCCAACTCCCGCCGACGGGCGCGCTGAAGTTCAACGCCGAGGCGGCCGTCCCCGGAATCGGCGTCAGCGCCGAGACGGGCGACTGGCTCTCGGAGTACGCCGAACGGGGCACGCGAGCGCGGATTCGGTTCGACGCGGAGACTCGAGAGGGCTCGAGTCAGAACGTCTACGGGAAACTCGGGCCGGAGACGGACGAGGAGGTGGTGGTCGTCGCCCACTACGACGCCCACGACATCACCGAGGGCGCGCTGGACAACGGCTGCGGCATCGCGACCGTCGCCGCCGCGAGCGAGATCCTCGCCGACATCGAGGACGCTCTCGAGTGTACCGTCCGGATCGTCGGCGTCGGCTGCGAGGAGATCGGCCTCTTGGGTGCCGAGGCGCTGGCCGACCGACTGGACCTCGAGTCGGTGCGGGCCGTCGTCAACGTCGACGGCGCGGGTCGGTTCCGGAACCTGCGGGCGCTTTCCCACGGGTCCGAGCCGCTCGCCGATCTCGCCGAGGACGTCGCGAGCGAGGCGGGACAGCCGGTTGTTCGTGAACCCGACCCGCACCCGTTCAGCGACCACTGGCCGTTCCTGCGCGCTAGCGTTCCGTCGCTGCAACTCCACAGCGAGCCGCCCGAGGGACGCGAGCGGGGCCGCGGCTGGGGGCACACGACCGCGGACACGCGGGACAAGGTCGATCCGCGAAATCTGCGCGAACACGCCATGCTGACGGCGCTGCTCGTGCGCGAGTTAACGCACCGGTCGGTGCCGCGAATCGACGAGGAAGCATTACGCGAGCGCCTCCGAGAACAGGAGTACGAGCCGGGAATGCGAGCGGCGGAGATCTGGCCACCGACGTGGGACTGATTGCGTCGCGTCCGAATCTCAGGCCGGTTCGCTGTCGGCCTCGTCGGCCGGGTTCGGGGACTCGTTGCGGTCGGTCACGCCCGGCAGGTTCGGGTCGCGGTACGGGTTGCGACCGTAGGCCGGCAGTTCGTCCTCGAGTTGTTCCTTCAGGACGCGCCGGAGCCGGTTCAGGCTCGTTGTATCGAGGCCGTACTTCGCGGCGAGCTTCTTGAACGTCTCCTCCTCGGTGATGTCGTGGGCGCGGTACTGAGCGAACAGTTCCTCCATGCGGTCGGCCGACAGCGCCTGCGCGTCGATGTCGTCCAGCCCGAAGTACGAGCGCCGGTCGACGTCGACCACGTGACGGATCACGACCAGCGCGACCTTCTCGATCGCGCGCTGGCTGCCGAACGCCGTCAGATCGATCTCGTCCATGACGCCGAGCGCGAGGTCCCGTTGCCACGGCGTCACCTCGAGGGCGTTGCACAGCGCCTGAGTCGTTCGCAGTCGGTCCAGCCGGTGGGCGCGCTCGCTGTAGCCCGGCGTCGCCGCGTGCTGTTCGTCGTGGAGGCGGCGGACGCTCTCCGAAAGGTCCGCGTCGGGGGACTCGGGACGACCGATGACGGTCGCGCTGGGCGTGACGACGCCCCACTGGCGGACCGTCGAGTCGCGCTGGACGTCCGCGCGGGAGAGCGATCCGGACCCGGGACGGGTCTCGAGGCGGCGTTCGGGGTCAGGGTCGACGCCGGTGCCGGGCGCTCCGTACGACTCGTCGCCGTACTCGTCGGCGACGGCCGCGTCGCGGCCGACACCGTCTGGACCGCCCGGACCGGGTTCGGAACCGTCGTCTCTCATCTTGGTATTCGCTCAGACAGGGAGACGGAAAAAGGCTCGCTCGTTTCTGCGGGGTCTCTACGAATAAACCGCAATCATCCGTGATCGACGAGAGTACCGTCGCTGATCGATCGGAGGAGTCGTCTCGAAAAGCCCTTCGTAGCTCCACCTTGTGACCAGAGACACTTAAAGAACGCCGGCGATGATCGGGCGTATCAAATCACGTTCGACGTAGTAGTCGTAGCAGCGACGGACAAGCGACTACGGAGGATAGCGCGCGGGAGAATCTCCTTCGTATCTTTGCCTCGTGACCAGCACTACTTAAACCGGGCCGAGGACACCGATACTCACAGTGAGACCTCCTGATGGCCATTGCTACTGAGCTGAGAACGTGAGAAACGACGACCTCCCGTCATAGCTCTACCTTATGGCCAGAGTGACTTAAAGGAGCGTCGACGGTCGGCGACTGGTGCGTCCGCCATCGGCGAGGGGCCCGATCATCGAACCGCTGCGATTACGTCGTCGATGAACGCGTTCAATCGCTCGTGATCAGGGCCCTCCCGCGCGTGGACCGCAGGATCGATTTGCTTCGGCGGGTGGGCGAACTCGCGCCCGACCTGATCGTCGACACGGACGCCACCCTCGCCGCGACGTTTCCGCTCGAGCAGCACCCGCGCCCGATCGATTCGATCGGGGTCGAAGACGGAGGGTGCCTGTTCAGCCAGAAACGCTCCGAAGTCGATCGCCGGCAGGTCGTGGCCACCCCGCTCCCCGGTTTCTTTCAGGTAGCGGGCGTACATCGCCGCACGGTAAACGGTGAGATTCCGTTTGACTGTGGGCCGGGTTTGCGTTTCCTCGAAGCGCTCGTCGTCGGCTGCGATCGTCACCGTCTCGGCGTTGCTGTCGTCCGCTTCGACGACGTACCCGTCCTCGGTCCGCTCGAGGATCGGGAAAATCGCGTCGTCGCTGCGGACCAGGTGGTCCGAGAGGTACTTCCGGTAGTTGTTTGCGGCGATCGCCCGCCAGTCGTGGTAGCACTCGATCGGGTTGTACGCGCGCGTGACGTAATCAGTTAGGTCGGCGGGGTCGTACGCGACGCGGTACCGAACCGGGCTCCGCAGGAGCTCGATCGCGCCCTCGTTAGAGTCGGCGAGCAACTGTGCGAACTTGCGGACGTTCGAGCCCTGATATTCGACATCGCTGCGGCTCTCGGTGATCGTCTCGCTCGCCCCTTCAAGGTGCGCGTAGGTCCGGAGGTCGTCGGGGACGTAGACGAAGCCGACGTCGTAGTCGCTCTTCGGGCTCGCAGCGCCCCACGCGTGGCTGCCGCGAGCGACCGCGAACGCGACAGTGATGTCGTGGCGCTGCTCGAGGGACGTGAGTTGCTCGTCGATCCGTTTGCGGACGCGGTCCGGAACGGCTACCATGTACTGACCGAGATTACGGCACGCCCTGCGGAAAAGACAGCGAGGACCGGGAGAATCTCCCTTCGTAGCTCTACCTTGTGACCAGAAGCACTTAAAGGAACAACGGGGTCGAGGTCAGGTGCTGACCGTCGTTCGAATTAGCTGTCGCTGGCAGCGACGAAACCCGAAGAGGAAAATTCGGCTGAAGAACTTCCTGTCGTATCTACTCCTTGTGAGTAGAGGCACTTAAAGCGATACGGGTTCGCGGTGGGCGGGCCCGTCGAACGCCGGAGTCGACACTAGAAGTGAAGTTTACCACGAGAACCGGCACTCCTCCGTCATAGCTCCACCTTGTGACCAGAGACACTTAAAGCGGGCCAGGGGTGCTCGCTGTATCGAGATGGAGGGTATTCGTCGGACGATCGGAGGCTACGTACGAACCCTGGTGTAACGCGGGCACCTACCCTTTTGTCGATTCGACGCGAACGGGCGCCTATGGTAACGCTGTACCAGCTCGACGGCTGTCCGTACTGCGAGGCCGTCGCCGACCGACTCGAGGAGCTCGACATCGACTACGAGAGCGTCTGGGTCGACGCGCCCCACTCCGAGCGCGACGAGGTCAAGCGCGTTTCCGGGCAGCGACAGGTCCCGGTCATCGTCGACGAGGAGTACGGCGTGACGATGGCCGAATCCGAGCGGATTCTCGACTTCCTCGAGACGAGCTACGCCTGAACCAGACTACGAGACGTCGGATTCCGACGCCTCCGATCCCGACTCGGCGGTCGAAAGCCACGCCGGGCCCCATTCTGACGCGACTTCCGATGGCGGTACTACGCCGATCTCTCCCTCGAGCGCCTGGGGATTCGCCTGCCCCAGATCGATCCCCGCGGCATCGAGGCGGTCGACGATCTCGCGGGCGTACGACGACCGGACTCGAGCGTAGGTGTCGCGGTCGGGATCGGCGATCCAGAAGGCCGCGACGACGTCGACGGTGTCGCCGAGGTCCGCGATACGGACAGTCGGCTCGGGGTGCTCGAGGATATCGCGGTGGTCGTCCGCCGCGTCCGTGAGCACCGCGGCAACTGTCTCGAGGTCGTCGTCGTAGTTGACCGACACGGGGACCGTCAGCCGAAGCCGTTCGTTGAGGACGGCGTTGGTGACCGCGTTCGCGGTCAGTTCGGAGTTGGGCACCGTGATCACCTCGTTGTCGAAGGTCCGGACCCGCGTCGATCGGAAGCGAATGTCCTCGATGACCCCCTCCTGCTCCGACCAGCGGATCCAGTCGCCGATATTGAACGTCGAATCGGTGACGATGAAGACGCCGCTGACCAAGTTGCCGACGACGTTCTGCGCCGCAAAGCCGAGCGCGACCGTCAACCCGGCGACGAGGATCGCCGCTCGCTCGAGGAGGAAGTCGAGGCCGGCGATCCAGAGCCCGACGACGACCGCGCCGACGATGACGCCGGCGGCTGCGACCTGCTCGAGCCCCTCGCGGAGTGTCCGCTCGGTCCCGCGGTAGTCCATCGCGAGTCCGAGCAGCGGGAGGACGACGACGCGACCGACCGCGTACGCGAGGAGGGCCGTCAAGAGAAATGTCGCGACGTTGTCCAGCAGCGTCAGGTACGCCGCGAGCAGTTCCTCGAGTCGGGTCAGTACGTACACGCCAGCCGGGTTCGACGGCGAGAGGGACAAGGATTCGGCCGGCAGTCGCCCTCCTGCTCGCGGTGATGATCCGATGCGGTCGACCTGAGAACTGGACGTCGACTCAGCCGATCACTCGAAGACGACGGCGCTGTCTTCGTCCGAGACGACCGCCCCGTCCTGCCCGGCGAACGCATCGTGGAGATTGTCGTACGTGTCCTCGAGCGCTTCGACGATAACCGTGGTATCGCTGATGACCGGCATGAAGTTCGTGTCGCCCTCCCAGCGCGGGACGACATGCGTGTGCAGGTGGTCGTCGATCGAACCGCCGGCGCCGTCGCCGAGGTTGAGTCCGGCGTTGAAGCCGTCGGGCTCGAGCGCTTCCTCGAGCGCGTCGAACGTGCGCTGTTTCAACTGGGCGTGGTCGAGCAACTGCTCGTCCTCGAGTTCACCGTAGTCGCCGGTATGACAGTGAGGAATAACCATCAGGTGGCCCGGGTTGTAGGGGTAGTTGTTCAGCATGACGAAGGCGTGCTCGCTACGCGCGACGAGCAGGTTTTCCCGGTCGTCGTCCCGTTCGGGCAACTCACAGAAGACGCAGTCCTCGATGTCGGAGTTCGTCTCGTCGCGTCTGATCCACTCGATCCGCCACGGTGCGAACACCTGCTCCATACGCGAGGTCACTCGCGCCGGCCCTATACTGGTTGCGCACGAGCGCGGCACGCGACGAGTCGTGGCAAGAACTGCCGACAGCGGCCGTTGGTAATAGCAAATTACTACGATTTCAGGAAATTCCTGTTCACGTTACATACGCGCTGAGAAATACACATAAACGATATCGAACTATCTTAGGACGTTTCGTCCCGGAGCGGCCCGCTCCGGGGCGTTTCGACTCAGATCTCGAAATGAAGCGGGGCTTTAAGCTAAGACTAACGCAAGTAAACCGGTAATGGCAACGACAGATGACTCATTCAATGGGATGACCGAATACTGTGACGACTGCGACCTGGAGACGCTCCACGAGGTGTCGGTCCAGATTCGAACCGAGAGCCTCAAAGAGGAAAACTCACAGTTCTCCCGCGAGCCCTACCGCGTCAGCGAGTGCCAGCGCTGTGGCAACCGCACGAGTCCGCGGATGAACAACGCGTAATCCGGCCCCAGAACTGCAATCGAACCACCGCCCCGATCTCTCTCCGCTCTCCGCTCCAGATCGCCGCCCGCACGGGCGTCACCGGTTGGGGAACCGCGATACTGGACTACTCGTTCTCGCCCTTCGTCGTTACTTCACAGCCGTCTTCGGTGACGATGACGGTATGTTCCTTCTGACTGACGAGGTAGCCGTCGTCCTCCTTGAGCACGGGGTAGCCGTGGACGATGTCGTTTCGCTTGAGCCGTCGCAGCGCCATTTCCGGGCGATCCGTCTCGAGCCAGCGCGTCGCGAACGGGAGCGTTTTGAATTCCTCGGTGATCTGATCGAGCGCCGCGCGAGCCTGGCGGTTCCGGACGGTTCCCTCGTGCTCGAGCGCGAAAATCTCCTCGCTGGCGCCTTCGGTGACCTTGCCGCCGCCGTCGGTCGCGAAGGGTTCGATGGCGACGACGTCGCCGACCTCGAGGGTCGCCCCCTGCGAGACGGCGCGGTTGGGGATGTTGGGACTGGTGTGTTGTTCCCAGTGGCCCAGGCCGTGCCCGGTGAGGTTGACGACGGGGTTGTAGCCGTAGCCGTCGATGACGTCCTCGATTTCGGCGCCGATCTCGCCGGTCTCGACGCCCGGTTCGACGACCTCGAGGGCGGCCTCCAGCGCCTGTTCGGAGGCTTCGGCCAGTTCGGGGTTACCCGAGAGGTCGACGGTGATCGCGGTGTCGGCGAGCCAGCCGTCGACGTGAACGCCGATGTCCAGATTCACCATCTCCTCGCCGAAGGTGGTGTCGTCGTCGATCGACGGCGTGGCGTGGGCGGCCTCCTCGTCGATCGAGATGTTGACCGGGAACGCCGGTTCACCGCCGAGTTCGCGGATCCGATCCTCGGCGTACTCGGCGACCTCGAGGTGGCTCGCGCCGACCTCGACGCGTTCGGCTGCTTCCTCGCGTACCTGCGCGAGGATCTCGCCCGCTTCGCGGTGTTTTTCGTACTTCTCGGACTCGAGGTCCACGTCTGCGTCGGATTCGGCCATGTTCCCGGGTTGGATCGGTCGACAAAAAGAGGTTCCGCCTCCGGGTGGCGCATCGAATGCTGTCGTTTGTCCCCCTAACGTCACGTAAACCGCCCGGAACGCTGCGAAACGGTCGCGCCGAATTATACCCTCCTGTCTCCGTTTCTCGACTGGCGCGAGAGCGCCAGCGACTACCCCGGGCGATCAGTTCGACGAGCGTCGTGATCGTGAACCGGGTCGCCTCGAGACCGCCGAATTGTCCGTCTACAGGTGGACCCTCGTCGCGGTCTCGAGGTGATTCCGCTCGGGAGCTAGAACCTGAGATGGAACTCGGACTCAGAGTCGAAGTTGGAGTCGGAGTCGAAATCGATTGCGGACTGTAGATGATCCAATTAGCGTTCCGCTCGCGCCGTTTGCATCGCCCCACTGTTGTACGCCGAGCCGAGTCTTCCCGCCGCGTCGACGGTAATGACGCCGGCACTCGAGCCGGTCAGTTCGGCGAACTCCTCGATCGCCGTTTCGGCCGCCGTCTGGGCATCGAGGCCGCGCTCGACGTGGCTCGCGACCCGACGTGAGAGCGTGACTCGAGCGATATCCTCGCCTGCACCTGTCGCGCTCACGGCCGCGGCGGGCGAGCAGTAGAAGCCGGACCCGACCTGCGGGACGTCGCCGACTCGCCCGGCGAGCGCGAGCCACCGGCCGCCGGTGGAGGTCGCCGCCGCGAGGGCGTCGCCGTCGATTGCGACGGCGCCGACGGTGTCGTGATCCCGCGGATCGCGGCTCGCTGGACCTCGTTCAGCGTTGTCGTGGTCGTGGACATCGGTATCGGTGGTCGACGCTCGTTCTGAATCGGCGCCTGACTCGGCATCGGACTCACGGCCGCCCGGATCCGCGTTCCCGTACCGCTCGCGGATCCACTCGAGTTCCGCCATCGTCCCGCCGGTCGGGGGCTCGAGGTCGGCCCACTGCTCGCGCGTGCGATCCGCCCAGAGGTCGACGCCGGTTTCGATATCGAACGCCTCGGCCAGCGAGACGGCGTGGTCGGCGGAGACGAACCCGTGGGGCGTTTCTTCCATGACGACGCGGGCGACGCTGACCGCGTGCTCGACGCCGGGCATCGAACAGGCCGCGCCGACCGACCGATCGTCGGTCATGATCCCGGCGTCCGTCCGAACCTCGCCGTCGCTCTGGACGGCGCCGCCGACGCCGGCGTTGAACCGCGGCGAGGACTCGAGGACGTTCACCGCCGCTTCGACCGCGTCAACTGGCGAAGAGTGCTCCGCACCGGCTTCGGCCGCCCGCTCGAGGACCGCTGCCCTGGGTTCTGGCTCGTCAGGCTCGCTGCCGGCGCCACCGTGAACGAGTAGCTGCATACGCCGTCGGACGGACGCCCGGGATAACGATCTTCTGGGATTGAATCGAAACCCCCACACTTACGACCGCGGCTTGTGAACCGACGGCGACGATGACGCCGGTCGCCCTCCTCGTCGTATTCTGTGCCGTCATGTCGGCGGTTGCGCTCGGCCGCGTGCTGCGCGCGGAGCCGCGGGATCCGGTTGACGTCGGTACGGCACAGGTCGTCGTCGGAATTACGCTCGGGACCGTCCTGTGGGTTGGATCCGCCGAATCCTGGCTGACGAGCATCGTCGGGATCGTCGTTGGAGTTCTCGGGTTGGCAGCAGTCTGTCTCGGCGTCGCGACGATCGTCCGCTACTGGGACGACGACACTGGCCGAGAGCGGGCGCGGTGCGACCAGGATAGACCTTCACGATAATACAATATAGACGAATGCCGGGTTTGCCGGCGTTCTCCCGCGAGTATCGTCGACCCCAAGTTTGGATCTTTAGTCCGATACGCCCGTTATACGACGAATGTTTATACAACCGTGAATTCCGATCCAGCGGGATTTTCGCGATTACACGCGCTGTCGCACATCGTTATCGACGAATACGACCCCTGCTAATCGACGAACGACGTTCACGGACGGCGAGAGAAATGGTAGGTCTTTTACCCCCATCGGGGCACCGTACAGACGAAATGAGCTACGACAAAATCGAGGTCCCTGACGACGGGGAAAAGATTACGCTGAAAGAGGGTACCGAAGACGAGCTCGAGGTGCCCGACAACCCGATCATCCCGATCATCCACGGCGACGGAATCGGGCAGGACGTCGGCCCCGCCGCACAGGAAGTCCTCGAGGCCGCCGCGGAAGCGACCGGACGCGAGATCAACTGGATGCGCGTCTACGCCGGCGAGTCCGCTCGCGAGAAGTACGGGGAAGACGTCAACCTCCCCGACGAGACGGTCGAAGCCATCAAGGAACACCGCGTCGCGATCAAGGGCCCGCTCACGACGCCCGTCGGCGCCGGCTTCCGTTCGCTGAACGTCGCGCTGCGCCAGACGCTCGATCTGTACGCGAACGTCCGGCCGACTTACTACCTGGACGGCGTCCCGTCGCCGATGTCCGAGCCCGAGCAGATGGACATGGTGACCTTCCGGGAGAACACCGAGGACGTCTACGCCGGCATCGAGTGGGAGGAAGGCACCGAGGAAGTCGAGAAGGTTCGAGACTTCATCGAGAACGAGATGGGCTTCGACTCGACCATCCACGACGGTCCCGTCGGCATCGGCATCAAGCCGATCACCGAGAAGGGCTCGAAGCGCCTCGTCCGCGAGGCTATCGACTACGCCCTCGAGCACGACCGCGACAAGGTCACGCTCGTCCACAAGGGGAACATCATGAAGTTCACCGAGGGGCAGTTCTCCGAGTGGGGCATGGAGGTCGCCGACGAGGAGTACCCCGACGACGAGGTCTTCGCGGCACCCGACTCGCTGTGGGAGGAGCAGGACGACATCGACATCCCCGAGGGCGCCGTCATGGTCGAGGAGCGACTGGCCGACGCGATGCTCCAGTGGATGCAGCTGCGCACCGACGAGTTCGACGTGCTCGCCATGCCGAACCTCAACGGCGACTACCTCTCCGACGCCGCGGGCGCCCAGATCGGCGGCCTCGGCATCGCACCGGGCGGCAACTTCGGTAAGGGTCGCATGCTCGCCGAACCCGTCCACGGCTCCGCGCCCAAGCGCGCCGGCCAGGACATGGCCAACCCGACCGCGATGATCCTCTCGGGCCGTCTCATGTTCGACTACCTCGGCTGGGACGACGCCGCCGACCTCATCCGCGACGCCGTCGAGGAGACCATCTCCTCCGGCAAGGTCACCTACGACCTCGAGCGTCAGCTCGAGGACGCCGAGAAGCTCGCGACCAGCGAGTACACGGCTGAAGTCGTCGACAACATCGAGAAGCTTTCGTAAGTCGTACGGCGACGATCCGCAAGATCGCTCTCTTTCGTTTTTATCGCTCCTCGCGGCTCAGCGGGAACTGCGCGTTCCGGCACCGGTCGGACCGTGTCGTAACGTTCTCACGACGCGACTCCCTACCCCGTCGCGATGACCGACGTACACGTCGTCGACGACGATAAGCAACGGGAGGACGCCTTCGCCGTCCGACAGACCGTCTTCGTCGAGGAACAGGGCGTCGACGAGGACCTCGAGTACGACGAACACGACGACCCGGACGCGGACGCGGTCCACTTCGTCGCCTACGCCGGCGGCCAGCCGGTCGGCGCCGCGCGGCTGCGCGAGTACGAGACCGACGACGGTGACGTCGTCGGGAAAGTCGAACGCGTCGCCGTCCTCGAGTCCCACCGCGAGGCCGGCGTCGGCCGCGAACTAATGTGTGCCACCGAGGAGGCGGCTCGAGAGCGCGGGTTCGAGGCGATCAAACTCCACGCCCAAACTCGAGTCGAGGGGTTCTACCGCTCGCTCGGCTACGAAAGTCGCGGCGAGGAGTTCGACGAAGCGGGAATTCCGCACATCGAAATGCGCAAGTCCCTCGAGTGATCGGCCTCCAACCGGTTGTCTGACTCCTGTTCCGACCGCCTGGTTCTGTTTACATTTAATTGCCAGTATGGGTGGTGTCGATATGTTGAACCCGTAACTACTTTGTTGTTTTAGGCTAGCCTAAAGACATGGAGCGCAATTACGCGACGCAGGACGCGGCGACGCGACGCGATTGGATCAAGTACGGCGGGGCGGTCGTTACCGGCGGCCTATTCGCAGGATGTGCCGGCTGGAACGGTTCCGATTCCACTTCTGAGTCGACGACCGATGATGGTCAGTCAATGGGAACGGACGAAGCGTACGAAGCGTGCATTGAACCCTCGGGATGTCATACCTTCGACGGCGTCCCCGAGACATACATCGTGAACAACGGCGAGTGGGCAGACATGGCGTTTGCTCTCGGAAAGCGGAACGGATTTTTGACATCAACGAACATGATTCCGGGATTCCTCTTCGAGCCGTACGGACTCGACGTCCCGCCGGTCTCGGAAACGGAATCGCTGTCGGCGGGGGGCTGGGATAAGGAGATCTTCTACGAACTCGACCCCGACGTAATTCTGATGGATCCCAACTATATGCACGAAACGGGGTGGGACGACTCGTGGGATCGATCGGACACCAAAGAGATCCGCCAGAATGTGGCTCCGTTCTTCGGGAACAATATCCTTCGACGGCGGGAGTGGCATAATTACAAACTGTACTCGCTGTACGACGCGTTCGAACGGCTCGCGGACCTCTTTCAGGAGCACGACCGATACGAAGCGCTGGCGGACATCCACCGTGAGCTACGGACCGAAGTTCGGTCGCGACTACCCCCCGAAGAGGAACGGCCGGAGATTGCGCTCATTAACAGTGCGTCCGACCCCAGCGAGGGGACCTTCTATCCGATGAACACGCAGATCGAGGGCATTGAAATGAAGCCATACCGAGACCTCGGTATCGAGAGCGCATTCTCGGACGAGATGGTTGATGCGGGGACGATCGATTACGAACAACTGCTCGAAGTCGATCCGGAGATGATCATCGTCCACTGGGGGATCGGAACGACGGGTGACACGGACCGGTTTTCGGCGGCGGCGTTCCGTGAACAGTATGTTACGCCGATGGAAGAGTACGCAGTTGGCGACCGACTGACTGCTGTCCGGAATGGCGCGATCTATCCGGGCGCCTTCGGTTCGCAGGGACCGCTGGTCAATCTCTTGCAGACGGAGATGGTCTGTCAGCAGTTGTTCCCTGAGGAGTTTGGCGAGTTCGACGCAGATTCGTTCCCTGACGTGCCGGAATCGAACCAATTGTTCGATCGACAGCGCGTACGTGATATCATCGAAGGGAACATCTGAGACCGCAGATCTCCGGTTCCAACCGAGTTCTACGATCACCGCCTACCGGCGGTGACTCGGAGATGACCAGTCACGTATCGATGATCTGTTCTCGAGCGTACCGCCCGACGAGTCCGACTACCGGCACGAGGACGAGCACCTGCAGGAACGCGCCGGCAGCCGAAGCGAGCGTCGACACCGCGGCGCCTCGGCCCGACCAGAAACTCGAGTGCGGCGGTCAACTAGCTGTTTACGAACGGCCGCGATACCGCAGCGCTCGAGAAAACGGTGGTCAACAGTCGATACACAGTCCCTACTCCCCTTGCCAACTCGGATTCTCCCGCGGCGGGCTGAAGATGTCGACGCCCCGGACCGGTTTGTCGCCGCGGTTCTCGGCCGCGTGGGGCTGGTCCCCCGGAATCGCGTAGGAATCGCCGGGGCCGCAGGTGAGCTCCTCGCCGTCGGTCAGGAAGGTTAGTTCCCCTTCGTAGATGAACCCGGTCTGCTCGTGGGGGTGGCTGTGCTCCTCGACCGTCGCGCCGGCTTCGATCTCGAAGTGCTGGACGTTCATCGACTCGGTGCCGGCCATCAGCGCCAGGTGGACGCCGTCGGCTGCCTCCGCGATCTCGAGGTCGGAAAGCGATGTCCGCTCCATGCGTACGGGAACCCGCCGAGAGCCTATAGTTCTCGGGGCGGTCGTCGAACGCCGCCGGATTCGCCGGCTTCGCCGGCTCGCACCTGTCAACAGTCCGTTATCGTTGGCCAGACGCTTTTTAATACGGTTCTCGGTATCTACTGCGGAATGACCAGAACTGTTCTCTGTGTGGATTCTGACCAACGCGTCTCGTCGGTCGCGTCGACGATCGATGCGGACGACGGACTGACCGCGGTCGAGGCTACGTCGGTCGACGCGGCGACCGAAACGCTCGCGGACGAGCCGGTCGTCGGCGTCGTGACCGCCTACGAACTCGAGGACGGGACCGGCATGGACGTCGTCGACGCGCTGCGCGCGGAGGCGCCGCAGACGCCCTGCGTCCTCTTTACGGACGTCTCGCCCGCCGATATCGATACCGAATCGTTCGAGGAAGTGATCGTCGAGTACCTCAACCGCGACCTGCCCGACGCCGACGATCGGCTGGGCTTCGTCGTCAACGACGTGATCGATCACAGCGCGCAGGTCGGCTTCCTCGCGCCGGACGACGAGGACGAGCGCCTCGAGACGCTCGAGGAGTACGATATCGACGAACTGCCGATCGAGGAGAGCTTCGACCGGCTGACCGACCTGATCGCGGACCACTTCGACGTCGCGGTCTCCTTTATCGGGCTGATCGAGGAGGACGAGGAGAACTTCCTGGCTTGCACCGGCGCCGACTGGGACTCGCTGACCCGCGAGGATACCATGTGCACCCACAGCATGCTTCAGGAGGACGTGATGGTCGTCGAAGACATCGCCGACGACAAGCGGTTCAACCGGAACGCGCAACTCGAGAACCTGGGAATCGTCTCCTACGCCGGCGCGAACATGACCGCGCCGAACGGGCAGGTCATCGGCCAGGTCTGCGTGCTCGACCACGAAGCGCGGGGCTACTCGCCGGCCGAGCGGGAGACGCTCCAACAGTACGCCGCGACGGCGATGGAGATCCTCGAGCTTCGCCAGACCGTCCGAGAGAGCCGCGCGACGGCGACGGACGCGCCGGCGGGTGCCGGTACCGGTGCAGAGGCGGAGGTGGACCGATGAGCGTCGCCGGATCCGGCCAGTTCGGCGTCGACTCGCTCCCGATCGAGGGAATCGACAGCGGAACCTCGATCCTGCTGACCGGCGACGACGCCGACGCGCTCGAGGCCGTCTTCGCCGCGCTCGTCGCCGCGTCGGAAGACGAACAAAGTATCGTTCTGACCACGGAACAGCGCGGCCACGCGGTTCGGCGGTCGCTGAATCAGGCGAGCGCGGGTGCGGACGCGGGCTCCCGGTCGTCGGTGCTCGCCCGGGAGGGACGGGGCAACGGCGACGGTATCTCGATCGTCGACGATATTTCCGATCTGACGGGGTTGGGGATGGAGTTCTCGAGTCTCGTTGCCACCTCGCAACAGTCCGTCGACCGGTTCCGGACCGGCATTTTCCTCTGCTCGACTATCTGCGAAGAGATCGAGGACGCGCGCTCGGTCTACCGATTCCTCAACTCGAACTTCCTGACGGAACTCCGCCGGGGCGACGGCGTCGGGATCTGTGCGTTCGACACGAGCGCCGACCTCGAGACGGACGTCAACAGCATGCTCACCGGGATGGAGACCTCGTTCACCGCTCGCATCGACGTCGAAAAGACGGGGCGGAAATCGGCGACGCTTTCGGTGTCGGGACTCGCGGGCACCGACGAGACGCTCGAGGTTTCGCTGTAGGGCGGCGGTTCGTTTCTGTCGAGCGACGGTGGACTGAGCCGCGGTCCGAAGGTTCAACTACCGCCCGAACCCACCTCGAGACGAGCATGTACGCCGTCGTCGGCTGTAGCGAGTGTTCGAACCTCTGGATCATCGAAGGGCGATCGGAGACGACCCAGTGTCCCCGCTGTGGCGCCCGGAAGGCCTACGAGAAGCGCAAGAAGTTCGTCGAGACCGACGACGCGAGCCACGCCCGCGACGTGCGCGCCTCGATGCTCGCGAACCGCCAGGGCGAGGGCGAGGCCTTCGCCGAACTGGACTCGTTCGACGCCTTAGAGGACGAGGTCGCCGACGGCGTCGTCGACGACGACGAGTACCTCGAGCAGTCCGGACTGGACGTCGAGGCGGTCGAAGCCGCCGGCGACCGCGATCCGCGCGGGCCGACCCGCAGCGGGAGCAAGAAGGAAATCATCCGGGACGCGCTGCGGGAACTCGAGCGGCCGACGGAGGACGAGGTGGTCGAGTACGCCGGCGAGCGCGGCGTTTCTGCCGAGGACGTTCGGACGGGACTCGAGAAACTGACGCGACGCGGCGACGTGAGCGAGAGTCGCGGGCGGTACCGACTGCTCTAAGCTATCGATTCAGATCGGCTTCTCCATCCAGCGCGACTCGAGAGCGACGTCGTTCGTCGTCCGCGTCGTTACTCGCTCGCCGGGGTCGTATCCCCGGCGTTCGTAAAAGCCCACCGCGTTGAGCGCGGCTCGGAGCCGAACACGGCTAAATCCCTCGTCGCGGAGCCGCTGCTCGAAGTGGCGGAGGAGCGACGACCCGATCCCGCGTTCGCCCCAGTCGGGATCGACGAAAATAGATTCGATCTCGCCGTTTCCGACGTCGAGTTCGCCGAAGCCGACGATACGCTCGTTGACCTCTGCGACGACGATTTCAGTCGACGGATCTTCGATCGAGGCCGCGTATCTATCGGTTCCGTCCGTCTTCGCGGCCCACGCCGCAACTTGTTTCTCGGTGTACGCTGAGGGGCCGTGGGCGATAATCGCCGCGACGTGAACGACGAAGATGGCCTCCGTCTCGTCGGGTGCGGCGGGACGAATCGTACACTCCAGCGACACAGGCGTTCATCTCACAGGTGGAACATATACGCTGTCATCCGTCCCGGTGTTCGGTCCCCGAGTCACTCGAGTCGCTACCGACCGAGATCCTCGTGAGCGCTCGCCAGATGGCGCGAGGATAGCGCCGCGAGCAGGGAGAGCTCGCCGGCGAGCGCGCCGACGGCGATGATCTCGGCCAGCGCGTCGGCGTTCGAGCCCGGCGGGTCGCCGCCGCCCCGCAGCCCGAGGACGTCCAGCGCCTCGGCCTGGGTCGGGAGTTTCGTACCGCCGCCGACGGTGCCGACCTCGAGGGAGGCCAGCGAGACGCTGGCGTAGAGGTCCGCGGGGCCGTCGCCGTCCGAATCGCGCGTGTCCATCGTCGTGATCGCGTTCGCGCCCTCGACGACCTGGGCCTCGTCCTGACCGGTCGCGAGGAAGGCCGCGGCGACGACGTTGGCGGCGTGAGCGTTGAAACCCAGGCTGCCGGCCTTGGCGCTCCCAGTGAGGTTCTTTCGGGTGTTGGCCTCGACGATGGCATCGGCGGTCGTGTGGAGGCGCTCCTCGACGAGTTCGCCGGGAATGACGACGTCGGCGGTAACCGAGCGGCCACGGCCCTCGACGGCGTTGACCGCGGCGGGTTTCTTGTCCGAGCAGAGGTTGCCCGAGAGCGCCACGAGGTCGGCCGGCGTCTCGCTTTCGACGACCTCGCAGGCCTCGCCGGTGGCGATCGTGGCCATGTTCATCCCCATCGCGTCCTTGGTGTCGTAGGCGAAGCGCAGGTAGACCGAGTCGCCGACGACGTAGGGTTCGACGTCGATCAGTTCGCCGTGGCTGGTCGTGGACTCGGCGGCCTCGCGCAGCGCCGCGACGTTGTCGTTGACCCACTCGACGACCTCGGCGGCCTCGGCGACGCCGTCGACTCGGAAGACCGGTGCGCGCGTCATGCCGTTTTTCGTCACCCGAGCGTCCGCGCCGCCCGACGAGCGGATCACGGAGAGCCCGCGGTTGACCGAGGCCAGCAGCGCGCCTTCGGTCGTCGCGAGCGGCAGGTAGTGCTCGCCGTCCGCCGCACTGCCGTCGATGGGGACGGGCCCGACGACGCCCATCGGTACCTGCGCCGCGCCGATCATGTTCTCGATGTTCGGGTCCGCTTGCTCGGCGTCGAACGTGTAGTCGCCGACCGCCTCGAGGTCGGCGTCCGTCTCCCGTTCGACGAGCAGCCGGCGGGCTTCGGCGGCGGTGTCGTAGTCGGCGTGCTCCTCGAGCTCGTGGATGCGGAGGTCGCCGTCCTGCACCCGATCGGCGAGGGTGGCCGGGTCGGAATTCGAATCCGAATCGCTGGTCATGACTCAGAGGAGCGGCCGCCCGGTCCTAAGGATTGCTGATTCCCGTCTGGGGCGACGCGGTGCGGGACGGTTTCGACGCCGGTTCCGCTCACGGCGCGGTATCCGCCATACTCGAGCGATAGCCCGCGAGCACCTCGTAACAGAACAAGCCGCCGAACGCGCCGATACCGATCGCGCCGAGCAGCGTGTACTGGAGCATCTCGAGGTCGTCGAACGCGGTCGACCACGACCACCGGACGCCGGCGCTGCCGACGGTGACGAGCGCGAACAGCCCGGAGAAGGCCACCGCGAACCGCACCCGCGTCCGCGGCGTCACGCCCCCGTCGCCGGTGGCCGCGAGGTACAGTTGCGGGAGGACGACCGGTAGCCCGTAGAGGACGAGAAACATGACGAGAGGGTGATCGCCGTCGGCGATACCGGTTGCATTCTCGAGGACGAACCATCCGACCATCGCGAGCACGAAGAGGACGAACGAACCGGCGATGACGCGGTTCTCGCGGGAGACCATAGGGGCGAATCGTATCGCGGAACTATCAACGTTGCTTCTTGTTACACGGTGGACATTCCTTCGGTGTACCGTCGTGCACTACCGCGAGCGAACGGCCGCCTTCACAACCGTTTTGCGCCTCGCACGCGCGCTTGCAAGCATGACCGAGGCCGCAGACCGCCTGTTTACGAACGCGGAGATCCATTCGCTGACGGAGCCCGATACCGTCTACGAAGCCATGGCCGTCCGCGACGGCGAAATCGTCCGTCTCGCGGACGCCTACGAGGTCGAGTTCCTCGACGGCGTCGAGACCGAGGTGATCGACTGCGACGGACGGGTCGTCTTGCCCGGCTTCATCGACGCCCACACGCACATGGAGCAACTCGGCCAGCACCTCGTCCACGCGGACCTTTCGCAGGCCGACAGCGCCGAGGAGTGCCTCGAGTTGCTCGGCGCCGAAGCCGAGCGAATCGTCGACGATGACGCGAGTACCGACTGGATCCTCGGCTTCGGCTACGACGAGAGCGAGTGGGCGGATCGCTCGAGCCGGCTCACCCGCGACGATCTCGACGCAGTGAGCGAGGATCGGCCGGTCGCCGCCCTGCGGGTCGACTTGCACACCGCCTCCTTGAATTCGGTCGCGCTCGAGCGGCTGGCGGACGATCTTCCGGAGTCGGACCTCCACTACCAGGACGGCGAGCCGACCGGCGTCGCCGTTGAGGACGCCGCCGAAGCGGTCAGACGGACGATCACGGCCGACCGCGAGGCGATGCGCGAGGTGCTCGAGGCGGCGACCGAGCGCGCGGTCGAACTCGGCGTCACCGGCGTCCACGACAAGGTTCGCAATTCGAAGGCGCCCCGCGTCTACCGCGAACTGGCCGCCGACGGCGCCCTCCCGCTGCGCGTGCGGATCGACTACTGGAGCGACCACCTCGAGAGCCTGGTCGACGTCGGGCTGACGACCGACGCCGGCGGCGACCTGGTGCAGACGGGCGCGATCAAGTCCTTCTCGGACGGCAGCCTGGGGAGCCAGACGGCGAAGCTCCGCGAACCCTACGCAGATGCGGACGCCGATGCCGCCGACGGCGCCACCGGCCAGTGGGTCGTCGATCCCGACGAACTCGGTGACCTCGTCGCGACCGCCGACGACGAAGGCTTCCAGCTTACCGTCCACGCTATCGGCGACGAAGCCATCGAAGAGACGCTGACGCGACTCGAGGACACCGCCGATCCCGCCGGGAGCCGCCACCGGATCGAACACGCCGAACTCGCGACCGACGAACAGTTCGAGCGCATGGCCGACGCGGGCATCGTCGCCTCGATGCAGCCGAACTTCCACCGGTGGGCCGACGAGGGCGGCCTCTACGACCAGCGACTCGGCGAGGAGCGACGCAAGCGGACCAACCGGTTCCGGCAAGCCCTCGAGGCGGGTGCCCCGCTCGCGTTCGGCTCGGACTGCATGCCGCTGGACCCGCTGCTGGGGATCCACTACGCGGTCAACGCACCGACCGAAGACCAGCGGCTCTCGGTGACCGAGGCGCTGCGCGCGTACACGTTCGGCGCCGCCTACGCCGGCTTCGACGAAGACCGGCTGGGGACCCTCGAGGTCGGCAAACGAGCGGATCTGGTCGTGCTCGAGGAGTCGCCGTGGGAGCATCCCGACCGAATCGACGAGATCGACGTGGCGATGACGGTCGTCGACGGAGAGCCGGTCTTCGACGCCCGAGACCGGTAGCCGATTGGGTATCGGGGATCGGTACCAACCCTCATTGTCTTCGGCGGTCAACGCTGCGGTATGAGCGCCTCGCGAGTCATCGCCGAACTCACGCTCGCCCATCCGGAGCTCGTGCTCGCACCGACGATCGAGGCCGTTCCCGAGGTGACCGCCGAACTCGAGTACCAGACGATCGCCGGGCCGGGCGAGTACTACCTCTTCTTCGAGGTGTACGGCGGCGATTTCGATCGCTTCGATCGGGCCATCGCCGACGATCCGACGGTGTCGGAGCCGTCGATCATCATCGACGGCGGCGACTTCCGCGTCTATCGGATGCGCCTGACGTCGCGGGAGCGACTCGTCTTGCCCCGCGCCGCGGACCTCGGCATGCGCGTCCTCCGCGCCGAGAGCGCACCCGGCGGCTGGGCGGCGACCCTCGAGGTGCCCGACCTCGACGACTTGCGGGCGTTTCGAACCTACTGCCGGGATGAGGACGTCGACGTTATCGTCGACCGGCTCTATCACGCCGACGAGGGCGATGGGGACTCGGGCGGCTACGGGTTGACGCCGGTTCAGCGGGAAACGCTCGCGACCGCGTACGATGCTGGCTACTTCAACGAGCCGCGGGACGCCTCGATCGCTGATCTCGCCGATCGGCTCGGCGTCTCGTCGTCCGCGGTGAGCAGCCGGCTCCGGCGGGGACTGCGTGCGCTCGTCGAGAACACCGTTCGCCGGTGACCGTGGGCCGCTGGCGTGCCACTGACCGCACCGTCCAGCCGGGCTATATAAAACCGGGCATATGCCGCACGCCGATTCAACCGGTCAACGGGAGTACACACCCCATGAACTCCGTTCTCGACGATCACGATCGGGCGCTCGTCCACCGCACTCACTTCGATCCGTCCGCACCCGACCAACTGCTGGATGCGATCGTCACTGCGATCGCGACCGTCGCCGATCGGGACCCCGCGTCGATCCCGCCGCTGGTCGAGGCGACCGACACCGGCGCGCTCGAGGCACTGGTTAACCACGCGCGCACGACCGGGTCCGTGATTGACGCGACTGCCGTCGTCGAAGGATTGGACGTCCGGGTGGTGTCCGACGGTCGAATTTCGATCTACGATCGTCCCGGCGCGGATGCCGTGACGGCCGCGTTACCGCAGCCGTCGGCGCAGTCCGCCTCCGCATCCGGAGTCGAGACAGCACACGATTCCGGAACCGACGCCGAACGCAACTGAGGACGCGGTCGAGCCGATGCTGCCCCGTTACGGCGGCCGCTCAAACTTGCGCATTCCGGTGGAGTGGCTTTCCCCGGTGCCGTCCTCAGTGCCTTTTGATCCACCATGGCGTCCGATACGAGCTACACCGATTTCGTGGGCGAAGTACAGCACCGCATCGAAGCCGGCCGACAGGCCGAAGCCGTCCGCACGACGCGGGCCGTCCTCGAGACGCTCGGCGAACGGATCGGCGAGGGCGCCGCGACGGACATCGCGAGCCCGCTGCCGATGGAGATCGATCGCTACCTGCTCGAGGCCGACCACGGCCAGCAGTTCGACTTCGACGAGTTCGTCACCCGCGTCCACGAGCGGCTGAACTACGAGGATCTGGACCTCGAGACCGGCTACGGCCGGCCGTCGGGAATCGATGAATCCGACGCGGTGTTCCGAGCCAAGGCGGTCGTGGCGCTGCTGAACGAGCAGGTTCCCGGCGGCGAGATGGGCAACATCGAAGCCCAGCTCCCCGAGGAGTACGGCGAACTGTTCGAACTCGTCGACGCCGAGACGACGCCCTGGGAGCAGCAACAGGGATAGATCGCTACCCTCCGTGTCGGCACTCGAGTTCGTCGCCCGCCGCAGTCGTCGCGGTCCCGCCGTCGCACCCGAACGCCTCGTAGCGGGCTTCGGCCACGACGGCACCAGTTGGGTCCTTGACGCGGACGGTTCCGTCCGGCTCGAGGCTGGACCCTGCCGCACCGGTGTCTTCGTCGCTTTCACCGCCCGTATACCGGAGGTAGACCGGTGGGCTCGAGAGCAGGGTCGAATCGGCTCCGTATTCGTGGATGACTGCGAGTTGCGCCCCCGCCTCGAGCGTCAGGTCCGAAATTCGGTACCGACGATCGGCGGGATACTCGACGACGTATCCGGAGACGGTTCGGGGTTCGTCGGCGCCGTTCTCGAGGGCGATATACGGGCCGTCGATGAAGTCACGATCCGCGTCGGCCGCGTAGACGCCGAGGATACGCACGCCGTCGTCCGTCCCGGCGGACGGGTTCCGGCGCTCGAGCGGTGCGAGGCAGCCGCCGACTCCCGCGACAATGCCGGACGCGCTCGCCGCGATGACGGTGCGCCGGTTCACGGTTGCTACTCGTCGGCTCGGGATAAAGTCCTGACCCAAGGTCAAACCGCGATTTCAACCTGTCACTCGAGGTCGATCCGCCGTCCGGTCTCGGCTGACTCGTAGGCCGCCTCGATCGCGTGTAGATCCGCCACGCCGTCCGCGCCGTCGGGTTCGGGATCGGTGTCGGTCAGCACGCAGTAGCCGAAGTAGTCGAACTCCTCGCGCACCTCGTCGACCGGCGGCCCGGTGTACTCCATCCGCATCTCGCCGCTCTCGACGACGATATCCTGCGGGACGACGCCCCCGAACGGCGACGCGATCGCGATCTTGCCGTTGGTCCCGACTAGCTCGAGTTGGCTGCTCGCGTGGGCGTCGAAACTCGCCGTACAGGAGGCCGTCGCGTCCGTCGAAAACTCGAGTTGGAAGGCGACGTGTTCGTCGACGGCCGCGAACGGGCCGCCGCTCGAGTGGGTCGTCGCGTAGACCGCGGTCGGCTCGCACCCGAGGAGGTATCGAGTGGTGTTCAGCGGGTAGACGCCGAGATCGACCAGCGCGCCGCCGCCGGCGAGATCGGGATCGAGCCGCCACGTCTCCGGCCCGGTGTGTTCCAGCAACGGGTGCGAGAAGGCGCCGTGAACCTGGACGACGGTCCCGATGGCCCCATTCTGGACGAGTTCGCGCGTTCGGCGGACCACCGGCTCCGTCTGCAGCCGGTAGGCGGTCATCAGCGCGACGCCGTTGTCTCGGCAGGTGTCGACGATCTCCTCGGCGCGCTCGACCGTCGTCTCGAGCGGCTTCTCGCAGAGGACGTGTTTGCCGTGCTCGGCGGCGGCGATCGCGTACTCGCCGTGGGTCGCGTTCGGCGTCGCGACGTAGACCGCGTCGTACGTCTCCGCGTGATCGCCGGCCCGAAACGCGTCGTAGTCGATGACGTGGTTGACGTCGAACTCCTCGGCGATCGTTCGCGCGCGATCGGGCGACCCCGTGACCAGCACGGTCGTCTCGCAGTACTCCCCCGCGGCGATTCCGGGGAGCGCGCGGTTGCGGGCGAAGCCCCCGATTCCGACGATAGCGAGCCGAACCGTGCCGTCGACGGTCGTCTCCGCCCAGTCGCGGCGCGTGAAGTCGTCGAACGCGTCCTCGAGTGCCATACCACCGCTAGGGACTGCACCGAAAAGACAGCAATCCACGATCGGCGGACAATCGGGCTCGAGGACCTGTTTTCAGGCCTGAACGACCGATTTTGATGATTCGATACCGTGACCAGTCGATGGTAATCCGCCGAAATCAGGTATCGAAGGGAAAATTTATTCAATAGTGCTCTGTGAGATGAGAGTACCCACAGGTGTCGCACGATGGTCACAATGGAAACGACGGAACTGGATACTGATCTGAGTCTGTTCAAATACGACAACCTCGAGCAGCTACCGCCGCGCTACCGGGAGCTCGACGCGGACGAGCGAACGGAGCGCATCGAGGCGGCGCTCGAAGAGTTGGGCGACGACGTCGTCGTGCTGGGGCACAACTATCAGCGCCGGGAGATCGTCGAGCACGCGGACTTCGTCGGCGACTCCTACCAGCTCTCGAAGGAGGCCGCGAACGCGGACGCCGAGTACGTGATCTTCGGCGGCGTGACGTTCATGGCCGAGAGCGCCGATATCATCACGGACGACGACCAGACGGTGATTCTCCCGTCGATGGAGGCGTCGTGTCCGATGGCCGGGATGGCCGAGGCCCTGCAGGTCGACAGCGCGTGGGCCGAGATCACCGATGCCGCGCCCGACGCCGACATCGTGCCGATCACCTACATGAACTCCTACGCGGACCTGAAGGCCTTCTGCGCGAGCCAGGGCGGGCTCGTCTGTACCTCCTCGAACGCGCACAAAGCCTTCGAGTACGCCTTCGACAAGGGCGACAAGGTCCTGTTCCTCCCCGACAAGCACCTCGGGGAGAACACCGCGCACCGACTCGGCATGGAAGACGAGATCGTCGAGTGGGACCCGTGGGACCCCGAGGGGAAGGACGCCGCGGAGGTCGCCCAGCGCGACATCATCCTCTGGGACGGCTACTGCCAGGTTCACGAGCGCTTCCGCGAGGAGCACATCGACCAGATTCGCGAGGACCACCCCGAGGCGAACGTCGTCGTCCATCCCGAGTGCCGCCGCGAGGTCGTCGAGGCCGCCGACGTCGTCGGCTCGACGAGCACCATCTGCGAGACCGTCGCGAACGCCGACTCCGGCGAAACCTGGGCGATCGGTACCGAGATCCACCTGACGAACCACCTCCAGCGGTGGCACCCCGAGGTCGAGGTGCTGCCCCTCTGCGGCGAGGCCTGTATGGACTGCAACGCCATGCGCCAGATCGACCCCAACTACCTGACGTGGGTCCTCGAGGAACTCGTCGCGGGTCGCGAACGCAACGTGATCGAGGTCGCCCCGGAGGAGAAGGAACTCGCCGAGGTGGCGCTCGATCGAATGCTCGAGATCTAACGATACCGACCAACGATGACAGATACTATTCAAGACCGCGCGTACGACACCGCGGACGTTCTCGTCGTCGGCAGCGGCATCGCCGGCTGCGCGGCCGCGCTCGCCGCCGCCCGCGAGGGTGCCGACGTCCTCCTGGTGACCAAGGCCGAACGCCCCGACGACGCCAGTACCGACTGGGCGCAAGGCGGCATCTCGACCACCCGCGGCGATCCCGAGTCGCTCAAGGAAGACATCATCGCGGCCAGCGACGGTACCGCCGATCCCGACGCAGTCGACGTGCTCGTCGAAAACGCCGACGACGCCGTCGAGGACGTGCTCATCGACACGCTCGAGATCGAGTTCGACGAGGCAGAGCGCAGTGACGACGGCGACGGCGCGTTCGACTACGCCCGCGAGGCCGCCCACTCCGAGGAGCGCATCCTCCACGTCGACGCCTCTACCGGCTCGCACATCCTGCGGCCGTTCCTGCACTACGTCGACGACCACGACCGCATCGAGGTTCGGCAGGACACGGCCGCCCTCGAGTTGATCACCCACGAGGGACGAGTATACGGCGCTCTCAGCGACGAGGAACCCGACGGTCACCCCATCTACGCCGGCGCGACGATTCTGGCGACCGGCGGTATCGGCGCCCTTTACTCGCGGTCGACTAACCCGGACGACGCCACCGGCGACGGCATCGCCATGGCGGCGCTCGCCGGGGCCGACGTCGCGGACATGGAGTACGTTCAGTTCCATCCGACGGCCTATGCGGGTGAGGACCCGTTCCTGCTGTCAGAGGCCCTGCGCGGCGAAGGCGCCGTTCTCCGCAACGCCGACCGCGATCGGTTCATGCCCGACTACCACCCCGACGCCGAACTCGCCCCCCGCGACGTCGTCGCCCGCGCGGTCGCGAGCGAGCGCGCGGAAACGGGCGAGGTCGTCCTCGACGTCAGCCCCCTCGAGTTCGAGGCCGACTTCCCCGATCTCGCGGAGAAGTGCCGCGAGCGCGGCCTCGAGAGCGAGATTCCGGTCGCACCCTGCGAGCACTTCTGCTGTGGCGGGATCGACGTCGACGACCGCGGCCGCGCCACGCTCGGCCGACTCTACGCCGTCGGCGAGTGCGCGCGCACCGGCGTCCACGGCGCGAACCGCCTGGCGAGTACGAGTCTGCTCGAGGGGTTGGTCTGGGGGCTCCGCGCTGGCGAAGACGTGGTCGAGACTGCTCCAGAGCCCGAGATCGTCGACGCCCCCGAACTCCGCAACCGCGACCCCGACCTCCCCGAGCGGTTCGCCGCCGAGAAGTTCACCCGGCTGCAGGCGACGTTGGACGAGTACCTCGGCCTCGAGCGCGATCCGGACGAGATCGCCCGCGCCCACGGCGTTCTCCGGCGGCTCAAGGGGGAGGTCGACGCGTACATCCGCACGCGGACGTCGCGCGAGCTCTACGAGCTTCGGAACGCCAGCGTCGCGGCGCTGTTGATCGCCCGCGCCGCGAGCGAGAACACCGAATCGCGGGGGTGTCACTACGTCGTCGACGACACCGACGAACAACCCGCGGAACGGGAGCAGCCCGCAGACGACTAACCTGCCATGATCACCGACGCGCAGATCGACCGCTGGCTCCGCGAGGACGTCGGCCACCACGACGTGACGAATCACGTCCCCGGCGAGACGAGCGGCCGCCTCGTTGCGAAGGAATCGGGCGTCGTCGCCGGCCTCGAGGCCGCCGCGAGCGTCTTCGACTACCTCGGCGTCGATGTCGTCGATCGATTCGAGGATGGCACTCACGTCGATTCGGGCGACGAACTACTCGCGGTCGAGGGAGACGCACAGGACGTACTCCGCGGGGAACGCGTCGCGGTCAACCTCGCCGGGCACGCCTCGGGGATCGCGACACGGACCCGTCGTGTCGTCGATCGTGCCCGGACCGAATCCGACGACGTACGCATCGCCGCGACGCGCAAGACCACGCCGGGCCTGCGCGGCCTCGAGAAACGAGCCGTCGTCGCCGGCGGGGGCGACACCCACCGGCTCGATCTCTCGCACATGGTGATGGTCAAGGACAACCACATCGCGGAGATGGGGCTCGAGGACGCCGTCGCGCATTTCCGAGAGCGGACGTCGTTCGCGACGAAGCTCGACGTCGAGGTGGAGACGGTTGCGGACGCGCCGCGGGCGGCCGACGCGGGCGCCGACATCGTCCTGCTGGACAACATGACGCCCGCCGAGACGCGCGAGGCCGTCGACGCGCTCGCCGACTACGAGGGGGTGCTCGCGGAAGCCAGCGGCGGGATCTCCCTCGAGACGGTCGCCGACTACGCCGCGACGGGCGTCGACGTCATCTCGATGGGGTCGCTGACCCACTCGGCGCCGTCGCTGGATCTGTCGTTCCGGACCGGCGAGTAGCGGTACGGGTCTCGGGCGGCGTCGAGCGCCGAGATGACTGCGGACCAAGCGACCTTTTCCGCTCGAGCGTCCACATCCGCATATCCGTGACGGCACCGATTCGAACCTGTCCGACGCACGGACCGTTCTCCGCCGACGAGGGCGACGGCTGTCCCGCCTGCGGCGAGCGCGGCTCGGAACTGCTCTCCGGTGAACGCCGGCAGCGACTCTCGAAGTTCATGAGCGGTGCGCTCCGGCACTTCCCCGACGACGCCGGCATCGACCTCGACGAGCGCGGCTGGACCGCCTACGCGGACCTCGTGGCTGCGGTCGAGCGCAAGTACGGTTGGGCGGACGAACGCCACGTCGCGGGCGTGATCGCGACGGATCCGAAGGGACGGTTCGAGCGGACGGGGAGCGACGGCGGCTCCGACGCAGATCGCGTCCGCGCCGCCTACGGCCACTCGGTCGACGTCGACCTCGAGAGCGAGGCGCAAAGCGCCTCGGACCCGACGGATTCGCCGGTGCCCGACGACCTCTACCACGGCACCGCGCCCGAGAATCTCGCGTCGATCCGCGAGGAGGGGCTCAAGCCGATGTCGCGCCAGCAGGTCCACCTCTCGGAGAGCCGGAAGGCGGCCCGACGGGTCGGACAGCGCCACGCCGCCGAGCCGGTCGTATTAGTCGTCGACGCCGCGGCGATGCTCGCAGATGGCCGTCGGATCACCAAGCGCGGCGAAGAAACGTACACGACCGACGCGGTGCCGCCCGCGTACCTCGAGCGCGCAGCGTCGGCGGCGTAGTCCGCCGACACTCGATCGCGGATACCCGGCTTCTCGAGAGCGGTGGCGCACCTCGGCGGCTCTCCGTAGTCCCGTTCGCATCTGTGGCCCGAATGTCATTTGGATTCTGACGGCATTATCGAATACGTAATATGGGTGAGTTTATATTGGGCAATCCGTAATCAATAGCATAAGATCCGACGACGATACCGGTAGCGAACCGGATCGGCGTGCCCTCCACGCGGTCGACGGATCGCGGCTGCGGTGGCGCTGACGAGCGCAAGCGGGCCGCGTCCGGCGGCCATTCCCTGGTGAGATTCACATGTATATCGTAATCATCGGCGCGGGAAGCATCGGCTCGAATTTGATCGATCTCGCGGTCAACGACGGCAACGACGTGGTCGTCATCGAAACCGACGAGGAACGGGCTAACGAGGTCTCGGCGGAGTACGACTGCCTCGTCCTGAACGCCGACGCGACGAACCACGGCACGCTGCAGGATGCCGACATCGACCGTGCAGACGCCGTTATTTCGACGACGGACGTCGACGCGGTCAACATCATGGTGATGTTGCTCGCGCAGGAACACGACGTGCCCAACCTCGTCAGCGTCGTTCACGAGCCGGAAAACCTGCCGGTGTTCGAGAAGATCGGCGTGTCCCTGATCGAGAACCCCCAGCGGCTGATCGCCGACTACCTCTATCACTCCGTTCGTTACCCGAACGTCAGCGACTTCATCGAACTCGACGATCAGACCGAACTGATCGAGCTAACCGTCACCGACGACGCCCCGATGAACGGGCAGGTGCTGTCGACGGCCCAAGAGAAGGGCCGACTCCCCGACGGCTGTCTCGTCGTCGCGCTCGAGCGCGACGGTGAGGTGCGAGCGCCGAAGGGAGGAACGACGATTCACGCCGGCGATACGGTGACTGTCTTTACCGACGACGCGACGCTGTCGGATGCGGTCGCGGCGTTTACGGGTTCACAGTAATGAGAGTCGAGTTTCGGACGGTCGGTCGGGACGTCGGGCGCATCCTGCGGATCATTTCGCTGATGATGTTCGTTTCGACCGGCGTAGCGATTCTCTACGACGAGTTCTACGCGATTCCGCCCCTCATCGCCGCAGGGCTCATCGTGTTCGGTCTCGGCGCCGGACTCGTACGCCAGTTTTCCGACGCGCCCGAACCGGACAAACTCCACGGGATGCTCATCGCAGCAGCCGCGTGGGCGGCGGTGGGCGTCTTCGGCGGCCTCCCGTTCCTGTTGATCGCGTGGACGATCGCGATAGACCCGTTCCCCGCGTGGGCGAATGCCCCGGCACTCAACGAGACGACCGCCGCCTTCCGCGATCCGCTGAACGGGATCTTCGAGAGTCTCAGCGGCTTCACCTCGACCGGGTTGACGATGGCTCACACCGAGGAACAACTGCCGGCGACGCTCCTGTGGTGGCGCTCCTTTACCGAGTGGATCGGCGGGGTCGGCGTCATCGTCCTCACCGTCGCCATTCTGGCACGTCCTGGCAGCGGCTCGCTCACGCTGTACGAGAGCGAGGCCCGGTCGACGAAGATTCATCCCAGCATCATCTCGACGGTCCGGGAAATCTGGAAGATTTACGTAATCCTCACCGTCGGCGGGATCGCGCTGCTCTTCGTCGCCGGCATGCCGCTGTGGGGCGCGATCAACCACGCGATGACCGGCATCGCCACCGGCGGGTTCTCGATTCACGCCGACTCGATCGGCCACTACGACAGCGCCGCGATCGAGTACGCCGTCATCCCGATCATGGTTGCCGGCAGCATCGCCTTCCCCGTTCACTACCTCCTGTTCAAGGGTGAACTCGAGAACTTCTACACCGATCTGCAGACGCGCTGGGTATTCATCTGGTTCTCCATCGGCTCGCTGGTCCTGACGGGCACGCTCTACCTCCGCGGAACCTACGACACGCTCGAGGAGTCGTTCCGCTACGGCCTGTTCCAGTTCGTTTCGGGGACCTCGAACGCCGGATTCGGCACGACGGCGATCGGCAACGGCGCCGAACAGATCTGGACCGCGGACGCGACGCTGATCGTCTGCGCCGGTATGCTCACCGGCGCCGCGGCGGGGTCGACCGTCGGCGGCATCAAGCTCATCCGAGCGATCACGCTGGTCAGGGGCGCCCGCTGGCGGATCGCCGGGATCTTCACGCCGTCCTCGGCGGTCCGCCGGCTCCGGATCGGCGACCGATCGCTCAGCGAGGCCCAGGCCAGCAGGGAACTCGAGGAGGCGGCGATCGTGTTCGTTCTCTGGCTGCTCTTCTTGGCGGTCGGCGTCGCCGTGCTACTGGCGACGCTGCCGACCGACGTCCGCGCCGAGTACGTGCTGTTCGAGGTGATGAGCGCCCAGAGTACGGTCGGGCTCTCCGCCGGGATTACGGGGCCGGAGATGCCCACGCCCGCGAAGGTCGTCTTCCTGCTGAACATGTGGGTCGGTCGCCTCGAGATCATCCCCGTGCTGGTGCTGTTCCGCGGGATGTTGCTTCGCGCCGGGCTCTATCGCTAACCTCGGTACGGGGCTGGATTCCCAGAGCCGGCTTGATTCTCCTTTCACTCGAGACGGCGACACCGATTGCGTCCCAGCAATGAGTCGAGCATCGCGACCGCAGCGATAGTCGACCGAGCGGCGGCAGCTGGTGAGCCGATCACGGTACAGATTCAACCGTCGGAAGACCGCACCGCACGTCGCCGTCTCGCTCGAGTGCAACGACGAGATAGCCGTCCGGAAGCGGTCGAATCAGATTTGTGCTGATGTTGCCCGCGCCGACGATTACCAGATAGATCGTTAGGTTAGGATTCCTGCTCCGTCGCGTCCGAGAAGACGATGACCGGATGCCGACTCTCGGTGATCAGCCGGTACGCGGGATCGCCCGCCAGCAGTTCGCGAACCCGGCTCTCCGACCGCGGCGTGAACCCGATCGCCGAGACGTCGAACTCGTTGGCCGCTGCGACGATCTCGTCGATCACGTCGGTTCCGTACCGGAGTTCCCGTCGCACCTGCGGACCGTCAGCGAAGTGGCCCTCGACGATCTCGAACACCCGCTCGGCCTGCTGTTCTCGCGCCTCGAGCGGCGCCTTATCCATGTAGCCGCCCGCCTTCTCGATGACGTGGACGACGGTGATCGTCTCCGTCTCGGCGCCGACGTACGACTCGAGGCCGCGACACGTCGCGGTGGCATCCTTCTCGTTCGCTATCGGGACGAGCAGGTGGGTGAGCAGCGACTTCGTCATTTGTTTCCTCCGCGTTCGATCGCTCGCTCGAGATGGGTCCGACATGTGTCGGTCATCATGTGTCTCTGCAGCTTCCTTCTTGATTCCGTAACTTAATCGTATCTAATTCGGGTATCGGTAATCTACAGTAGGAATAAATACTCTATCGTTATATACGATCTCCTCCGATAGACGGCACCCAGACGAGTTGTCGGTCAGGGATGGTCCGGATCAGTTGCTAGTTCGAGCGACGTCTGGGCTCGAGAGGAGAATCGCCGATAGAATCGTCCGCGTCGTGGAGTCGCTGCTCACGAGCGATTCGGAAAGATCTGCGAGGGTTGGGATTTGAACCACCTCCAGACGGTCGTCCTCACTACGTTCGGACGCTGCGACTGGCGTAGTTCAAATCCGCAAACGCAGTCGCCGCTCACGGTGTGTTCGCGGCGACATGCGAGGGTTGGGATTTGAACCCAAGGACCCCTACGGGAGCGGGTCTTAAGCCCACCGCCGTTGGCCTGCTTGGCTACCCTCGCACAGAAGGCAATCGCTGGTTGACGCCGGGTCGGGATGTGCGTTTCGGTGTGTCTCGAGCGGTTCGTCCTACCGCCGGACCCGCTCGAGTTACCAGTCGACGCTCAGCGTCCCGTCGCCGTGGGGATCCGGCGCGATCTCCTCGTCCGTCCGGCGGTCGACGACGTGGATACAGCCGTCGTCCTTCTTGGCCGGACAGACCTCGGCCGCACGGACGTTGTGCTCGAGGTCTTCGTCGTCGATGAAGTACGCTTTGGGCTGGGCCATCCCGGAGGCGATCGACATCTCCCAGTTGTCGCTGACCTCGGCGCACTTGCCCGCGCCGAAGCACTTGTTGGCCTCGAAGATGATCTTGTAGGGCTTTTCCTCGACCGGCGGCGCCTCCGCCGACCCGACGTCGCTGGCGCGCTGGATGACGCTGTCGTCGTCGCTCATTACTCGTGAATTCGGGCGAGCAGCCTTTCGCATTACGGTCGGGGCGAATGTCCGCGTACATCCAATTCCCCAACTCGAGCACCGCGCTACGACGTCGCGACCGCTTCCTCGAGATCCGCGTGGTTCTTCGGCCGGGGCAGGTCGTAGGTAACGTCGGTCAGCTCCTCGGAGACGGCCCACAGCCGGCGGGCGGTCTCCTCGTTGTAGGACCGGTCGGAAGAGGCCTGCCGCTCGGGCGTCCCGCGCATGTTCATGAAGCCGCCGGGGCCGTAGTACGCGCCGCCCTCGGCCTCGGGCGACGTTGCAGCGTACAGCGTCGGGAGCGCGCCCATCTCGGCCGGTTGCGCGAACAGGGTGTTCATGAGCTGCATCGCCGCCTTCCGCAGCCGGTCGCCGCTCTGCTCGGGACCGCGGGTCTGCAACCCCGTGTTCGCGTAGCCCGGATGCACCGCGATGCTCTTGGCAGAAATGTCGCCCGTGAGGAACCGCCGCTCGAGTTCGTACGCGAACAGGACGTTCGCCAGCTTCGACTGCGCGTAGGCGTCCCACTTGTCGTAGGTCCGCTCGCTTTGGAGGTCCTCGAAGTCGATCTCGCCCTGCTCGTGGACGCCGCTCGAGACGGTGACGACGCGGGCGTCGCCGTCGTCGTCCCCGCCCTCGTCGCCGGTGGCGAGCCGGTCGAGCAACAGTCCCGTGAGCGCGAAGTGGCCGAGGTGGTTGACGCCGAACTGCGTCTCGAACCCGTCTGCGGTTTCGCTGCGCGGAATCGCCATCACGCCGGCGTTGTTGATCAGCACGTCGATCGTCGCGTCGTCTTTCAGGCGATCCGCGAACGCCCGGATCGATTCGAGGTCCGCCAGGTCCAGTTCCTCGACGCGGAGGTCGGCGTCGGGAACGGCCTCCCGAACGTCGTCGGCCGCGTCCTCGCCGCGCTCGACGCTCCGACACGCCATGACGACGGCGCCGCCGCTGCGCGCGAGTTCGCGGGTCGCCTCGAGGCCGATGCCGCTGTTCGCGCCGGTGATGACGAAGGTGCGTCCGCTCTGATCGGGGATGTCGTCGGCCGTCCAGCCCATACGCACGGTACGGTCCGCTCCGAGTAAACGGATGGGGTAGCTGGAGGCGTTACCGGTATCGGCCCGTGTTCGCGCTCAGTCGCGGCGCTCAGTCGCGAGACGCAGGGAGCGTAAACGAAAACGTCGAGCCCTCGCCGGGTTCGGAGTCGACCCAGATCTCGCCACCGTGGCGCTCGACGATGCGCTCACACAGCGCCAGCCCGATCCCGGTGCCGTCGTACTCCGCGCGGCTGTGGAGCCGGTCGAAGATCGTGAACACCCGATCCTGATCGGCTGGATCGATGCCGATCCCGTCGTCTTCGACCGAGAGCACCCACTCGTCGCCGCGCCGGTCGGCACTGACGTGCACCCGGGGCGGCTCGTCGCCGCTGTAGGTGAGCGCGTTCGAGAGCAGGTTCTGGAACACCTGCCGGAGCTGGCTCGCGTCGGCCTCGAGTTCCGGAAGGTCCGCGACCGAGATCTCGGCGTCGGTCTCCTCGATGCGGAACTGCAGATCCGCCAATACCTCGTCGACGACCGCGTTCAGGTCCGCCGGCTCGAACGAATCGCCGCGCGTCTCGACCCGCGAATATTCGAGCAGCCCGTCGATCATGTCGCGCATGCGGTCGGCGCCGTCGACCGCGAACGCGAGGAACTCCTGGCCGTCCTCGTCGAAGGCCTCGGCGTAGCGGTTCTCGAGGAGTTGGAGGTAGCTCGTGACCATCCGCAGGGGCTCCTGGAGGTCGTGGGAGGCCGCGTAGGCGAACCGCTCGAGGCGCTCGTTGGACTGCTCGAGTTTCCGCTCGTACTCGCGGCGCTCGGTGACGTCCTGCACGACGACCATGCCGGCGTAGATGTCGCCGTCGGCGTTCCTGACGGGCAGGGTGTGCGCGTGGAGCTGTCGCCCGTAGAACTCGACGTCGAAGGTGTTGGATTCGCCCTCGAGCGCGGCCCGGTAGTAGGGTTCGATTTCCTCGACGACCTCGTCCGGGTAGGTGTCGTACACGCTATTTCCGACGCGGTCGTCCGGCTGAACGCCAGCTTCGCCGAGCAGCTGGCCGCCCGCGACCGTGTACGTGAGATTCTCGTCGAACAGCCCGACCGCGCCGTCCGGGAAGTTCTCGATCAGCGTTCGGTAGCGCCGCTCGGACTCCTCGAGCTGGCGTTCCCGCTCCTTCCGGTCGCTGATGTCTCGGACGATGCCGACTCGGTGCCACTCGCCGCCGTCCTCGGGCAACATCGCGAAGCTCGCCTCGACGGGGACGGTGTCGCCGTCGGCGGTCCGCAGATCGGCCTCGACCGTCGGCCACTCGGCGTCGCCGGCGACGGTCTCCTCGAGGTCGCTGACGCGGTCGGCCACCTCGTCGTCGACGACGAGCGAGACGTGTTCGCCGATCAGGTCGTCGGGGTCGTAGCCGACCATGTCAGCGTACGTCTCGTTGACCGTCGTGAAGCGGCCGTCCTCGTCGACCACGTAGACGCCGTCGTTAACTTCCTCGACGATCGTCTCGTACCGCTCGAGGTGGCGCTGGCGCTCGACCTGCTCGGTGACATCCTGCGCGAAACTCAATCCGGCGAAGATCTCGCCGTCGGCGTCGCGCAGCGGCGTCGCCCAGACGCGCCAGTGGCGGCCGCCGAACGTTGTCTCCGTACTGGTGGTCTCGCCGTCTTCGACGGCCGCCCGAAACACCGGCTCGAGGTCCCCGACCGTGTGCTCGGGGAAGATGTCGGGCATCAGGTTCCCCTCGAGCCGATCCGCGGGCGGGAGCGTCGCGCCGAGTTCCTCGCCTGCCGCGAGCGTATACGCGAGATCGCGGTCGTAGACGCCGACGGCGCCGTTGGGGAAGTGCTGAGCCAGCGTCCGGTAGCGCCGCTCGCTCTCCTCGAGTCGGCGCTGGCGCTCGAGCCGCTCGGTGATGTCGCGTCCGATGCCCGCGAGGACGGTGTTCCCCCACGGATCCGCAAGCCGCGAGGCGTTGAACTCGAAGGGGACGTGTTCGCCGTCGGCGGTCCGGACCGTCAGTTCCGCGCTGGTCGAACCCGTCTCGAAGCCGTCCCGGATCGCCTCAAACAGGGCCTCGTGATCGTCAGGCGCGATTAATTCCGTCGGCGACATCGCGTCGATCTCTTCGTCCGCGTAGCCGGTCACCTCGGCCACGCTCCGGTTCCACCGCTGGAGCTCGCCCTTTTCGTCGACGACGTAGAACACGTCGTCGATCGCGTCCAGAATCGCGTCGGTGTACTCCTTGTACTGCTCGAGCCGGCGCTCCCGTTCGCGGAGTTTCTGCTCGCGTTCCTTGCGCTCGGTGATGTCTTGGACCATCACCATCCCGCCGAAGATCTCGCCGTCGTCGTCCGTGACGGGGACCGTGTGGGTCATCCAGTCGCGGTCGTAGAACGCGATCTCCAAGGAACTGGCCTCGCCCTCGAGCGCGTCCTCGAACGCCGTCTCCAGCCGAGTGGCCAGCTCTGGGGGGTACCGCTCGTGGACGGTCTTGCCGACGATCGTCTCCGCGGCGTCGCCGATCTCTTCGAAGGCGGTGCCGCCGACGATCCGGTAACGCAGGTCCTCGTCGAACAGGGCCACGGCGCCGTTGGGGAAGTTGTCAATCAGCGTCCGGTAGCGCTGCTCGCTCTCCTCGAGTTTGCGCCGGTACTCCCGGCGCTCGGTGATGTCGGTGATGGTGGCGACGCCGCGGATCACCTCCCCGCGGTCGTTCCGGATCGGCATTCCTTCCGCCCGAATGATCCGGCGCTCGCCGTCGTCGGTCTCGATCTCGAAGATGTCGGGGTCGGTCACCTCCTCGCCGTCGAGCACCCGCGCGAGGGTCAACTCCTCGGGCGCGGCCCGCTCGCCCGAGTCGGCCCACCAGACCGGGTACTTCTCGTACTCCTCGACGGAGCGGGCGTCCAACGCGGTGCCGCCCCAGATCTCCTCGGCGGTGTCGTTGGCCTGCAGTATCTCACCGTCGCCGTCGGCGACGATGACGCCGACGGGGAGGACGTCGAACAGCGTCTCGAGCTGGTCGGTCGTCCGCTCGAGTTGCAGTTGCGCGCGCTTCCGTTCCGTGATGTCGGTGACCGCACCCGGGAACCGGACGGGGTCGCCGTCCGCGTCGCACTCGACGCGACCGCGGGCCACCACCCAGCGGATCTCGCCGTCGGCGTTGCGGACGCGGTACTCGGCCTCGTACTCGCCGCAGGACTCGAGGGCCGCTTCGATCTTCCGTTCGACTCGATCGCGGTCGTCCTCGTGGACCGCCTCGAGGAACCGATCGAGCGGGACGCCGTCGCGGGCCGACTCGGGATCGACCCCGAACGTCTCGGCGAACGTCTCGCCGACGACCATCCGGTCCTCGGGAACGTGCCACTCCCAGGTTCCGACGGCCCCGGCTTCGGTCGCCGCCTCGAGTCGCGATTTGGCGTCCTCGAGCTCCCGCTCGTACTCGTAGCGCTCGGTGACGTCCTGGGACATGCCGAGCGCGGCGAACACCTCGCCGTCGTCGTCCCGAACCGGGACGACGTGAAAGTCAAAGACGCGGCCGTCGATCGCCGTCTCGAACGCGCTCGACTCGCCCTCGAGGGCGCGCTCGTAGCGGGGGACGAGTTCGTCGGCGAGCGGCTGCGGCACGGCCTCGGAAACCGTTTTTCCTTCGACCTCGTCGGCCGTGACGCCGGCCGTGTCGGTCGGGCTGCCGCCGACCGTCCGGTAGGTCAGATCCTCGTCGACGAGCGCGACCGCGCCGTTCGGGAAGTGCTCGACCAGCGTGCGGTAGCGCTGCTCGCTCTCCGCGAGTTCGGCTTCGAGGCGCTTGCGCTCGGTGATGTCCGCGATAATCCCTTCGACGGCGACGAGGTCGCCGTCTTCGTTGAAGAGTCCCCGCCCGTAGTCTCTGACCCAGCGTCGTTCTCCGTCGGCCGTCTCGATGCGGTAGGTCTCGGAGAACGTGTGACCATCCTCGTCCGAGACGGTCTCGCGCTGGACCGTCTGCCACAGCTTCTCGCGGTCCGCCTGCACCATCACGTCTTCGCCCCAGCTAACCTCGTCGCGCTCGAGGGCCCCGGGGTCGTAGCCGGTCAGATCCTCGCAAGCGTCGCTGACGAATTCCATCGGCCACCCCCGCTCGTTCTCGCAGCGGTAGACCATCCCCGGGACGTTGTCCATCAGCGTCGACAGCCGGCGCTCGCGCTCCTCGCGTACGGTGACGTCGCGGTCCGAGACGATGACCGACGTCACGTTTCCGTCGTCGTCCGTAACCGGACGGAACGCGCCCTCGAGCGTGTACTGCTCCCCGCTCGGACGGGTGAGATCGGCCTCGAAAGTCACGTACTCGCCGGCCGCTGCTCGCTCGGTCCACTCCCGGACGTCGTCTCGAACGTCGTCGCCCTCGCCCCACCACGGCGTCTCCCAGAACGGCTCGCCGGTCACGTCCTCGAGGTCCGCCGCGACGTACTCCATCGCCGTCCCGTTGATGTCGATCACCGTCCCGTCGGGCTCGAGCAGGCCGACGAGGATGTTCGGGTCCTCGAAGATCGCCTCGAACCGTCGCTCCGTCCGCTCGAGGTCGCGCCTCGCGTCGGCGTTTTCGACCGCCGACGCGAGGACGGCTGCGACCCGCTCGAGGAAGGCCAGCTCGTCCTCGGTGAACGCGCGGCGATCGGTCGCGTACGCGTTCAGGACGCCGCACGGATCGTCGCGCGGCCCGATCCGCACGGCAGCGCTGTCGATGACGCCGCGATCGGCCAGCGGCGTCGGGACACCCCCGTCTGCGGGAAACTCGTTGACGACCGGTCCGTCGGCGCGAAGGGCGCGTTCGATCTGCGCCAACCGGTCTGCGGTCACCGTCGCACCGATGCGGTCGGTCTCGAGGCCGCCTTCGGCCCTGTAGACGGCGCCGGTCCCGTCGGCCTGGCTCTCGACGATCGTACAGTACTCGAGGTCGAGCGCCGCCGCGACGGCGGTCGTCACGTCGTCCAACAACTGGTCGATAGCCGCCGCTCCCGTCTCGAGCGCCTGCTGACTCAGATCCGCGATCGCTTCCTGACGACGAAGTTGCGCGCTGTGGTCCGCGTCGGTGGACGACGATCCCATTCACCGATATACAGCAGTGCCGTCGGTAAAACGTCTTTGTCTGGTACGTCAGTCCGAAACAAACCCGCCAGCGAACCGAGCGTCTACTTGATCGAACCGCTCCCGATCGACCCGCCAGCGACCGGCCGATCGGACCCCCGCTCGAGCGGTGACGGTGTCGCAACTGCGGGGAGCGATCGGACGGCGCGGTTCGGACCGGGTTCGTTACTCGTCGTGGACGGTAACCGACTCGAGGAGCACGTCCTCCTGCGGCCGGTCGTTGGCGTCGGTCGAGACGCTGCCGATCTCGCGGACGACGTCCATCCCGTCGGTGACCTTGCCGAAGACGGCGTGGCGGTCGTCGAGGTGAGGCTGGGCGTCGAGCGTGATGAAGAACTGCGAGCCGTTGGTGTTCGGGCCGGAGTTGGCCATCGAGAGGATGCCCGCGTCGTCGTGGCGCAGTTCGTCGTGGAACTCGTCGTCGAACTGGTAGCCGGGGCCGCCCCGTCCGGTGCCGGTCGGGTCGCCGGTCTGGATCATGAAGTCCTCGATGATCCGGTGGAAGAGCACGTCGTCGTACAGCGGCTCGCCGTCGACTTCCTCGCCCGTTTCGGGATCGGTCCAGGTCCGCTCGCCGGTCGCGAGCCCGACGAAGTTCTCGACGGTGCGGGGTGCGCGCTCGTCGTACAGTTCGACGTCGATGTCGCCCTTGCTCGTGTGCAGGGTTGCAGTAAGGTCTCCCATACCCACCGCGACGGCAGCGCGGGTGAAAACGGTAGTGGTCTCGCGATTCGCTCAGTTTCCGCCGTCTCGGTCCCGCACCCGCCCCCGCGGCCGGCAAACGGCCCCCGCAGGTACATACCGCCGGATCGCAAAGGATCGGTATGGGAACCGGGACGCACACGTCCGAGACGGTGACGCTCGCGCGACTCCCCTCCGGCGTCGAACTCACGACGACGGTCCACACCTACCGCGGCGACGAATCGGCCGACGAACCGACCGACGACCCGGCGCCGACCCTCTACGTCCAGGCCGCCCAGCACGGCCGCGAAGTCAACGGCACCGAGGTCCTCCGGCGCTTTCACGACCGCCTCCCGCTCGAGTCCCTGTCGGGAACCGTCGTCGCGGTCCCCGTCGCGAACCCGCTCACCTTCGATCGCGTCTCCTACACGACGCCCGAGATCATCGACAGCGTCAACCCCAACATGAACCGGGTTTGGCCCGGCGACGCCGACGGCAGCCTCCACCAGCGCATGGCCGCCCGCCTCTGGGAGTACGCCGGACGGGCCGACGCCATCGTCGACCTCCACACCGGCAGTCCGGACATGCACCCCCACGTCGTCTTCCGCGAGGGCGACGCGCGCTCCCGCCGGCTCGCCGAGGCGTTCGGCACTGCGCTCCTGCTCGGCGAACAGGCGGACGACGACGCCGACGACGAGTGGCACCGCCGGAACTTCGCGGGGAAGCTCCGGGTCGCCGCCTCGAACGAAAGCATCCCCTCGATCACGCCCGAACTCGCCCACAACAAGCAGATCCTCGACGACGTCGTCGAAAGCGGCGTCGACGGGCTGCTCGACGTGCTCCGGCACCTCGAGATGCTCCCCGGCGACGTACCCGACCGCGAGCAGACGCTCGCGCGCAACCACCTCGGGCAGGTCAGCGCCGCCGACTCCGGGCTGTTCCGACCGCAGCCGTCGCTCGAGGTCGGCGATCGAGTGATGGAGGGGACGGTCCTCGGAACGGTGTACAACCCGACGACCTACGAGCCGCTGCAGGAGGCCGTCGCGGACCGCGACGGAATTCTCTACGCCCTCACGCGAGAGGCGACCGTCGTGGCCGGCGACCAGCTGGCGAGCGTCGCGCTGGTTCGCGAGGCGTAGGTCGTCTCGTCCGTCCTGTTCGTCCCGTCACGCGTATCGACCGTTCATACGCGTCCGCTCACACGCCGCCGGGCGGTCGCTCGTCGATGTGCTCGTAGTCGCGCAACTCGCCGTCGTTCACGTCGACGAGCAGGAGGTCTCCCTCCGCGATCTCGTCGAACTCGTCGACCGAAATCACGAGTTGGTCGACCAGTTCGCCCTCCTTCTCGAGCAGGAGGACGACGTGTTCGCCGTCGACGATCCGATCGACGACGGCCACGTAGCGCGTTGCGCCGTCGGGGACGTCGTCGACAGTGTCACCGGCGTCGTCGTGGCCGCTATCGGTACCATCGCCGCCACTGGCGCCCGCATCGCCATCACAGTCGTCTCCGGTAGCGCTCGAGTCGGCTCGTACGCCCGCGGACCCGGCGAGGCCGAGCGCTCCGACGCTGAGCGAGCCGATCGTCCGTATCGCGGTTCGCCGCGACCGGCGGTTTCGAGTCGGCATGCCGCGCTTGGCCGCGGCTTCGTATATAAACCGAAGCACCGGAACGGCCGCACGACGATCGACGGACCACCGCCGGAATTCGGCCGACCGGTGAGTCGAACGAGTCGATTCGGGGCGTTGACGAAGCCGTAGGGTCGCGGGCGACCTTTCCTATTCCGGGGATAAGCATAGGCCCAGTTCAGCCGAATTCAGTCGTGAGAGTATCGCACGGAGGCATCGGCTTCGCCTTCCACCAAAGGTTTATCACTCGGATAGGAAAGTAACTAACAATGGCCACTCAGGAGTCCGTACCACGCGAGGCCCAACTCTGGGCCCGAAATATCGGCGGCATCAACGAAACGACAGTCGAACTCGATTCGGGGGTTACAGTTCTGGCCGGGCAGAACGCGACCAACCGTACCTCGCTGCTCCAGGCGTTCATGGCCGCACTCGGCGGCGAATCTGCGTCTCTCAAGGCCGACGCCGAGGAGGGCGAAGTCGAACTCGAACTCGACGGCGACACGTACACCCGACAACTTCGACGGGCCGGAAACACCGTCGTCACGGAAGGCGACCCGTACCTCGACGATCCGGAACTCGCCGAACTCTTCGCCTTCCTGCTCGAGTCGAACCCGGCGCGGCGCGCGGTGACGACGCAGGACGATCTCCGCGAGATCATCCTCCGGCCGATCGACACCGACGAGATCGAGGCCGAGATCACTCGGCTGACGGCCGAAAAGGACGAAATCTCCGACGAACTCGACCGCCTCGAGTCGCTCAAGAGTAACCTGCCCGAACTCGAGCGCCAGCGCACCGACATCGAGACCCAGATCGAGGAGAAACGCGCCGAACTCGAGGAAGTCAAGGAAGCCATCGAGGAGGCCGAAGACGAGGCCGACGACCAGCAGGCCGAGTCCGACGAACTCGAGGAAAAGCTCGAGGAACTGCGCGAGCGCCGCTCGGAACTCGAGGACGTCCGCTTCGATCTCGAGACCGAACGCGAGAGCCTCGCGGCGCTGCGCGAGGAGCGCGAGGAGATCGAAGCCGAGCGCGACGAGTTACCCGAGACCGACGCGATGGATCGGGAGTCCATCGACGAGGAGATCGACCGGCTCCAGCGCCAGTCCCAGTCGATCGACGGCGTCGTGAGCCAACTGCAGAGCATCGTCCAGTTCAACGAGGAGATGCTCGAGGGCTCCCACCCCGAGATTCGGGAGCTACTGGCCGAGGGCGACGACGGCGCGAGCGACGACGGGACCGTCACCGACGCGCTGCTCGAGGACGACGAGACCGTCCGCTGTTGGACCTGCGGCAGCGAGGTCCAGCGCAGCGAAATCGAGGCGACGATCGAACGGCTCCGCTCGCTCCAGGAGGAGAAACTGAGCGAGCGCGACGAGATCGAAGACCGAATCGAGTCGCTGCGAGCCGAGCGACGCGAGATCGAACAGACGGAACGCAAACGCGAGCGTCTCCGAGAACGGCTGACCGACGTTCAAAACGAGATCGAGCGCCGCGAGGGGCATCTCGAGGAACTGACCGAACAGCAGGACGACCTAGAAACCGAAATCGACGAACTCGAGGACGAGGCCGCGGCGCTGGAAGCCGAGGCCGAACCCGAGGAGGACGAGGACGGAGACGAGGAGAGCCTGCTGGAACTCAACCGCCGCGCCAACGAACTCGAGTTCTCGCTGGGGCGGCTCGAGCGGGAGCTGGAGACGACGACCGAGGAGATCGAGGAGATCGAATCGGCCCTCGAGGAGCAGGACGACCTCGAGGCTCGCCGCGAGGAGATCCGCGACGAACTCGAGGACCTGCGCACCCGGATCGACCGGATCGAGCGCGAGGCCGTCGAGTCGTTTAACGAGCACATGGACACCGTCCTCGAGATTCTCGAGTACGAGAACATCGACCGGATCTGGATCGAACGCGTCGGCCAGACGGTCCGCGA